>AB063523.1 GCA_000008885.1 Wigglesworthia glossinidia endosymbiont of Glossina brevipalpis | reverse complement strand
TCAAAGAAATATAAATTTTTAATGAATATAACTCATAAAAATCATATAAATTTATTTTCAATGAAATAATTTAAATTAAAAATAATTTATTTTTTTTGATTTAAAATTAGACTTGAAAAATTTTTTTAAAACCAAATTTTAAAGTGACTTGATATTTTTATATTTTAAGGAAAAAAATATGACTTACAGATCATTTTCAATTATTCCAAATCTAAATGAAAACTTAATTTCAAACAGATTTAACAAAATGGATAATTTATTTAGCAGAATAACAGGAGAGCAACCTTTATCAGAAAACCCTAATTATAACCTTATACAATTAGATAAATACAACTACGAGCTTTCTGTAAGCGTTCCAGGGTATAAAAAAGAAGAACTAGAGGTTTCAATAATAAATAATAGATTAAATATAAATTCCAAAAGCAAAAAAGAAAAAGAAAAAGAAACAAAAAAAATAAATTGGATACATCAAGGAATATTAAAAAACAATTTTTCTATAAGCTTTAAATTAGAACATAAAATAAAAATAAAATATGCTAATCTAAAACATGGAATACTAAATTTATCTTTCTTTTATGATTTACCTGATCAAGAAAAACCAAAAAAGATATCAATAAACGAAGAACATGATCATAAATGTAACATTTAATAAAAATTAATTTTAAATAAAACGCTTCAGAACGAAGCGTTTTATTTAAAATATTTAGAAATTAATTTTTTTAAAAAATGAATATATATAAAGAGATAGATAATGCAAGTAATTGGATAAGTGATAACCATATACTATTTATAAAATACATATCAAATATTATACTATCTTTAATTATCCTAATAGTTGGTTACTCTGCTTCAAAGGTTACTCAAAAGATAATAAAAAATTTTATGATAAAGAAAAATATAGATATAATAATATCTGAATTTTTTTGTTCAATTATAAAATATAGTATATTAATATTTACAATAGTAACTTCTTTAGGGTGTATAGGAATACAAACTACATCAATAATAGCAGTGATAGGTGCTGCCGGAATAGCTATAGGACTAGCTCTTCAAGGATCTCTGTCAAATTTTGCTGCAGGAGTTTTATTAGTAACTTTAAGATATTTTAGAACTGGAGATTATGTAAATTTATGTGGTGTAAAAGGAAAAATAAAAACTGTGCAAATATTTTGTACAAAAATAAAAACAAAAGATGGTAAAATAATAATAATTCCAAATAATAAAATTATTTCAAGTAACATAATTAATTATTCTGAAGAACTGCACAGGCTTATGGAAGTTATAATAAGTACAGAATATACATCTGATATTAAAAACGTAAAGGAAATAATAATTGATGTATTAAAAAAAGAAACTAGAATAGTTAAAGAAAAAAAGATAACTGTAAGATTGAAAAACTTAGGCGAATCTTCTTTGGATTTTTTAGTTAGAGGATGGGTATACAAAAAAGAACTAAAACAAACAACTTCAGACATTTTAGAAAAAATAAAAATAGAACTGGACAAAAACAAAATTAATATACCCTATAAACAAATAGACGTAAATCTAAAATATTCTAAAGAAAAATAAATATAATAACAATAACAAAATTACAATAAATTAAAATGATAACTACAATATTAATTATATTCACTATTTTAAGTATATTAATTAGCATTAAAATTGTTCCTCAAGGATATCATTGGACTATAGAAAGATTTGGAAAATATATAGAGACTTTAAATCCCGGAATAAATTTTATAATTCCTTTTGTTGATAGAATAGGACATAAAATAAACATGATGGAAAGAGTAATAGATATCCCATCACAAGAAATAATTTCAAAAGACAATGCTAATGTAACAATAGATGCAATTTGCTTTATTCAAATAACAAACGCAAATAATGCTGCTTACAGAGTAAGCAATTTAGAAATTGCAATAATAAATCTAACTATGACTAATATGAGAACTGTTTTAGGAAATATGGAATTAGATGAAATGTTATCTCAGAGAGATAATATAAATATACAATTACTAAACATAGTTGATGAAGCTACAAAACCTTGGGGTGTTAAAATTACAAGGGTGGAAATAAAAGATATACGTCCTCCAGCAGAATTAATAGAATCTATGAATGCTCAAATGAAAGCTGAAAGAACAAAAAGAGCAGATATATTAGAAGCAGAAGGAATAAGACAAGCTGCAATACTTAAAGCTGAAGGAGAAAAACAATCTCAAATACTTAAAGCTGAAGGAGAAAAACAATCTCAAATACTTAAAGCTGAAGGAGAAAGACAATCAGAATTTCTTAAATCAGAAGCAAAAGAAAGAGATTCAGAAGCAGAAGCTTATTCTACTAAAATAATTTCAGATGCAATATCATCTGGAAATATGAATTCTATAAAATATTTCATAGCAAAAAAATATACAAATGCAATAAAAGAACTAGGATCTTCTAATAGCAGTAAAGTGATAATGTTACCATTAAATACAGGAGATTTATTTAGTTCTATTATAAGTATGTCTGAATTAATTAAATCAGATAAAAATGTATTTAAAAAATAGAAATTATTTAAAATTTTAAAATTTAATTATTTAAAGAAGGTAAATTTTTTGTTTTTATTGAAAAATAAAAATCTAAATAAAACTGGAAAATAAATATTAATTGATATAATATTTTTAACTTTTTAAATAAAAAATGAAATTCTTTATTGAATTAAATAAATTTAGATTAATAATTGTTTTTATTGTATGTACTTCTCTTATAGGTTGTGAAACTATAAATACTTTTGTAAAAAAAAGAAATCTTGAAGTAAATACATATATGAATAAAACTATATATTTGAACCCTTCCGAAGATAAAACCGTATATATTCAAGTAAAAAATACTTCTAATAGGGAAATTAACGGAATAAAAACAAAAATATCCAGCATTTTAAAATCCAAAGGTTATTTAATAACTTATTATCCAGAAGAAGCCAATTATTGGATACAAGCAAATATTTTAAGAATAGAACAAATTAAATTAGAAAATAAAGATAATTTATTACACCACTGTTTAGAACAATATTTAGATGATATACATCATACACCTGGTTTATGTAATAAAGAAAATGAGGAAGAAAATAATTTTATAGAAAAAATATCTAAATCATTTTTTGAAAATAACAATTTTATTGTTGTAACAGATTTACAAATTTCTCAAAGAACAAATATACTATGTTCTAAATTTGATAGATTTCATTTAAATTCTAAAGAAAAAATAAAAAATGTAATAAATCCCAAATCTAAAGAAGGAAAAAGAAATTTTTACAAAACGAGAATATATTCTTACGCTAATAAAGTTAATTTAGAATTTTACGAAGCAAAAAAAGAAATAGAAAATCAAATATCACACTCTATATCAGAAGTATTTTAATATTTATTGTTAAAATTATTTTGAAAAACACACATTCTTATAACATCTCTATATTTCCCATTGCTGAAAAATTCATGAATCAATCTTCCTTCTATTATAAATCCTAATTTTAAATAAATATGAATTGCTTTTTCATTACTTTCATCTACTACAAGATATAGTTTATATAAATTTAGTATAGAAAACGCATAATTTATTGCTAATTTTGTAGCAGAAACAGCATATCCTTTTCCCTGGTAATTAGGGTCTATAATAATTTGAAACTCAGCACGTCTGTGTATGTAATTTATTTCTACAAGTTCTACTAAACCAACTTTATACGAACTATATTCTATTATAAATCTTCTTTCAGATTGATCATGTATATGTTTATCATAAAGATCTGTCAATTCTACAAAAGCTTCATAAGGTTCTTCAAACCAATACCTCATTACGCTAGCATTATTATCTAATTGATGAATAAATGTTAAATCATCTCGTTCTAAAGGTCTTAGTTTGATTTTCTTTAAATATTGTACCATTTATATTAATAATCCATTTCAACCCTTCTAAGGGGCTTACATTTGATTTTTTAGATATAAAATTAATCAATCACATATTAAAAATTTCAAATTTTATTTTCTTTGAAAAATAAGGAAATTTAATAAATAAATTTTTTATACTAAAATCGTTTACTAAATGTAATTATATCTTTATATAGATTGTATCTTATATTGTAATCAGGTAAATTATTTTTTCTTACTAATCTTTTTAAATTGTGTTTAAACATTTTTAATAAAGATGTACTTCCTGTTTTTAGATATAATTTTTTAGTAGAAATTTTAAAAAACTTTTGATTACCACAATGTTTTCTTGCTATTTCGTATATTCTTCTATCTATTGATTTTCTAATTTTGAAGTAATCTTCACTTATTTTAAGTATTCTTTTATTTTTTAAAGCTACATATAACCACTCAGGTAAAATAATCTCTATCATTCCAATGTTAAGTTTTCCTTTTTTTTCTTCTAATATTTTCCAACTATCTATCAAACCAAAACTCAAAGATTTTTTCTTGTTTTTTGAGTAAAAAATATTTGTTTCAATTATAGTACCTTTTAATCTGGACAAAGCTTTTCTAAGCTCTTCGTAAGATCTTCCGCTTTTATTTCTTTTAGTGCTAATAAAAAAATCATAAGGTGTGAAACATATTGCTTTGCTTATCTTGCTATTATTTTTATTAATTTCGCTTTGTAATTTAGATATACTATATATCCATATATCTTTATCAAAAATATTAGCAATCCCATCTGCTGTTGGTTTTATCTTAATTATAACATTTCCATATTCATAAATTCTTATTCTAGTATCTCCACCTTTTAAAGAAAAAATTGGATGTTCCATGCTCATTATTTCGTTTCTAAAACTTGAAATTTTAACATCATCTGCAATGAAAAATTCTTTTATTTTTTTGTTTTTTTTTAAAAAAACTTTTTTCTCTTCTAAATTCATTATTTTTCCCAAAAAAAATTCAAAATAAAAAATTAATTAAATAATTTTCTTTTATATTATTAGCTAATAAATTTATTTGATTGATATATTTTAAGAAAATGCATTTATTATTCAAATATTCTGATACTAATTTATTTACTGTAATAATAAAATAAATTTTTAATAAAAATTTTACTATCAATCGTGATTTAAAAACTTTTGAATCGTGATTTAAAAACTTTTTCTCGTGATTTAAAAACTTTTTCTCGTGATTTAAAAACCTTAGTCAAAAAAAAACACTGTTGGAATAAGGCTTCATCAAGCATATTTTTTTGCTTAACTTGTTTTAACTAAATATAACTTATCTTTTAACCGAAAATTAGACAAATTTTTCTAAAAAAAAAAAAAAAAAA
>BA000021.3:687500-697724 GCA_000008885.1 Wigglesworthia glossinidia endosymbiont of Glossina brevipalpis | reverse complement strand
ATTTATGCTAATATTTATTCTAAATAATTTAACAAAATAAAATATTTTTTGTAAAATAAATAAATTTTAATTTAAAAAAATTTTTATTAAAAATTATAATATATAATTAACATTAAATTTAAAAAAATTGCTTTTTAAAATTATAAAATATACTTATTTATATAATTAAAATAAATTATTTAATTATAAATTTACATATAAATAATATTTATAAAATTATTATAGATAGTATTTAAAAATTTTTAATTCAATCACATTATTAATAATAATTGTTTTAACGTAAATAATTATTAATTCAATTAACTTTAAATTAAATTAAAATAAAATATATATATTTTAAGGCTTATCTATGTCTGTTTTGGTTTATTTTTCTAGCAGTTCAGAAAATACTCACAGATTTGTAAAAAAACTATGCATTCCAGCAAAACGTATTCCATTGATTGATAAAAAAGAATTTCAAATAAAATCACCTTATATTTTGGTTATACCAAGTTATAATAATGGAATATTAGACACGGCAGTACCTCATCAAGTAACAAATTTTTTAAATACATTACATAATAAATTTTTTCTAAAAGGAGTTATTGGATCTGGAAATAAAAATTTTGGAGTTAATTTTTGTATAGCAGGAAATATTATTTCTAAAAAATACAAAGTACCTTTGTTGTATAAATTTGAATTATTAGGAACTAATAAAGATGTAATTAATGTAAAAAATGGAATAAATAAATTTTGGAAAAAATTAAATCTGGAGAAAAAAAATCAAAATGCATAAAATAGATTATCATGCACTTAATGCTATGTTAAATCTTTATGATAAAAACGGTCTTTTGCAAATAGAAAAAGATGTTTTTGCAATAAATAGTTATTATGAACAACATGTATTACCAAATAAAAAAAAATTTTCTTCTTTGGAAGATCGTATAACATACTTATTGAAAGAAGAATATTACGAGTCTAATGTTTTTGAAAATTACAAAAAGGATTTCATAAAAAATATTTTTTTTCAAAGCAAGAAACAAGGATTTAAATTTAAAACTTTTATGGGAGCTATAAAATTTTATAGTAGTTATGCATTAAAAACTTTTGATAATAAATATTATTTAGAAGATTTTGAAGATCGTGCATGCATGGTTGCATTAACGTTGGGAGGTGGAAATGAAAAATTTGCTATAAACATTATGCAAGAAATATTATCTGGAAGATTTCAACCAGCTACTCCAACTTTTTTAAATTGTGGCAAAAAACAACGTGGAGAATATGTATCATGTTTTTTACTAAGAATAGAAGATAATATGGAATCTATTGGTCGGGCATTAAACTCTGCTTTACAACTTTCAAAAAGAGGTGGAGGTGTATCTTTTTTGTTAACAAATTTAAGAGAATCAGGAGCTCCAATAAAATGTATAAAAAATCAATCCTCTGGAATTGTTCCAGTGATGAAAATGCTAGAAGATGCTTTTTCTTATGCTAATCAATTAGGAGCTAGACAAGGAGCTGGAGCAGTATACTTACATGCTCATCATCCTGATATACTAAATTTTTTAGACACTAAAAGAGAAAATGCAGATGAAAAAATTAGAATAAAAACGTTGTCATTAGGTGTAATTATACCTGACATTACATTTAAATTAGCAAAAGAAAATCAAAATATGTGTCTATTTTCTCCATATGATATAAAAAAAGTATACAATAAACCATTTTCAGAATTAATAATTAGTAAAATATACTATAAATTAATTAATGATATAAGAATTAAAAAAATTTCAATAAATGCTCGTAGTTTTTTTCAAAAATTAGCTGAAGTTCAATTTGAATCTGGATATCCATATATTATGTTTGAAGATACTGTTAATAAAGAAAACCCTATTTATGGAAAAATAAATATGAGCAACTTATGTTCAGAAATACTTCAAGTTAATACGGCTTCAGAATATAATGAAGATTTAAGTTACAAAAAAATAGGAAGAGATATTTCTTGTAACTTAGGATCTTTAAATATAGCTAAAACTATGGATTCTTCAAATTTAGGAAAAACTGTAGAAGTTGCTATTAGATGTTTAACAGCCGTTTCTGATATTACAAAAATAAATTCTGTATCTTCTGTTGTTAAAGGTAATAAAAAATCTCATTCAATTGGATTGGGTCAAATGAATTTACATGGATATTTAGCTAGAGAAAATATTTTTTATGGAAGTCCAGAAGCTATAGAATTCACAAATTTTTATTTTTATGTTATAACTTATCATGCTATTAGAACATCTAATTTGTTAGCAATTGAAAGAAAAAAAACGTTCAGTGGATTTTCTAGATCTAAATATGCCAATGGGAAATTTTTTAAAAAATACACAAAAAAAACATGGATCCCTAAAAGCGATAGAATACTTAATTTATTTAACAACAATAATATCCATTTGCCTACTCTAAAAGAGTGGAAAATTTTAGAAAATAGCGTTATGAAATATGGATTATATAATCAAAATTTGCAAGCAATTCCTCCAACAGGTTCAATTTCTTATATTAATTATTCAACTTCAAGCATACATCCAGTCGTGTCAAGAATAGAAATAAGAAAAGAAGGTAAAATTGGTAGAGTATATTATCCTGCTCCGTATATGACAAACAAAAATTTGTGTTACTATCAAGACGCCTACGAAATAGGTCCAAAAAAAATTATAGACACATATGCTGCTGCTACTAAACATGTAGATCAAGGTCTTTCTTTAACATTATTTTTTAGAGATGATGCTACTACAAGAGATATAAATAAAGCACAAATATATGCATGGAAAAAAGGAATTAAAACATTATATTATGTTAGAATTCGTCAATTAACACTAAAAGGAACTGAATTATTTGGATGTGTATCTTGTTCATTATAAAATAATAATTCAGGAGATTTTATGAAAAACAAATTAGAAAAATCAAATAATATATACGCTATTAATTGGAATAGAATAGAAGACGAAAAAGATCTAGAAGTTTGGAATCATGTAACAACAAATTTTTGGCTTCCAGAAAAAATACCACTATCTAATGATATCCAATCTTGGAAAATGTTATCTAAAGAAGAAAAAAAATTAACAATAAGAATTTTTACAGGGTTAACCTTGCTTGATACTTTGCAAAATATTATCGGGGCTCCATCCATTATGATGGATGCTAAAACAATGCACGAAAAAGCAGTAATTTCTAACATTGGATTTATGGAAGCAGTACATGCAAGGTCATATAGCTCTATATTTTCTACATTATGTTCAACTACAGAAGTAGATTCAGCATATTTTTGGAGCGAAAAAAATAAATTTCTTCAAAATAAAGTAAATATCATTTCAAAAATTTATTTAGAAAAAAATTCTTTAAAAAAGAAAATTGCAAGTGTTTTTTTAGAATCATTTTTATTTTATTCTGGATTTTATTTACCA
Organism: Wigglesworthia glossinidia endosymbiont of Glossina brevipalpis; assembly: GCA_000008885.1. Taxonomy (GTDB): domain Bacteria; phylum Pseudomonadota; class Gammaproteobacteria; order Enterobacterales; family Enterobacteriaceae; genus Wigglesworthia; species Wigglesworthia glossinidia_A. The sequence continues at coordinate 694,299 of BA000021.3, read as the reverse complement.
ATGTTTTACTCTAGTAGAGGTAAATTGACAAATACTTCTGATTTAATAAGATTAATAATTAGAGATGAAGCTGTTCATGGTTATTATATAGGTTATAAATTTCAAAAAGATCTTATTTCATTAAATGAAAAAGAAAAAAAGAACATTAAAGATTTTGCTTTTAATTTATTATATAAATTGTATGAAAATGAAATAAATTACAGTTATTCTTTATACAAAGATATTATTCCAATAAAAAACATAATTTCTTTTTTAAATTATAACGCTAATAAATCTTTAATGAATCTTGGATACGAGCAATATTTTCCAGATGATGAATCATTGGTAAATCCGGATATTTTATCAGCTTTAACTCCTAATTCAAATGAAAATCATGATTTTTTTTCTGGATCTGGATCTTCTTACGTGATGGGAAAAACTGTTTTGACAAAAGATGAAGATTGGACTTTTTAAGAATTATTAAATTTATATTTTAACTTGAATTCCTAAAGCAATAACTCTATCTAAAGGGATAGAATACTGATAAGTTGATCCTAAAGAATTTCTTTTTAGAAAAATAAATAATTTTGCTCTTATTGCTAAATACCAAGGCCTTTTACCTAAAATTAATGATTCGTGAGAAATAAAAAAAGAAGTTTCCATAATATTTAAAGAAATTCCCAATAAATTACAAAAATGAAATATTTCTTTTATATCTGGAGTTTCTTTAAAACCATAATATGCTTTTACTCCCCAAAATCCATTATTTAATTTTTCTATTTCTACTCTGCATTCCTTTTTTATAAATGGAGAATCTTCAGTTTTTATATTTAAAAAAATTATTTTTTCATGTAAAACTTTATTATGTTTAATGTTATGTATTATGGATAAAGGAATAGTGTTGTCCATGCTAGACATAAAAACTGATGTTCCATTTACTTTTAATAAATTATTTTTTCTTAAGTTTTTTATAAATAATTTAATAGAATTACTATTGTTATGAGTATGTAGTAGTAAATTAAATGTTTCTACTTTCCAAGTAATCATTATAGTAAAAAATATAATTCCAAATACAATTGGAAACCATCCTCCACATATTATTTTATAAGAATTAGAAATAAAAATAAAAAATTCTAATATTAGAATAGTTAATAAAAAAGTTATTTTTAAAATTTTAAATTTTTCAAATTTTTTTTTAAAAAATAATAAAGAAAAAAATGTGGTTAATGACATAGTTATTATAGAACCTATACCATATATTAATATTAAATTATGTAAGTTTTTGAATATACTTATTTGAATTACGGCAGATAAATAAAATATCCAATTAATACAAGGAATATAAATTCTCCTAGATTTAACTTCAGATGTATAAAAAATTTTTATATTTGGTAAATATCCTAATCGAACTGCTTGTCTTGTTAAATAAAATATACTTGAAATTATATTTTGAGATGAAATAATAGAAATTATTATTGCAAATGTAAAAGTAAAAAATCTAGCCCAATCAGGTACAAGAAAAAAAAATGGATGAGAAATGGATTCTGGATATAATAATATTATCGATCCTTGTCCAAAACAATTTATCATTATCATAGGAAAAACAAAAAACAACCAGGATTTTCTTATTTCTAATTTACTAAATCTTCCTATGTTAATATATAATATTTCTGAAATTGATATTAGTAAAATTAATGTTCCAAATACAAAAAAGGCATTTAATTTATAATGTTTAAAGAAATTAATTAAATATTTGGGATTTATAGCTAATAATATTTCCGGATTTATGTAAATTCCTTTTAATCCTATCAATCCTACTAAAATAAACCATATGCTAATAAGAAATGAAAATATATTATTAAATTCATTTTTAATTTTTTTTTGGATAAAAAATAAAAAAGTGAATATAGCAATGGATATAATAAAAATAAATTTTTCAAAAGATAAATAATAAATGCTAATTTCTTCTATTACAGATATAATAGAAATAGATGGAATAATAATTATATCACCAAAAAACAAACACATACTGATTAATCCAAGAATTACTATAACAAAAGTTGATTTTGAATTAATTTTTTTTGCTGTTATAGACATTAAAGTTAATATTCCACCTTCTCCTGAATTATTAATAGAAACAATTAATATTAAATATTTTAAAAAAATAATAAAAAACAATGTCCAAAATATAATAGATAAAATACCAAAAATAGCTAGTTTATCAATTTTAAAGCCTAAATTATTTACAAAGCTTTCTTTTATAATATATATTGGACTGATAGCAATTAATCCATGCAATACATTTATTGTAGAAAATATTGTGCATAAAAAAGATTTTTTTTTATTTTTTTTAATCATATTCATAAAATGACATAAATAATTTTACTGTTTTAATTTTTTGTATTAAAATATAATTTTAAATAAAATATTTAATTTTTATTTATTATTAAATAAAATTATTATTTTATTAATACAGAATTATTCAATATTTTTTGCTTGCTCTCTAATTTGATCTGTTAATAATTTTAATTCAATTGATAATTGAATTATTTCTATTGCAGTTGATTTAGATGAAATAGTATTAGATTCTCTTATTATTTCTTGTAAAATAAAATCTAATTTTCTTCCAATTGGTTTTCTATTGTTTAATGTTTTTGTTAAAGAATTAATATGAATTTTTATTCTATCTATTTCTTCATTTATGTCTGTTTTTTGAATAAAAAATGAAATGTCTTGTTCTAATTTATTAATTTCTATATTATTATTAATTTCTAGTATTTTATTTTTTAGTTTAATTTTTTGTTTTTCTAAAAATTTAGGTAAAATATAATTCATTTTTTCTATATTAAAATTAATTTTTTCTGTTTTTGTTTTAATTATTTTTTTTATTTCTCTTCCTTCTGAGAGTCTATAATTCAATAAATTGTTAAAAGCATATTCAAAGCTAGAAATTAATACTTTGTTATTTATTTTGTTTAAATATTTTTTTTTTAAAATAACTCCTGGCCATTTTAGTATGTCTAAAATATTTACTGTGCTGAAATTAATTTCTTTATTTATATAAATAATAATTTTTAATATTTGAAGTATTAATTTTTTATCAATTAATAAATTTATTTTTTTTGATTTATTTGATTTAATATAAGCACTACAATCTATTTTACCTCTTGAAATATATTTACTAATTCTTTTGTAAATTGTTTCTTCTATAAATTTTATTTCTTCTGGTAAATTAATATTTATATCAAGATATTTATGATTAACAGATTTTAATTCCCATATAATATTGTAGTAATTTTTTTTTAATTCATATCTAGAAAAAGAAGTCATACTATGTATCATTTTTTAATCCAAAATTTAAATAATAAAACACTATTCCCATTCAATTGTAGATGGAGGTTTATTTGAAATATCATAAACTACTCGAGAAATTCCTCTAACTTCATTAATAATACGATTAGAAACATTATTTAATATTTTATATGGTATATTTGCCCAATTAGCGCTCATAAAATCTAATGTTTCTATAGCCCTCAAAGAAATAACCCATTCGTATTTTCTCATGTCTCCCATTACAGCGACAGATTTAATTGGTAAAAGTACAGAAAATGCTTGACTAATATTAAAGTATAAATTTTCTGATTTTAATTCTGAAATGAAAATTTCATCTGCCATTCTGAGAATATTACAATATTCTTCTTTTATTTCTCCTATAATTCTTACAGCCAAACCTGGTCCTGGAAATGGATGACGAAAAATAATTTCTTTAGGTATTCCTATTTTTTTTGCTATTTTTTTAACTTCATCTTTAAATAAGTGTTTTAATGGTTCTAAAATTTTTAGTTTTATCCCTTTAGGGAGGGGGCAAACGTTATGGTGAGATTTTATAAAATTATCTTTTTTTAATAAATTATTTTGAGAAGATTCGATGATATCAGGATATATAGTTCCTTGAGCTAACCATTTAGCTTTTAAAATATCAGCTTGTTCTTGAAAAATTTTAAAAAATAAATTTCCAATTGTTTTTCTTTTTTTTTCTGGATCTGTTATTCCGTTCAATGATTTTAAAAATCTTTTTTTATGATTGATATAAATAACATTTATTTTTCCTACTTTCTTTATTAAATTTTTAATTTTTAAAATTTCATCATTCCTCAATAATCCATTATCAATACAAATACAAAATAAATTATTACCTATAGCTTTATGTATCAAAATAGCAGAAGTAAAAGAATCTATTCCTCCAGATAATCCTAAAATTACTTTTTCATCATTAACTTTATTTTTAATTTTTAAAATAATTTTTCTTATGGATAAACTATACTTAATTACATTAGTATAATTACATATATTTTTTACAAATCTATTCAATATCAAATATCCTTTTTCAGAATGAGTAACTTCTGGGTGAAATTGAACTCCATAAAATTTATTTTTTTTATTAAAAATAGCTGCATATTTACAGTTTTTTGTGCTTGCTATAATTGAAAATCCTTTTGGAATATTAATTACACTATCTTCATGACTCATCCAAACTTTTTGTCTTTTAGTATAATTTTTTTCTGAAACTTCAAAATTATCATAGAATAAATTACTGTGATTTTTTAAAATTTTAATACTTGCATATCCAAATTCTCTAACTGATTTCCTTTCTACTTTTCCGCCTAATTGTTTTACTAAAGTGTGCATTCCATAACATATTCCTAATATTGGAACTTTCATATTTAATATATCTTTAGAAACATAAGGACTTTTATCGTCTAAAACACTCATTGGACTACCAGATAACAAAATGCCCTTTATATTTTTTTTTAAAAGTTCTTTTTTTTTAATTTCCCAGCTAGAAATAATAAACTTTGCTCCAATATCTTTCATTCTTCTTGCTACTAATTTAGTATATTGCGATCCAAAATCTATTATTAGAATATATTGATTATTCATTTAATTAACCTTTATTAAAAATAAAAATTTTATTTTTATAAATAAAAAAATTTGAATTTTAATATATTAAAATTTATTAAATAATTTATATCAATTAAATATTTTTATTTTAAATTATAATTCGGAGATTCTTTTGTTATAGAAACATCATGTACGTGGCTTTCTTGGATTCCAGCTCTAGTTATCTGCACAAAAGTTGTTTTAGTTCTTAAATCTTCTATGTTAGAAGATCCAGTCAAACCCATGCATGAACGTAAACCGCCTATTTGCTGATATATAATATTTTTTACACATCCTTTATATGGAACCCTTCCTTCTACTCCCTCTGGAACTAATTTATCTATTTTATTATTTTTTTGAAAATATCTTTCTGAAGATCCATGAAACATTGCTCCAACTGATCCCATCCCTCTATAAATTTTAAATGATCTTCCATGATATAACTCTATATCTCCAGGAGATTCTTTTGATCCGGCTAATAATGATCCTAACATGACACATTTGGCTCCAGCAGCAATTGCTTTTGCAATATCTCCAGAAAATCTAATCCCTCCATCCGCTATGACAGGTATGTCTTTGCTTCCTATAGCATCTACTGCGTCGGAAATAGCAGTAAGCTGAGGAACTCCTACTCCAGTTACAATCCTAGTCGTACATATAGAACCTGGTCCAATTCCAACTTTAACTGCATCTACTCCTGATTTTATTAGATCTAATGCTCCTTCCCCTGTAGCAACATTTCCACCAATTATTTGAACATCTGGATATGCATCTCTTATTGATCTAATTTTTTTTAATATATTTTCTGAATGACCATGTGATGAATCAATTAATAAAACATCTATTCCAGAATTAATTAATAAATTGATTCTTTCTATGTAATTTTTTTCTAAGCTTATAGCAGCTCCTACTCTTAATCTTCCATATTTATCTTTACAAGCATATGGTTTTTTTTCTGATTTTTTAAAATCTTTTACTGTAATCATCCCAATCAAATTAAAAAAACGATCTACAACTAAAGCTTTTTCTACTCTTTTATCGTACATTTTAGATAAAACTATTTCTTGTTTTTCTCCTTGATAAACAGTAACAAGTTTATCTTTTGGAGTCATTACTGTACATACAGATTGATTAATATCTTTTGCACAAAGAGCGTCTCTTCTGGTAACGATTCCTATTAATTTTCCATTTTCTGTTACAACCGGATAACTACCAAATCCATTTATAATAGTAATATTTTTTATTGTAGATATAGATGTGTTTGGAGTGACACACTTTGGATTCATTATCATTCCGTTTTCATAACGTTTAACTTTTTTTATTTCTTTTATTTGATTTTTTATTGACATATTTTTGTGAATAAATCCCATGCCTCCTTCTTGGGCCAAAGCAATTGCCATGCTTGATTCTGTTACTGTATCCATAGCTGCAGATAAAATGGGAATTTTTAATTTTATTTTTTTAGTTAATTTAGTACTAACATCAACATTTTTAGGAAGAATATTTGATCGAGATGGTGATAATAAAACATCATCAAATGTTAAACCTTTTTTTACGATATGTAACATAGCAACATCTCTCTGAAATAAATTAAAAAATAAAATATTGCTATAAAAATATACAGAATATAAAGCTTTACCTCCAGTAATTTTGATATTTTTATTTTTTAATTATATTGGTTTAATAATTTTTTTAATAATAAAAAATTTCATTTAAATAAAAAATTAGTATTTTATAAAATATACTAAATAATAGAATTATATCAAAAATTTTTGTATTATTATTACAATTAAATTATAATTTTTATAAATTAGTTATATGTAACGAATATTAATTAAATTAATTTAATATAAATTAGATAATTAATGTTAATAAAATT
>BA000021.3:140000-682500 GCA_000008885.1 Wigglesworthia glossinidia endosymbiont of Glossina brevipalpis | reverse complement strand
CGATTGGGGGGACGGAGAAAGCTAAATTCGCCAGGTGACGGTTATCCTGGTTCAAGCAGGTAGATGGAAAAGTAGGCAAATCCGCTTTTTATAAACATCGAGATGTGATAACGAGTTACATTAGTAATGAAGGAATCTATGCTACGCTTCCAAGAAAATCCTCTAAGCATTTAAAGTTATATTTAATCGTACCTCAAACCGACACAGGTAGTTAGGTAGAGAATACTAAGGCGTTTGAGAGAACTCAGGTGAAGGAACTAGGCAAAATGGTGCCGTAACTTCGGGAGAAGGCACGCTGACATGTGGTGAAAAAGCTAGCCTTTTTAGCCAAAGTCAGCCGAAGATACCAGCTGGCTGCAACTGTTTATTAAAAACACAGCACTGTGCAAACACGAAAGTGGAAGTATACGGTGTGACGCCTGCCCGGTGCCGGAAGGTTAATTGATGAAGTTATCTTTTGTTTTTAAAAGTGAAGCTTTTGATCGAAGCCCCGGTAAACGGCGGCCGTAACTATAACGGTCCTAAGGTAGCGAAATTCCTTGTCGGGTAAGTTCCGACCTGCACGAATGGCGTAATGATGGCCAGACTGTCTCCACCTGGGACTCAGTGAAATTGAATTCGCCGTGAAGATGCGGTGTACCCGCGGCAAGACGGAAAGACCCCGTGAACCTTTACTATAGCTTGGCACTGAGCGTTGGATATTTATGTGTAGGATAGGTGGGAGGCTAAGAAATATAATCGCCAGTTTATATGGAGCCATCCTTGAAATACCACCCTTAAGTGTTTAGTGCTCTAACTCTGATCCGTAAACCGGATCGAAGACAGTGTCTGGTGGGTAGTTTGACTGGGGCGGTCTCCTCCCAAAGAGTAACGGAGGAGTACAAAGGTTAGCTAATCACGGTCGGACATCGTGAGTTTAGTGCAAAGGCATAAGCTAGCTTAACTGCGAGAGTGACAATTCGAGCAGATGCGAAAGCAGGTCTTAGTGATCCGGTGGTTCCGAATGGAAGAGCCATCGCTCAACGGATAAAAGGTACTCCGGGGATAACAGGCTAATACCGCCCAAGAGCTCATATCGACGGCGGTGTTTGGCACCTCGATGTCGGCTCATCACATCCTGGGGCTGAAGTAGGTCCCAAGGGTATGGCTGTTCGCCATTTAAAGTGGTACGCGAGCTGGGTTTAGAACGTCGTGAGACAGTTCGGTCCCTATCTGCCGTGGGCGCTGGAAGACTGAAAGGAGCTGCTCCTAGTACGAGAGGACCGGAGTGGACATACCTATGGTGTTCGGGTTGTCATGCCAATGGCATTGCCCGGTAGCTACGTATGGACGAGATAACCGCTGAAAGCATCTAAGCGGGAAGCTTCCCTTAAGATAAGTCTTCCCAGAAACTATATGTTTCCTAAAGGGACGTTAAAGACTATGACGTTGATAGGTCGGATGTGTAAGCACTGTGAAGTGTTAAGCTAACCGATACTAATGACCCGTGAGGCTTAACCTTGTAACGCTTAAGTTGTTTTTTAAATATTTAAATAAATTTTCCATAAGCTATACTTTTCCTGACAATATTATCGCGATAGAACCACCTGAATCCATACCGAACTCAGAAGTGAAATGTCGTAGTTCCGATGGTAGTGTGAGGTTTCCTTATGTGAGAGTAGGAGATTGTCAGGAAAACATGTTTTTATGATTAATTGATTATAATTAATTAAAAATTAAAATTAGATAAAAAATTAATATTAATTTTATCTCCATCTAAAAAATCTTTGTTATTTATTATTTTTAAATGTAAATTAATATTAGTTTTTATCCCATCTACAATAATTTCTTCTAAAGCATTTTTCATTTTCGAGATTGCTATTTTTCTATTTTCTCCAAAACAAATAAGTTTTCCGATTAAAGTATCATAAAAAGCAGGAACATTATAACCTGAATATATATGAGACTCCCATCTAACACCAAGACCGCCTGGTGCATGAAATCTACTAATTTTTCCATAATTGGGTAAAAAAGTTTTAGGATCTTCTGCATTTATTCTGCATTCTATAGCATGTCCAGAAAAATTAATTTTGTTTTTTAAATTAAGCTTTTCTCCATAAGCAATTTTTAATTGCTCTTTAACTATATCTATTCCTGTTACCATTTCTGTAACTGGATGTTCTACTTGAATTCTTGTATTCATCTCTATAAAGTAAAAATTTTTATCTTTATATAAGAACTCAAAAGTACCTACTCCTTTATAATTAATAAGCAAACAAGCTTTTATGCAAAATTTTCCTAAATAATTTCTAATTTTTTTATTCAAATAAACAGAAGGTGATTCTTCTAAAATTTTTTGATAACGACGCTGTATTGAACAATCTCTTTCTACTAAATATTCTGCATTTCCATGTCCATCAGATAAAACCTGAATCTCTATATGTTTAGCATTTTCAATATATTTTTCAAAATACAAACTATCATCATTAAATGCGATTTTAGATTCTGATTTTGATATGCAAATAGAATCTTCCAATTCGGAATTTTTATAAACTATTTTCATAGCTCTCCCGCCACCTCCTTTTGAAGCTTTTATTACAATAGGATATCCTATTTTATTAGCAATAAAAGTATTCTTTTTGATATTATTTTTAGATATATTAAAAGATGTAGGCAAGCATGGCATTCCTATTTTTTTCATAACTGAAATAGCAGATATTTTATCACCCATAAGTTTTAAAGTATTTGAATTTGGACCTATAAATATAAATCCAGATTTCTCTACTTGTTCTGCAAAATTATAATTTTCGGATAAAAATCCATATCCGGGATGTATTGCATCAGATCCAGTGATTTCTGCTGCTGATATAATAGATGGAATATTTAAATAACTTTCTAAAGAGTTTGCTGGACCTATACAAATAGTTTCATCTGCTAATAAAACATGCTTTAGAAATCTATCCGAAGTAGAATACACAGCTACTGTTTTTATATTTAATTCTTTACAAGCTCGCAAAACTCTTAAAGCTATTTCTCCTCTGTTAGCAATCAATACTTTATTAAACATTTTTTATTTTAATTTAATCTCTATTAATGGTTCATCAAACTCTACTGGATTTCCATTTTCTAAAAATATAGATTTAACAATGCCAGTATAATCTGATTTAATATAATTCATTGTTTTCATTGCTTCAATAATACATACTATATCTCCAATTTTAATTTTTTGTTCAATTTCAACAAATGGATTATCTTTTGGACTAGGAGACCTATAAAATATACCTACCATTGGAGATTTTATTAAAACAATATTTTTATTTTTTTCATCACTTTTTAGAAAGGTATTAATATTTAAATCATCATGTATATCTTTTTTTTGTTCTTTTTTTGAATAAATATTATCTAAATTTGATTTATTATAAATTTTTCTACAAATTTTAATTGATTTTTTATTTTCACTTATTTCTATCTCAGAAATATTTGATTTTTCAACTAACATAATCAACTTTTTTATTTTATTAATATCCATTTAAATTTTCCTGGATTGTTAATTTTATATAAATATATTATTTATAACTTAACGACAAAATTGTATACGTTAATTTTTTAATTCAAATATAACTAAAAATAGTAATATGAAACAAATTTTATTTTTATTTTTTAATTTATTTGATACAAAGTATAAAAGTTAAATTTTTTATTATAAAAAAATTTTTTATTTTTAATTTAATTTTATTAAATTTATATATATTTATATTAAAATAAAAATAAAATTATTTTTATAAAAATTTTTCAAAAATATTTTTTGATTTGAATGAATTAAAAAAGTATATCATAATTTATAAAATTTATATAAATTAAATTTTTTAAAAACTATTTTTATTTATAATTTTCATAATAAAAATTTTTTAAAATTTAAAAAATTTATATAATATATATTGTTTTTAAAAATTCTTTTTTTTAAAATGATAGTTTTTATAAAAATTATTATTTTATATTAATTTCAGGATATTTATGTTTAAAAAGTTTCGTGGAATTTTTTCTAACGATCTATCTATAGATCTTGGAACTGCAAATACATTAATTTACGTAAAAGGACAAAGTATAGTTTTAAATGAACCATCTGTCGTTGCTATTAGACATGATAGAGCCGGTTTTCCAAAAAGCGTAGCGGCAGTAGGTTATGCAGCAAAACAAATGCTTGGACGTACTCCAGGAAATATTGCAGCAATTAGACCAATGAAAGACGGAGTAATAGCTGATTTTTTCGTTACAGAAAAAATGTTACAACATTTTATAAAACAAGTTCATAGCAATAGCTTTATGAGACCTAGCCCAAGGGTTTTAGTGTGCGTGCCAGTAGGAGCAACTCAAGTTGAAAGAAGGGCTATCAGGGAATCTGCTCATGGAGCTGGAGCTAGAGAAGTTTTTTTAATAGAAGAACCCATGGCAGCAGCTATTGGAGCAGGTTTACCTGTGTCTGAAGCCACTGGTTCAATGGTTATAGATATCGGTGGAGGAACTACTGAAGTTGCAGTAATTTCTTTAAATGGAGTAGTTTATTCATCTTCTGTTAGAATAGGAGGTGATCGTTTTGACGAAGCTATAATTAGTTATGTGAGAAGAAACTATGGATCTTTAATAGGAGAAGCTACAGCAGAAAGAATCAAACATACCATTGGATCAGCTTATTCTGATTCTGAAGAAAGAAAAATTGAAGTTAGAGGAAGAAATTTAGCAGAGGGAGTTCCTAGAAGTTTTGTTTTGAATTCTAAAGAGATTTTAGAAGCAATACAAGAACCATTAACAGGTATAGTAAGCGCGGTAATGATTGCATTAGAACAATGCCCACCAGAACTTGCATCAGATATATCTGAAAGAGGTATGGTTTTGACTGGAGGAGGAGCCTTGCTAAGAAATCTCGATAGATTGTTAATGGAAGAAACTAGTATTCCTGTTATAATAGCAGAAGATCCACTTACATGCGTTGCAAGAGGAGGAGGGAAAGCTATTGAAATGATAGATATACATGGCGGAGATTTATTTAGCGAAGAATAGAGAAATAAATAAAATTTATAAAAAATTAATTTATATAAAAATATCTTAATAACATGAAAAATTTATTTAGAAAAATTAATATTTTACGTATTAAATTTTTTTTCTCCATATTTATATCATTTATAATAATATATTTTGATTTATATTCAAATAGATTTTCAAAAATAAGATGTATTTTGGATACTATAATTAGTCCAATTTATTTTTTAATAAATGCTCAATATGAATCTTATGATAATTTTTTAAACATTTTTTTAAACAAAACGAATTTATACGAAACAAATAAAAAATTAAACAAAAAAATATTAGAAATTAGTAGCGAGCAGTTATTGTTTAATCAGTATAAAGAAGAAAATATAAGATTAAGAAATTTGCTTAGAGCTCCATTAAGAAAAGAAGAAAAAAAAATTTTTGCAAGAGTTATTTTTAGAAATATTGATTTTTATACCAATCAAATAATTATTGATAAAGGAACTAATGAAGGAATATATATTGGACAATCAGTTATAGATAACAAAGGAATTATTGGTCAAGTTATTGCAAGCAATAAATTTACTAGTAGAGTATTGCTAGTATGTGACTTTGCTCATGCAATTCCATTGCAGTCTCTTAGAAGCGATATAAGATTTATTGCTTTTGGAAATGGGTGCGATAATGATTTAAAAATAGAATATTTAAAAGATAATTTAGATATAAAAGTAGGAGATGTATTAGTTACTTCAGGGTTAGGAGGAACTTTTCCTGAAGGATATCCTGTAGCAACAATATCATCTGTAGATATTAAAGAAAATAATCCTTATCCAGTTATTTATGCTCATCCTACTTCTGATTTCAGAAAATTAAGATATATATTGTTGTTATGCAATGATAATTATGATATACAATCTCTTCCATCCAATCCAGAATCTGTAAGAAGGGTTGGAAAAGATAGACTTATGCAAATAAAACAAGAAATAAATTAATTTCTATAAAAAATATGAATAAATTAAATTTAATTAGAATATTTATTATATATTCTTTATTTTTGATATCTTTAATATTACAAATTATATCTTGGCCTCAAAATTTTAATTTATTAAAACCTTCTTGGGTATATATAATTTTTTCTTGTTTGTTGTTAATATATCCTGAAAAAATAAATATAGGAACTGGATTTATATTAGGTTTAATTCTAGATTTACATCTAGGATCAACTCTTGGAATGCATTCCATATCTATATCATTTTTAGCTTATTTAATTTTAATAAATATTAAATATTTTTATAAAACTTCTTTATTCAAACAATCTTTATATATTTCTTTTTTTATATCAATAGTAAAATTATCAATATTAATTATACAATTAGTAATATCTAACACATTATTGCAAATCAATTTTTTTGAAAATATTTTAATAGATATAATAATGTGGCCTTGGATATTTTCTTTGATAAAGAACATTCTATGTTATTTCAATGTTATTAACAAAGGTATTTTTTTTTAAAAAAATTATTTTTTCCACAATTTATAAAAGTTTATTAATCCATTTGTAGAACTGTCATAAGACGACGTATTCAAAATTTTTTCTTTTCTTAATATAGAAAATAATTTTTTAGATAATTGTTTTCCTAATTCTACTCCCCATTGGTCAAAGCTATTTATATTCAAAACAACACCTTGAGTAAATATTTTATGTTCATACATAGCTATTAGTGATCCTAAATTATAAGGATTTATTTCTTTTATTAAAATAGAATTAGTTGGTCTATTACCTGGTAGGATTTTAAATGGCAAAATCTTTATTTTATTAGAGTCATATTTATATAATTTTATATGATTATTTTCTGATTTTTTTCCAAAAGCTAATGCTTTTGTTTGTGCAAAAAAATTAGCTAATAATTTTTGATGATGATCTGAAACTGGATTATGACTAATTATTGGAACTATAAAATCACAAGGAACTATTTTTGTTCCTTGATGCATTAATTGATAAAATGCATGCTGACTATTTGTTCCATACCCACCCCATAATATTGATCCAGTTTGATAATTTACTAAATTTCCATTTCTATCTATTGATTTCCCATTAGATTCCATATTTACTTGTTGAAAATAAGAAGAAAAAAGATGCATATATTGATCATATACTAAAATAGATTCAGTTTCAAAATTAAAAAAATTATTATACCATATGCTAATTAATCCTAATATGATTGGAATATTTTTTTCAAAAGGTTGTTTTAAAAAATGTTGATCCATTGCATAAGCTCCACGTAACAATTTTTCAAAATTATTAAAACCAATAGACAATGCTATTGATAATCCCATGCATGACCATAGAGAATATCTTCCTCCAACCCAATTCCATAATTCGAAAATATTTTCTGTATTAATTCCAAATTTTTTAACCTCATCTATATTGCTAGATAATGCTATAAAATGTCGTGACAAATACTTTTTGTCTTTTGCATATTTTAAAAACCAATCTTTTGCACTATATGCATTTGTTATTGTTTCTTGAGTAGTAAATGTTTTAGAAGCTATTAAAAATAAAGTATTTTTTGGACTTAAATATTTTAATATTTCAGTAATATGAGTTCCATCTATATTAGACACAAAATATACATTAAGATGATTTTTATAAAATTTTAAAGCCTCAGTTACCATGTAAGGACCTAAATCTGAACCGCCAATTCCTATATTAACAATATGAGTTATTCTTTCTCCAGTAAAACCTTTCCAATTTCCATCAATTAAATCTGAACAAAAATTTTTCATTTTGTTTAAAACTTTTTTTATTTTCGGAATGATATTTATTCCATCTATTTCTATAGAGATATTTTTATGATTTCTTAAAGCGGTATGCAGAACGGCTCTATTTTCTGTGTAATTAATTTTTTTTCCACAAAACATAGATAAAATTGCATTATTTAAATCACATTCTTTAGCTAATTGAATTAATTTTTTTATAGTTTCTTTTGTAATTATATTTTTAGAATAGTCTATTAATATAATATCATCAAAACAAATAGAAAATGACGAAAATCTATTTTTGTCTTTTTCAAAAAGATCTTTTATATTAACTTTTTTCATATTGTTAAAATGTTTTTTTAATAAGTTCCAAGATTTGGTTTTTGTTGGATTAATATTTTTCATTAAAGTATAATTACTAATAAAGTATTAATATTAAAATATAAAAGGTTGTTTGTTTATTTATTAAATTAAAATATAATTATAATATTAATTATGTTAAAAATTAAAATTTATATTAAACTGTAGTAAAAAATCAAATATATATTTGTAATTTATCATCAACTTATCTCCAGTAATTCTGTTTTTATATTCTATGATTGAATTTTTTAAATTTTTATCACTAATAATCAAAATGTGTGGAATACCTATTAATTCAATATTTGAAAACATAATTCCAGGTCTTTCTACATTGTCATAAAATAATACATCTATTTTCAA
Organism: Wigglesworthia glossinidia endosymbiont of Glossina brevipalpis; assembly: GCA_000008885.1. Classification (GTDB taxonomy): domain Bacteria; phylum Pseudomonadota; class Gammaproteobacteria; order Enterobacterales; family Enterobacteriaceae; genus Wigglesworthia; species Wigglesworthia glossinidia_A. Next base: position 674,013 of record BA000021.3, on the reverse strand, counting down.
ATTACATAATTTATAATAAATTTCTTCAGAAAAATTTTTCACTTTTATTGAAAAATTAATATTTATTGGAATAATAGCTACTTTAAATGGAGCTATTTCTTCATTCCAAATAATTCCATTACTATCATAATTTTGTTCTATATATGTAGACACCAATCTGCTAATTCCTATTCCATAACATCCCATGAATATTTTTTTTTTGTTATAATCTTTTAATAAAGAATAATTTAATGGTTTAGAGTATTTATCTCCTAATTGAAAAATGTGTCCTATTTCAATACTATTGTTATTTTTTTTATTATTGTATTTTTTTCTGCAAAGTTTTAAATCATAAACTAAATAAGAAACAACATCTCTATCCCAATTAATATTAAAAAAATATTTATTATTTATATTTGCTCCTGAAACAAAATTTTTTATACAATGCGCTTCTTTATCAACAATTAATAAACATTTTATGTTTACAGGTCCTAAATAACTTTTTTTTACTTTAAAATATTTGTTAATTTCATAATAATTTGCAAATTTTAAAGGTTTTTTTACTTGATTTAAATTTTCTACTTTTTGTAAATCTATTTCGTGATCTTCTCTTATAGCTATAGCGATGAATGGATGATTTTTTTCAATTGAATGAACTAATAAAATTTTAATTATTTGTTTGATATCAATATTAAACTTTTTTGCTAAATCAGATGTTAATAAAATATCTTCTGCATTTATTTCTATTAGATTTTTAATTTCAATTTTTTTTTTAAATTTATTAATTATATTATTTTTATCAAATATTTTTTTGTACGAGTTTATCAATACATCAGATTTGTTATAGTAAGCATGAAATTCATGAGAAATAAATCCTCCAATTTTTCCTGTTTTAGCTCTAATAACGAAATAATCTAAATTAAGTCTATTAAAAATTTTTTTATATGTTTCTTGCATAATATGATACGTTTTTTCTAAAGATTTTTCATTTAAATGAAATGAATAAGAATCCTTCATAACAAATTCTTTAGATCTCATTGTTCCACATCTAGGTCTAGCTTCATCTCTAAACTTAGAATAAATTTGATAAAAGTTAATTGGAAACACTTTGTTAAAATTTATTTCTTTTAATATAATTTTACTAATTACTTCTTCGTGAGTAGGAGCAAGAACAAATTGTTTTTTTTTTCTATCATAAAATTTTAACAATTCTAACCCATATTCTTCGTATCTTCCGCTATTTTTCCAAATTAATGAAGGTTGAATAATTGGCATTAATATTTCTATTGCTCCTATTTTATTCATTTCATGCCTTATTATATTTTCTATTTTTTTTAATACTCTAAAACCTGTTGGTAACCATGCATATAATCCTGAAGATAATTTTCTAATCATACCAGAACGAATCATTAATCTATGGCTTATTCCTTCTGTTTCAGACGGTGAATCTTTTAAAGTAGCAAGATAATATTGACTAGTACGCATATTATATTTTATTTAAGAACTAATTTATAAAATTGTTGAATACAATATACAATAAAAATAAAAGTTATATTTGTTTAAAATAAAAATTTTAATTTTATTTATTATTAAATAATAAACAAATATATGTTATATATTTACTAATTATTTTTTATATGTTAAATTCAAATACTTAAATTAAAAATTTAATTTAAAAAATTTTTAAATTTATTATTAAAATATAACTATTAATATAGTTTATTTTATATAAATACTAAATAAAAATTTAATTTAAAAATTTTTTTAATAAAATAAAGGCTTGTAGCTCAGTGCGGTTAGAGCACACCCCTGATAAGGGTGAGGTCGGTGGTTCAAATCCACTCAAGCCTATTTTTTAAAGGGGCTATAGCTCAGTTGGTAGAGCGTCTGCTTTGCACGCAGAAGGTCAGCGGTTCGATCCCGCTTAGCTCCAAAATTAAAATAAAATTTATATTTTATAAAATATATATTTAATATTAAACAAAATAAACATATAAAAATATTTTTAAAAAATATATTTAAAATCTTTAATTAATTAAAATTTTTAAGAAAATAATAAATATTATTTTATTTTTAACAATTAATATAATTTTATGAAAAAAAAAAATAAAAATATTTCTTTTAATTTTTTTATTTATTTTTATAATTGCAAGTGTTCATATTTATTTTTTAAATAAAATAGTTTGCAACCGTATAAATGGAAAAGTATGGAAACTTCCTACTCTTATATATAGTAGAATTATAGACCTAGAATTAGGTTCACATTACAGTAAAAAAGAAATTATAAATTTTTTAAATAACGTTGAATATCAAGAAGTAATTAATGTTGAAAAAACAGGAGAATTTTATGTAGAAAATAATAAAATTTGCATATTTAGAAGATCATTTGATTTTCCAGATAAAAAAGAAAATGCAATTTATGCATGTATATTATTTTCTAAAGAAAATAAAATAGAAAGAATTTTAAAAAATGATGATAATCCAATATTATCTTTCAGGTTAGAACCAAAATTAATTACAATGATACAAACAGAAAAAGACGAATATAGAATTTTTCTTCCATTAAATAATTTTCCAAAAAATTTTATAAAGATTTTATTATCCATAGAAGACCGTCATTTTTACGAACACTATGGAGTTCATTTTTTTTCAATATTTAGAGCTATTATTGCAAATATATTGGCTAATAAAACTGTTCAAGGAGGAAGCACTCTTACTCAGCAATTAGTGAAAAATCTTTTTTTAAATAATGAAAAATCTATATTGCGTAAATGGAGTGAATTTTGTATGGCGATTATTGCTAATTTTCATTATACAAAAAATAAAATATTAGAGTTATATTTAAATGAAGTTTATTTAGGATATGTAAAAGGTCATCAAATTCATGGTTTTCCTTTAGCTAGCTTGTATTATTTTGGAAAACCAATAAATGAAATTAGCTTAGATCAACAAGCATTGTTAGTTGGAATGGTAAAAGGAGCTTCTTTATACAATCCTTTAAAGAATCCTAATATAGCTTTAAACAGAAGAAATTTAGTGCTAAAGATGTTGAACAAAAACAAAATTATAGAAAATAAATTATATAATGTTTTAAAACATAATTCTTTAGGAATAAAAAAATATAATAGCACGTTAATATCGCAACCAGCATTTATACAAATGGTAAAAAATGAAATAAACAAAAAATTAAAAAAAGTTAATATAAATTTTTCAGGAATGAAAATTTTTACCACATTAGACCCTGATATTCAAAAAGCAGCAGAACGATCTATAGAAATAGGAATCTCTAAATTACGTTCAGAAAATAAAATAAATGATTTAGAAGGAGCATTTGTAGTAGTAGATAAATCTAATGGAGAGATTAGAGCTATGATAGGTGGATCGGATACAAAATTTTCTGGATTCAATAGAGCTATTCATGCTAGAAGATCTATTGGTTCTCTTTCAAAACCTGCTACTTATTTAGCTGCTTTAAGTTATCCTGAAAAATACCAATTAAATACATGGATAGATGATAAACCTATTGTTTTAATACAATCAAACGGATATATATGGTCTCCTAGAAATTTTGATCGTAAGTTTAGAGGGAAGGTTATGTTAATTGATGCATTAACTAAATCTTTAAACGTACCTACTGTTAATTTAGGATTATCAATAGGATTAGAAAAAGTAATATCTACATTTATAAAATTAGGAATATCCAAATCTTATTTACACTCAATACCTTCCATCTTATTAGGAGCAATTAACTTAACTCCAATAGAAATAGCTCAAAGCTTTCAAACTATAGCTAATGGAGGTAACTACAACATATTATTTTCTGTAAAATCAATAATTGATGAAAATGGAAAATTATTTTATAATAATACTCAAGAAGAAAAAAAAACCATATCTTCACAAGCATCTTATCTAATATTATATGCTATGCAGCAAGTAGTAAATTACGGTACTTCTAAAAATTTGTCTATAAGTTTTCCTTCTTTTAATCTAGCTGCAAAAACTGGAACTACAAATAATTTAAGAGATAGCTGGTTTGCAGGTATTGATGGAAGAAATGTTTCTATTATTTGGATAGGAAGAGATAATAATCAGACAACTAATTTGACTGGATCTAGTGGAGCATTAAATATATATAAAAATTATTTAAAATATAATAATCCTGTTGCTTTAAAATTAATATTGCCAGAAAGAATTAATTATCAATTTGTAGATAATTTAGGTAACATTGTATGCAACCCCAAAGAAGGAGTAAGAATAATACCTATTTGGATAGAGAATAAAAAATTTGATTGTAAATATCAATTTAAATAATATAAATATTTTAAATAATTTTTTCATTATAAACATTTTATTAAATTCTCAAAAAAGGAATATCATATGAGTTTTACTTTACCAGATTTAAATTATAGTTATAATGATCTTGAGCCATTTTTTGATCGTGAAACAATGAAAATTCATCATACTAAGCATCATCAAGCTTATATTGATAATTCTAATAATATTATAAAATTATTTCCCAATATTTCTAATATTTCCATAGAAAAAATAATTAAAAATTTAGATGTTGTACCTTCTAGTCATAGATTAATTTTAAGAAATAACCTAGGAGGACATTTTAACCATTCTTTTTTTTGGAAAACTTTGGAAAAAAACAAAAAACCTATAAATAAGTCTTTTGAAAATATTATAAATTCTTATTTTGGATCTTTTGACAAATTTAAAGAAATTTTTGAAGATACAGGAATGAAACATTTTGGTTCAGGTTGGGTGTGGTTAATAAAAAATAAAAATAATAAACTATCTATTGTAAGTACTTTAAACCAAGATAACCCAATTATGGGAGTTAATGTATGTAAATCTTTTGGATATCCATTATTAGGGTTAGATCTTTGGGAACATGCTTATTATTTGAAATATCAAAATAGAAGAAAAGAATATATTCAAGCTTTTTGGAATTTAGTTAATTGGGATATTGTTTATGATAGATTTCTCAATAATAAATAATATTGATAATACAAAAAACACTGTCTATAAAATGGACAGTGTTTTAAAAAATTATTTATATTCCTCTAAAACAGAGAAATCTGCTATATACAAATAAAAATTTAGAATTTTTTTTAGAATTTTTATTCTATATTTTTTAATATCTTTATTATTTGTAAAAATTTTTATGTTGTCTAAATATTTATCTATTTTTTTAGATAATTGTTTTAGCAAAATCAATAATTTTAAATAATTTTTTTCAATCAATAAATTAGAAAATTTTTTCTCAAAATAATCAAAATATCTTTTAAAAGATAACTCTATTATATCATTTTTGTTTAAAAAATTATTTTTTAATAAAAAATTTTTTTTTGATGATTTGTTTGATATTTTTAATATATTTTTTATTCTTTTGTAAGATTTTAAAATAATAGATATATCATTTTTCTCTATAAAATATACAATATTATATATTTTTTTATCTAAATCATATAAGCATGATGGAATTTTTTTAAAACTTATTACTGATTTTATAATGCATGGATTATATTTTTTTTCATATAATGAGATTAATCTTTTTAAGAAAAATTCTAATACTTCTTTCTTAAGATTTTCATTTGTTAATTTAAAAGAATATAAAGAAATAGATTTATCTATAATATGATTTATATTTATAGATAATTTTTTTTCTATAATAATTCTAATAATTCCTAATGATAGCCTTTTTAAACAAAAAGGATCTTTTTTTCCTGTAGGATATAACTTTATTCCAAAAATTCCAACTATTGTATCTAATTTATCTGCAATTGATATTATCTGAGAAGTTAGGTTGGTTGGCAAAATATCTTTTGAAAATCTTGGATAATAATGTTCTCTTTGAGCCAAAGACACTTCCTTTGATTCCATATTTATTTCTGAGTAATATTCTCCTATTATTCCTTGAGTTGTTGGAAATTCAAAAACCATATTAGTAGTTAAATCACATTTGCATAATAATGATGCTCTAGATACGTATTTATAATTTCCATTTATTTTATTGGAAATACATATTGATAATAATTTAATTCTAATTGTTTTTTCTTTTAAAGATCCAAGATTATCATGAAAAATAATTGAATTTAATTTACATATTCTATCTTTTAATTTAGTTTGTAAATCAATTTTAATAAAAAATTCTACATCTAACAAACGATTGTTGATAACATTTTCATTATCTTTTATTATTCTTTCTACACCGTTTTTATTTCCATTTATAACAAAAATAAATTTAGGCAATAAATTTTGTTTATTTTTTTCGTATACAGGAAAACATTTCTGAATATTACATAAAATATTTTCTATTATTTTAACTGGAATTTTTAAAAAACTTTTTTTAAAGTTTCCACTAATTATGTTTGGAATTTCTACTAAAGAAGTTATTTCTTCTAAAAATTTATCATTTTTTAATACTTTACCTTTAAATTTTTTTTCTTCTAATTTAATTTTTTCGTTTATTATATTTTTACGTTTTTTATAATCAACGATTATATTAAAATTTTTTAATAAAGCATTTTCATAATCAACAGCATTATTTAATACAATTTTTTGTCTTTTTTTATAAAAAATTCCTAATAAATTTCTATCAATATTTATATCAAATATTTTTCCTGGAATAATTTTATCGTCTAACAAAGCTGTTATAGAATGAACTGGTCGTATAAATTGAAAATTATAATTACTCCACTTCATTTTTTTTGGAACATAAACTTCTTCTAAAGAAGATTTGATAATATCAAATAATTTATTAAATAAATTATATTTTTTATTACATGCTTTGTAAGATACCCAAACTCCTTTTTTGTTTTTTATTAACTTTATTTGTTTAGTAGAAATTCCAAATTTTTTTATCCACATTTTTACGTTTATGTTGTAAATGTCTTTTTCATTTTTTATTCTAGGGCCTTTTTTTAAAATATATGAATTTTTTGTTTTATAAATATATAAATCCGCTTGAACTGCTAATCTTCTAGAAGAAGAAAGCCATTTTATATTTTTATATTCAATTTTTGATAAAAATAATTGTTTTTTTATACTTTCACAAAACGATTTTGATATCTTATTAAGACAATAAGATGGTAATTCTTCTGTTCCAATTTCTATTAAAAAAATTTTCTTCATGATATAGATTCATTATTTTTACACATAGGAAAACCTAAAGATTTTCTATAATTTAAATATAATTTAGATATTTCATTAGTTAAAGATCTGAGCCTTATTGTATAATTTTTTTTAGCTGTTAATGATATCGCTTTTCTTGCATCTAATAAATTGAAATTATATATAGCTTTTAATAATTTTTCATATGCTGGAATAAAAAGAGGATTTTTTAAATTAATCAATTTAATAGCTTCCTTTTCGTATTGTTTAAAACAAAATAATAAAAATTCAATATTACTGTGTTCAAAATTATAAACTGATTGTTGAATTTCGTTTTGGTAAAACATCTCTTTATAAGTAATTTTTTGAAAAAAATTATTACTCCATATAAGATCATATACATTATCTATATTTTGTAATTTCATTGCTATTCGTTCTATTCCATAAGTAATTTCTCCAGTTATTGGAAAACAATTTAACCCTCCCATTTGTTGAAAATAAGTAAATTGAGTAACTTCCATTCCATTTATCCACACCTCCCATCCAACTCCCCATGCTCCTAAAGTATCATTTTCCCAATCATCTTCTATAAACTTTATGTCATTATTATTTATATTTATTCCTATTTCTTGTAAAGAGATTAAATAAATATCTTGTATATTTATTGGAGATGGTTTCATAATTACCTGGAATTGATAATAATGTTGTAAACGATTTGGATTTTTTCCATATCTACCGTCTGAAAATCTTCTTGATGGTTGTATATAAGAAATAAAAATAGGTTCAGGACCTATTGCTCTTAAACAAGTCATAGGATGAGATGTGCCAGCTCCTACTTCCATATCTAATGGCTGTAATATTGCACATCCTTGTTTTTCCCAAAATAATTTAAGTTTTAAAATTAAATCTTGAATTGTTAGTGACATATTGATTTTTTTAAATTTTTAAAAAATTTTATAAAAATAAATAGATGTTATCTAATTAAGATTAAAATTATATATTTTTTATATTTATTTAATTTGTTATTATTAAAATATAAAAAATTAGTAAAAAATTATTTTAAATTATTTTCATATGTTTTTATATTTAATTGGAGATAAATATGTTATTTAATATTTTAAACAAAAAAGTAAAACATATTAAATTATTTTCTTTTATTTTTATTTTTGTTTGTATGATATTAACAATTCCATTACATTTGTTTCCTTGTTATGTTTCTGGATTTATATCTTACAACATGATTTTAAAAATAATACCAATTTTTGAAAAATTTATTATAAATAATAGAATTCGTTGGATAGCAATTTCTTTAATTTTTATTTTTTTTATAATATTAATGACTTTAACTATATTTAGTTTAGTTATAATTATCACGTCTGATTTACAATATGCTATTGACATTTTCACTGAAAATACAGATTTTTTTTCTATTATTAATAATAAAGTTCCTAATAACTTTTTTTCTTTTTTTTCTGATCATTCAAAAAACTTAAAAGATTACATTATAACTTTTATAAAAGACAATCTTATTGTTATAAAAAATGCCGGAAAACATTTTTTACATGGATTAGTAACAATATTTATCAGTTTTATAATAGGATCATTAATTGCAATTAATAAACCTATAAAAATAAAAAGAAAAACTGATCTAATAAATCATATTATTGTTCGTTTGAAGTATTTTTCAAGCGCATTAAGTGATATTTTTTTCTCTCAAATAAAAATATCTTCATTAAATACTTTGTTAACTTCTTTAATAATATTAGTTATATTTCCTTTTTTTGGAATAAATTTACCTTTAGGTAAAACACTAATAATAGCTACATTTATTTTTGGAATGCTTCCTATAATTGGTAATTTTATTTCAAATTGCATGTTGATAACATCTGCGTTATCTATTTCACTTAAAATAAGCGGAATAATGTTATTATACTTAGTTTTCATTCACAAATTAGAATATTTTCTAAATGCAAAAATAATTGGAAATAGAATTAATGCAAAATCTTGGGAGTTATTATTATCTATGTTGATATTTGAATCTCTATTTGGGATAGAGGGATTAATTGCAGCTCCTATTTTTTACGCTTATTTAAAAAAAGAAATAAAATATTATAATATTTCATTTTAAAAAATATAATTATATATTATTTTTATGTTAATTTTAACAAGTCATTTAATATATTAAATATATAAATATTTTTTTTATAACTAAAACTTTTTAAAATAATTGGAAATGATTTGTGCGAATTAGTATAGAAAATAAATATATTTTCTTTAGATTTAACTTTAAATAAAGGATTGTTAGGACTAGCTTCTTGAATTTTAATAATGAATTTTCCATTTTTTATATTACTGACATAATTTAAAACATTACCTTGTATTTTTGCTTTTTGTAATTTTTTTTTAAATTTATTATCTACAGAAATAGAAATATTAAAAATTTCTTTTTTAATATTTTTTTTTAAAAATTTTTTTGAAATAATTGGTTTAATTTCTATATCTTTTATTTCTATATTATACCCTAATTCTCTTGCTATTATTAGTAAATTTTCTGCTGAATCTTTTCCAAGAATTGCATGATAAATATCTTTTAAAGAAAACCCAGATTGTAAAGCAAGAACAATTATTTTATAAAAAGACATTCCTTTATTCAATCTTTCAAAAATAAATGAAATTGCGCTAGATAATACTCCAGAAAAATAGTAATTCTTATTTTCTGATAAGTTTAAAAAACTTTTTATATTTTCAATAATTGGAAATTGTGTATTAAAATTAGCATTGTATAAAAATTTTTTATTTGAAATAATGGACATATTTCTTATTTTTTTATAATAATCAATGCTTGATATATTTGGTTGTTTATTAGAAGTAACTATATGAAAACCTTGTATTAAGAAGTCTGCATATTTTTTCGATATTATTTTATTTTGTGTACAATCAACAATAACTGGATTTAAAAAATTATTCTTTTTTAAACATTCAATAATAATGTCAGAATCAAAAATTATTTTTGAATTGGAAAGATTATATTTCCAATGTTTTAGATTTATACCATTTTCATTTATTAATAATTTTTTTGCATCAGAAATGCCACATATTTTTAATTCAATGTGTTTTTTTTTAAAAAAAAATTTTTTTTTATAAAACAAATTAAATAAACAATTTTTTATATTTTTATTTCCTATAATAAAAATTTCAATAAAATTTTTTTTTTCAAAAAAAATTTTATGCATGTTATTTAAATCATTTACTATATTGCAACTTTCTAAAACAACAGAAAAAGCATTAGATAAGTACCCTCCGTATAAAATAGAAATCATCTTTTTATGTATAAAGTTAAAAAATTTTACAATATTTATAAATATGTTTTTATTTTTAAATATATTAGATCCTATCATAGATAATATAAATAAATCAGATTTATAATGTATAGATTCAAATAATTTATTGTTAATTTCAAAACAAAATTCATATTCAATAATGCATTTAGATTCTGAAAGATTGTTTTGAAATATAAATATATTTATATTACTTTCAGAGCTAGATTGCATCATGAATATAATTTTAATATTAGATTTTTTGAAAGCTACTAGTATCCTGTTGTATATATTTATTGTTTTTATGTTATAGCAAATAAAAATACTAATCATTGCTATATCTTTTAAAAAAGTAATACCTTTTATTATTTCTTTTTCATCATTAACAATATTTAATATGCTTGTACCATATGAATTAGAATTATTAGTATTCTTTATTATGCAAGGAATATTAAATTCTAAGATAGGAAAAATAGATCTTTTATGTAAAATTTCAGCTCCTAAATAAGACAAAGAAATAGCTTCTTTGCATGACAATTTATTTATCAACTTAGTATTTTTTATTTTATTTGGATCTCCAGTATAAATTCCATCAACGTCAGTCCATATTTCACATACATTTGCTTTTAAACAAGCTGCCAATGCAGTGGCTGAATAATCCGAACCATTTCTTCCTAAGGCTACTAATTCTCCATATTTATTTTTAGCTATAAATCCTGCCATTAAAATAACTTTATTTTTAGGAAAATTAATTTTTTTTATTCTTCTTTCAGATTCCTTTATATCAATAAATGATTCTAAATATTGACCTTTTGATAAAAATATTTTTTTGGGATCAATTACAAAAACATCAATATTTTTGTTTTTTAAATATAATTCCATCAATTTAACAGAAATAATTTCTCCCATACAAACAATTTCTGCGTTTATAGAATTTGGACAAAATTTTAAATTGAAAACAATATTTAGCAAATATAACAAGCGATTGAATTTAAGTTCAATAAAATTATATATATTCAAATAATAATAATTTTCATTAGAATCAAATAAACTTTTAATTAAATAAAAAAATATATCTTTAGTATTATTAAATATTTCTTTTATATCCTTTGTTTGGCATGATTTTTCTATCATATAAAATAAATTATCAGTTACTTTTTTTGGAGCAGATAAAACTACGGCTATTTGATCTTTTTTATAGTTCTTTTTTATAATATTAACTACTTTAGAAAAACATTTTAAACTAGAAATTGAAGTTCCACCAAATTTTAATACTCTCATATTCTTATCTTTTTTAATTTATATATAAAAAATAAAATTAATTTAAAATTTTTACTTTATTAAAAATTATTTTTTATTAAAATAAATAATAATTTATATTTATTAAAAATATAAATATCTAATTAAATTAAAATTTGATACAAATAAAAAATAAATGTGTATAATATATTTAGCTCGGATAATTTTAACTTAATTAACAATAAAAATATAAACAAATTTTTAATTTAATTTTACAAAACATAATATTTTAATATTTAAATAAAACTAATTTTTATAAAAAAATATATTATAAATAATGTATATTTTATTTTAAGTGAACAATAAATACAAGTGCCTCAATACAATAAATTACAAGTAGAAGCTATATTTGGCGGTACAGTAATTGATCATATTCCTGCTCAAGTGGGATTAAAACTACTAAGTTTATTTAAATGGCTTCATACAAAAGAAAGAATTACAATGGGATTAAATTTACCTTCTAACCAGCAGAAAAAAAAAGATCTAATTAAATTAGAAAATGTTCTTCTTAATGAAGATCAAGCGAATCAGTTGTCTATATATGCGCCTTTAGCTACTGTAAATCAAATTAAAAATTATATTGTAATAAAAAAACAAAAATTAAAATTGCCAAAAATTATAAACGGAATATTATCATGCCCAAATGAAAATTGTATAAGCAAGGTAGAACTAAAAGCAGCAGACTTTATAGTAAAAATAAAATTAAATAAAATCTATTTAAAATGCAAATATTGTGAAAGAGATTTTGATCATAAAATAGTTACTAAGATATAAAATATTTTTAAATTATATTTAATAGAAGGTTTTAATAATTAAAATATTTAATGATATAAATATTTTAATAAATTTCTTTTTAGGAGAAAAAAGTGTCTATTAATGAAATTATTAATATAATAGAAAAAAATAATATTAAATTTATTGATTTTAGATTTACAGACATGGTTGGAAAAGAACAACACATTACTGTACCTTTTTTAAAAAAAGAAAAAATAAATAAAATTTTAAAAAATGGAAAAATATTTGATGGATCTTCAATATTAGGGTGGAAAAAAATTCAAAATTCTGACGTTTTATTGATTCCAGATTTAACAACGGCCGTTTTAGATCCATTTTATAATGATTCTACTTTAATTATAAAATGTGATATTTTCGAATCAAATAAATCTGAAAGTTATAACAAAGATCCAAGATCTATAGCAAAAAACGCAGAAAAATATTTACAATATTCAAAAATAGGAGATAAAATGTATTTTGGGCCGGAACTTGAATTTTTTTTGTTTGATGATATTAGATTTTATACCGCTATACATGGATCTCAAGTAATAATTAATGATATCGAATCATCTTGGAACAGTGGAAAATATTATTCACAAGGAAACAAAGGGTATAGACCATCAGTAAAATCTGGTTATTTACCAGTGCCTCCTGTTGATTCTTCTCAAAATATAAGATCTTCTATGTGTCTATTTATGGAAAAAATGGGAATAGAAGTAGAAGCTCATCATCACGAAGTTGCAACTTCTGGTCAAAACGAAATATCTACTAAATATAATACTTTAACGAAAAAGGCAGATGAAGTTCAAATTTATAAATATATAGTTCATAATACAGCTTATTTTTTTAAAAAAACTGCTACTTTTATGCCTAAACCAATTAGAGGAGACAATGGATCAGGAATGCATTGCCATATTTCCATAGAAAAAGAAGGAAAAAATATATTCTTTGGAAAAGAATATGGAAATCTATCTAAATATGCATTGTTCTCTATAGGTGGAATAATAAAACATGCAAAATCTATAAATGCATTTGCAAATCCCACCACTAATTCTTATAAAAGATTAATCCCTGGATTTGAAGCTCCAGTTTCTTTGTCTTATTCTTTAAATAATAGATCTGCAGCTATAAGAATTCCAACTTTTAATGATGATAAATCATGTAGATTTGAAATAAGATTTCCAGATTCTTCCTCTAATCCTTATTTGTTATTTTCTGCAATTTTAATGGCGTCTATAGATGGTATAAATAATAAAATTTTTCCAGGAAATCCTATAGAAAAAAATTTATACAAATTTAAAGAAAAAAATTTAAATAAAATGTCTTCCTCTTTAGAGGAATCTATTTATCATTTAGATAAAGATAGAGAATTTTTAACTAAGAACAATGTATTTACTAATGACTTCATTGATTCTTACATAGAATTAAAACAAAAAGAAATAAATATAGTAAAATCTACTCCCCATCCTGTAGAGTTTGAATTATATTATATGTAATAAATATTAAAATTATGTTTTTAAAAAATTAAATGACATCTAAAGGACATTTAATATTTGGATTATCAGTTGCTATTTTTTTAAAAAAAATAGAAATTTTCAATGCTTTGTATTTAGGTAAATGGGGTCATATAATAACTGGAAGTATATGTTCATGTTTACTTCCAGATATGGACCATCCTGGATCATTTTTAGGAAAAAAACTTAATTGGATTTCAATACCAATTTCAAAAACATTTGGACATAGAGGGTTTACTCATAGTTTATTATCATTATTTTTATTATATGTAATAATATTTTCTAATATTTTTAATACTAATTATGTATTTCCCTTAGATTTTTCTTATTCATTACTAGTTGGTTATTTTAGTCATATACTAGCAGATTTTTTTACTCCATTCGGAGTTCCTTTATTTTGGCCTTTTAAATTTAAAATATGTTTACCAATATTGCCTTCTAATAATATAAAAAGAGAAAGAACATTTTGTTATCTTGTTTTTGCTTTTTCTGTTCTATATCCATTCGACGACTTAATATTTGTTGCAGATCTTATTGATATTCAATTTATAAAAATTAATTTAAAAAAAGTTTATATCTTTGTTAAAGATTTATATATAAATATATTTTAAATCTATTTAATAAATAAAATATAAATAACAATAAATATTTTTTATTTATATTAAAGTTTTTTAAATTTATAAAAATTTAAATAAACTTTAATAAAGTTATATAATTATTATAAAATTATTATTTTAAATAATACATAGAGGAAACATGTGTTCTATATTTGGTATTTTGAATATTAAAAATAATTCAATTTCTTTAAGAAAGAAAGCATTAAAATGTTCTAATTTAATGAAACATAGAGGTCCAGATTCCAATGGAATTTATTGTGATGAAGATGTAATTTTAGTTCATGAGAGATTATCTATTATTGATGTTAAAAGTGGAAATCAACCATTATTTAATAACAGCAAAACAAATGTTCTAATTATGAATGGAGAAATATATAACTACGAAGAAATAAAAAAAAATTTAATTCATGATTATAGTTTCAATACTAATTCTGACAACGAAGTTGTTTTAGCTTTATATAAAAAATTTGGATTAAATTTTTTAAACAAATTAAATGGAATGTTTGCTTTCATATTATATGATATAGAAAAAAAAATTTATTTAATAGGCAGAGATCATATCGGAATGATTCCTTTATACATGGGATATGATTGCGATAATAATTTATACATTTCATCGGAAATGAAAGCGTTGATTCCTGTATGTAATTATATAAAAGAATTTCCTATAGGAAGTTATTTATGTAATTTAAATAAAAAAATTATTAAATATTATAAAAGAAATTGGTTTGAATTTGATTCAATAAAAAATTGTTTATTAAGTTATAAAAAAATAAAACATTCATTAAAAAAATCAGTTTTAAATCATTTAAAATCAGAAGTACCTTTTGGTATTCTATTATCTGGAGGATTAGACTCTTCTATAATTGCATCAATAGCATCAAAAGAATTGAATTATAAAAATTTAAATAAAAAATTGAAATCTTTTTCTATTGGATTAGAAAATTCTCCAGATTTACATTCTTCTAGGATATGCGCTAGATATTTAAATACAGATCATTGCGAAGTAAAATTCACAGAACAAGATGGATTAGATGTTATAAAAAAAGTGATTTATTATGTAGAAACTTACGATATTACTACTATAAGAGCTTCTATTCCAATGTATTTAATATCACAAAAAATCAAATCTAGCGGTATTAAAATGATTCTATCTGGAGAAGGAGCAGATGAAATTTTTGGAGGATATTTATATTTTCACAATGCTCCAAGTGAAAAAGATTTACACGATGAATTAGTTAGAAAGTTAAAATCTTTACACATTTATGACTGTGCTAGAGCTAATAAATCAATGCTAGCATTTGGAATAGAAGCTCGTTTTCCTTTTTTAGATAAAAAATTTTTAGATGTTGCAATGAGGATAAATCCAAAACACAAAATGTGTAATAAAAATAGAATAGAAAAGTATATTTTAAGAAAATCTTTTATAAATTATTTGCCAAATAATATTTTATGGAGACAAAAAGAACAGTTTTCTGATGGAGTAGGATATAAATGGATTGATAGTATAAAAAATTTTTCTAAAAAAATAATAAGTGATAAAAAATTTAATAATGCTATTCATAAATTTCCTTACAATACTCCTTTATCTAAAGAAGAATATTTATATAGAGAGATTTTTGAAAATTTTTTTCCATTGCCCAGTGCAGCAGAATGTGTTCCTCAAGAAAAATCAATTGCATGTTCTTCAGAAATAGCTTCAAAATGGAGTAAATATAGAAATTTAAATTTTGATCCATCTGGAAGATCTTTAGACATACATATTTCTAAAAATTAAATTTATTTTTACTAATTAAATATATTACATAAATAAAAAAAATAATTGACTATTATAATTCCACAAAGCATAATTTATCACAAACATTATAGCTACGTAGCTTAGTTGGTTAGAGCACGGCACTCATAACGCCGAGGTCACAGGTTCAATTCCTGTCGTAGCTAAAAATAGCGGAAGTGGCGAAACAGGCAGACGCACCAGATTTAGGATCTGACGCCTTAATTGGTATGCGAGTTCAAATCTCGCCTTCCGCAAATTTTTGGGGTATAGCCAAGAGGAAAGGCAGCGGGTTTTGATCCCGCGATCCCAGGTTCGAATCCTGGTGCCCCAGAATTAATATCTATATAAATTTAAAAATAAAAATATCTTAATTTAATATATATTAATTATCAATACTCCAGTAATAATAAGAATTATTCCAAAAATTTCAATTAAATTTATTTTTTGATTATATAAAAAATATCCAGAAATAGTTACAAATACAATACCAAATCCAGACCAACTAGAATAAGCTATTCCTATAGGGATATCTTTCAATGCAAGAGATAAAAAAAACGAAGATACTATATATCCAAGAATAATTAAAATAGATGGAAAAATTTTAGTAAATCCTTCAGAAATTTTAAGCAAAGAAGTAGAAAAAACTTCTGCTAATATTGCTATAAATAAATAAATATAACAAATCATAATATTAATTGATATAAAATTTATTTATTATAAATAATAATATTTCATTTTAAAAATAAAAATTAATTTAATTAAATTTTTTTATAAAATATTTTATTATTTTACAAAATAGAAATGGATGAGATAAAAAAGGAGCATGAGATGCAGATGGTATAATAATATTTTTATTAATATTAAAATTTTGTAATTTTTTAATTATTGGTATTATTTTTACAGGAACTATAACATCTAAATTTCCATATATTCTTAAAGTTGGTATTTTAATATATTTTAAATAATTTCTTATATCTATATTTTTTAATATTTTTAATCCTGAAGATAAAGTTTTATAAGAAGGCTCTTTTTGTCTAAAAAAAATATTTTTTAATTTTTTTATCTCATTATTGTTTTTTTTTGTTCCTAAAAATTGAATGTTAAAAAATTTTTTTACTGTATTGTGAAAATCATTTTTTAGTTGAAATGAAAAATTATTTAATATTTCTTTTTTAATTCCAGGCCAATCTTTTTTTTCGCAAAAACATGGAGATGAAGATACAATAATCAATCCTTTGAATTTTTCAGGATAAACAATAGATATATTAGTTGCTATTAATCCTCCTAAAGACCATCCTATTAAAATTGATTTTTTGGGAGACTTGCATGCTATTATTTCTGTAATTTTTGAGAAAGAATATTCTTTATAAAGAATATTTTTCCCATATCCTGGTAAATCAACTAAATGTAATTTAAAATAATTGGATAAAATTATTATTATATTATTCCAAATGCATGAGTTTAATCCCCATCCATGTATAAAAACTAAATTAACAGATCCTGATCCAATTATTCTCCAAAAAAAAGGTTTCAAAACATAACTCCTATTTTAAAAAAGTTGATATTATTGTATTAGAATATAATATAAAATATGAATTTTTATAATAAAAAATTTATAAAATATAATTTTGTAAATAAAAATTTTTTATTCTTAACAAATATTTTATTAAATTAATAATTATTAATAATATTATGACAATAATAAAACAAGAAAAAACTTTATTTTTTTTTAAAAATTTACAAAATATAATTTGTAATACTTTTTCTAAAATAGATGGTAAATCTTTATTTAAAGAAGACATGTGGAATACGAAAAAAGGATATGGAAGAACTAGAATTTTAAAAAAAGGAAAAGTATTTGAACAAGTTAGTGTGAATTTTTCTCATGTTTTTGGAAAATCACTTCCAAAATCCTCTAGTAATAAAAAAAGAGATCTAGAAAATTGTTCTTATCAAGCCTCTGGAATATCTGTCGTTTCTCATCCTAAAAATCCTTATGTACCTACTAGCCATTTAAACATAAGATTTTTCTTAGCTAAAAATAAAAAAAGAAAAACAATATGGTGGTTTGGAGGAGGGTTTGATTTAACTCCATATTATGGATTTTATCAAGACGTTATACATTGGCATACAATAGCTAAAAAAATTTGTCAACCATTTGGTGATGATATTTATTTTAAATACAAAAAGTGGTGTGATGATTATTTTTTTATCAAACATAGAAATGAATCTCGTGGAATAGGAGGATTGTTTTTTGATGATTTATGCTTGCCAGATTTTCATAGTGCTTTTTTATTTAGCAAATCAATAGGAAAAGGGTATATAGATGCTTATTTCCCAATAGTAAATTTAAGAAAATCTTATTCTTGGGGTAGTAGAGAACGTAACTTTCAATTATATAGAAGAGGAAGATATGTTGAATTCAATCTTTTATTAGATAGAGGTACTCTATTTGGTATCCAGTCTAATGGAAGAATAGAATCTATATTATCCTCTATGCCTCCATTAGTAAAATGGGAATATGGATGGCATCCTAAACCTAATAGCCCTGAGTCAAAATTATATACTGATTTTTTACCAATTAAAGATTGGATTGATAAATAAAATTATTTGTAAATTTAAATAATTTTAAACTAAACATCTTACAAAATATTATTTAAGATGTTTTTATTTTGTTAAAAATTTTATATTATTTAATATTTAAATTTTATATTTTGTAAATAGAGAAAAAAATGAATCAATTAGACTATATTAAAAAATTTACTAATGTTGTAATAGATAGTGGAAATATAAAATATATAAAAAAATATTCTCCAAAAGACGTTACAACTAATCCATCATTAATATTAAGAGAATCTAAATCAAAACATTATTATCCATTATTAATGGATGCTATATCATATGCTAAAAAAAAAGGTGGGAATTTAAATTCATATATAATTAACGCTAATGATAAATTATTAGTTAATATAGGAAGAGAAATTTTAAAAATTATAGATGGTAGAATTTCTATCGAAATAGACGTAAGATTATCTTTTAGTTATTTAGATTTAATAATACGTGCTAAAAAAATAATATCATTATATAATTCATATGGAATAGAAAATAATAGAATTCTTATAAAGATTGCTGCTACATGGGAAGGAATACAAGCTGCAAAATTTTTAGAAAAATCTGGAATAAATTGTAATTTAACATTAATATTTTCTCTAGTTCAAGCAATAGCTTGTGCAGAATCAAATGTATATTTGATATCACCATTTGTGGGAAGAGTAAATGATTGGTATATTAAAAATTTTAAATTAAATAAAAATAGCAAAATAGATCCTGGAGTAAAACTAGTTTATAAAATTTTTTATTTTTACCAAAAATATGGATACAAAACATTTGTTATGGGTGCTAGTTTTAGAAATATAGATCAAATTATTTCTATAATAGGTTGCGATGCTATAACTATTTCTCCTGATTTTGTTAATAAACTAAATAATTTAAAATTAAAAAAAATAAAAAACTTTATAAGAGTAAACTTGGAAAGTAAAATTAAAAAAAATAAGTTATTAGAAAAAGAGTTCAGATGGAAGTTTAATCAAAACTTTATGGCAGTAGAAAAATTATCTGAGGGAATTCGTTTATTTTTAAGAGACCAAAAA
Source organism: Wigglesworthia glossinidia endosymbiont of Glossina brevipalpis (assembly GCA_000008885.1). Taxonomy (GTDB): domain Bacteria; phylum Pseudomonadota; class Gammaproteobacteria; order Enterobacterales; family Enterobacteriaceae; genus Wigglesworthia; species Wigglesworthia glossinidia_A. Next base: position 653,967 of record BA000021.3, on the reverse strand, counting down.
AAGATTGATAGCTTTTTTTTGAAAAAATTTAAATCAGGTTAAAAATGAAAATTTCTAGAAAAATATTAGCTAATGCTGTAAGAATCTTAAGCATGGATATAGTTGAAAACGCTAAATCTGGACATCCAGGAGCTCCAATGGGTATGTCAGATATTGCAGAAGTTTTATGGAGAAATTATTTCAATCATAATCCAAATAATCCTAAATGGGTGAACAGAGATCGTTTTGTTTTATCTAATGGACATGCATCATCTTTGATGTATAGCATTCTTCATCTTACAGGGTATGATTTATCAATAGAAGATTTAAAAAAATTTCGTAAAATTAATTCTAAGACTCCAGGTCATCCAGAAATTGGAGTAACTGAAGGTGTAGATATGACTACTGGCCCTTTAGGGCAAGGAATATCAAGCGCAGTAGGATTAGCAATTAGCGAAAAAGTTTTATCTCATCAATTTAACAAACCAGATTGCGAAATAATAAATCATTATACATACGTATTTCTTGGAGATGGATGTATGATGGAGGGTGTATCACATGAGTCTTGTTCTTTAGCTGGTACTATGAAATTAGGAAAATTAATAGCATTTTATGACAGTAATAAAATTTCTATAGATGGTAAAGTGCAAGATTGGTTTGATGAAGATACTTACAATAGATTTACATCATATGGATGGCATGTAATAAAAGACATAGATGGTCATGATCATAAAAAAATTGATTTAGCAATTAAAGAGGCGATTAATAAAAAAGATAAACCATCTTTATTGATATGTAATACTATTATCGCTTTTGGATCTCCAAATAAATCTGGAAATTGCATTTCCCATGGATCCCCTTTAGGGAAAAAAGAAGTTATATGTACTAGAAAAGAATTAAAATGGAAACATCCTCCATTTTTTATTCCTGAAAAAATTTATGAATATTGGAATCATAAATATAAAGGAAATTTATTAGAAAATAAATGGAAAAAAAAATTTGATATATATTCTGCTAGATATCCTGGATTAAGCAAAGATCTAACAAGAAGGTTAAATAATCTTCTTCCAAAAGATTGGAGTAAAAAAATAAACAATATAATAACTAGCATGAATTTAAAAATTAAAAACATTTCTACCAGACAAGCTTCTAATAATTTATTAGAAAAAATAGGACCAATTCTTCCAGAGTTATTAGGAGGTTCTGCTGATTTAACTCCTAGTAATTTAACAAAATGGTCAAAGTCTATTTCTATAAAATCTGATTTTTCAGGAAATTATATCCATTATGGAGCAAGAGAATTCGGAATGACGTCTATAGCAAATGGAATATATACTCATGGAGGGTTTATTCCTTATACTTCAACATTTTTAGTGTTTTCTGAATACGCTAGAAGTGCCATTCGTACTGCAGCGTTAATGAATTCTAAACATATAATGATTTATACGCATGATTCTATAGGTTTAGGGGAAGATGGTCCTACACATCAGCCAATAGAGCAATTGAGTTGTTTGAGAATGATCCCAAATTTAAGCGTATGGCGTCCATGCGATCAATTAGAAACTGCAATATCTTGGAAATATGCAATAGAAAGAAACGGACCCACAGCTATAATATTATCTCGTCAGGATCTTGTTCAACAAAATCGTTGCATTGATAAAATAGATGATATATGTAAAGGAGGATATATAATTAAAGATTGTAAAAGCATTCCTGATCTTATTTTGATTTCAACTGGATCAGAAGTACAAATTGCTATTGATGCATGTAGTATTCTTTCTAAAAATAAATATAAAATTAGAGTAGTTTCTATGCCATCTTCGGATTTATTTGATTCTCAGTTAGAATCTTATAAAAACTTTGTTTTACCCATTAAAGTTCCTAAAATAGTTATAGAAGCTGGTAGTTCAGTATTTTGGAATAAATATATTGGATATAATGATAAAATAATAGGAATAGATGAATTCGGAAAATCTGGATCATGCGAAGATTTATTTAAGTTTTTTAAAATTACTAAAAATAACGTAGTAAATAAATCTAAAGATTTAATAAATAAAACAAAAATTATGTTTTAAAAATTTAATAATCCAATTGATTCGTTTACTTTTTTTAAAGTGCCTCTAGCTATTTTTTTTGCTTTTTTAGATCCAGATTTTAATATATTTATTAAATATTTTTCGTCTTTTCTTATTAAGAAGTATTTTTTTTGCAAAATTTTTAAATGTTCTAAAACTGCTCCTGTAACTTCATTTTTTAGATATTTGTATGATTTATTTTTAAAACTTATTTCCAGATCTTTTATATTTATACCTCTTAGTTCTGATATTATAGATAATAAATTAGAAATACCTGGTTTTTTTATTATGTCAAAATTTATTTTTGGTGGATTATCAGAGTCTGTTTTAGCATTTTTTATTTTTTCTATTATTGAGTAAGGTTGATCTAATAGTGAAATAAAATTATTTCTATTTAAATTAGATTTAGACATTTTTTTGTTTGGGTTGGATAATGACATAATCTTAGATCCTGTTTTAGAAATAATTTTTTCAGGAATGATAAATACATCCCCATGTAATTTATTAAATCTTCTTGCTATTGTTCTGCTTAATTCTAAATGTTGTATTTGATCTTTTCCAACAGGCACTATATCAGTTTGGTATAATAAAATATCACTCGCCATTAATACTGGATAGGATAACAGTCCTAAATTTATATTTTTTTTATTTTTAATTTTTTCTTTAAACTGAACCATTCTTGTTAATTCTCCAAAATAAGTATAACAGTTTAATATCCAAGATAATTGAGAATGTTCAGGTATATGAGATTGTAAAAATATTACACTTTCATTTGGATCTATATCGCATGCTAAATATATAGCCAACAAGTCTAAAGAACGTTTAAATAAAATCTTAGAATTTTCTTTATTATTAGTCAAATAATGAAGATCTGCAATACAATATATGCTGTTATAAATTTTTTGCAAGATTTTCCATTGGCGCAATACTCCAATATAATTACCTAAAGTAGGTATTCCAGATGGTTGCATTCCACTAAATATATTTAATTTTTTTATCATTTTAAATAATTTTAAATTACAAATTTTTCAAAATATTAATTTTTGCAGATTTTATTTTCTTTTTCATATTTTTTATAGTTTTAAAATAATTATTTTTACTAAATATTGATGATCCAATAACAAAAATATCTGCTCCAGCATATGCTACATCATAAATATTATCATCATTCACACCTCCATCTATTCCTATTAGAATATTATATCCACTATCATCAATTAATTTACGTGCTATTTTTAATCTTTTTATCGCAGATTTTTGAAATTTTTGCCCGCTAAATCCTGGAGAAACAGACATAATAAGAACTATATCTAAATTTTTAACTATATTTTTATTTTTCAAATAATTCAGAGATGTAGTTAAAGTAAATGCTAAACCTGCTTTACAATTATTTTTTCTGATTAATTTTAACAAAAAATTAACATTTTTGGTTGATTCTGGATGAAAAATAATACAATTTGCTTTTGTTTTAATAAATGAAACTACTAATTCATCAATAGGTTTAGCCATCAAGTGAACTTCTATTGGAATTATTATTCCATCTTTTCTTATTGATTTTAACACTATTGGTCCAATGCTTAAATTTGGAACATAATGATTATCCATTGCATCAAAATGAATAATGTCAGCTCCTGCATCAATAACTTTACGTATTTCTTCTCCTAAATTTGCGAAATTAGCTGCCAAAATAGACGGTGAAATAAAAAAATTATTATTCATAATAAATTAATTTGTATATGTATTAGAATATTTATAAAAAATTTTAAATCAAATGCAATAAATTTCTATTTATTACATATAAATAATAATTTATTTATTTTTATTACTTTTAATTTGTTGAATTTGCCTTATCCATGGTTTGTTATTTTTTATTTCTTTTGGAAATTTTTCTATTGCTTTTTTAGCCTCTTTAAAAGAACTAAATGTTCCAATTATTAATTCATACCATGGTTTTCCATTTTTTGATGTTTTGTTTATCCAGTATGGATTAATTTGTTTTTTATCAGCATATTTTTTTATTTCTTCTAAATTAGAAGAACTATTAATTTGTATTATATAATGATTATATGGAGAATTTTCAATAAAATTGAATTCTTTGATTTTTTCGTTTTTATTTTGTTTTGATATTTCTTTTATTTTTTTATTTTCTAATATAACCTCAGAAGTTTCAGTAGTTTTTTTATTTGTTTTGAATGAATTTATTTCTTCTTTTTTATTTTTTAAAATGTCTTCACTTGAAGATTTTTTTATATTATCTGCATTTATATAATTTTTTTCTTCTTTTTCGTTTGTTTTATTTAAAAATTTTTCCTTTTCTTCTGTTATGTAAGAATTATTAATTGATGTTTCTGTTGTTTTTTTAACATCGCTATTTAATTCATTATCTTTTTCTTCTATTGTTTTTTTTGGTTGATTTATTTTTAATTCTTCTTCAACTGTTTTGTTTTTTGAAAAATGTTTTAATAATAAACCTATAATTATGATTAGTGATATAGAAATAATACTTGCCGCAATCATAAAACGATTTTTATCTAATAATTTTTTTTTGTTATCCATAGATATTTTTCTAGAAATATATGTAGAATTATTATTTATATCATTTTTAAAATCTATATCATATTTTTCTTTATTCATATTATACCTTATATGATTACCAGTTATTTTAAATTTTAATAATCAATTTATTTATTTTTTTATTTTTATAAAAAAATATTTTAAAAAATTTATATTTTATAAAATAAATTTAATTATAATTAATTTAATATTTTAATGTTATATAAAATATAATTTTTATTAATAATTTTAAAAGTTATTTAATTGCAAATGATAATATTAATTATTTATGTAAAGATTTTATATTTACATTTAAAATAAATTAATGTTTTGTATTTTTATTTTTAATTTAATAAAATCTTTAATATAGTTTTATCAATATAGCTATAAATTTAATTATCATTCAAAATATAATTTATATGTATAGTTTCTGAGATTTATTTATTTAAAAATAAAATATTTATATTTGAAATATTTTATATATTACATCATATTATTTAATTAATAAAGTAAATATTATTATATAAAGTTAAGTTTTAAACAAAGTATTAATTATTTGATGTGCTATTATTTTTGCGCTTTTAAAATCTGTTTTTATAATTAAATCTGCTATGTCCTCATATAGAGGATTTCTTTCTGTCGCTAATTTTTCTAAAAAAGATTTAACAGAATTTTTATTTTGTAAAATTGGTTTTTTTTTATCTCTTTTAGTTCTATCTAATTGTTTATCTATAGTTGTTTCTAAATAAACTACAAGACCTCTAGCAGATAAACGATTTCTAGTTTTTCTAGATTGAATTGATCCTCCTCCAGTTGCAAGAACAATTCCTTGTTTTTCTGTAATCTCATTTATTATTTTTTCTTCTCTAATTCTAAATTTATTTTCTCCTTCTAAGTCTAATACCCAAGATATATCTGCTCCTGTTCTTTTTTCTATTTCTTGGTCAGAATCAAAAAATTCCATGCTTAGTTGCTGAGATATTTGTCTTCCAATGGTGCTTTTTCCAGCTCCCATAGGACCAATTAAAAAAATATTTCTTTTTTCTACCATATTTTTAATACTAATAAGTATGTTATTAACAAATCTCAATTTTTAAAATTATCGAGACCACCATTATATAAAATAAATTATTTAATATTTTTATTAAAAATTGTTTTTTTAATAAAAATTAAATTATTATAATTAGTATAATATTATTTAAATAATTTTTTAAAAAACATTAAAAATTATTAAAGTATAATTAAAATTATAATATAAAACTCTAACCAATTTATTCAAATTAATCTATAAAAATTTGTATCAATTATATAAATAGTACATTTAAATTATAATTAATTAATTTTAATAAAAATTAAATACATTAAATTAATAAAAATGTGAAAATATTGTTTAATATAATATATTTTTATTGATTATTTTATATTTATTTATTTAAAAATACATATATTATATTAATAAAATATAATATAAGATACTTTAGGGTATTATTTATAGTTTATTTTCATCATAAAAATTAGGTGTAATATGAAAAATAAAGAAAATATTTTGATTACTTTAAATCAAGTCGGCATAGAGCAATATTCTAATATTATTTATAATCCAAATTATGACACTTTATTTAAAGAAGAAACTAATAAAAATTTAAAAGGATTAGAAAGATGTATATTGACTAAATTACAAGCAATTGCTGTAGACACAGGAAAATTTACTGGAAGATCTCCAAAAGATAAATATTATGTAAGAGATGAAAAAACAAAAAACATTATTTGGTGGTCAGACGATAATAATCACAAAAGTAATAATCATCCTATAAACAACGAAACATGGAAAGATCTAAAAAAATTAATTGCAAATAATTTAAATAATAAAAAATTATTTGTAATAGACGCTTTTTGCGGTGCTAATAAAAAAAATAGATTAAAAGTAAGATTTATTACTGATATCGCATGGCAAGCTCATTTTTTTAAAAACATGTTTATAGAACCAATCGAACAAGAATTAAATAAATTTTTACAAGATTTTACCGTATTTAGTGTTCCAAAAGCAATTAATAAAAAATGGAAAGATCATAAATTAAATTCAGAAAATTTTATTGCAATAAATTTAACTGAAAATACTTTGTTGATAGGTGGAACATGGTATGGAGGTGAAATAAAAAAAGGTTTATTTTCTGTAATGAATTACATATTACCTTTAAAAAATATAGCATCTATGCATTGTTCTGCCAATGAGGGATTTAAAAAAGACGTAGCTTTATTTTTTGGACTATCAGGAACTGGAAAAACTACATTATCTACTGACTCAAAAAGATATTTAATAGGAGATGATGAGCATGGATGGTGTAAGGATGGTGTTTTTAATTTTGAAGGAGGATGTTATGCTAAAACTATTAACTTATCTGAAGAAAAAGAACCAGAAATTTTTAATGCTATAAAAAAAAATGCTATTTTAGAAAATGTTATGGTATTGAAAGATTCAAACATAAACTTTTTTGATGGAACAAAAACAGAAAATTCTAGAGTATCATATCCAATTAATCATATTAAAAATATAGTTAAGCCTATTTCCCAGTCAGGACATCCTAAGAATATTATATTTTTAACAGCAGATGCATTTGGAGTATTCCCATTTGTTTCTAAATTATCATATTTTCAAGGACAATATTATTTTTTATCTGGATTTACATCTAAATTATCTGGAACAGAACGTGGAATAATTGATCCAGAACCTACTTTTTCCTCTTGTTTTGGTGAAGCTTTTTTATCTTTACATCCTACTGTTTATGCTAAAATATTATTAAGATATATAAAATATTATAATTCAAAAATATTTTTAGTTAATACAGGATGGAATGGTAAAAGAGAAAGATATTCTCTTGAATATACAAGATCAATAATAAACGCTATTCTAGATGATAAAATAGAATTTATTGATGAAAATTATATACCAATTTTCAATTTGAAAATTCCAAAGAAAATTGAAGGAGTGCCTGATCTATTTTTAGATCCTAGAAATTTTTTTTCTTCAAATGAAGAATGGATCAAACAAGCAACTATTTTATCTAAAAAATTTATTAAAAATTTTAAAAAATTTTCACATACAAAGTTAGGAAAAAAATTAATTAAATTTGAACCAAAAATTAATTTTTAATTTATTAATTAAATAAATATTAACATTAAGGACATTATTTTAAATAATTATTTTGAATACGGATTGATAGAACTAATGAATTTTATTTTTAAAGATGTACCAATAATATTTAGTTCTTTTATGAAAAATTTTTTTAAATAAGAAATATAGTTTTTAGGTAAAGATATAACCTTTATACCATGTATAACAATAACTAAAGGATTATATCCACCAGGATGAGCATATTTTAATTTAGATCTTATACCATTTAACATAGGAGGTTGATTGTTAAAAGTAGCTTTTCTTAAAATACGTGTTAATTTAGAAGTTTCAAACTTTAATAATTTATTTTTGTAAGTTGCTTTTATTGAATATAAAAGATTATTTATTCCAAAAGAACATATAGCTGATATAAAATGTATTTTTATAAATTTAAAAAAACTAATTTTTTTTATTATTTTTTCTTTTATTTCTTTTTTATTTTTTTTAGATATTAAATCTAACTTATTAACTGCTATTATTAAAGATTTATTATATTTTAATATATAATTTAAAAAAAATAAATCTTGCTTGGTAATTCCTACGCAAGAATCTATCACAAGAATAGATACATCAATTTTTTTAATTACATTTAATGTGTTTTTTATTACTGATTTATTTATATGTACAAAATTTTTTTTCTTTACTAGACCGGCAGTGTCGATAAACAAATAAGTTTTTTCTTTATTAGAGTATAAGCTATATAAAACATCTTTTGTTGTTCCTGGTGAATTGGATACGGTAGATCTATTTTGTCTTAAAATACAATTCATTAATGTAGATTTTCCAGAATTTGGACGACCTATAATTGCTATTTTTGGATATTTATCCATTTCTATTTTGTTCAATGTTAAATTTTTTATTGCAGATGAAACTTTGTTATTTTTGTTAGATTCTTTGAAAGAAGATAAATGTTCTGGATATAATATATTTTTAAATATTTTTTTAAAATTATTTTCTTTTAAAAAATTTAAATAACATATTTTATCAATGCCTAAAAAATAAATTTTATCTGTAAAATTATAATTTTTGTTAAAATTATCATCTAAATTTAGAATTACAAAAAAATTTTTTTTATTTCTTTTTAAAAAAGCTATTATGCTTAGATGATTATCTAATGAACCATAAGACTCATATCGTATAACTAGAAGTATTACATGTGATTCTTCTATAGCAATAATTGATTGATTATTGAATTTGCTTTTTTTATTTATTAAATAAATAGATGGTGTATCTATAAAAATAAATTTTCTTTTTTTCCAAATTCTTAAAAGATATTGTCTATCTGAAGTAAATCCTGGATCTTTAGAAACTAAAGCTCGTCTTTTTTTTGTAAGTTTATTAAATAAAGTAGATTTTCCAGAATTTTGCTTTCCTATTATTGAAACAATAAGATTCATATTTTTTTATTTTTATTTAATTATTAAATTTTTATTATATTTATAAAAATTTTAACTGTTGTTATTTATAATATTGTATATTAAACATATATATTTTATTTTTTAATATTATTTAATATATTTAAAGATAAATCTTTCCATCCAGGTTGATCTATTTTATTTAATATATTTATAGCTTTATCTATTTTTTTTTGCTGTATCATTACTTTAGATAATCTCAAAGATATCAAAGATTTTAAATTTTCATCTTTAGCTTTCATCAAAGCATTTTCTAAATAAAACTCAGATTTTTTAAAATTGCTTTGTTCTACACTAATTTTTGCTTTTCCTAATAATACTAAAATAGAATAAATATTTTCATACTCTTCTGCCTGTTTATCATATTTTTTTATCTCGTAAATATTTTTAATTAAATTAAATTGTATTTTATTCCATTCATCCATAGATAAAAAAATTTCTTTTTCTTTTTTTGCATTATATGAAGCGAATGCATACACTGTTATTATTGATAATGATATTATTATAAAAAAAAATAAAAAAAATTTTTTTTTATAAATTTCTTAATATAATTAATTTTTTTCATAAAAATTTTTATTGAATGTTTTTTGTAAAAATTTTTTTAATTTTTTCAATTGCATCATCTATGTATAAAGTATATTGTTTTCTTGTTGATAAATTTTTTATTGTTATTTGTTTATTTTTTATTTCATTTTCCCCTAATATTATAACAATCTTTGATCCTAATTTATCAGCATCTTTTAATTTTTTTTTAAAATTTTTTTGACTATTATCAACTTTAATTCTTAATTTATAAGAAAAAATATCTCTTAATTTTTCTGAAAAAATTAAAACTTCTTTTTCTATTTTTATATTTATAGGAATTATGCAAATATCTATGGAAGACTTTTTTTTTATTTCTTTTGAAAGAGAACTTACTAACATAATTAAACGTTCTAAACCAATTGCACAACCTACAGCTGGAGTATAAATACCACCCATGTTTTTAACTAAATTGTCATACCTTCCTCCGCTACAAATTGCAATTTTAGTATTATTTATTTCTTTTGACATCCATTCAAATACTATATCATTGTAATAATCTAACCCTCTGAATAAAAAAGGATTTATTTTATATGGAATTTTTAAATTTTTTAAAATATCACATAAATAAAAAAATGTATTTCTTGAATTAATTCCTATTGAATCAATAATTTTAGGAGCTTGTTTTAATAAATTTTTTATATACTTGTTATTTGTATTAAATATTTTAATTGGATTTTTAGTAATATCATTCAAAAAAAATTTTTTTATTTTATCTTCATGTATTAATAAAAATTTTTTTAATTCAATTTGATATGTTTGTCTTTCTTGTAAGTTTCCTATAGAATTTAATTCTAAATATACGTGTTTATTTATATTTAAAGATTTCCATATTCTATTAGAAATAGAAATTAATTCAAATTCTGCACTGTAACTATCTGACCCAAAAATTTCTATGCCTAATTGAGAAAATTGTCTTTGCCTTCCTTTTTGAGGTCTTTCGTATCTAAACATTGGGCCCATATACCATAATCTTGTTATATTATTTTTTAATAATTTATTAAAAATACAAGATCTAACACATCCAGCAGTACCTTCTGGCCTTAAAGCTAGTTCATGTTTGTTTTTATCTAAAAAAATATACATTTCCTTATTTACCACTATATTATCATCACCAATAGCTTTAGAAAATAATTTAGCAAATTCCATAATTGGAAATCTAATTTCTTTATAATTATAACTATCAACTATTTTTATTATTTTTGTTTCAACATAATTCCATATATGCATGCATTCTGGTGTTATGTCTTTTGATCCTCTTACGTTGCTAATAATTAAATTTTTTTTCATATATTATTGTTTAAATAAAATATCAACAATTGTTTTTTAAGTTTAAAATTTTTACTTTTTTTCTGATATATTTTTCTAATTTATCAATTATTTCTTCATTATTAATTTTATTATTATTTCTTAATCCATTTTCAAATAAAATACTTTTATTTCGGCTTCCAGAAATTCCAATATCAGCTCTATTAGCTTCTCCCAATCCATTCACCATGCAACCAATTACAGAGACATTCATTGGAGTAATAACATCTTCTAATCTTTTTTCTAAAACATTAACAACATTTATTACATCAAATTCTTGTCTAGAACAAGTAGGACAAGCAATAAAATTTATTCCTCTTTTTCTAATATTTAATGATCTTAAAATGCTAAATCCCACTTTGACTTCTTCAATTGGATCTGCTGCTAAAGAAACTCTCAAAGTGTCTCCTATTCCTTCACTCAACAATAATCCAATTCCTATAGAAGATTTTATTGAACCATGCAACATACTTCCTGATTCTGTTATCCCAAGATGTAAAGGCTGATCTATTTTAGATGCTAATAATTTATATGATTGTACACAAGTTAATACATCTGAAGATTTAACACTAACTTTAAACATGTCAAAATTTAATTTTTCTAAAATGTTAACATGCCTCATTGCTGATTCAAACAAAGATTTTGGATTATTAATTCCGTATTTATTTTCTATATCTTTTTCTAAAGATCCAGAATTCACTCCTATTCTAATAGGTAATTTTTTTTCTTTAGCTGTACTCACAACAGAAATAATTCTATTTAGCTTCCCTATATTTCCTGGATTTATTCTCAAACAATCCGCTCCGTATTCAGCAGCTTTTAAAGCTATTCTGTAATCAAAATGTATATCTGCAACTATTGGAATAGAAACATTTCTTTTTATTATTTTAAAGGATTCTGCAGCTTCTAATGTGGGGATAGATACTCTAACTATATCTGCTCCAGCTTTTTGTAATTTATTTATTTGAGAAATAGTAGAATTTATATCTGTTGTACAAGTATTTGTCATTGATTGTACGGAAATAGGAGAATCTCCACCTATTGGAACATTTTTTATGTAAATTTTTTTTGATTTTCTTCTAATAATATAATTATTAATTTTCATTTTAACGCGTCGTTAATTAAAATATTTATTTAATATAGATAAAAATCATTTTGTTTAATATTATATTTTTTTAAAAATTTTGAGATGAATTATGAAAAAATAAATTTTTATAATTTAATATATCTTTATTATTAGTGTGATAATTTTTCCACCACCACATTCCTGTTAAAATAATTATTATAAAAAATAATATCCATGTAATTCTTATTAACCATATATCTTTTTTTTTATATTTTATTAATTTTTTAAAATTACTAGTAGATTTAATTTTATTAAAATTATTTTTTTTGTTATTTTCTATTAATACTAAAAAATTTTTATCTGTTAGTTTTACTAATCTTGCATAAGATCTAATATATCCATATAAAAAAGTTTTATCTAAATTTGAATTAATATAATTATTTTCTATATCTTGTATTGTTGATACTTTGAGGCATAATTTTTTAGATACTTTCTCTTGACTCCATCCTAAATTTTCTCTTGCTGTTTTTAAAGATTTTCCAACTGTATTGGAATTTATTTTTTTTTCTTTATCATCGTTATTCATATCTTTAATATCATTTGTTATATTTTATTTTTTAAAATTTAATGAAATTAATTATTTAATGAATATTAAATTTAAATTTTTTATTATTCTTAATTAAATATTTAATAAATACTTTTATAAATAAATTATCATATTTATTATTTATATACTATTGTTAATTAATTTAAATTTAAAAATTGATGATATTTCTTTTGTTTATCCGATTAATTACATTGCCTGATAATTGACCACATGCAGCTTTTATATCAATTCCTCTTTGTTTTCTAATGGTTGTAGTAATACCGTGTTTAATTAAAATTTTATAAAAATTATTAATTTTATTAAAATTGCTACATTTATATTTTACATAAGGAAAAGGATTCCATGGAATTAAATTTATTTTACATGGAATATTTTTTAAACAATTTATTAATTGATATGCATGTTCTGTTTTATCGTTTATTTCATTTAACATAATATATTCTATAGAAATTTTTCCTTTATTAGCTTTTGACGTAGAAATATATTTTTTTGCAGATAACAAAATCGATTTAATATTATACTTTTTGTTAATAGGCATGATTTTATTTCTTATAATGTCATTAGGAGCATGCAATGAAATTGCCAATTTAACATCTATTAATTTTCCTAATTTTTTTATTACAGGAGATATTCCAGCTGTTGATATTGTAATTCTACGCTTGGACAAACCAAATCCATAATTATCTAAAATTATTTTTATAGCAGGAACTAAATTTTTTAAATTTAAAAGAGGCTCTCCCATTCCCATCATTACTATGTTAGTTATTTTTTTCAATTTAAAATTGTTTCTATCATTAATGATTTTCATAGCATACCAAATCTGACTAATAATTTCATATGAATTTAAATTTCTATTAAATCCTTGATATGATGTAGCACAAAACTTGCAATTCAAAGCACATCCTATTTGAGATGAAATACATAATGTAGCTCTATTTATTTCTGGTATATAAACAGTTTCTATATTTTGATCGTTTATTTTTAAAACCCATTTAATTGTCCCATCTTGGGATATATTTTCTGATTCAATATCTAAATGATCAATTTTTATAATATTTTTTAGTTTATTTTTTAAATTTTTGCTAAAATCAGTCATTAAACTTACATCGTCACAGTAACGTTTATAAATCCATTTCATTATTTGTTCTGCTCTAAATTTTTCTTCTCCTATTTTTATGAAAAAGTCATATAATTCTTCTCTGGTTTTACCTAAAATATTAATTTTTTTATTTGTTTTGTTAAACATATTAATGATAATATTTATAATTTTAATAGTTAATATTAGTGGTAAACACAAGATTATATTCTAGAAAAAATTCTATCTTTTTTGAAAAAAAATTTAATCTCTCTATCTGCAGATTCTTCAGAATCTGATCCATGAACTCCATTTTTTATAATATCATTTGAAAAATCAGATCTTAATGTTCCTGCTAAAGCAATTTTTGGATTTGTATTACCCATAATTTCTCTGTTTCTTTTAATTGCATTTTCTCCCTCTAATATTTGAACTATTATTGGATGAGAAATCATAAAATTTATTAAATCAGAAAAAAAAGATTTATTTTTATGTTCAATATAAAAAGATACCGCTTCTTTCCAAGAAAGCTTAATCATTTTAGAAGCTATAATATATAATTTAGCTTGTTCTAATCTATTAATAATATTTCCAATAAAATTATTAGAAATAATGTTTGGTTTTATTATAGACAAAGTTTGTTCTATTTTCATATTATTATCCAATTATATTACGTACAATTATATTAGTTAGCTTGAAATATTTTACAAAATCTTATAAAAGAATGATATGAAAATTTAAAATTAGTTTTTAAAAAAAATATAAATATTATATATTTTTTTTAGTATTAGTAAATTTAATATATGCCATATAGGCATTATCTCCTTTTCTATATCCAGATTTTAATATGGATAAATATCCCCCATTTTTTTTTAAAAATCTAGGTCCTATATCGTTAAATAATTTATGTATAATTTCATTGTTTCGAATTTTAGAATAAATATTTCTTCTGTTAGAAATAGAATTAATTTTAGAAATAGTGATTAATGGTTCTAAAATTTTACGTAGTTCTTTAGCTTTTTGTAAAGTTGTATGAATAATTTCATATCTTATCAAAGAAATAATCATATTTTTTAACATAGAATCTCTATGACTAGAATTACGACCTAAATAACGACCTGTATTTCTATGACGCATATTTTACCTTTATTAATCATTTTTTAAAATACTTACCGGAGGCCAGTTTTCTATTCTCATCCCAAGAGTTAAATTTCTAGTAGAAAGAACATCTTTTATTTCTGTAAGTGATTTTTTTCCTAAATTAGGAGTTTTTAATAATTCTACTTCTGTTCTTTGAACTAAATCTCCTATATAATGTATAGATTCTGCTTTAAGGCAATTAGCGGATCTCACAGTTAGTTCTAAATCATCTACAGGTCTAAGCAAAACTGGATCAAATTCTGGTTTTTCTTCTTTTATTTCTGGTTTTCTTATATCTCTTAGATCGATAAATGCTTCTAATTGCTCTGACAAAATTGTTGCTGCTCTTCTAATTGCTGATTCTGGATCTATTGTTCCATTAGTTTCCATTTCAATTATTAATTTATCTAAATCCGTCCTTTGTTCTACTCTAGCAGCTTCTACGTTATAAGAAATTCTTTCTATTGGGCTATAACAGGCATCTAATAATAATCGTCCTATCGGACGATCTTCTATATGCATCCTAGAAATAGCTGGGACATACCCTCTTCCTTTTTGTACTTTTATTCTCATGTTAATTGATGAATTTTCATGGGTTAAATTACATAAAACGTGTTCTGGATGGCAGATTTCTACGTTTCCATCATGGATTATATCAGAAGCTGTAACCTTTCCAATTCCAGATTTAAACAAAGATAAAACTGCAATATCTTTTCCTTTTATTATTAGTGCTAATTCTTTTAAATTTAATAGTATTTCTACTATATCTTCTTGAACTCCTTCCTTGGAGCTATATTCATGTAATATTCCATCAATTTCTACTTCTGTAACCGCATATCCTGGCATAGAAGAAAGCAATATTCTTCTAAGAGCATTTCCTAGTGTATGACCAAATCCCCTTTCTAGGGGTTCTAAAGTTATTTTGGCATGAGTTTTGCTAATTTGTTCAATATCTACTAACCTTGGTTTAAGAAACTCAGTAGCTGAATTGTGCATAATATTTTCTTCTTAACACTAATATTAGTTTACTTTGAATAAAGTTCAATAATTAAATGTTCGTTTATCTCTGAAGAGAGATCAGAACGATCAGGAAATTTTTTAAATATTCCTTGCATTTTAACTCGATCTACATCAATCCAGGATTGTTTTTCTCTTTGTTCTGAAATTTCTATAGCGGCTTTGATTCTAGATTGTTTTTTTGCAATTTCTTTGACTTCTATACAATCATTAGGTTTTATTTGATACGAAGGAATATTAATTACTTTTTTATTTATAATGATTGATTTATGAGATATTAATTGACGAGATTCTAACCTGGTAGACCCAAAACCCATACGATATACTACATTATCTAATCTGCTTTCTAAAAGAATTAAAAGGTTCTCTCCAGTATTTCCTTTCATTCTAACTGCTTTTTTATAATATTTTTTAAATTGTCTTTCCAGTATTACGTACATTCTTCTTAATTTTTGTTTTTCTCTTAGTTGTATTCCATAATCAGATAGCCTAGATCTTCTTGATCCATGTTGTCCTGGTAGATGATCTATTTTACATTTAGACTCTATTGCACGAACTCCAGATTTCAAAAACAAATCTGTTCCTTCTCTACGACTTAATTTTAATTTAGGTCCTAAATATTTTGCCATTTTTATCTCTATAAAATATAAATTAAACTCTTCTTCTTTTTGGAGGTCTGCATCCATTATGTGGTATAGGAGTTACATCAGTAATATTGGTGATTTTAAACCCAGATGAATTTAAAGCTCTTATTGTAGATTCTCTTCCTGGCCCTGGCCCTTTTACCATTATTTCCAAATTTTTTATTCCATATTCTTTTGCTATTTCAGAACATTTTTCCGCAGCAACTTGTGCGGCAAAAGGCGTGGATTTTCTAGAACCACGAAACCCAGATCCTCCAGATGTAGCCCAACCTAATGTATTTCCTTGACGATCTGTTATAGTAACAATAGTATTATTAAATGATGCATGAATATGTGCTATTCCTTCTAAAATTTGCCTTTTAATTTTTTTTCTAGAAATACTAGAATTTTGTTTTTTAGACATATTAATAATTCCAAAATATTATTTTTTTATTGGTTTTCTTGGTCCTTTTCTAGTTCTAGCATTTGTTTTTGTTCTTTGTCCTCTAACAGGAAGATGTTTCTTGTGACGTAATCCACGATATGTTCCAAGATCTATTAATCTTTTAATATTTAAAGTCATTTCTCTACGTAAATCACCTTCTATTTTTAATTTCAAAACTTCATTTCTTATTAGCTCTATTTCTGAAGAGTCTAACGAATTAACTTTTTTACTAAAATTTATTCCTGTTTTTTTACATATTTTTCTTGCTAAAACATTGCCTATTCCATAAATTTTTTTTAATGCTATTACTATATGTTTTTTTTCTGGTATATTAACCCCTGCTATACGAGTCAAATATTTATTTCTCCAATATTTATTTAATAAATAAATTTTATTTTAAATTTTTTTTATTATACTAAAATTTAAAGTTTTAATCTATATAAGTTATAAAATTTTTAATTATTTTATCCCTGTCTTTGCTTATGCTTTGCGTCCACACTACATAATACTCTTATAACTCTATTGCGTTTAACAATTTTACAATTTCTACATAATTTTCTTACAGAAGTACGAACTTTCACATTTACTCTCCAAATTTTTATCTATTAGAATTTTTTAAATTTGCTTTTTTTAAAGCAGAACTATATTGGCTAGACATTATTATAGTTTGTATTTGTGTCATAAAATCTATAGTAACAACCACTACAATTAATAGTGATGTTCCTCCGAAATGAAATGGAGATTTTATAAATACTCTAAAAAAATCAGGCATCAGACAAATCAAAGCAATATATGTTGCTCCTATCAAAGTAAGATTCATCATAATTTTGTT
This sequence comes from Wigglesworthia glossinidia endosymbiont of Glossina brevipalpis, assembly GCA_000008885.1. GTDB lineage: Bacteria > Pseudomonadota > Gammaproteobacteria > Enterobacterales > Enterobacteriaceae > Wigglesworthia > Wigglesworthia glossinidia_A. The sequence goes on along the minus strand of BA000021.3, from coordinate 636,078 downwards.
AATATATTGAGAAGTTTTGATTCCTGGTCTAATACCAGATATAAATGCTCCAGACTTTTTTAAATTATCTGCTGTATCTTTTGAATTAAATACCAATGAAGTATAAAAGAAACAGAAAAACATAATAGCACTAGCATATAAAATAGAGTAAGAAAAAGTTCCTGGCTCTAAGTAATAAGGAATTTTAGACATCCACTTAACTCCAATTCCTTCTCCGAACCAGGAAGCTATAGTAGCTGGAAATAAAATCAAACTAGAAGCAAAAATAGCTGGAATAACTCCAGACATATTCACCTTTAAAGGTAAATGAGTAATTTGAGCAGCATATATTTTTCTTCCTTTTTGTCTCATTGCATAATTTACAATTACTCTGCGTTGCCCTCTTTCAATGAAAACTACGAAATAAGTAATTACAAAAACTAATATTATAGAAATTAATACTGTTATAATATTTAAATTTCCCTGTCTTGCTTGTTCTATTGATTTTATAACTTCTATTGGCAAACCAGCTATAATTCCAGAAAATATTAAAATTGAAATTCCATTTCCTATGCCCCTAGAAGTAATTTGTTCTCCTAGCCACATCAAGAATATTGTTCCTGTGACTAAGCTAGTTATTGTAGTAATATAAAACTCTATTCCTTTATTTATTATTAATTCTTGCATTCCTGGCATGTTAGGCAAACTAATAGAAATACTTATAGATTGTATAATTGCTAAAAAAAGAGTCCCATATCTAGTATATTTATTTATTTTTCTCCTTCCAAATTCTCCATCTTTTTTAATTTCAGAAAGCTTTGGATGTATTATAGTTAATAATTGAATTATTATAGAAGCAGAAATATGAGGCATTATACCCAAAGAAAATATTGAAGCTCTGCTCAGAGCACCTCCAGAAAACATATTAAACATTTCTATAATTGTACCTTTTTGTTGTGCTATAAGATTAGACAACAATATAGTATCTATTCCTGGAATAGGTATAAAAGAGCCAATACGAAATACAATTAGAGCTATAATTACAAATATTATTCTATCTTTTAATTCAAATAAATTTTCTTTGCTTTTATTTAAAATTTTTTTTGATTTTTTTTTATAGTTTAAAATATTATTCATTAATTAATTGTTCCACCAAAAAATTCTATTTCTTTTTTTGCATTTTTACTAACTTTTAAATTTTTTATATTTATTTTTTTATTAAAATTTTTAGAAAAAATTATTTTAACTATTTTTATTTTTGAATTTATTATTTTATTTTTTTTCAAAACAATTAAATCAATAAATGAGTCTTTTATTTTCATAAATTCAGATAATTTAATTTCCTTTTTAAAAAAGGATTTTTTAGATTTATTATGTCCAAATTTTGGCAACCTTCTATATAAAGGCATTTGGCCTCCTTCAAATCCACGTCGAACTTTTCCTCCAGATCTTGATCTTTGACCCTTATGTCCGCGTCCACTAGTTTTCCCTTTTCCAGAACCTATTCCTCTTCCTTTTCTTTTAGAAGAATGATTAGATTTTTTCATAGGCGAAATAGTATTTAAATACATTTTTTAGTCCTTTATTTTTACTAAATATGAAATAGAGTTTATCATTCCTAATAATCTTGGTGAATTTTGTCTTATTACAGTATGTCCAATATGTCGTAATCCTAATCCATATAAAGTTGATTTATGTTTTTTCAAGCATCCAATAGAGCTTTTTATTTGAGTTATTTTTAATTTATTCATAATATAAAATTTATCCTAAAATATCATCAATAGATTTTCCACGTTTTTCAGCAATATGCATTGGAAATCTCATTTTTTTTAATGCATTAACCGTTGCTCTTACTACATTAATTGGATTAGTAGACCCATATACTTTAGCTAAAACGTTATGTACTCCAGCTACTTCTAATACTGCTCTCATAGCTCCACCTGCTATTATTCCAGTTCCTTCTGATGCTGGTTTCATGAATACGCGAGATCCTGTATGATATCCATTAATTTCATGTTGTAAAGTTTTACATACAATTGGAATAATTATCATATTTTTTCTTGCTTTATCCATTGCTTTCTGAATTGCCAATGGAACTTCTTTTGATTTTCCATAACCAAAACCTATTTTACCTTGACAATCTCCTACTACAGTTAAAGCAGTAAAACTAAATATTCTTCCACCTTTTACTGTTTTTGATACTCTGTTCACTGATATTAATTTTTCTTGTAGTTCGTTTATATTTTTTTCAAAATTTACCATGCTATTAACCTTGATATTCTAAAAATTTAATCCAAATTTTCTAGCAGACTCTGCTAATTCTTTAATACGACCATGATATTTAAATCCAGAACGATCAAAAGCTATTTTTTTTATATTTTTTTTCAAAGCTCTTTCTGCAATTTTTTTTCCAACTAATAAAGCAGCTTTTTTATTTCCAGTAAAATTTACTTTATTTGATATTTTTTTTTCTAAAGTAGAAGCTGATGCTAAAACATTAGAACAATCTGAAGATATAATTTGTGCATAAACATGCTTTGATGTTCTATAAACAACTAATCTTTCAATTTCTAAAGATCTAATTCTTTTTCTTGTTCTAGTGGCTCTTATGATTCTAGATAATTTTTTTTTCATTTTTTATTTTTTCTTTGTTTCTTTTATTTTGATAATTTCATATGAATAACGAATACCCTTGCCTTTATATGGATCAGATATTTTATAATTTCTTATATTTGCTGCAAATTGTCCTATTTTTTGCTTGTCTACGCTAGATAATATTATTTCGTTTGAATTTGTACATTCAGCAAATATTGCTTCTGGTATTTTAATTTTTATTTGATGAGAAAAACCTAAAGACATAATAAGAACTTTTTGAGATATATTAGCACGATATCCCACTCCAGTTATAATTAATTTTTTAGTAAATTTTTTTGTAACTCCTATAATCATATTATTTATTATTGATCTCATAGTTCCAGCTATAGCCCATAATTTATTGCAATTTTCTTTAAAAGGAGAAATAATTATGTTGTTGTTATTAACTTTTATATTAATATTTTTATTAATTAATTGATTTATTTCCCCGTATTGTCCAATAATTATAATGTTTTTTTTTAAAATTTTTACTTTTACTGATTTTGGTATAAAAATAGGTAATCTTGCAATACGAGACATATTTATTCTCCAATATAATTTATTCTACATAACAAATGATTTCTCCGCCAAGATTATAAGTTCTAGCTAATTTGTCAGTCATAATACCTCTTGATGTAGAAACAATTGCTATTCCCATTCCTGACATTACATTTGGTAAATGTTTTCTTTTTTTATAAATTCTTAAACCTGGCCTGCTAATCCTTTTAATTTTTTCTATAACTGGGTTGTTTTTAAAATATTTTAAATTTAATTTTAAAGTAGGTTTTTTATTATCTTCTACTTTATAATCTAATATAAAACCTTCTTCTTTTAATAAATTAGCAATTGATTTTTTTAAATTAGAATAAGGCATAGAAATTAATTCTTTTTTTGCAGATTGTCCGTTTCTAATACGTGTTATCATGTCTGAAATTGGATCTTGCATGCTCATATTATTTCTCCTATACAAATTACCAGCTAGATTTTCTTAGCCCTGGAATTTCTCCCCTCATGGCTGCTTCTCTTAATTTTATCCTACTAAGTCCAAATTTTCTTAAAAAGGCATGAGGTCTAGATGTTTGGCTACACCTGTTTCTTTGCCTAGATAAGCTAGAATCCCTTGGAAGGGATTGAAGTTTTAATACTGCATTCCATCTAATATCATTTCCAATGTTTGGATCTGAAATAATTTTTTTAAGTTCTTTTCTTTTTTTTAAAAAAGTTTTAGCTAATTTTATTCTTTTTTTTTCTCTTTCTTGAATAGATTTGCGTGTCACTATAATACCTCATTTACGAAATGGAAAATTAAAAGCAGAAAGTAAAGCTAATCCTTCTTTGTCAGATTTTGCATTTGTAGTTATAGTAATATCTAATCCTCTAATTTTATCAATTTTATCATAATCTATTTCTGGAAATATGATTTGTTCCTTTATCCCCAAGCTATAATTTCCAAAACCATCAAAAGATTTTACTGGTAAACCTCTAAAATCACGTATCCTTGGTATTGCAATACAAATTAATTTTTGAAAAAAAAACCACATTAATTTACCTCTTAAAGTAACTTTACATCCTATTGGATGTCCTTGTCTTATTTTAAAATTTGCTATAGATTTTTTAGCTTTTGTTATATATGGCTTTTGTCCAGAAATTAATGTTAAGTCGTTAACTGCATGTTCTAATAATTTTTTATCAAAAGATGCTTTACCAACTCCCATATTTAATGTAATTTTTTCAATTTTTGGAACTTGCATAATAGATTTATAGTTAAATTTATTCTTTAACTTTATTAAAACATTTTTTTTATAAAAATCATAAAGTTGCATTTATATTTATCCATTAGTTTATTTAATTTTTTTACCATTAGACTTGAATATTCTATATTTTTTACCTTTTTCTATTTTGAATTTTACTTTATCTGGTTTATTTGTATCTATGTTAAATATTGCTACATTAGATAAACTAATTGGTTGTTCTTTTTCAAAAATTCCTCCAGACTGTTTTTCATTAGGTGTTGGTTTTTTATGTTTTTTTGATATATTTATTCCCTCAATAATTGCTTTTCCATCAGAAAAAATTTTCTTTATTTTACCAGTTTTTCCTTTATACTTACCAACACGAACTATTATTTCATCATTCAATTTTATTTTTTTTGACATTTTAATTCCTTTTTAGCTTATAAAACTTCTGGTGCTAAAGAAATTATTTTCATAAATTTTTCAGTTCTTAGCTCTCTAGTAACTGGCCCAAAAATACGAGTTCCAATTGGTTGTTCTGTGCTATCGTTTAATAAAACACAAGCGTTTTTATCAAATCTTAAAACTGATCCATCTGATCTATGCAAGTTTTTTTTAGTTCTTACTATAACAGCTTTTAAAACTTCTCCTTTTTTTACTTTTGCTCTAGGTATAGCTTCTTTAACAGCTATTTTTATTATGTCTGATATTTTAGCATATCTACGACGAGAGCCTCCTAAAACTTTAATACACATTACTAAACGTGCTCCAGAATTATCTGCAACTGACAATATAGTTTGTACTTGAATCATTTAAATTACCTTAAAACATTTTTATATATAATATATATTAACAATAAAATAAAATATATAATATATACTAATTTTGTAATTTTAAAAATTAGATTAGTATAAATATTAATTATTTTTTTTAATGTTTATTAGTTTCCAAGATTTTGTTTTAGAAATAGGTCTACATTCTTGTATTTCTACAACATCACCTACTTTGCTTGAGTTATTTTCATCGTGAACATGCAATTTAGTTGTTTTCTTCATAAATTTTTTATAAATTGGATGTTTTACAAATCTTTCTACTGATACAACAATTGATTTTTGCATTTTATTTTTTATCACACTTCCTTTTAAGATTTGTAATTTTTTTTTACCCATTATTATTTCTACCTTTTTTTTCTTCATTAATTAACATTTTTACATAAGCAAGATTTTTACGTACTTCTTTTAAAAGATGAGTGTGTTGCAATTGTCCATTTCCAGCTTGCATGCGCAAATTAAATTGTTCACGTAGTAAATTTAGTAATTCATTGTTAAGTTCTTTTTTGTTTTTTTTTCTTAAATTTTTTAAATTCATTACATCACCATTTTATTAACAAATGTAGTTGTAATGGGAAGCTTAGCTGTTGCCAATTTAAAAGCATATCTAGCTATGGTTTCTGAAACTTCATCTATTTCATACAAAATTTTACCTGGCTGTATTAAAGCAACCCAATATTCAACATTTCCTTTTCCTTTTCCCATTCTTACTTCTAAAGGTTTTTTAGTAATTGGTTTATCTGGAAACACTCTAATCCAAATTTTTCCTTGACGTTTTATTGACCTAGACATAGCTCTTCTAGCAGATTCTATTTGACGCGAAGTCAGTCTTCCTCTTTGAATTGCTTTTAAGCCAAATTTACCAAAATTAATTTCGGAATTTACAGATAAACCTCTATTCCTTCCTTTTTGCATTTTCCTAAATTTTGTACGTTTTGGTTGCAACATATATTATTCCTTTGTATATTTTCTAATTTTTTTATTACCCTTTTTAGTGGGCATATATTTTTTTTCATTAATATATGGAGATGAGTTTCCTAATATTTCTCCTTTAAAAATTGTTACTTTTACTCCAATGATTCCATATGTTGTATGAGCTTCTGATGTATTATAATCTATATCTGCTCTAAAAGTATGAAGAGGAACTCTGCCTTCTCTATACCATTCTTTTCTTGCTATTTCTGCTCCTCCTAATCTTCCACTTACTTCTACTTTTATTCCTTTTGCTCCTAATCTAATTGCATTTTGTACTGCACGTTTCATAGCTCTTCTGAACATAATTCTTCTTTCTAATTGAGAAGCTATATTTTCTGATACTAATTTTGCATCTAATTCCGGCCTTTTAATTTCTGTAATACTAATTTGAGCAGGAACTCCGGTAATGTTAGATATTTCTTTTCTTAATTTATCAACATCTTCCCCTTTTCTTCCGATTACTATTCCTGGCCTAGCGGTATATATATTTATTCTAATACTTTTCGCAGGTCTTTCTATGATTAACTTAGATACATATGCTTTAGATAAAGACTTTTTTAAAAATTCTCTAACTTTAAAATCACTAATTAAATTTTTTGAAAATTCTTTAGTATTTGCATACCAAGTAGAGCTCCATGACTTAATTATACCAAGCCTGATACCATTTGGATTTACTTTTTGTCCCATTGTAATTTCTCCTAAATTATTTTTTACCAGATAAAACTATTGTTATATGACTAGTACGTTTTAATATTCTATCTGATCTTCCTTTTGCTCTTGGCATAATTCTTTTTATACTTGGTCCTGGATTAACATATATTGTTTTTATCTTTAAATTTTCTATATTTTCTCCTTCATTATGTTCTGCATTAGATATTGCAGATTTCAATATCTTTTTTATTAATCTAGCTGCTTTTTTATTAGAAAAATTTAATATTTCCATAGCTCTTGATGCGTCACAGCCTCTGATTAAATCAGCAACTAAACGAACTTTTTGAGAAGAAGATTTAGCATAACGATGATGAGCAACTGTTTCCATAAAAAACCTTTATTTTTATTTAACGTTTTTTGATTTTTTTATCAGCAGAATGTCCTCTATAAGTTCTGGTAGGAACAAATTCTCCAAGTTTATGACCAACCATTTCGTCTCCTATAAAAATAGGAATATGTTGTTTCCCATTATGGACTGAAATAGTCATTCCTATCATATCTGGAAAAATTGTCGAACGTCTAGACCAAGTTCTAATAAGTTTTTTTTTTCCTGTTTGTTTTATTTCTTCTATTTTTTTCAATAAATGAAAATCTATAAAAGGTCCTTTTTTTAAAGATCTAGGCATATAAATAAATCCTTTTTTATTTTTTATATTTTCTGTTATATAAAATATATTTTTCTGTTCTTTTATTTTTTCTTGTTTTTTTTCCTTTTGATTGAACACCCCATGGAGATACTGGGTGTTTTCCAAAATTTTTTCCTTCTCCTCCTCCATGAGGATGATCTATTGGATTCATTGCTGTACCACGAACTGTTGGTCTTATACCTCTCCAACGATTTGCTCCAGCTTTTCCAAGAGATTTAAGCATATATTCGCTATTACCAACTTCTCCAAATGTAGCTTTACATTCAGAAAATATTTTTCTTATTTCGCCAGATCTTAATTTAACAATTACATAATTTTTTTCGTGAGTTACTACTTGAGCGTATGATCCAGCTGATCTAGCTATTTGACCACCTTTTCCTGGTTTAATTTCTATATTGTGCAAAATTGATCCAAAAGGAAACATTTTTATTGGTAGAGCATTTCCTATTTTTATAGGAGCGTTTATACCTGATTGAACTTTATCTCCTATTTTTAATCCTTTTGCTTCTAAAATATATCTCATTTCTCCATCTTCGTACGAAATTAATGCTATATTAGAAGATCTATTTGGATCATACTCTAATCTTTTTACTTTTGCTAAAATATCATCTTTGTTTCTTTTAAAATCAATTAATCTATATTTTCTTTTATGTCTTCCTCCTATATGTCTAGTTGTAATTCTACCTTGATTATTTCTTCCTCCTGATTTATTTAAGCTTTTTGTTAATTTAAAAAATGATTTTCCTTTATACAATTTATTGTTAACAACTTTTACTGTATGACGACGACTAGGAGTTGTTGGGTTACATTTATTTAATGTCATTATGTTTCCAGAAATTATTCAATATTTTTAATAAGATTTATTTTTTGATTTTTTTTCAAAACTACATATGCTTTTTTCCAATTTTTTCTTTTTCCAATTATATTTTTATGTTTTTTTGATTTACCTTTTAACATTACAGTTCTTACTTTTTTTACTTTTACGTTAAAAAATTTTTCTATTGAGCTTTTTATTTCGGATTTTTTAGAATTTTTTAATACTTTAAAAGTAAAAGTATTATTTTTTTCAGATAAAATAGATGATTTTTCAGAAGAATATGAGGAAGTTAATATTTTAAAAATATTTTCTTTTTTGTTAATCATGTTAAAATTTCCTCAATAATTTTAATAGCATCAATTGTTATTATAGTTTTTTTAAATGAAATTAAATTAATTGGATTTATATTAATAGGAAAGCATACATGTACTTTATTTAAATTTCTTGAAGATAAAACTAAATTTTTATCTATTGTTTTAGATATTATTAATACATTTTCTAAATTCATTTCATTTAATTTTTTCTTTAATAATTTTGTTTTTTCTGATTTTACGAAAAAATTTTTTACTATCAGTATTCTATTTTGTCTACATAATTCAGAAAATATACTTTTTAATGCATTTTTATACATTTTCTTATTTATTTTATGTTTAAAATCTCTTGTTTTTTTTGCAAAAGTTACTCCTCCAGATCTCCATATCGGACTTTTTACACTACCTGCACGAGCTCGCCCTGTTCCTTTTTGACGCCAAGGTTTTTTCCCTGATCCAATAACTTCAGATCTACTTTTTTGTGCGCTAGTTCCTTGTCTTTTTGTTATTCTATAAGATCTAACAACTTGATGAACAAGAGACTCATTGAATTTTTGACCAAATATTTTTTCGGAAATTTTTACTTTTTCTTTTGAATCTATACATAGAAGTTCCATTTTTACATCCTCTACAATACTTTATCCGAAAAATATTTAACTACTGGTTTAATAATAAGATCGGATCCTTTTGATCCTGGAACTGATCCTTTAATTAATAAAAGTTCATGTTCTAAGTCTATTTTAACAACAAATAAATTCTTTACAGTATTTTTATTATATCCAAGATGCCCAGACATTTTTTTTCCTTTAAACACTTTTCCAGGTGTCTGATTTTGTCCAATTGATCCTGGAGCTCTATGAGATAATGAGTTTCCGTGAGAAGCATCTTGTCCATGGAAATTCCATCTTTTCATAGTTCCAGAAAACCCTTTTCCTTTAGAAATTCCAGTTATATTAACTTTGTTTATATTAATGAATGTGTTTATTGATAAAACTTGACCAACATAAAATTTTGAATTTTTATCAACTTTAAATTCCCATAAACCCCTTCCCAGTTCTACTTTATTTTTTTTAAAATGACCTATTATAGATTTATTTTCTCTACTAAATTTCTTCACTCCTGTTGTTACTTGAATAGAAGAATATCCATCTTTTTCAATTTTTTTAATTTGTACAATTTTATTATCACTTATTTTAATAACAGTAACTGGAATAGATGATCCGTCTGAATTAAACGTTCTAGTCATACCTATTTTTCGACCTATTAGGCCTTGCATTCTTATTATCCTTATTAAAATTTAAAATTTTTATCAATTAACCTAAGCTAATTTGTACATCTACTCCTGATGCCAAATCTAATCGCATTAGTGCATCTACTGTTTTTTCTGTTGGTTTTACAATATCTACTAATCTTTTATGAGTTCTTATTTCATATTGATCTCTTGCATCTTTATCAACATGAGGAGACACTAAAATAGTAAATTTTTCTTTTCTAGTTGGCAATGGAATAGGACCTCTTACTTGCGCACCAGTTCTTTTAGCTGTTTCAACAATTTCAGAAGTAGATTGATCAATTAAACGATGATCAAATGCTTTCAACCGGATACGTATCCTTTGATTTTGCATGAAAAAAGAGCTCCAATAATATAAATTATGTATGATAAATTAAGGTTTATTGTTAATATGTATTTTAATTTTTTTTTGAATAAAAACTAATTTTGAAAATATTTCAAAACATATTTTTTAAACAAATAAATTTTAATTCGAAATATTATTAAAATTAGATAACGAGTAAAAAATAATATTGATTGAGTAATAAATGTAACTTTAATCTTGATAAGAATCAAGATTTATTTAAAACATTTTATATATGTTTTTGCTTTTTTTAAAAACTTTTATTGCAAAAATATTTTTTTAAAAAATTTAGATTCTTTTGTAAGAATTAAAAACATTTTTAATAAAATTAATAATAACATATATTTTTTATTATATTAATATTTATACATAACTTTAAATTAAATTAAAAAATTTATTTGAATAAATAAGAATTTATAAATTAATATAAATTTTATTTATTATTATTAATAATTTGTGCAAGGATAATCATATGAGTAAATTAATTCAATTTATTAACAATAATATTATACTTTCTATATCTTGGATAATACTTGCGTCTATGTTATTGTTTTTTTTTATACAAAAAAAAATAAATAGCATTAATTCTGTATCTAATAATAAAGCTATTAGTTTAATTAATAAAAATAATGCAATAGTAATTGATTTAAGAGATAAAAAAGATTATATAAATGGCCATATTATTAACAGTTTAAATATTAATTTTGATAATTTTAATAAAATTTCATTATCAAACTTATTAAAAAACAAAAAAAACCCTCTAATTATAACTTGTTATAATGGAAGTTTATCAAAAAAATTCTTAAAGAAATTCATAAAAAATAAATGTATAGATGTTTATATTTTAAAAAATGGAATATGCGGATGGAAATCAGATAACTTGCCTTTAATAAAATTATAAAGTTTATATTAAATAGGATATAAAATGAAAAATGTAGAAATTTATATTAAAAGTACATGTTCTTTTTGTGTAAAAGCAAAAAATTTATTAAAACAAAATAATATAAAATTTAAAGAAATTTTTGTGGAAAACAGTACAGCTAATTTATCAAAAATGATAAAAAGAAGCAAAAAAACAACTGTCCCTCAAATATTTATTAATAAAGTACATATAGGAGGGTATGAAGATTTGATTATATTTTTAAAAAAAAATATATAATATAATTATAAATTTAAACAATTTTTAAAATTAAATTATAATTTATTATTTTATATATAAAATATCTTAAATTATTATAAAATAAATTTATTTAAATTTTTCAATTTATATAAATATAAATATGATTAATTTATATTTTATTTATTAAAATAAATACTAATTAGTACATAAGAAAAGGTAATATATTTTGAGTAATTTCTCAATTACTGTAATTGGAGCTGGAGCTTATGGAACAGCTCTGGCTGTTTCCTTTTCCAAAAAAAATAGAAAAGTGTTTTTATGGGGTAGAAATAAAAAACATATGCAATCTCTTAAAAAAGATCGTTGCAATAAAAAATTTTTACCAAAAATAAATTTTCCTAATGATTTAAAAATAGAAATTTCTTTAAAAAAAGCTATAAAATATAGCAATACTATTGTAATAGCTGTTCCTAGTATAGGTTTTAAAAACATTTTAATTAAAATTCAACCATTCTTAAATAAGAATGTTTTTTTAATATGTGGAACTAAAGGGTTAGAACCAAGAACAGGAAGACTATTACAAGAAGTTGTTTACGATATCTTAGGAAGAGAAACATGTTTGTCAATTATATCAGGACCATCTTTTGCAAGATATCTAGCTATTGGATTACCGACTTCAATGGTACTAGCTAATAATTGTATTAAAACTTGTAAATTTTTAGCAAATAAACTAAAAAATAAATTTTTAAATATATACAGCATTTCTGATTTAGTTGGAGTGCAAATAGGAGGAGTGATAAAAAATGTTATCGCGATAGCTTCTGGTATGTCTGATGGAATACAGATGGGTCCTAACGCTAAAACAGCTATTATAACTTACGGATTAGAAGAAATGTATAAGTTGGGTAAAGTTATGGGGGCCAATGAATACACTTTTATGGGAATGTCTGGAGTAGGAGACCTTGTTCTTACATGTACTGATGATGAATCAAGAAACAGGAAATTTGGGATATTACTAGCTCAAGGATATAGCATAGAAAATGCTAAATCAAAAGTTGGATGTATAATAGAAGGATACAATAATATTAAAGAGATTTTAATTTTATCATGTAAACACAAAATAAACATGCCTATAATCAAACAAGTTTATAAAATTTTATATATGCATCAACCAGTAAAAAAATCTATTTTAAATATTTTTTTAAACAAAAAATAATAAAAAATTTTTAAAAATTATTTTTTTTATAAAATAAAAATTGAATATATTTAATAAATATAATTTTATATTGTAGTTTTACTTTTTTTTATAAATTAGTTTACCTTAAAAATATTTAAATTTATTTTATATATTTCATTATCTTTAATGATATAAAAAACAATTAAAATATTTAACAAATAAATTATTTTTTAAATATTATTTGTTTATTAAGCAAAATTTTATTAAATCTTTATTTAATTAATTAAAATTAATTATTTATTAATATATTTATTATTTGATATTTATTAATTTTAAATTTAAATAAATATTTTTAATTACTATTAGTTAACTTAAAATAATAAATTTTTATATTTTTATAATATTAAATTTTTTTAAAAATTAAAAATTTTTAACAATAAAAAATATATTTATAATATATATTTTAATAATAAACAATTAATTTTAATAAATTATAATTATGTTATAGAAACCATTAAATAACCTTTTCCTCTAAGGGTTTTAAACCAAGGCCTAGAATCTTTTCTAGATGGCAATTTTTTTCTTAAATTAGAAATATGCATATCAATAGCTCTATCAAATGGATTTAGTTTTTTTCCCAAAATCTCTTTACTTAAGTATTCTCTTGAAACTACATTGCCCAAATTTTTAGCTAATAAAAACAACAAAGAAAATTCAGTACCTGTTAAATTTAAATAAATATTGTTAAAATATGCTTCTTGACGACCTGGATTAATATTTAATAAATCTACAAATATTGTAGATTTATTATCTAATATTTTTTGATTAAATAAATATGATCTTCTTAAAATAGCTTTAATTCGAGCAACTAATTCTCTTTTATTAAAAGGTTTAGAAATATAATCATCTGCTCCTAATTCTAATCCAATTATCTTGTCTAATTCGCTTCCTCTTGCTGTTAACATAATAATTGGTAAATGTTGTTTGTTTTTTCTAATTTCTTTTAAAGTATCTATTCCATTTTTTTTAGGCATGATTATATCTAATAATAATAAATCAATTGTATCATTTAATTTAGATAATGCTTGTTCTCCATTATATGCTACTTGTATTTCAAAACCTTCTTTTTCTAACAGTTCTTTTAATAAAGAAATTAATTCTTTATCATCATCTACTAAGAGTAATTTATTCATGTTTATTGTTCCTATGATAAATAATTAGTATATTTTATGTATAATATATTTTATCAATTTAAACAGAATATAATATTATTTTATAGAAGTTTAAAATATATTTCATTCTTTAATATTTTAATATATATTAATTTATATTTATATAAATTAAAAAAGCATTGTTTTTCACTCAGTGAGAAATTAAATTGTTTTTAATTAAATTAATATCTATAATTAATTCTTAAGAACTGTTAGAAGTGCATTTAATTAAATATTAAATATAAATAAAAATAAAATTTTATATGAAATATTTTTGTAAATTAAATATATATTTTATTTTTTACAACATCTTATGTAAGATTATTAATTTTTATTACAGTATCTATTTGATTTAAATATTTTGCATTTTTCTTCTTATTATATGGACGAATAGCAGAATTTGTTAATAATTCAAAGCTAATAGATCCAATAATCATATTAGGTCTTAACAAAATTGGTAATTTCCCAGAATTATAAAACTCTAATACAATATTTCCAGACCATCCTGGATCTATTCGATGAGACGTTGCATGAACCATCAAACCAAATCTTGCTAAAGAAGAACGACCATCAAGCCATCCAATTAAATTATCTGGAATTGTTATAGATTCTAAAGTTAGAGCTAATACTAATTCTCCTGGATGTAAAAAAAATTTTTCTTTTTCACTTATTTTTATTTCATTTGTCATATTATAATTCCAAGAGTTACTATTATTATTTTTTAAAGAACTTATTAAATCAAAGTCTATATATGCTGCATTATAACTTTCGAATATTCTAAATTTATTCCACAATTTTAAATCTACTGTAGCTCCATTAATTCTATCTTTAGAGGGTCTTGGAGTAATAATGAGTTTATTTTTTTTTAGCCAAATTTCAATATCGCGATCACATAATCTCATATTAGTTCTTTTATGTTTTTGTTAATAAATATATTTTAAGTATTTTTAAAAAAATATCAAAATAACTATTTTTTAATATTTTTATTTATATTATAAAATTCTTATAAATAAAAATATTAAAAACAATATAATTTATGTATTATTATATATATATAAAAAAATAAAAAATTTATATTTTTTATAAAAAAATGCAAAATAGAAAAAAAATATTAACAACTTGTGCTTTTCCATATGCTAATGGATCATTACATATTGGACATATTCTTGAACATATACAGGCAGATATCTGGGTAAGATTTAATCGAATGATAGGTAATGAAATTTATTTTATTTGCGCAGATGATTCTCATGGTACTCCAATAATGATAAAAGCTAAAAAAAACAAAATTTCTCCTGAGAAAATGGTTTTTTTGTTTTATAAAGAACATAAAAATGATCTATCAAAATTTAATATTAGTTATGATAATTATTATTTAACTCATAGCAAAGAAAATTATAGATTTTGCAAATTAATATATAAATTATTAAAAAGAAAAAAATTAATATTTTCAAAATATATTTCTCAATTTTATGATTGTAAAATTAATATGTTTTTATCTGATAGATTGATTCAAGGAAAATGTCCGGAATGTAATTCCGAAAAACAATATAGTGATAATTGCAATATATGCGGCGCAAATTATTGTTCTACTGATGTAATAAATCCAATATCAATTTTATCAAAATCTGTTCCTATAATAAAAAAATCAAAACATTTATTCTTTGACCTTCCTAAATTTGAAAAATTTTTAAAAAAATGGATACATTCAGGAGTTTTAAAAAAAGAAAATTTAAGAAAAGTTTCTGAATGGTTTAAAAATGGACTAAAACCTTGGGATATATCTAGAGATGCTCCGTATTTTGGTTTTAAAATACCTAATGAGAAAGAAAAATACTTTTATGTATGGCTAGATGCCCCTATTGGATACTTAAGCACATTTAAAAATTTATGTGATAAAAAAGAAAAAATTTTTTTTTCAGAATTTTGGGATGTTAATTCTAAAAGTGAAATATATCAGTTTATTGGAAAAGATGTTATTTATTTTCATAGTTTATTTTGGCCTGCAATATTGCATGGTATAAATTTAAAAAAACCTACTAAGTTATTTGTTCACGGACACGTAACCTTAAATGGAGAAAAAATGTCTAAATCAAATGGGTTTGTTATAAAAGCAAAAACCTATTTAAAGTATTGTGATTCTGATTTTCTAAGATATTACTTTTCTATGAAAATTTCTTCTTGTGCTAAAGATATAGACTTTAGCTTATCAGATTTTATGAATAAAGTTAATTCTAATATAATCAACAAAATAGTAAATCTAGCATCTCGTAGTTCTAGTTTTATTGATAAATATTTTGAAGGATATCTATCTTATAAGATAGAAAATTATGAATTATATTGTAAATTTACTTCATTAAAAGAAAAAATAAATAAATACTTTCAAAGTAATAATATAAGTTTTATTATTTACGAAATAATTAAATTAGCAGAATTAGCTAATCAATATTTTAATAAAAAATCTCCTTGGAAATTAACAGAAGAGTCAAAAGACAAAAGAAATAAATTGCATGAAATATCTTCTATGGGTATTAATATGTTCTATATAATCATGATTTACCTCAAGCCAATTTTGCCAAATTTATCAAAGAAAACAGAAGATTTTTTAAATATTTCATTAAAATGGGAAAATATTAACAAACCTCTATTATATCCACACTTA
This sequence comes from Wigglesworthia glossinidia endosymbiont of Glossina brevipalpis, assembly GCA_000008885.1. GTDB lineage: Bacteria > Pseudomonadota > Gammaproteobacteria > Enterobacterales > Enterobacteriaceae > Wigglesworthia > Wigglesworthia glossinidia_A. The sequence continues at coordinate 619,637 of BA000021.3, read as the reverse complement.
ATCAATAAATTTAAACCGTTATGTAATAGAATTACTAAAAGTCAGATAAATTATATAAAAAGAGAATCAACAATAAAATGATTAAAATTTTTTATTTTATTTCAATTTTATTAAATTTAATATCTACAAAAATATTATGACCTATATTAAAATTTTTACACATTATTTCGTCAGATATAGGATTTATAATTTTTTTTTCTATTATTTTTTTAAAATTGTTTGCTCCATATGAAGGATTAAATCCTAATTTTCTAATATAAGAAATTACAGAACTAGTTATTTCAAATAAATAACCCTTTTTTTCTAATTTATTTTTAAATAAATTTATATTTTTATAAATGATTTTTTCTAATGAAATATTATCTAAAGGTTTAAAAAAAACAATGTCGTCAATTTCATTAATAAGATTAAAATTAAAATAATGATAAACCATATCTATTACTGTTTTTTTTGCATAAGAAATATTTCTTGAAGAATTATAATTTTTTTGAAAAATGTCTAATCCTATATTAGAATTCATAACTATTATGGTATTTTTAAAATTTATTTTTCTTCCAAAACTATCTATCAATTCTCCATATTTTAATAAACGTAATAAAATTTTAAAAAAATCTATGTGACTTTTTTCGATTTCATTGATTAATATCAAAGAATTAGGATTTTTTTCAACTAATTTTATTAAACATGTATTAAATCTATATTCTAAATTATTTTTATTATATTGCAAAACATCAAAAGAATAAACTTTATCATTAAATTCTGACATATCTATATAAATTAGATCTGTATTTTTATTAAATATAATATCAGATAAAATTTTACAAATTTTTGTTTTTCCAACCCCATTTGGACCTAGAAATAAAAAAGATCCTATGGGTTTATTTTTATTAGATAGCCCTAAAAAATTTCTTTTTACAACATTTAATATTTTAAAAACAGCTTTATCTTGACCTATCATTCTTTTTTTCAAATCTTTTTCTATTCTTATAAATTTTTCATAATTATTTTCTACAATATTTTCAGCAGAAATACCGGTTTTTTCAGATAAAATTTTAATAACTTCTTTTTCAGTAACATAATTGCTAAATTTATTTGTATTTTTAAATTTATCTATATTATTTTTTTTGTAATGTAGATCAATATTAATCAAAGAGGAGGCTTCTTCAATAATATTTATTGCCTTATCAGGCAATCTTTTATTATTTATGTAATTATTAGATAAAATAGAAGATGTTATAATAGCTTTGTTAGTTATTTTTACATTATAATATGATTCATAACTATTCTTTAAATGATTTAATATTTTTATACAATTTTTTACAGAAATTTCTGGAATAAATATTTTTTGGAAATTTTTTTCTAAATTAGAATATTGATCTGTGTATTTTTGGTATTTATCTGTTGTAGTTTCTAATATAAAACGAAAGTTTTTTTTTATTTTTTTTTGAAAAAGATAATTATTTATTGATATAAATTTGTTAAATAAATTTAATTCTATTAATTTATTAAAATTATCAATAAAAAATATAATTGGATAATTTATTTTATAAATTTCTAATAAAATATAATTTAAATATTTTATTCCTTTGTATTCTAATATATTTATAATTGAAAAAATATCTAAAATAAAAATACGATATTTTTTTAATTTTTTTGGAACTTCTTTTTTAATAATTTTTTGTGAAAGTCCTTTTATTATAGATGTTTTTCCTACTCCTTGTCTCCTGTCAATATAATATTATTTTTTGTTTTTTTTTGTAAAATTCTTATAACATGGAATATTTCTTTTTCTATTTCAAATATTGCTTCTAATTTTTTTTTCTGGGATAAATTAGTCAAATCAATAGCAAATTTACTGATAATATTAATTTGTTTTTTTTTATAAAAATTATTCATTTAATTATTTTTTATTTTTAAATTAGTTATTTTAAAATAAATATACATTTGGTTTTTATTTAAAATAAAATTATATTATATTTTATTTAAATATTTTAAATTTTTTAATAATATTTTCATATCATCCGGTAGATCTATTTTATGAACCATTAAGCAATTATTTATTGGATGTATAAATTTTATTTTTCTCGCATGTAAAGCATGTCTAGAAATATTAAAAATGCTTTTATATAATGTTTTTATATATTTATTTTTTTTATTTCCATACACAAAATCTCCTAATACAGGATGATTTATATATGACATGTGTAATCTTATCTGATGCGTGCGACCACTTTCTAAGTTTATTTTAACGTATGAAAAATCATTAAAATTTTTAATTATTTTATAATGAGTTATTGATTCTTTTCCTGAAATATGTACTTTCATGCGAGTTCTATTTTTAGAATTTCTAATAATTGGAGCACTGACAGTTCCGTCGCATATAATTTTCCCTAATAAAACAGCTCTATATTCTCTATTAATTAATCTTAATTTTAACAATTTAATTAATTTTTTTTGAGAAAACGAATTTCTTGCTATCAACATTAATCCAGTTGTGTCTTTATCCAAGCGATGTACTATTCCAGCTCTATATAAATTTTTTGAATCAGGATAGTTAAATAAAATGTCGTGTAATAATGTATTTTCATGTTTATCACATCCTGGATGAACAATCACATCTTTATATTTGTTTATTACTAAAATATCATCATCTTCGTAAATTAATTTATATGTTTTTCTTTTTTTAGAAATTAAATTATTTTTTTTACTAATTTTAATTTTTATGCACTCACCTCCCTTTATGTTTTTTTTTGGATTTATAATACATATATCATTTACTTTTACTTGATTATTAATAATAAATTTTTTTATTTTATTTCTAGAATATTCTGGAAATATTTCTGCTATGCTTTTATCTAATCTTTTACCATTTTGAGAAATGCAAGTTTTTTTTATAAAAAATTTATATTTTTTCATATTAAATCTTATTTAATATTTTATTTAAAATAGTTTAAAATAAATTTATTCATTAATAAATTAAAATAAATTGTATTTTGGATATTAAATTTAAAAATATTATTGTAATAATAACATTTCTTTTAGCTATAGAAAGTTGTTCTTTGAAAAATACAAATTTTATTCAATATAAAATTAAAAATGAAGAAAATAATTTAAAAAATAATGAACTTTATAAAAATAGATATAAAAAATATAAAAGATATTTATATTTTATAAACAAATATAATAATTATTATTATTATAAAGAAGCTAAAAATAATATTATAAATTTATATTATACATATAAAGATTATGAAATAGAAAATAATTCTATTCTTGAAGAAATTATTGATCAATTTATTGAATCTAATCCTAGATGCCCATATATAGATTTTTTAATTTATATACAAGGTTTAATAAATATGGATTTAGATAAAAATACAATAAACTTTTTTATATATAAAAAAAAATTTATAGAAAATACAAAATATGCTTATTTAGCATTAAATAATTTTAAAAAATTAATATATAAATATCCAAATAGTGATTTTTATAAATCATCAAAAAATTATATTTTTCATCTAAATGAAAGAATCGCTTTTCATGAATTACAAATAATAAAATTTTATTTTAAAAAACATGCTTATTCTGCTTCTAATTTCAGAATTTTAGAAATGATAAACAAATTTCCAAATACAAAATCTTCTAAAGAATCTTTAATTTATTTTAAATACTAAAATACATATATAATATATATTTTTAAAAAATAAAAGTATTATAATATTTTTTTAATTATAAAAATTAAGCTAATTTTAATAAGAATAAAATGATAAAAAAAAAATTTAATTTTTTATTTTTTACGAAATTTGAATTTTTACTCGTATTTATTTTGTTATTTATGCAATTTTACTTTTGGTTTGGTAATAATAATATTATTACTTTAATAAAAATAAAAAAAGAAATTAAAATTAAAAAAAATGATAATTTAAAAAAAAAATTAAGAAACAATGATTTATTAATAGAAATTGAAGATTTGAGAAATACAAAAGAAATTATAGAAGAAAAAGCTAGAAGTGATTTAAATATGATAAAATCAGATGAAATTTATTACAGAATTATAAATTTAGAAAATAAAAATAATTATAATTAATTTTTTAAATATTAGAGAAAATATGATTAATCATCCTGAAATTATTGTGATTTTTCCAGCAGCAGGAATAGGAAAAAGAATGGGGTATAAATATCCAAAACAATATATAAAAATAAAAAATAAAACTATATTAGAACATTCTATAAGTTTATTTATAGATAAAATATATGTTAAAAAAATATTAATAGCAATTAATAAAAAAGATTATTGGTTTAATAAATTATCAATATTAAAAAATAAAAAAATAAATATAGTTATAGGTGGAAAATCTAGAACAGAATCTGTAATATCAGCGCTAAAATTTGTTAGTAAAGTAGATTGGGTTCTAGTTCATGATGCAGTTCGTCCTTGCCTGCATAAAAATGATCTTAATAAATTATTAAAAGTAATCAATATATCTCCTTTTGGAGCAATTTTAGCTGCTCCAATTTATGATACTGTTAAAAAATCTTATGGTAATTTTATTAGTCATACTATAAAAAGAAATAAATTATGGAGAGCACTAACTCCCCAATTATTTAATTTAAAAATTTTAATAAATTGTTTAAAAATTATTACTTCTAAAGGTGAAATAATAACTGATGAATCTTCAGCTTTAGAAAAATGTGGATATAAATTAAATTTAGTACATGGTAGATCAGATAATATAAAAATTACATATCCAGAAGATTTAAATTTTGCAAATTTTTTTATTAATAATATTAAGGAGTAGTTATAGTGAGAGTTGGTCATGGATTTGATATTCATAAATTTGGAAAAATATATAAACCATTAATTTTAGGCGGAGTTCATATTCCTTACTGCAAGGGTGTTGTTTCTCATTCTGATGGAGATGTTATTATTCATTCTATAATTGATTCTTTGCTTGGAGCTTCATCTTTAGGGGATATTGGAATTTTATTTCCAAATAATGATATTAAATATAAAAATATAAATAGTTGCATTTTATTGCAAGTTGTATGGAATTGTATAAAAAAAAAATATAAAATTGGTAATATTGATGTTACTTTATTTCTAGAATATCCAAAAATATCTTCATATACTAATAAAATATGCCTTTGTATATCAAATTGTTTAAAATGCAAAACAGATGTTATTAATATAAAATCAAAAACTATGGAAGGGTTGGGAGAAATAGGAAAAAAAAAAGGAATTGCATCAGAAGCAGTATCTGTATTGTTAGAAATTTAATTTATAAATATTCAAAATATAATACGGCGGAAGAAAAATTTTAACATTAAAATTTTTTAAAAAGCTTCCGCCTTAAAATTATTTAATTATTTTTTGATCCTCCAAATATTCCAAGAAAACTTGCAAAAATATTGTATATAGATACATATAAGCTAACAGTGGCTCTTATATAATTTTGTTCTCCTCCACGAATAATATTGTTTATTTCCCATATTATTGCAACTGAAGAAAAAATCATAAACATGATGCTAATTGCTAACGATAAAGATGGAATATTTAAAAAAATATTTCCAATCATACAAATAAACAAAGCAATGCTTCCTGAAATTAAAATGCTAGACAAAAAAGATAAATCTCTTTTGCTTTTTAATGTAAATAATGCACAAGAAAAAAATATAACAGTAGTTCCTATCAAAGATAAAATTATGCTATTCCCGCTGTTGTAATTTATACTCATATTAATTAAAGGAGATATAGTATATCCCATGAATCCAGTAAGTAGAAAAATTGCTATAATTCCAGATTTTTTATTAGATAAACGATGTACTAAAAACAACAATCCATAAAATCCAATTAAAGTTGGAATGGCTCCTAAATAAGTAAAGTTAAAAATGCTACTAATTGTAGCTACAATCGCAGAAAATGCTACTGTCATGGATAAAAGCAAGTATGTATTTCTTAATACTTTATTTGTAGATAAATTTGATCTACTTTTTGAAGAAATTTCTATGATTCTATTCATAATTTTTTCCTAAATTTATATTTTAAATATTTAATTATTTGATAATAAAAGATTTTTATAGTATATATATTTTAATTATACAAAATAAAAAAATGCAAGTTTTAATATAAAAATTATATAATAAATTTATTTTATAATTTTCTTTATTTTAAATTTTAAAGGAGGAGTGGTCGAGTGGTTGAAGGCGCTGGTCTTGAAAATCAGAAAAGGTTTAAACCTTTCGTGAGTTCGAATCTCACCTCCTCCGTAATAATTTAATTAATTTGAAAATTTTTTAAAAATCTTGTTATTAAAAAAAATATTCAATCTCATTTTAAATGAGTTCTAATAATGTTTGCAAGACATTCAATATGAATTTTGCTATAATTTAAGGCAGGTATATAATGGAATTTTTTTCCTCCATTATCTTTAAATATTTTTTTGTTTTGTATTTTTATTTCTTCTAAAGTTTCTAAACAATCTGAAGAAAATCCAGGGCATATAACTTGAATATTTTTTATTCCTTTTTTTGGAAGAAAAGAAATAACTTCAGAAGTTATGGGAGTTATCCAAGGAATATTGCCAAATTTTGATTGAAAGCTCATTATTACTTTTTTTCTTGAAAAATTTAATTTAGATAATACTAATTTTTTAGTGACATTACATCTTTTTAAATAATCATCTCCATCTTTAATGTATTTTTTAGGTATTCCGTGAAAAGACATTATTAGCATTTCTGGAATGCCGTTCTTATTAAAAGATTTTTTTATACTGTTTGTTATAGCATTAATATAATTAATATTATCAGCATAATCCCTTATAAATATAATAGATGGTATATTTCTATACTTTTTTATAACTTCACAAACACTATCTAAAACTGATGCAGTTGTAGTGCACGAATATTGAGGATACATAGGTAAAATAATTAATTTATTTACATTATAAATTTTTATCATTTTTTTTATAGCAACACATATAGATGGATCTCCGTATCGCATTCCAAGCTCTATTTTAAAATTTGGAAATTTATTTATTAAATAATTTCTTTGATTTAAACTATTGATCATCAAAGGGGAGCCATCCTTTTCCCAAATTTTTTTATATAAATTTACCGATTTATAAGATTTTAATGGTAAAAAATATAAATGAAGATAAGGAATCCAAAAAAATCTCGAAATATCAATAACTCTTTTGTCAGAAAGAAATTCTGATAAATATTTTTTTACAGATTTTTTGTTTGGATGTGAAGGAGTTCCTACATTAGAAATTATAATTCCAATATTATTTTTCATATTAGTTTTAATTTTAAATTTTTAAAAAAAATTTAAACATTTATAATGTTAAAAATTTTATTCGATATAGTATTTATATCAAAATCAGCATTTATAATTTTATATTTTAATTTTTTTTCTAGTGATTCTTTTTTATAAAATTCACTTATTAAACAAGAATTTTTAAAAAAATCATTTATTCTTTTTTGTAATGCTGATTTTTTATCATCTAACCTTCTTACTAAAATTTTATTTTTATTACTTTTTTCTGTAATAAATTTAGGAGGATTGAATTTTAAATGATATATTTCTCCAGAAACCTTGTCTATTATTCTCCCTAATACTCTTTCATAAATATATTTTTCTTGTAAGAATAATTCTAAAACGTAATCAATTTTTATTTTATTTTCTTTAATTGAATTAGCTTGATATAAAGTTCTTGGAAATCCATCTAAAATAAAACCTTTAAATAAATTTATATTTTTTAATTTTTCAAGAACTATGTTTGTTACTAATTTATCGTTAATTAATTCTCCTTTTTTTATTAATTTATTTATATCACAACATTTATTTTGTTTTCTTAAAATATCTCCACAAGAGATATGAGGCAAGTTATATTTCTTAGACATTATTTTTGCTTGAGTTCCTTTACCACTGCCAGGAGATCCTATTAAAATTATTCTCATATTAATTCCAGAAATTTTAACTCAATTTCAATTTAATCTAATAATATTAGACAATAATAAATTATTTATTCTATGAATAAATTTATTTGGATCATCTAAATTACCTCTCTCTGATAAAATCGATTCTTCAAATAATAATTCTATCCAATTATTAAATATATTTTTATCTTCAATATTAAATACATGCTTTATTATTGGATGATTTGCATTTAATTCAAAAATATATTTTATTTCTGGACTTTCTTGTCCTGTTGAAATTAATAATTTAGACATTTGTGTAGTTATATCGTTTTCGTCAGTAGTAACTGTAGATGGGCTATTTGTCAATTTAGATGTAAAACGTACATCTTTCACTCTATCTTTCAAATAAGATTTGATTCTAAGAATAATTGTTGATAATTTTTGTTCTGTATTTTTTTGATCGTTGTTTTCATCTTTAAATATATTTTCTAAATATGAACTATATTTGCTTATAGATTGAAACTTAATTTTTTTAAATTCTGTCATATAATTCATCATCCATTCATCAATTCTGTCAAACAATAATAATACTTCTATCTTTTTCTCTTTTAATTTTTCTAAATGTGGATTGTTCTTTGCAGAAAGATAATTATCAGAAGTTATATAAAATATTTTGTTTTGTCCAGATTGCATTCTTTTAACATAATCTTCTAAAGAAACTTCTTGGTTTTCTGAATTTATATATGTAGATGAAAATCTAAAAAGTTTTATAACGTTTTCGTAGTTTTTTATATCTTCTGAAGGTCCTTCTTTTAGAATAAGACCAAATTCTTTCCAAAATAATTTATATTCATCAGGATGATTTTTTGATAAATTTTCTAACATTAATAAAGCTTTTTTAGTTAAATTAATTTTTATTTTATATATATTTTCATTGTTTTGTAAAATCTCTCTAGAAACATTCAATGGAAGATCATTAGAATCTATTATTCCTTTAATAAATCTTAAATAATTAGGAATAAATTCACTAGATTGATCCATTATAAATACTTTTTTGACATATAATTTTAATCCGTGTTTGTGTTCTCTGTTCCATATATCCCATGATGCTTTTCTTGGAATATACAATAAACTGACATATTCTTGTTTTCCTTCTACATGATTATGAGACCATATTAATGGATCGTAATTATCATTGAAAAAATTTTTATAAAATTCTTTATATTCTATGTCTTTTATCTCTGACTTTTTTTTAGACCATAAAGATTTACCTGTATTTATTTGTTTCCAAGTATATGACTTTTTTTCTTCTGGAGTTAGTATTTTATTATCTTTTGTTATTTTAGTTTTTAATTTAATTGGAAAATTTATATGATTAGAATATTTCAAAACAATATTTTTTATATTTAACTCATCACAAAATTCTTTTTCTGATTCTTTTAAAAATATAGTTATTTCTGTTCCTACGTCTTTTTTTATTATATTAGAAATAGTATATTCACCTTTTCCTGAAGATTCCCATAAAACTCCATTTTTTTCATTTTCTTTAAATGAACGTGTAAGAACTAATACTTTTTCAGAGACGATAAATACTGAATAGAAACCAACTCCAAATTTACCTATTAATTGATTGTTTTTTTCAGAATTTGATTTTTCTATAGATTTAATAAAAGATTTAGTACCAGATTTAGCTATAGTGCCTAAATTTTCTATTACTTCTTTTTTAGACATACCTATTCCATTATCTTGTATAGTAATACTTTTTTTATTTTTATCATAATCTATAAATATACATAATTTATTTTGTTTTATTTTTATTTTTTCATCTGAAATTGATAAAAATCTTAACTTGTCTAATGCATCTGATGCATTAGAAATTAATTCTCTTAAAAATATTTCTTTATTAGAATATAAAGAATGTATCATTAAATTTAAAAGCTGTTTTACTTCAGATTGAAATTCTAAAGTTTCTTTTTTTTGCATATTATTTCCTATATTTTATATATTTCAAATAAATTTAATTTAAATAGATTATTTAATCATTTAAAATGGCATTTTAAAGCCTTCAGGTATTTGAATAGAGCTAGATACAGAAGCTATTTTTTCTTGTTGAATCTCAGATATTCTTCTAATGGCATCGTTAAATGCAGCTACGATAAGATCTTCTAGCATTTCTTTATCTTTTAACAAACTATTATCTATTTTAACATAATTACAATATCGAGAGCCATTTAATTTTATTTTTACCAAACCAGCTCCAGATTCTCCAATTGCTTCTAATTTTGAAATTTCTTCTTGAATTAATTTCATTTTTTCTTGAATTTTTTGAGCTTGTTTCATTAATTTATTCATTCCGTTTTTATCAAATATAATTAATTTAAATTTTATCTATGTTGATTTGAATCGTCTATAAATTTTCATTTATAAAATAAAAAGCACGTAATATTGTTATTTCTACTGTAATTTTTTGTTCTGTAGAATAAGATAATTCTTTCCTTCCTTGAAGAAAGATATCATAATATTTATATAAGTCATTTGTAGAAATTAACTTAGATAATTTATAAAATTTTGTTTTTTTTGTATTTATTTTTTTTGGGTCTTTATATGTATCGTTGAATTTAAAAAATAAAACTTTGTGTACAATCAATATCATATTTATAAGAAAATCATCCCAATTTATAGATTTATTTTCAATTTTTTTAAAAAAAAATATTAATTTTTCTTTTTTATTAAGAGATATTATTTCAAATAAATCGATTAACTCCATAAAACTAATACATCCTAACATATCAGATACTACGTTGTATAAAATATTGTTTTCCCCTAAAATTGATGCTTTTTCAGCTAAAGTTAAAGCATCTCTCATGCTATGTTGAGATGATTTGGATATAATTTTTAAAGCTTCTTCTTCATAATAAATTTTTTCTAATTTTAATATTTTTTTTAAGTTATATAAAATATCAGTTTCACTTATTTCTTTTAGCTGCAAATGCAAACATCTAGATAAAATAGTTTCAGGAATTTTGTTTAACTCAGTTGTAGCTAATATAAATTTAACATGATTTGGTGGCTCTTCTAAAATTTTTAATAGAGCATTAAAACTATATTTAGATAACATGTGAACTTCATCTATTATATATATTTTATATCTACCTTTAGATGGAAGATATTTTATATTATCTAAAACTTCTTTAATGTTTTCTATCTTTGTATGCGACGCAGCGTCAATTTCTATTAAATCAACAAAACAATTTTTTTCAGATTCTTCGCAATTTTTGCATATTCTACATGGATTAAAATTTATATCATAAAAACAATTTAAACTTTTAGCTATTAATCTAGCTAATGTAGTTTTTCCTATTCCTCTTATTCCACTTATTAAATAAGAATAATAAATTTTTTTATCTAAAAAACTATTTTTTAAAAATCTCAAAACATGATCTTGACCTATAATATCATTAAATATTTTAGGTCTCCACTTTATATTTAAGGGTTTATAATTCATGTATTAAAATCAAAATTTATTAAAAATGAATTTTATTTTATATAAAAATTTTTATTTTAAAAATTATTTTTATATTTATTTAAAATATTAATTTTTAATAATTATTAATATTAATAATAAATTTATAATTTAAAGTAATTTATATTTTTAAATAAAAATTATTATATAGAATAAAATATAACATATATTTAAATTACAAAAAATATAAATTTAATTAAATTTATATTTACTATTTTACAATTTATAATTTAATATAATTTATATAAAATAATTTATAAAAATGTTAATTTTTACAAAATTATTCTAGGTTGCCATATAATTAATAAATTAAATAAATTATATAAAAATAATTTATTTAATAATCCTAAATATATTTTATCTAACAGACAATAATTTTTATTTATTAATAAATATTCCATATTATTGGTTAAAAAAAATGAAAAAAATAGATTACCTTATGCGTTTAAGAAAATGTAGAACATTAGCAACTTTAGAAAGAGTTATAGAAAAAAATAAATATAAATTGTCAAATGATGAATTAGAAATTTTTAATTCAGCTGCTGATCATAGATTAGCAGAAATAACTATGAATAAATTGTATGATAAGATTCCAAATGTTGTATGGAAATATGTAAGATAAATTTTTATATTTTAAAATATTTTTATAAAACTTTAATAATTTTATGTTTACAATTTAATTTTCCAGCATACTATACACATACTTTTTGTAGCTACGATTGCTTCCTGTCGGACCTGATCGAATTTACTAATAAAAATATTGCTGTATGCTGGAATTAAAAAAATATTTATTTAAAAAATTTTTTAATTATCATTCAAATTAGCTTTTAAAAGTTCTTTTAAATTTTCTGAAGCTTCATCTAAAGTAACATGATTAACAGAAGACTTATGAATACTATTTCTTTTTTTACGCTCTAATAACCTTTTTTGATGATATGAGTATCCTGTTCCAGCTGGAATTAATCTTCCTACAATAACGTTTTCTTTTAACCCTCTTAATTCATCTATTTTTCCAGATACTGCTGATTCTGTTAAAACTCTTGTAGTTTCTTGAAAAGATGCAGCAGAAATGAAAGATTCAGTAGCTAAAGAAGATTTTGTAATTCCAAGTAAATCACGAGAATAATTAATTTTATCAGATGATTTTGTATTATTATTTGCAATTCTAATACGTGAAAATTCTGTTTGTTCTCCTTCTAAAAATTCTGATTGAGATCCATTTAAAATTGTTGCTTTTTTTAGCATTTGTCTAACTATAACTTCTATGTGTTTATCGTTAATTTTAACTCCTTGCAATCTATACACATCCTGTACTTCGTTTACTATATATTTAGTAACTGCATGTACTCCTCTCAAGCGAAGTATATCATGAGGAGATTCTGGTCCATCTGAAATTACATCTCCTTTTTCAACTCTTTCTCCTTCAAAAACATTTAAATGTCTCCATTTTGGTATCATTTCTTCGTAAACATCACTTCCATTAATAGGGGAGATTACTAATCTTCTTTTTCCTTTAGTTTCTTTTCCAAATGAGATTATTCCGCTTATTTCTGCTAAAATAGCAGGTTCTTTGGGTCTTCTAGCTTCAAATAAATCTGCTACTCTAGGAAGTCCTCCAGTTATGTCTTTAATTCCACTTGTTTCCAAAGATAATCTAGCTAAAACATCTCCGCTGTTAATTTTTGTTCCATTTTCTAATTGCAAAATAGATTTTCCTGGTAAAAAATATTGTGCAGGAATATCTGTTCCTGGCAAAAATACATCTTTTCCTTGCAAATTAATTATTTTTAAAGCGGGACGTAAATCTTTGTTAATTCCAATTCTTTCCGAAGTGTCTAGAACTGAAATAAAAGATACACCTGTTAATTCATCAGTTTGTCTTGTTATTGTCTGATTTTCTATAATATCAATAAACCTTATGTATCCACTTACTTCTGTTATAATTGGCATGGTATGAGGATCCCAATTTGCAATTACCTCTCCACTAGTTATTGTTTCTCCATTTTTTTTGTTTACAAAAGCTCCATATGGAAGTTTGTACTTTTCTTTTGTTCTTCCAAATTCATCAATAATTTTTAAAGAAGCGTGACGAGATGTAATTACAATTTTATTGTTTTCATTTATTACAAATTTTGCATTATTTAATTTAACAATACCTTTATTTTTTACTTGAATGTTAGATTCAGACGCCAATCTAGATGCAGCTCCTCCTATATGGAAAGTTCTCATAGTTAATTGAGTTCCTGGTTCGCCTATTGATTGAGCTGCAATAACTCCGATAGCTTCTCCTTTATTCACTAAATGACCACGAGCTAGGTCTCTACCATAACATTTGGCGCAAACTCCAAAATTAGTTTCACAAGTTACTACTGATCTTACTTTTATTTTATCTATCAAGTTTTTTTCTAAAAAATTACACCATTTTTCACTTAATAATGTATTTCTATGAACTAAAACTGTGTCAGTTCCTGGATTCATAACGTTTTCTGCTACAACTCTTCCTAAAACTCTTTCTCTTAATGGTTCTTTAACTTCTCCTCCTTCAATAACTGGAGTCATTGTTATTCCAAAAATAGTCTTACAATCATCTTCTGTTACTACAAGATCTTGAGCAACATCTACTAGTCTTCTTGTTAAATAACCTGAATTCGCAGTTTTTAAAGCTGTGTCGGCTAAACCTTTTCTTGCTCCATGAGTAGAAATAAAATACTGAAGAACATTTAATCCTTCTCTAAAATTAGCAGTAATTGGAGTTTCTATAATTGATCCGTCTGGTTTTGCCATTAAACCTCTCATTCCAGCAAGTTGTCTAATTTGAGCAGCTGATCCTCTAGCTCCAGAATCAGCCATCATAAAAATATTATTAAAAGATGATTGTTTGTTTTCTTTTCCATTACCATCTATGATGGTTTCTACAGATAAATTTTTCATCATAGCTTTAGCAACACGTTCATTAGCTGAAGCCCAAATATCAATTACTTTATTGTATCTTTCACCTGCAGTTACAAGACCGGATTGAAATTGTTCTTGTATTTCAGAAACTTCATATTCTGCATTTTTTATAATTTTAGATTTTTTTAATGGAATTAATATATCATCTATTCCAACTGAAGATCCAGATTTTGCAGCATAAGAAAATCCAGTGTACATAATATTATCTGCAAACATAACAGTTGGTTTTAATCCTAAAACTCTATAACACGTATTTAACATATTAGAGATTGATTTCTTTCCTAACACCCTGTTTACTAGAGAAAATGGCAGCCCTTTTGGAACTATCATCCATAAAATGGATCTTCCTATTGTTGTGTCTATTAATTTAACACTCTTTACTATATTTTTATTTTCTAAAATGTTATATTCAGAAATTCTTACTTTTACTTTAGCGTGCAATTCTGCAATTCCAGATCTATATAAATGTTCTGCTTCTTTTGGGTTGCTCAAGCACATCCCCTCTCCTAAACAATTAATACGATCTCTAGTCATATAATACAAACCTAATACTACATCTTGAGATGGTACAATAATTGGTTCTCCATTAGCAGGAGATAAAATATTATTTGTAGACATCATTAATGCTCTAGCTTCTAATTGGGCTTCTAAAGTAAGAGGAACATGTACTGCCATTTGATCTCCATCAAAATCTGCATTATATGCGGCACAAACCAAAGGATGCAATTGAATTGCTTTTCCTTCTATTAATATAGGCTCAAAAGCTTGAATGCCTAATCTATGTAATGTTGGAGCTCTATTTAACATCACAGGATGTTCTTTTATTACTTCTTCTAATATATCCCATACTACGCTTTCTTCTCTTTCTACCATTTTTTTTGCTGCTTTAATTGTAGTAGCAAAACCATTTATTTCTAGTTTTCCATAAATAAAAGGCTTAAATAACTCTAAAGCCATTTTCTTTGGAAGCCCGCATTGATGTAATCTTAAGTATGGACCTACAGTTATTACTGACCTTCCTGAATAATCAACTCGTTTCCCTAAAAGATTTTGTCTGAATCTTCCTTGTTTTCCTTTTATCATGTCAGCTAAAGATTTTAAAGGTCTTTTATTAGAGCCTGTTATAGCTCTACCTCTTCTACCATTATCTAATAGAGCATCTACTGCTTCTTGCAGCATACGTTTTTCATTACGTACTATTATATCCGGAGCTGCAAGATCTAAAAGTCTTTTTAATCTATTATTTCTGTTGATAACCCTACGATACAAATCGTTTAAATCAGATGTAGCAAATCGTCCTCCATCTAGCGGTACTAAAGGTCTTAAATCTGGAGGCAAAACTGGAAGAACTGTTAATATCATCCATTCAGGTTTATTTCCAGATTTAATAAATGATTCTATTAATTTGACTCTTTTAGTTAATTTTTTTCTTTTTGTTTCTGAATTAGTATCTATAAGTTCTTTTCTGATATTATTACAAGTTTCTTTTAAATTCATATTTTTTAAAATTTCTTGAATAGCTTCAGCCCCCATTTTTGCATCAAATTCATCTCCAAATTCTTCTAAAGAATCTAAATATTGTTCTTCTGTTAGGATTTGTCTTTGATTTAAGCTTGTCATTCCTCCATCTGTTACAACGTAAGATTCAAAATACAAAACTCGCTCAATATCTCTTAGAGGCATATCTAACAATAAACCAATGCGTGAAGGCAAAGATTTTAAAAACCAAATATGAGCAGTTGGAGAAGCTAATTCTATGTGACCCATTCTTTCTCGTCTAACTTTTGTTTGAGTAACTTCTACTCCACATTTTTCACATATAACGCCACGATGTTTTAATCTTTTGTATTTTCCACATAAACATTCATAATCTTTTACTGGCCCAAAAATACGAGCGCAAAATAATCCATCTCTTTCTGGTTTAAAAGTTCTATAATTAATTGTTTCTGGTTTTTTGATTTCTCCAAAAGACCATGATCTAACTATTTCTGGAGATGCTAAAGATATCTTAATAGTATCAAACTCTTCTATTTTATTATTAGTTTTTAAAAATCTTAATAAATCTTTCACAAATTATTCTCTATCATATTAAGGTGATATGGAAAAATTAATATTAATTATTTTCTTCTAATTCAATATTAATTCCTAAAGAACGAATTTCTTTTAAAAGTACATTAAAAGATTCTGGCATTCCAGGTTCCATTAAATGGCTGCCATCTACTATATTTTTATACATCTTAGTACGCCCATTAACGTCATCTGATTTTACTGTAAGCATTTCTTGTAAAGAATAAGCAGCTCCATATGCTTCTAAAGCCCATACTTCCATTTCTCCAAATCTTTGCCCTCCAAACTGGGCTTTTCCACCCAATGGTTGTTGGGTTACTAAGCTATAAGATCCAGTAGATCTAGCATGCATTTTATCGTCAACCAAATGATTTAATTTTAACATATACATATATCCTACAGTAACTGGTCTATCAAACTTTTCACCTGTTTGTCCATCAAATAATGTAATTTGACCAGATTCAGGATTTCCACTAAATTTCAAAAGTTCTTTTATTTCTATTTCTTGAGCTCCATCAAATACAGGAGTAGCTATAGGCATTCCTTTTCTAAGATTATTTGCAAGTTTAATAATTTCTTTATCAGAAAAATGATCTAATTCAACCTTTTGCCTAATTCCAATCCCTAAATTATATGCATTTTGTATAAATTTTTTTATTTTATAAATTTTTTTGTTATTTTTTAACATATTATCTATAATATTTCCTATTCCTTTTGCAGCTAGTCCTAAATGAGTCTCTAAAATTTGTCCAATATTCATTCTAGAAGGAACTCCTAAAGGATTTAATACCATGTCTACAGGAACTCCGTTCTCATCATAAGGCATATCTTCTATTGGATTTATTTTAGAAATAACTCCTTTGTTTCCATGACGTCCTGCCATTTTATCACCTGGCTGTATTTGCCGTTTTACGGCCAAGTAAACTTTAACAATTTTTAAAACTCCTGGTGCTAAATCGTCTCCTTGAGTAATTTTTTTTATTTTTATTTCTAATTTTTTTTCAAATTCTTCTTTTAATCTCAAAAATTTATTTATTAGTTCTTCAAATATATTATTTAAATTATTATTTTTAAATATTAAATTTTTTATATTTCCTTTTAATAATTCTGACAGAGAATCATATTCTATATTGTTTTCTTTTAGAAAATATTCTATTTGTATTTTTAAGCTAGATTTAAAAATTTCTAGTTCTTCATATATATCTTTTTTTGCTTCTTTGATTTGCATATACTCAATCTCTAAAGCTCTTTTATCTTTTTTAACTCCATCTCTAGTGAATATTTCTACATCTATAACTGTTCCTGAAACTCCATTTGGGACTCTTAATGATGAGTCTTTTACATCTGAAGCTTTTTCTCCAAAAATAGCTCGTAATAATTTTTCTTCTGGAGTTAATTGAGTTTCGCCTTTAGGAGTAACTTTTCCTACCAATATATCTCCTCCTTTTACTTCTGCTCCAATATAAACAATTCCAGATTCATCTAATTTCAACAAAGAAGTTTCACTTACATTTGGAATATCTGAGGTTATTTCTTCTGATCCTAATTTGGTATCTCTAGACATACAGGCTAATTCTTGAATATGTATTGTTGTAAATCTATCTTCATGAACAACTTTTTCGGAAACTAACATAGAATCTTCAAAATTATATCCATTCCACGGCATAAATGCTATTCTCATATTTTGACCTAAGGCTAGCTCTCCTAAATCAGTAGATGGACCGTCTGCTAAAACGTCTCCACGTTCTACTACATCATTTAAGCATACACAAGGTGTTTGATTTATGCATGTATTTTGATTTGATCTAACATATTTTGTTAAATGGTAAATATCTATCCCTATTTTTTCTTTTATTATTTCTTCTTGGTTGACCTTTATTATTATTTTGGATGAATCTAAAAATTGAACTATTCCCCCTCTTTTTGCTACTGCAGTTACACCAGAATCTACTGCTACTGCTCTTTCCATACCAGTTCCTATCAATGGTTTTTCTGTCATTAAAGTTGGAACTGCTTGTCTTTGCATATTAGCTCCCATTAAAGCTCTATTTGCATCATCATGTTCTAAAAAAGGAATTAAAGATGCTCCAACTGAAACTATTTGTTGAGTAGATACATCCATATAATTTACTTGATTTCTGTTGAATAAACTTGATTCTCCTTTGTTTCTACAAGTAACAAATTCATTTATAAAATATCCATTTTTATCCAAGTTAGTATTTGCTTGAGCTATAATAAATTTTCCTTCTTCTATCGCAGATAGATAATGTATATTGTTAGTCACTATTCCATTTAAAACACATCTGTATGGAGTTTCTAAAAAACCATATTCATTTGTTCTAGCATAAACAGATAGAGAATTGATTAATCCAATATTTGGACCTTCTGGAGTTTCTATTGGACATACTCTACCATAATGTGTAGGATGCACATCTCTTACTTCAAAACCAGCTCTTTCTCTAGTTAATCCTCCAGGACCTAGAGCCGATATTCGACGTTTATGAGTAATTTCTGATAATGGATTATTTTGATCCATGAATTGTGACAATTGACTAGATCCAAAGAATTCTTTTACTGCAGCTGAAATGGGCTTAGCATTAATCATGTCTTGTGGCATTATTGTATCTAGATCTCCTAAAGATAACCTTTCTTTAACTGCACGTTCCACTCTAACTAATCCTATTCTGAATTGATTCTCAGCCATCTCTCCTACTGATCTAATTCTTCTATTTCCTAGATGATCAATGTCATCTACGTCTCCTTTACCATTTCTTATATCTATCAATTTTTTTGTTACTTCTATGATATCAAATTTATCCAATAAACTTGAACCTTCAGATGAATTTATTGATAAAGATTTGTTAAATTTCATTCTTCCTACAGAAGACAAATCATATCTATCTTCTGAGAAGAATAAATTATAAAATAAATTTTCTGCAGCCTCTTTAGTAGGAGGCTCTCCTGGTCTCATCATACGATATATTTCTATTAAAGCACTAGTTTTATCTGTAGTAGAATCAATTCTTAATGTTTCTGAGATATATGATCCATGATCTAAATCATTTGTAAACAAAGTCTCGATGCTTTTATATCCAGATTTAAATAAATTAAGCATTAAGTCTACAGTAAGTTCTGTATTCGCTGTAATAATTGGTTTTTCTGTTTTTTTGTCAAAATAATTTTTAGCAGAAACTTTTCCTATAATATATTCAAATGGAACTGTTATTTGAGATATTTTATCATTTTCTAGATTTCTAATATGTTTTGCAGTTATTCTACGACCCTTTTTTATATATGTTATTCCATTTTCACATATATCAAATAGAGCTGTTTCTCCTCTTAATCTTTTTGGTATCAATTCCATTAATAAATTTTTTTTTCTAATAAAAAAATTAACCTTTTCAAAAAATATATTTAAAATTTCACCATCACTAAAATTTAACGCTTTTAAAAGAACTGTTACAGGTAATTTTCTTCTTCTATCAATTCTAATAAATAAATGATCTTTTGCATCAAATTCAAAATCTAACCAAGATCCTCTATATGGGATAATTCTTGCATTATACAATACCTTTCCAGAAGAGTGGGTTTTACCCTTATCACTGTCAAAAAATACACCTGGACTACGATGCAATTGAGAAACTACAACTCTTTCTGTTCCATTTATTATAAATGTTCCATTATCTGTCATTAATGGAATTTCTCCCATATATACTTCTTGTTCTTTAATATTTTTTACAACATGTTTTGATTCATCGCAATAAATTATTAATTGTAATATTACTCTTAAAGGAGCAGAAAAAGTTGTTCCTCTTGTTTGGCATTCTTTTACATTAAAAACAGAACATCCAAGTCTATAACTTATATATTTTAATTCTGCATTTCCACTATAACTTTTAATAGGAAAAATGGATTTAAATGCTGCTTCTAATCCATACAAACCTTCTGGATCTTTTTCTATAAATTTTTTAAATGAATTAATTTGTATAGCAAGTAAATATGGTATATCTAAAACTTGCGGACGTTTTCCAAAGTCTTTCCTAATTCTTTTTCTTTCCGTATAAGAATAAACCATAGTTTCACCGATAAATAAAAAATTTAAAATGTATGATTATATCAATTAATATTTAATTGATTAAAAAAATTAATATTATTATTAGATAATATAAAATTTTAATATTTTATTATAAATAAATATTTTAATTTTTTTTATAAAAAAGAAGCTGGTGTTATTTCACCAGCTATTGGATTTTTAAATCCATAATTAATAACATAAATATTTATTTTAATTCAATTCGGGCTCCTGAGGTTTCTATTTCTTTTTTCAAAGACTCTGCATCTTTTTTATTTAATCCTGTTTTTAATGTTATTGGGAGTTCGGATTCTATTAAATCTTTTGATTCTTTTAAACCTAGACTTAAAGCGGATCTAACAGATTTAATAACAGAAATTTTATTTTTACCAATTTCTAATAATAGAACATCAAATTCAGATTTTTCTTCTACAGATTCATCAACTTTATTAACATTAATATTATTATTATTAATAGAAGATACTCCAAATTTTTTTTCCATCATAGAAACTAATTCTGAAATTTCTAATACTGACATTTCAGAAACTGCATCTAATATTTGTTGTTTATTTATTGACATTTGAATGCTCCTAAAATATTTTCTTATTTTTTATAAGAATTATTTATTATTATTTATTAGAATTAAAATTCTTATTAACTTTTTAATAGATGCTTCTTGAATAATATTGATAAAATTAATTACAGATTCTTCATGTGTTGGTAAATTTGCTAAATAATCAATATTAGAATCTGTTATAATTTTTCTTTCAAATACTGCAAGTTTTATTTTAATTTTATTATTTTCTTTTGTAAAATTTTTAAATATTCTAGCAGCAGATCCAGGGTGCGAATGAGAAAAAGCAATTAAATTAGATCCTTTTATGTATTTTTCTAAACAATCAAATTCAGTATCCACTATTGCAAAACGCATTAAAGTATTTCTTACTTGTTTTATGTTTACATTTAGTTTTCTGCTAGATTTTCTCAAATTATTCATTTGATTTGAAGTTATTCCAGTAGGATCAACAATCAAAATAGATAAAGAAGATTTAGTAATTTTATTAATTTTAGAAATAATATTTTCTTTATTTTTTCTATTTAACACAATATTACACCTTTAATATAAAATTAAAAATTTTTTCATTTTTATCAAAAAATTATGATTTATTTATTATTAAAATTTAATTTTTAAAATTATTTTTTAATATTATCTGATATATTATTTTCTTGCAAAAATTCATTGTGGTTAATAATAACACTCCCTCCCATTGTAGTAGATAAACTAACTTTTTTAATAAAAACTCCTTTTAAATTAGTAGGTTTTGTTTTAACTAAATGATTTAAAAAATATAACAAATTAATTTTTAATTCTAAATTATTAAAATTAATCTTTCCTATAGTAGTATGTATTATTCCATATTTATCATTTTTATAGTTTAATTGTCCACTTTTTATTTTTTTTATTTCATTTTTTATGTCTTTTGTAATGGTTCCAAGCTTTGGATTAGGCATGAGCCCTTTAGGGCCAAGTATAGATCCTAATTTTTCAACAATAGGCATTGCCTCTGGAGTAGAAATAACATGATCTATTTTTAATTTTTTATTATTTTTTATTTTATCTGATACTTCTTCCATACCTGCTAAATTTGCTCCAGCTTCATAAGCATTTTTTTTATCCTCTCCGCTTGCAAAAACAACAATATATTTTTCCTTTTTAATAGAGTTGGGAAGAATTATCGATCCTCTAATATTTTGATCAGATTTTTTTGTATTAATTCTTAAATTTATTGCAACATCTATATTTTCATTAAACTTGGCTTTTGGAAAAGAATTTAAAATAGAAATTAAATTATTAAATTTATAATCTTTCAAAGAAGATTTAATTTCACAAATTTTTTTCATTTTTTTCGTCATTTTAGACATATTAATCCTCTATAGATAATCCCATAGACTTAGCTGTTCCAATAATAGATTTTGAAATACTATTTAATGTGCTTCCTGTCATATCTGGAGATTTTTTTTTTGCAATTTCATTGATTTTAAAAATAGATATTTTACCAATTTTTTTGTTTTTAGGATTATCAGATCCAGATTTTATATTAGCTGCTTGTTTTAGAAAGAAAGCGGTAGGAGGAGTTTTTGTTATGAAAGAAAAAGTGCGATCATTATATACAGATATAATTACAGGTATAGGTGTATCCTTATCTATTTTATTTGTTTTTGCGTTAAAGGATTTACAAAATTCTATAATGTTAACTCCTTGTTGCCCAAGAGCTGGTCCTATAGGAGGGCTAGGATTTGCAGACCCAGCTTTAATTTGTAATTTTACATATGCTTTTATTTTTTTTGTCATTTATTAAATTTCTCCATATTTTATTTTATAAATTATACAAAATAACTAATTTTTTTCTAATTGACTGAAATCAAGCTCAACTGGAGTAGCTCTTCCAAATATTAAAACAGATACTTTTAATCTATTTTTTTCATAATCTACTTCTTCTACTACTCCATTAAAATCAGAAAATGGACCATCTTTTACTCTAACTAATTCCCCTGGTTCAAATAAAGTTTTTGGTCTTGGTTTATTTCCTATTTTTTGCAATCTTTTTACTATATATTCTATTTCTTTATCGCTAATTGGAGCCGGTTTATCTGATGTACCACCTACGAAACCCATTACTTTAGGAATATTTTTTACTAAATACCAGCTTGAATCGTTCATAACCATATGAATTAATACGTATCCTGGAAAAAATTTTCTTTCACTTTTTTTTCTTTTTCCATGACGTATCTCTAATATTTCTTCTGTTGGTATCATAACTTCACCGAAGAAATGTTCCATTTTATATAATTTTGTATGCTCTTTTAAAGATTGAGCTACCTTAGATTCAAATCCAGAAAATGCTTGAACAACATACCATCTTTTTTTATGAGTTTCAGACATATTAAAACCTCAAACTAGTTATAAAAGATATTGCTCGAATTAATAAGCTATCTAATCCCCATAGCAAAAGCGACATTATTACGGTTACTAAAGAAACTATTAATGTAGTTTGAAGAGTTTCTTGCAAAGAAGGCCATGCTACTTTTTTTATTTCTTTCAAAGATTCTTGAATAAAGTTTAAAACGTATTTACCTTTGTTTGTAATAGAAGATAAAAAAATTATAGAAATTATAATAATAAGTATGATTAAAAATTTAATTATCTTATTAAGATTAGGAAATATTTCTTTAAAAAAAGAAGCTATAAATAATAAAGCTACCACAAAAACCCAAATAAAAAAATCCTTTTTAGGATTAAATTTATTTTTTTTTTGTATATTTTTCATTTTTAATATTAAAAATTTAATCAAACAATTATTTTAGATACAATTCCTGCTCCTACTGTTTTTCCACCTTCTCTTATTGCAAATCTTAAACCGTCATCCATGGCTATAGGAGAAATTAATTTTACTAACATTTTCACATTATCTCCTGGCATAACCATTTCTGTTCCTTTTTGTAATTCAACACTTCCTGTAACATCTGTTGTACGAAAATAAAATTGTGGTTTATATCCATTAAAAAATGGAGTGTGACGACCTCCTTCTTCTTTTTTTAATACATATACTTCTGATTCAAATTGAGTATGAGGTTTAATTGATCCTGGTTTAGCTAAAACTTGCCCTCTTTCTACATCTTCTCGTTTTGTTCCTCTTAATAATATTCCAACGTTTTCTCCAGCTCTTCCTTCATCTAATAGTTTTCTAAACATTTCTACACCTGTACATGTAGTTTTTACTGTATTTTTTATGCCAATAATTTCTATTTCTTCTCCTACTTTTACTGTTCCTCTTTCTATTCTACCAGTTACTACTGTTCCTCTACCAGATATTGAAAATACATCTTCTATTGGTAAAAGAAATGGTTGATCAATTATTCTTTTTGGTTCTGGAATATAATTATCTAAATGTTCAGATAAATCTATTATTTTTTGAATCCAAATAGGATCTTTTTCTAAAGCTTTTAGAGCTGATCCTCTTATTATTGGGATTTCATCTCCTGGAAAATCATACTGAGATAATAGTTCTCTTATTTCAATTTCTACTAATTCTAATAGTTCTTCGTCATCTACCATATCGCATTTATTCATAAACACTACTATGTATGGAACTCCAACTTGCCTTCCAAGAAGTATATGTTCACGAGTTTGAGGCATCGGACCATCTGTAGCTGCTACTACAAGTATAGCTCCATCCATTTGAGCGGCTCCAGTAATCATATTTTTTACATAATCAGCATGGCCTGGACAATCTACGTGAGCGTAATGTCTTATTTTAGTATCATATTCTACATGAGATGTATTTATTGTAATACCTCTAGCTTTTTCTTCTGGAGCATTATCAATTTGATCAAAAGCTTTTGGAATTCCTCCATATTTTTTTGCTAATACATTAGTTATGGCTGCAGTTAATGTGGTCTTTCCATGATCTACATGGCCAATTGTACCCACATTTATATGTGGTTTAATTCTTTGAAATTTTTCTTTAGACATTATGATTTCCTAATAAAGTTGTCTTATATTATTTTTTATTATTTATAATAACTTTTTTAAATGAATAATATTTTTACTTATTTTAAGATTTTAATAATTAATATGAAAATTTTTTACTTTTAGAAAATTAAATAAAATTATTAACTTGGAAGATCAGTGCTGACAGGCAGATTTGAACTGCCGACCTCACCCTTACCAAGGGTGTGCTCTACCTGCTGAGCTATATCAGCTTTAAAATATATTATTAAGCGGGCAGCGGGAGTCGAACCCGCATCATCAGCTTGGAAGGCTGAGATAATACCATTATACGATGCCCGCTATTTAAAGTCTAGCATTTAATATTAGTTATAAAAAAGATTTTTTAGTAAAAATGGTGAGGGAAGGATTCGAACCTTCGAAGTCAATGACGGCAGATTTACAGTCTGCTCCCTTTAGCCGCTCGGGAACCTCACCTTTAACTGTATGCCGGCAAAAGGAGTTGAACCTTTGACCTACTGATTACAAGTCAGTTGCTCTTCCATCTGAGCTATACCGGCTAATTGATAAAAATATACTTATTTATTTTTTGAGATATTTATAATAAAATTTTTTGATATTATATTACTTATAAATTAAAATATCAATTCTAGTATTAATATAAATTTTTTACAATAAAAAATACTTAAA
This sequence comes from Wigglesworthia glossinidia endosymbiont of Glossina brevipalpis, assembly GCA_000008885.1. Classification (GTDB taxonomy): domain Bacteria; phylum Pseudomonadota; class Gammaproteobacteria; order Enterobacterales; family Enterobacteriaceae; genus Wigglesworthia; species Wigglesworthia glossinidia_A. The sequence continues at coordinate 593,903 of BA000021.3, read as the reverse complement.
TTATTTTAATAATCATATATCATTTACTTTTCTATTATATTTTTATATTATTTTTTAAAAAATACTATTATATTTTATGAAAATAAACAGAGATATATATATAAATTTATCTAAAATTATTTCTGATAATTTTTTTTTAAAAAACAATATTTATAAAAAAAAATTCAAGTATAATATTCCTTACATAATAAGCATATTTGGAAGTGTTTCATCTGGTAAAAGTACAACAGCTAAGATTTTAAAATATTATCTTACAAAACAACTAAAAAATTTCAATATACAATTAGTGTCATTAGATGGATTTTTATATTGTAATAAAATTTTAATAAAAAAAGGAATAATTAAAAAAAAAGGATTTCCAGAGTCATATAATATAGAATTTTTAAAAAAATTTTTGATTAATTTTAAATTAGGTAAATCTTATAATTTAATTCCAAATTATTCTCATTTGTTTTACGATATAATTAAATCAAAAAAAATTATTTTAAAATCAGACATTCTTATATTAGAAGGATTAAATTTTTTTCAAAAAAATAAAAAAAAATATTATTGTTTAAATAATAATTATTCATATAATTTAATAGATCTTAATGTTTATATTAATGCAAAAGAAAGTTTTATCGAAGAATGGTATATTAATCGTTTTCTTGGATTTATAAGAGAATCTAAATCAAAGCCATATTCATATTTTTCTCGTTATTTAAATATAACTGAAGAAAAAGCAATAGAAAAAGCGAGCAAAATATGGAAAAATGTAAATAAAATAAATCTTATTAAAAATATATTGCCTACTAAAAAATACGCTCATCTAATAATAGAAAAAAATAGAAATCATTCTTCAGAAATATTTTATAATAAAAAAATTTTTTACTAAAAATATTTTTTTAAATTTTATAAAATTTAATGTTTAATAAATATAATGTGATTTTTTGATTAAATTTCTAGTTTGCTTAATTCTTTCCTTACAGAACAAATAACGTATGATATTAAAAAATTACGATCTATTGGAGTTTTATTTTTATTTAAATCAGTCCATTTTTGATCAATTAAGTTAGAAATTTTTATATTTAAATTTAAATTTATTCCTATTCCTATTATTACATCAATCGTATTATCTATATTGTTGTATGTTTCTATTAGAATTCCAGATATTTTTTTATCATTTACAAATATATCATTTGGAAATTTTACTTCAACTTTTGAAATTCCAATATTATATAAAATTTTTTTAATAATCTTTCCAATAGTAAAGCTTAAAATAGAAATTGTTTGAATTTTTTTTTTAGAATTCCAGTACATGGATAAACATATATTATTTCCAAAAGAAGAAAACCATTTTTTACCTCGTTTCCCCCTTCCTTTTGTTTGATACTCCGCTATACATGAATCTCCAGATAAAAAATTTAATTTATTTTTATAGATATAATTATTAGTAGAATCAATTATATCTAAAAAAGTTACTTTGTTTGGAAAACATTTTTTAGAAATATATTTTTTATTTAATAAATTTATTGGATTTTTTAAAAAAAAATATTTATTTTGTTTAATAAAAATATCTATTCCAATAGAATTCATTTTTATAAAATATTTATTTATTAATTCATCACAAAAAAATCTTGAATTAAATAATTTTTCAATTTTATAAGATTTTGCATTTGATAATTTTCTAATTATTTTAGATAAAAGATCATAATCTATCATGATATTATTTTTGATGCTTTTATTTCTCCTATTTTTGATATAAATTTAACCTCTGGTTCTAATTGTATTGAAAAATTTTTTTTTACTATACAAAAAATATATTTTGCTAAATATGCAATTTCATATCCAGTTGCTGATCCAGTATTAATTATTATAGAAGCTTGTTTGTGATAAACAGCAGCTTTACCAAGTTTATATCCTTTTAGACCACAAGCTTCAATAATCCATCCAGCAGAAAATTTTACATTTCCATTTAATTGTTTAAAACAAGGAGCTTTAGGATAATTTTTTAAAATTTTTTTTGCTTGTTTTGAGGAAATTAAAGGATTTTTAAAAAAACTTCCAGCATTTCCGAAATATACTGGGTTTGGGATTTTTTCTTTTCTGATGTAAAAAATTTTATTATATATTTTTTTAGGACTTACATATTCTTTTTCAAGAAAAGATAAATCGGTATAATTCAAACAAGCTTTCCATTTTTTCTTTAGCTTTAAACCAATAGCAACTATTGCATAATTAAAAAACTTTTTAGAACTATTAAAAATGCTTTTTCTATATCCAAAATTACATTCTTGAGAACTTAAACGTACTTTTTCTCCTGTTTCTAAAAAAATAAAATCTACATAAGAACAAACTTGTTTGAATTCTACTCCATATGCGCCTATGTTTTGTATTGGAGCTGCTCCAGTATAACCTGGTATCCAGGATAGATTTTCTAATCCAGAAATTCCTTTATTAACGCATATAGTAACTATATTATGCCACAATTCTCCAGAACATACATGTATATTCCAAAAAAAATTATTTTCTTTTACATGAAATCCTTTAATTCTATTTAGAATAATTGTTCCTTGATAATTTTCTAAAAATAAAGTATTACTTCCAGATCCTAAAAATAAAACCGGATCTTTAGCAGAAGCTTTTTGCCAAGATTGCAATAATTCTATTTCAGAATAAACGGAAATTATTTTTTTTGCTTTAACTGATATTGAAAAAGTATTAAAAATTTTAGTTTTCATTTATATTAAATTTTTAAAAAATTTTTATTTAAATAAATATAATTTATGATATTTGTAATTAATATGTAAGAATTTAATTATTAATAATTTTCTATATTATATTAATATTTAAATATATTATTATAATTTTTCAAAAAAATAAAAAATTTAAACATTTAACATGATTAAAAAATTAATTTATAATAAAATATAATAAATATTTTTAAAAAAAGTAAATTCATGGAACAATCATTTCTTCCTATTAGATGCGCTTTAATAAGCGTTTCAGATAAAACAGGTATATTTTCGTTAGCTAAAAATCTTATTAAACACAAAGTTAAATTAATTACTACTTCTGGAACTTATAAATATTTATTAGAAAAAGGTATTTTTTCTACATCTGTATCAGAATATATTAATCATCCAGAAATAATAAATGGAAGAGTAAAAACATTACATCCTAAAATACATGGGGGAATATTAAGTAATAACAAAAATATCAATGAAAATAAAAACTTAAATATTAAAAAAATAGATATGGTAATAACAAATTTTTATCCATTTAAAAAAAAAGTTAAAAAAGAAAATATAAAAATTGAAAATATTATAGATAATATTGATATCGGAGGAGTTGCTTTAGCTAGATCTGCGGCAAAAAATTATAAATACGTTACAGTAGTAGTTAATATAAATCAATATTCTAAATTATCTTCAGAAATGGATAAAAATTCTGGATCAGTTAGTTTTAAAACTCGTTTTTATTTTTCAACTTTAGCATTTCAATACTCATATTCTTATGATAAAGAAATATTCAATTACTTTAATAAAATTTATTTTAAAGAAATTGAATTAAAAAAAAACTTAAAAAATAAAAAATTTCCAGAATTATTTTCTATTTCTTTTTCTAAGAAAGAAGATGTATTATACGGAGAAAACTATCATCAAAAAGCAGCATTTTATACAGATCCTGTAATACATCCTGGAACTGTTCCTTTTTCTATTCAAAGACAAGGTAAAAAGTTATCATATAACAATATAGTTGATTCTGATATAGCAATTAACTGTGTAATGAATTTTTCAGAAATCGCTTGTGTTATAGTAAAACATTCAACTCCTTGTGGAGTTTCCTCAGGAAAAAATATTATTGATGCCTATAGATCGGCTTATTATTCAGATCCGGATTCAGCTTTTGGAGGAATAATTTCCTTTAATAGACCTCTAACTATAGAGGCTGCTGAATTTATAATTAATAAACAATTTGTAGAAATTATTATCGCTCCTGTAATAGAAAAAGATGCATTATTAACTCTGAAATCAAAAAGCAAAATAATAGTTTTAGAATGTGGTTACCTGAGTAAAAATTTTTTATTAAATTTTAAAAAAGTAAATTGTGGATTATTACTGCAAGATAGCGATAATAAAATATTAAAAGAAAAAGATATTAAAATAGTTTCAAAAAGACAACCTTCTAAACTAGAAATTGAAAGTTCTATTTTCATTTGGAAAATAATTAAATTTATTAAATCTAATGCCATTATTTATGGAAAAAATAAGCGTACTTTAGGAATCGGATCAGGTCAAACTAGCAGAATATTTTCTACAAGAATAGCTGCATACAAAGCAATAGATCAAGGGTTTAGCCTAAAAGGATCTGTAATGGCTTCAGATGCGTTTTTTCCATTTAGAGATAGCATTGACTTTGCGTCTAAATTTGGAGTTAGTTGTATTATACAACCAGGAGGTTCAATTAATGATGATAAAATTATTTCAGCAGTTGATGAAAATAATATGTCAATGATATTTACTAATACTAGACAATTTAGTCATTAAATATTAGGAGTAATATGAATATACTTGTTGTAGGAAATGGCGGAAGAGAACATGCAATATCTTGGAAAATTGCTCAATCTATTTTTTCAAAAAAAATATATGTAGCTCCAGGAAATGCTGGAACAGAAATAGATTATAAATTAAAAAATATTGATATTTCCTCAAATGATATCAATAAATTAGTTAAATTTGCAAAAGAAAAAAAAATTGATTTAACTATCGTTGGCCCAGAAGAACCATTATCTAATGGAATATCAGATGTTTTTTCTTATTATAAGTTACCAATATTTGGACCTAAAAAATTTTCTGCTAAATTAGAAAGTTCTAAAATTTTTGCTAAAAATTTTTTAAATAAATACAATATTCCTACTGCACGACATAAAGAATTTTCTGATCAAAAGTTAGCAATAAAATATTTAAATAGAGTAAAATTTCCAATAGTTATAAAAGTAGATGGCTTAGCCTTTGGGAAAGGAGTAAAAATTATAAAAAATATAAAAGAATCTGAAAAATTTATATTAGATGTTTTGGTCAAAAAAAAATTTGGAATGTCAGGATCTAAAATATTAATAGAAGACATGTTGCATGGAGAAGAAATAAGTTTTACTGCAATTATTAATAATAACGGATTTTTACCAATGGCAATATCACAAGATCACAAAAAATCAGGCGACAAAGATACTGGTTTAAATACTGGAGGGATGGGCGCATATTCCCCAGTATCTTTTGTGACAAGTTCTATATATAATAATATTATAAAAGATATTTTATTACCTACTTTGTATGGAATGAAAAAGGAAAATTTAATATATACAGGAATTTTATACATAGGAATAATGATTGATTACAATAATAATGTAAATGTAATTGAGTTTAATTGTAGATTTGGAGATCCAGAAGCACAATCTATTCTTTTTAGAATGAAATCAGATTTTTTATTACATATTTTATCTGCAATGTATGGAAATCTTGATTCGCAAATAATTGAATTAGATAATAGGTATTCTTTAGGCATAGTATTAGCCACAAAAAGTTATCCAAAAAAATATCCTATAGGATTAAATATACTTGGAAATTTTGAAAATGAACTAAAAGATACAAAGATATTTCATTCTTCTACTAAAAATATTAATAAAAACTTAACAACTAACGGAGGAAGAGTATTATGCATAACTTCTTTAGGTAAATCAATTGAAGATGCTCAAAAAAAATCAAAAATAGTTGCTAATTCTATTAATTGGCAAGGAAAATTTTTCAGAAACGACATTGGTAATAGAGAAATATTTTATTTAAAAAAATACAAAAATTATAAATTTTAATATAAAAAATAAACCGGCTTTAAAAAAGCCGGTTTATTTTATTTTTATTAAATTACTATAAAACACAGATTTTTTTATTTTACTGCTGCTTTTAGAGCTTTTCCAGAAACAAATGTAGGAACATTTGTAGCTGCTATCTTAATTTCTTTTCCAGTTTGTGGATTTCTTCCTGTTCTAGCGTTTCTTCTATTTATTTTAAAAGTACCAAAACCAATTAGTTGTACGGCGTTTCCTTCTTTAAGAGAATTAGTAATTGCATCTAATGTAGACTCCAAAGCTGCTCTAGCTTTAATTTTAGATAATTCAGCTTTATTAGCAATTACATCAATTAGTTGAGTTTTATTCATTATAATATTACCTTTTTATTTTACGATTGATTAATAAATATCAGTATTTATCAGCATAATAAAATTATTAATTTATATTAAATTAATATATTAAAAAATAATATTTTATATATTATATCTTTATATTTTATTTATTAGTAAATATTTATATGCACAGTAAATAATTTTTATATTATTAAAAAATATATAAATTAAAGAATTTATTATATTTTGTAAATGAATCATATTATTAATTATTTTTTAATAATATATTTATAATTGATTTTAAAAACTTGTATAAAATGTTATAATCTAATTTTAATTAAACATTTAGAAAATTTAATTTTAATCATATCAATAAAAATACAAAAATTTTTTATTCAAAAAAATAATTTTATTTTTTAAATCTATTTTTTTTATGATATTTTTTAGATAAATTGTGTACAGATTCAATTAAAAAATTAACATTTTCTGGAGGTGTATCTTTATAAATTCCATGACCTAAACTGAATATATGACCCGAATTATATCCAAATTTAGATAAAATTTTATTTGTCTCTTCTTCAATAGAAGAAAAACTTCCATAAAGTTCAAATGGATCCATATTTCCTTGTATTGCAATTTTACCATTTACTTGCTTTCTAGCATACTCAATATCAACACTCCAATCTAAAGCAATTACATCACATCCAGATTTAGCAATTTTTTTTATCCATTGACCTCCATTTTTTGTAAAAATTGTAACTGGAATTTTATTTCCTTTATATTTGCAAAATAAATTTTTTATTATTAAAGACATATAATGCAAAGAATATTCACAATATTTTTCTTCTGTTAAAATTCCACCCCATGTATCAAAAATAATAATAGCATTTACTCCATAAATTATTTGAGAGTTTAAATATAAAATTATAGAATTAGTGATTTTTTTTAATAAAAAATGCAGTTCTTTAGAATTTTGATATATCATCTTTTTTATTTTGGAAAATATTTTGTTGCATTTTCCTTCTATCATATAACAAGCCAAAGTCCAAGGACTACCAGAAAAACCAATTAATGGTATTTTTTTATCTAATTCTTTGCATATTATTTTAATTGAATCTAAAACGTATTTTAGATTTTTTTCCGGATCAGGAACATTTAAGTTTTTCATATCCGAAATAGAACTTATTGGATTTAAAAAACTAGGTCCTAAATTTTCATAAAAATTAACATCCATTCCCATTGCATAAGGTAATATTAAAATATCTGAAAATATAATAGCTGCATCTAAAGAAAATTTTTTTATAGGAATAAGAGCAGCTTTACTAGATAAATCAGGAGTTTTACATAAAGATAAAAAATCTTTAGCTTGTTTTTTAATTGATTGATATTCTTTTAAATATCTTCCAGATTGTCTCATTATCCAAATTGGAGTTCTTTTTACACTTTTTCTAAGCGCAGATCTTAAATAAGAATCGTTTTCAAAAAATTGCATTTATAAACCTATTTAAATATTATTCATGATAAATTTAGCATGTATTATGTGTTAAACAAAATATATTTTTATTTTCTATTATAAGCTTTTTTAATAAAAAATATTGCTTAAATTAACATTTAAATAAAATATTTATAATTTTTCTTGCAAAAAAAATTTTTAGTGGCAGTATATAAAATATACAATGTTCATATAATTTAATATACAAATGTTTTTTATAAAAATTTATTAAAATACAAATAAATTATTTAAATGTAATTTAAATAAATATTAAAACTTTTATTAAAAGTTTAGAGGAAATTATTATGTCTTCTTCAAAAAAAGAATCTAGAAATAACGCAAAAAATTTTATAAAAAATTTTTCCGAAAATTTATATCCAAATTCTAATCGTGTTTATTTAAATAACTCTGATAAATCTATAAAAGTTCCAGTAAGATCAGTTGAATTAAATAGAACAGAAATAATAGATAATAATAATAAAATTAAATATGAAGAAAATTCCCCCGTCATGATATATGATACTTCTGGTCCTTACGGAGATCCAAAATCATTAATTGATATGAAATCTGGTTTAAATAAATTAAGAAATAAATGGATTATAGATAGAAAGGATGTTGAATTAATTTCAAAAAATTTAAATTTAGAAAATAAAAATAATAATTTTAAAAAAAATATTGATCATTATATATCAAAAAAAAATAGATGTATAACTCAATTATATTATGCCAAATCTGGAATTATTACAAAAGAAATGGAATTTGTATCAATTAGAGAAAACATGAATTACGAATATTCAGAAAGTGAAGCAAAAAATAATAAAAAAATTACTCCAGAATTTGTAAGAAAAGAAGTAGCATCAGGCAGGGCTATCATACCATCAAATATTAATCATCCAGAATCTGAGCCTATGGTTATAGGAAGAAATTTTTTTGTCAAGATTAATGCAAATATTGGAAATTCTTCTATTTCTTCTTCCATAGAAGAGGAGGTTCAAAAATTAATATGGTCTGTTAAATGGGGCGCTGACACTGTAATGGATTTGTCAACAGGTAGAAATATACATGAAACTAGAGAATGGATATTAAGAAACAGCCCAGTTCCAATAGGAACAGTTCCAATTTATCAAGCTTTAGAAAAAGCTAATGGAATAGTTGAAAATTTAAATTGGAAAATTTTTAAAAAAACTCTATTAGAACAAGCAGAACAAGGTGTAGATTATTTTACTATACATGCTGGTTTATTATTACGTTATATACCAATGACATCAAATAGATTAACTGGGATAGTTTCTAGAGGAGGATCAATTATAGCGAAATGGTGTTTATTTCATCATAAAGAAAATTTCATTTATGAAAATTTTGAAGAAATATGTAAAATTTGCTCTTGTTACGATATATCATTATCGCTAGGAGATGGTTTGAGACCTGGATCAATAAAGGATGCTAATGATGAAGCACAGTTTGCAGAGCTTTACACTTTAGGCAAATTAACAAAAGTAGCTTGGAATTATAATGTTCAAGTAATGATAGAAGGCCCTGGACACGTTCCTATTAATATGATTAAAGAAAATATGACAAAACAATTAAAATATTGTCATGAAGCTCCTTTTTACACATTAGGCCCATTAACTACAGATATAGCTCCAGGATATGATCATTTTACTTCAGGAATTGGAGCTGCATTAATTGGATGGTATGGTTGTGCGATGTTATGCTATGTTACTCCAAAAGAACATTTAGGATTACCAAATAAAGAGGATGTTAAACAAGGTTTGATAGCTTATAAAATAGCTGCTCATGCCGCAGATATAGCAAAAGGTCATCATATATCTCAAATAAGAGATGATGCAATATCAAAAGCTAGATTTGAATTCAGATGGGAAGATCAATTTAACCTTTCTATAGATCCAAATACAGCTAGATCATTTCATGATGAAACATTACCAAAATCTTCTGGAAAAAATTTTCATTTTTGTTCTATGTGCGGTCCAAAATTTTGCTCAATGAAAATTTCTCAAGAAGTTAGAGATTTTGCAAAAAACAAAAAAATAATAGATGGAATGAATAAAATGTCAGAAATTTTTAAAAAAAATAATAATAAAATGTCTTTAAAAAAATAACATGTGTAATAAAATAAAATTTCCAATTATTCCAAAAAATATTGGTCTATATCCGATAATAGATTCTTTGTCTTGGCTAGTAAGAATATTATCTGTAGGAATAAAAACAGTTCAAATTAGAATAAAAGAAAAAGATAAAATAAATTTAGACAGAGAGATAGAATCAGCGATTATATTAGGAAAAAAATATAAAGCTAATTTATTTATCAATGATTACTGGGAATTAGCTGTTAAGCACAAAGCATATGGAGTTCATTTAGGGCAAAAAGATATGAATAATGCTGATATAAAATATATTTATAAATCAGGTTTAAGGTTAGGTCTGTCAACAAGAAACGATCAAGAAGTAGAGCGCGCTTTAAAATGGAATCCATCTTATATTTCTTTTGGTCATGTTTTTCATACAAACACTAAAATCATGAAATCTTCTCCTCAAGGAATAAACAAACTTAAAGAATTATGTAATAAAATAAATAATTGTCCAAAAGTTGCTATTGGAGGGATTGGTTTATGCCAAATAGATGAAGTGTTGAAATGTAAAATAAATGGAATTTCTATGATAAGTGCTATAACAAAATCTAAAGATTGGAAAAAAACAATTTATAAAATTCAAAAAAAAATAAAAATTAAATTATATGAAAAATATTAATAATTCTAATTTTTTAAGATATAGCAGGCAAATTTTATTAGAAGAAATAGGATTATCTGGTCAAAATAAATTAAAAAAATCTAAGATATTGTTAATAGGATTAGGAGGTTTAGGTTCTTCTGCCGCTATTTATTTAGCAGCTGCAGGAATTGGAACTTTATTATTAGCAGATTATGATTTAGTTGATATATCAAATTTACAAAGACAAATATTATATTCTACTGATGATATTTCTAAAAATAAGTCAATTATTTCTAAAAATAAATTAAAAAAAATTAACCCACATGTTAAATATTTTTCTATAAAAAAAAAATTAAATAAAAATAATATAAATAAATATATAAATTATTCAGATCTAGTATTAGATTGTACAGATACCGTATACAGCAGAAATATTATTAATTATAACTGCGTTAGTAATAACAAACCACTTATTAGTGCCAGTGCTATAGGGTTTAATGGACAATTATTTTCAATTTGGCCTCCATGAAAGTATGGATGTTATTCTTGTTTATTTCCAGATAAAAATGAAATATATCAAACTTGTCAAGAATTTGGAATATTAGGTCCTGTTGTAGGAATAATGGGTTCTTTGCAAGCACTAGAAGCAATTAAATTTATTTTAAAAATTATAGAATTTAATTCTACAATAAAAATATTTGACGGTAAAAAATTGGAGTTAAAAAAATTTAATTTAAAAAAAAGTATTAATTGTGATGTATGCTCAAAAAAAATAAATGAAAATTAAAAATATGAAAATTACTTTAAACGATAGAAAAATAGATATTAAAGATTCAACAACTTTATTTGATATTGTTTCTTTTTATAAGTATAAAAAATTCGGATTTGCAATATCTGTCAATAATGTTGTCATACCTAAACCAGAATGGTCAACTTTTAAAATTAAAAAAAATGACACTATAATTTTATTCCAGGCAATATCTGGAGGATAAATGTTAAAAATAAATGATACTTTTTTTAAATCTAGATTATTTGTTGGAACTGGAAAATATTCTTCTAATAAAATAATGCTAGAATCAATATTTGCATCCGAAAGCGAACTTATAACATTATCTATAAGAAGAATGGATTTTAACAATCCACAAAATGAATTTTTAGATACACTAAATAGATCTAAAATAAAATTACTTCCAAATACATCTGGAGCAAAAAATGCTAAAGAAGCTGTTTTAGCAGCTAAAATAGCTAGAGAGGCATTGAATACGAATTGGATAAAATTAGAAATACATCCTGAGACAAAATACTTGCTTCCTGATTCTGTAGAAACATTAATAGCTGCAAAAATCTTAGTAAAAGATGGATTTGTAGTTCTTCCTTATTGTTTTCCAGATCCAGTTATATGTCATAAACTTGTAGATGTTGGATGTAGTGCAGTTATGCCTTTAGGGTCTCCTATTGGTACAAATCTTGGATTAATAAATGATTATTTTTTGAAAATTATAATTGAACAAATAAATATACCTATCATAATAGATGCAGGAATAGGATCTCCTAGCCATGCGGTAAAAGCAATAGAAATAGGAGCAGATGCAGTTCTAGTAAATACTGCTATAGCGACATCAAATAACCCAGTAAAAATGGCAAAATCTTTTAAAATAGCTTTACAAGCAGCAGAAATTGCTAAAAATTCTGGATTATCTGGTAAAAGTTTTATATCTCATAGAAGTAGTCCTCTTACTGATTTTTTAAATTATTAGAAAATATAAAATGAAAACGTTTAAACAATACTGGGAAAAAATAAAATGGAATGAGGTTTCTAAATTAATTTCTAAATGTAAATTTAGAGATGTAGAAAATATATTAAATAAAAATTTTTTACTTTTAAACGATGCAATTCCGCTTTTGTCAAAAGCTGCTTCTTTTTACTTAGAAAGTCTAGCTCAAAAGGCTAAAATTATAACTAGAACTAGATTTGGAAATAATATTAATTTATTTATGCCTTTATATCTTTCTAATTTTTGCTCAAATGATTGCACGTATTGTGGATTTTCTATGAAAAATAAAATAAAAAGGAAGGTTTTAAACGAAAAAGAAATTTTAAGAGAATGTGAAGTAATACTTAAGCAAAATATTAAAAATATATTATTAGTAAGTGGAGAGCATAATAAAATATCAGGAATAGATTACTTGTATAAAATTATTTCGTTAATTAGAAAAAAATTTAGTTCGATTGCAATAGAGGTTCAACCATTATCTACAGAAGAATATAAACTTTTAAAAAAAGTAGGACTAGACGGAGTATTGGTATATCAGGAAACTTATAATATAAAATCATATAAAGAACATCATATAATTGGAAAAAAAAGAGATTTTTTTTGGCGTTTATCTACTCCAGAAAGAATAGCTAAATCTAACATTGAAAAAATAGGACTAGGAATTCTTATAGGTTTATCTGAAAATTGGCGTACAGATTGTTATTTTTTAATGAATCATATATTTTATCTTAGAAAATTTTTTTGGAAGACAAATTATTCTTTATCTATTTTAAGATTACGTCCTTGTACAAACGGAATAAGTCCTAAATGCATAATAAATGAATCCGATCTTTTACAAATAATGTGCGTTTTTAGAATATTATTTCCAGAAATCGAAATATCTCTTTCTACAAGAGAATCAAAAAAATTTAGAGATAATATTTCTCCGATACTGATAAATAATATTAGTGCAGGATCTAGCACACAACCTGGAGGTTATTCCACATCCAAAAAAGAATTAAACCAATTTGAAATCCAAGATAACAGATCTCCTAGAGAAGTATCTCAAGAGCTAGAAAAAAAAGGAATGAATCCAGTTTGGAAAGATTGGGATTATTATTTAGGAAGATATTAAATTTTATTACTTTAACTTTTTAGTTTCTTAATCTTGGAGTTTTTAATTGCTTTTTTATAGAAGCTGATAATTCATCCAATTTAGGTTGCTCTGGATGTACTGGAGAAATTTCATAACCTAGTTGAGCTTCTGCTAAATAAGTATGTACTGGTTTTCCATCTTCATCCTCCATTACTACATAGTACCACGGAGAACGCCTTAAGCTATCATCCGCAGAAATTTCTTCTAATGAGGGTTTTTCTAAAGAATATTCCGGATCTACATCTATTATTACTCCTAAGTATCCAAGAAGTTTATGTCGAACTTGTTGACCTATTCCGAACTTGCTTGAAATCACAAAATTTTCCATAAATATTTTTTAGTTTGTATATAATATTATACTAAATAATAAAATTCAAGTATCAATATATTTATATTATATAAAAATATTTATACAATATTATTATATTTTTAATATTTTATGAATTTAATATAATTAAATTAATATTTTTAATAAAAATTTTTTATTATATTAGAATAGTATTATTATTATAATAATATTTAAAAATAAATGTTAATTATATTATTATATAAAATTAAAAAATAATTTTTTGTTTATATTAATTATTAAATAATAAAATATTTAATATTTTTTTTTGCATTTTTAAATAATTATTTCATGATAAAATTTTTTTAAAAATTATATATTAATGATAAATTTATACATTTAATATTAAAATAAATTTTTTTGAAAAAATTATTTATAATATGTATATTATAAGTAATAGAATAATTGTAAAATTTAAATATAAATAATTCAGTGATAGAAGAAAAATTAAAAAAACAAGCTGCATGGGCTGCAATCAAATACATTAAACCAGGAGATATAGTTGGAGTAGGTAGCGGTTCCACAGCGGAATATTTTATTGATGCGTTAGGATCAATTAAAAACCTAATAAAAGGTACTGTATCAAGTTCAAGAATATCTTCTTCTAAATTAAAAGATTTAAATATTCCTTTATTTGACTTAAATGAAGTAAGTTTATTAAATATATATGTAGATGGAGCAGACGAAATAAATCAAAAAAAACATATGATAAAAGGCAAAGGGGCAGCTTTGACAAGAGAAAAAATTATTGCATCTGCAGCAAAAAAATTTATTTGTATAGTAGATAGTAGCAAATTCGTACATGTTTTAGGAAGAGCTCCTTTGCCAATAGAAGTTATACCTATGGCTAGAACTTTAGTATCTAAAAAAATTATTGATATTGGAGGATCTCCGAAATATAGGAAAGGAATAATTACAGAAAATGGAAATGTTTTATTAGACGTACATAATTTAATTATACTTGATTCTTTATTTTTAGAAGAAAAAATTAACAATATACCGGGGGTTGTATCAGTAGGTCTTTTTGCTCATAGAGCGGCAGACATTGCTATTATTTCAGGAAAAAATGGAATAAAAATAATAGATTAAATATAGTAATACTTTTTGTTTTTATAAATATTTTATTTTATTAAATAATTTAATTTATTTAAATATTTTAACATTTTATAAATAATTTTAATTAAAATTAAACATGTTAGATTTTTAAAATTGTTTATTTTTTTATAAATTTTTATATTATAAAATATACAAAAATATGAAAAATTGATATAATTAAATATTTAATTTAATATTAAATTAAAAAAATTATTATTTTATTAAATTTTATAAATTAAATGAATATATATTACAAGAATTTCAAAAAATACGACACAAAGATATACAACATTATTAAAAAAGAAATAATAAGACAAGAAGAACATATTGAGCTAATTGCTTCTGAAAATTATGCTAGTAAATATGTAATGCAAATGCAAGGTTCTTTGTTAACAAATAAATATGCAGAAGGGTATCCTAAAAATAGGTATTATAGAGGATGTAAATATATTGATGAAATCGAAGATTTAGCTATAAAAAGAGCAAAGAAATTATTTAATGTAGATTACGTAAATGTACAACCCCATTCTGGGTCTCAAGCTAATTTTGCAGTTTACTCTGCTTTATTAAATCCAGGAGATTTGGTTTTAGGAATGAAATTAAATCACGGAGGGCATTTAACCCATGGATCTAAAGCTAATTTTTCTGGCAAAATGTATAAATTTATATCATATGGAGTAAATGGAGAAGGAAAATTAGATTATAATAAATTATTAAATTTAGCAAATTATTATCGTCCAAAAATGATTGTTGGTGGATTCTCTTCATATTCAGGTTTTATTAATTGGAAAAAAATGAGATTTATTTCAGACAAAGTTGGAGCATATTTATTTGCAGATATATCACATGTAGCAGGTTTAATAGTTGCAGGAATTTATCCAAATGCTATTCCTTATGCGCATGTTGTTACTACAACTACTCATAAAACTTTATCTGGACCAAGAGGTGGATTGATCCTAGCCAAAGAAGGAGATGATGAATTCTATAAAAAATTAGATTCTGCAGTTTTCCCAGGAACGCAAGGAGGTCCTCTAATGCATATTATTGCTGCTAAAGCAGTTGCTTTTAAAGAAGCTATGACTTTAAAATTTAAAAAATATCAACATCAATTAGTAAAAAATTCTAAATCAATGGTAGAAATTTTTTTGAAAAGAAAATTTCATGTTGTTTCTGGTGGAACTAAAAATCATTTATTTATTTTAAATTTATCTAATATTGGATTAAAAGGTGATTTAGCGTCTGAAATTTTAGAAAAAGCAAATATTACTGTAAATAAAAATTCCATACCAAATGATAAATTAAATCCAAAAATAACTTCTGGTATAAGAATTGGAACTCCTGCTATTACTAAAAGGGGATTTAAAGAAATAGAATCCAAAAAAGTTGCAGAATGGATATGCGATATATTAGAAAATATTAACGATAAGAAATTAATTAATAATATTAAAATTAAAGTAATAAATTTATGCTATAAATACCCAGTTTATAAATCATTTAAGTAATTTTTTAATAAAAATTATTAAAATTAAAATGGAATATCATCGTCAAAATTTATTTCTTCTTCAATTTTATTTTTTTTGCTTTCTTTAATATCTTGTTTTTCATTTATAATATTCTTATTTTTTTTATTCCACTCTTTTGCTTCTGGCTTTGTATAATCATATGATGCTCGATTTCCTAGCATCTGCATGCATCCATTTATTCCTACTACTATTTCTGTTATATATCTATCTTGTCCATTTTGATCTTGCCACTTTCTAGTTTGCAAGTTTCCTTCTATATATACTTGAGATCCTTTTTTTAAATATTCACCTGCAACTTCTGCTAATTTGCCAAACAAAATTACTCTATGCCATTCTGTTTTTTCTTTTGATTCTCCTGTATTTTTATCTCTCCAATTTTCAGATGTAGCTAATGAAAGATTAGTAATTGCATTTCCATTTGGAATATAACGTACTTCTGGATCTTGGCCTAAATTTCCTATTAATATTACTTTATTTATCCCTCTGCTAGTCATACTGCTCTCCAAATAATAATATTTATTAATATAATAATTTTATATTAAAATATTTTTAATATTAATCATAATAATTATATGAATAATTATCAAATCTTGATAATTTCCCATTAAATGTTAATTTAATTGTTCCTATAGGCCCATTCCTCTGTTTTCCTAATATAATTTCTGCTATTCCTTTCATATCGCTATTTTCATTATATACTTCGTCTCTATAAATAAACATAATTAAATCTGCGTCTTGTTCTATAGATCCAGATTCTCTAAGATCTGAATTCACTGGCCTTTTGTCAGATCTTTGTTCTAAACTTCTATTTAATTGAGATAAAGCAATTACTGGAACTTTTAGTTCTTTTGCTAAGGATTTCAAAGATCTAGAAATTTCTGCAATTTCTAATGTTCTGTTATTAAACAAAGAAGTAACATGCATTAATTGCAAATAATCAATCATTATTAAACTCAATCCATTATGTTCTCGAAAAATTCTTCTAGCTCTAGACCTTATTTCTGTTGCTGTTAACTTAGAAGAATCATCAATATACATGTTCTTTCTTTTTAATAAAATCTCAATAGTATTAGAAATTCTAGACCAATCTTCAGAATTTAATTGTCCAGTTCTTAATTTGCTTTGATCAACTCTAGAAATAGAAGATAGAATTTTAATCATAATCTGTTCTCCTGGCATTTCTAAGCTAAAAATTAATACTGGTTTTTTTTCATTCATAGCTGCATTTTCACATAAGTTAATAGCAAAAGTTGTTTTCCCCATTGAAGGTCGAGCTGCTATTATAATAAGATCTGATTTTTGCAATCCATAAGTTTTTTTGTCTAAATCTTTATATCCACTAGATATTCCAATAATTTCGCCTTTAGGTTCTTTGTATATCTTCTCTATTTTATTTACAGTATATGCCAAAACAGATTCAATATTTTTTGGTCCTTCGTTTTTTTTGTTTTTATTTTCAGATATTTGAAATATTTTAGATTCTGCTAAATCTAATATTTCTTCTCCGCTTCTTCCTTTTGGATTATAACCTGAATCAGATATTTCTTGAGATACTTCTATGATTTTTCTAATCAAAGATCTTTCTCTTACAATTTCAGAATATGCAAAAATATTTGTAGTGCTAGGTACATTTTTTGATATTTCTGCAAGATAAGCAAATCCTCCAATTAATTTTAGCTGCCCTTTTTGCTCTAAAGATTCCGAAACTGTAATTAAATCTATAGGCTTACCTATTTCAAATAATTTATACATTTCTTTAAAAATTAATTGATGTGATCTATTAAAAAAATCATTAAAATCTATTCTATCTGATATATTATCCCAATGGTTGTTATTCAACATCAAACCGCCTAATATAGATTGTTCTGCTTCTAAAGAATGAGGAGGAATTTTAAATTTGCTTAAATTAAATTTAGATGATTTATAAATGTTGTTTTTTGTATATTTAAACATAAAATTATAAAAATTATTTATATAATTAATTTAATAAAATTTACTAATTTAAAAAATTATCAATAATAATTATTAAATCAATTTTTTATGAAAAGATACATTATATCAAATGTTATTTTATTTTAAAGAATTTTTATTTATTAAATAAACTTTTAAAATTTATTTTTTTAATTTTTCTGAAATAATTTCTTCATTTATTTCATTTATTTTTTTTTGCATTAATAATCGACAATGTTCTGTTAGATTTCTAACTTGTTTAATATTATAATTTTTAGTATCAATTGGAGGTAATATTTCTACTATTACTTTACCATTTTTATATTTATTTATTTTAATTTTAGATGTATCGGATACGCAAATTGGAATAATGGGAACTCTAGAATTTAATGCAATATAAAAAGCTCCAATTTTAAATGGCAATAAATTTTTTATTTTACTTCTAGTACCTTCTGGGAAAATCCAAACGGAAATTTTTTTTTTAATTATTATATTTGATATATTATTTAAATTTTTTTTTAAATTAAATTTATTTTTTCTATTTATTAGTAAATTTCCTGATATCCAGTATAATATACCAAAAAATGGAATCCATATTAAACTTTTTTTACCAATCGTAATTGTATTTTTTTGTATAGCCCTAGAAACTGTTATCATATCAAAATTATTTTGATGATTTGAAATATAAACACATTTTGAAGGAAGAACAATATTTTTAGGATAACGAATACAAAGTTTTATCCCAAATAAAAAAGACATATATCCAAATAATTTTCCAAATGTATAAGCGTGTTTAGGGTTGCAAGGTTTGTATAATGCACAATATATTGATCCAAAAATACATATAAAAATTGATAAAAAAAATAATATAAATATACGCAAAATAGCTATCATGACTTTTAAAATTATTAAATTATTTAATTAATAAATAAAATATTAATTATATTAAATTATAAGTTTTATAAATAATTATTGTTTTAATTTTAATATATTTATTGTTAAATGTTTATTTTTAATTTAACAAATTATTTTATTGTATTTTATGTTTAAAATAAAATAAAAATTATTTTTATAAATTAAAATCTAACCTTTTCTAATTATTTTATAATTAATTCCATTTCTAATTTCAGAAGGATTGGAATATTTACCTATAGGATGATCTAAAATTATTATTTTACTTCCTAGTTTATGCTTGATTTCTTTTATATTTTTTGCAGGAATTTCTCCAGATAAATTAGCGCTTGTTGATATTATAGGTTTTCCAAATATATTACAAATTTTTTTAATAGGAAAAAAATTACTTACTCTAACAGCTATCAAAGAATTATTTCCAATTAACCAACAAGGAATGTCTTTTTTTGGAGGCATTAGCCATGTTATAAAACCAGGCCAAGTGCAAAAAATTTTATTTAAATTATTTTTTGACAATGATGTACAATCAATATAATTATTTAATTGAGAGATATTAGCAGCAACAATAATAAATCCTTTGTTTATTTTTCTTTTTTTTAAATATATTAATTTATTTACAGCAGATATTGAATCTGGATCACATCCTAACCCAAACATTGACTCAGTAGGATATGCAACAACTTCTTCTTCACGAAGAGCATTTATTATTTTCATTAAATTTCTAAATTTCATGTTTTTTATTGTAAAATATAGCAACTATTAATTTTTTATATTTTTTAATTTTTTAAAAATTTTTTATATTAAATAATTAAAAATTATTATTTATTAATAAAAATTATTTAATATTAATATAATAATTGATTTAAAAATAAAATAAATTTAAAATTATCAATAATATTTATTATTATTTTTTAATAAAAAATTAAAAATTTTTAATTTTTTAAATAAAATTGATATACTAAGTTTTTAAAAATTTTTAATATTAAAAAAACAAACTTTATAAAAAAATAATATAATTATATGTCTGTACTATCAATATTAAATTATCCAAACAAAAAATTAAGAAAAATAGCGTCTAATATTTCATTAATTGACAGTGAAATAAAAAGTCTAATTAAAAATATGTTAGAAACAATGTATTTTAATGAAGGAATAGGATTAGCTGCTACTCAAGTGGATGTACATAAAAGAATTATAGTAATTGATATTTCAAAAAATAAGAATAAACCATTAATATTAATTAATCCTGTATTTATTAATAAATGTGGAGCCCAAACCTTTGAAGAAGGATGTTTATCTATTCCAAAAAAAACAGCTTTTGTTAATAGATCAAAAAAAGTAAAAATAAAAGCTATAAATTGTTTAGGAGAAGAATTCTTGTTAAAATCAAAAGGATTACTTGCAACATGTATTCAACATGAAATGGATCATCTTATTGGAAAATTATTTATAGACTACATAAAACCTTTAAAAAATTAAAACGAATAATTTAAAAAATATAAATAATGCAAAATTTAACAGGATAGATATGAATTCATCTAAATCTCTTCGTATTGTTTTTGCTGGAACATCTCAGTTTTCTTATGAATTTTTATATGCTTTATTAGAATCAAGGCATGTTGTAGTTGGAATATTGGCAAATCCAGATCGTTTTTCAGGAAGAGGGCATAAAATTAAATTTAGCCCAGTCAAAAAATTAGCAAAATACTATAATATTAAAATACTTCAACCTGATTCTACTGAATCTTTAGATAATTTAGAAAATGATTTAAAAAAAATGCGTTGTGATATAATAATAGTCGTTTCATACAGTATTATTTTGTCAAAAAAAATTTTATCTTTACCAAGATTAGGATGTATAAATTTACATAGTTCTTTGCTTCCAAGATGGCGTGGAGCAGCTCCTATACATAGAGCATTGCAATCAGGAGATAAAACAACAGGAATTACAATTATAAAAATGAATGATGAGATTGATACTGGTCCTATTTTATATAAAAGAGTATGCAGCATTCAAGATACAGATACAACAGAGACATTGTTAAATAAATTATCTATTATAGGAAAAGCTGCTATAATTCAATTATTACATCAAATTTCTATTGGAAAATATAATTTACAATATCAAAATAATTCAATTGCTACTTATGCAAAAAAAATTAATAAAAAAGAAGCTAAAATTAATTGGAATTTGCCAGCTATAAATATAGATAGAAATATTAGAGCTTTTAATCCATGGCCTGTAAGCTATTTTTGGATTTCAGGAAAATATATAAGAGCTTGGAAAGCAAAAATTGATATAAATAATATTTTTATATCTGACCCAGGAAAAATATTAAATGTAAATTCTGACGGAATACATGTAGGAACAGGAAAAGGAATTCTTATATTAGAAGTATTACAATTATCAGGAAAAAAACGTTCTTTTGTTAAAGAGTCTTTATGTTTGTATAAAAAATTATTTATTACTGGTAATATTATACAATAATTTTTATATAAAAATTTTTAATATTATTAGCATTAAATTAAATCATAAAAAATATGAAAATAATTATATTGGGAGCAGGACAAGTAGGTGGGACTTTAGCTGAAAATTTATCTAATTATAATAATGATATTACTATTGTAGATATAAATTCATATAAATTGAAACAATTGCAAGAAAAATATGATCTTAAAACAATTAAGGGGCACGCTTCTTATCCTAATGTTTTAAAAGATGCGCAAGCAGAAGATGCGGATATGTTGATAGCAGTTACATATTCTGATGAAATAAATATTTTAGCATGTCATATTGCTTATACATTATTCAAAACTCCAAATCGTATTGCTAGAATTAGATCTTCTGATTATATACAAGAATCTTGCAAGTTATTCAGCCCAGCTTCAATACCAATTGATCATGTAATTTCTCCAGAAATGACAATAGCAAATAATATTTGTAATTTAATTGAATATCCAGGAGCTTTACAAATTACTATTTTTTCTAATAAAAATATTAATTTATTAGCTATTAAATTAGATGATCCAGAAATAAAATTAATAGAAAATATAATTTCTATGTTTCCGGATTCAGTAATAGAATCTGGAATGAAAATAGCAGCAGTTTATAGAAATAAAAAATTTATTCTCCCAGAGCTTTCCACAGAGCTGCAAACAGGAGATGAAATATTTTTCATAACTATATCTCAAAATATAAAATTAATAGTCAATGAATTACAAAAATATGAAAAACCATACAAAAGAATTATGATAGTTGGAGGTGGAAATATAGGGGCTATGTTAGCTGATAAACTTGATAAAAATTATCAAGTTAAGTTAATAGAAATAGATCAAAAACGTGCATCAGAACTAGCAAAAAAATTAAAAAATACTACGGTATTTTATGGAGATGCTTCCAACGAAGAACTTTTAATGCAAGAAAATATAGAACAAGTAGAAGTTTTTATTTCTATTACTAATGATGATGAAGTTAACATCATGTCTGCAATGTTAGCTAAAAAAATGGGAGCTAAAAAAGTATTAGTTTTGATACAAAGAAGAGCTTATGCTGATTTGATGCAAAAAAGTATCATTGATATTTCAATATCCCCTCAGGAGTCAACAATTTCTGATTTTTTTAAATACTTAAAAAATAAAAGTATAGTAAATATTTTTTCTATTAGACATGGTTTAGCAGAAGTAGTAGAAGCTGTAACAAGAGGTGACGAAAGTACTTCTCAAGTTATTGGAAAATCACTATATGAAATTAAATTCCCTCCTGGAACAATTATAGGCGCAATTATTAGAAATTCAGAAATTATTTCTGAAAAAAATTATAACCCAGTTCAACAAAACGATCATTTTATTATTTTTTTAACTGATAAAAAATTTATAAAAGACATAGAACTTTTATTTGAACCTAATCCTTTTTTTTTATAATTTTTTATTAAATTTATTAAAATATAATCAATTTATGCATCATAGCTAAAAATGAAAAAATTCCAATAACAAATAAAAATAAATTAGTAAATTTTTCTTTTTTATAACGTTTCATATTAGGAACTTTATATATTGAATATGCAGGAATTAAAAATAAAATTATAGAAATAATAGGTCCAATTATTGCTTCTATTATATTTAAAATACTAGGATTAAATATTGCAATAATCCAAGAACTAGTAAATATTAAAGAGTTAGTTGTAAAATTTGTTAAATATGTTCTTTTTTTATTTTTTAATTTAGGAAAAGTCGTCATTAATATTTTATTGATGCTTTCTTTAGCTCCTAAATAATGACCAAAAAAAGATTTTATTATAGCAATAATAGCTATGATAGGGCCTAAAAAATTCATTAAATTATCTTCAAAATATATTGAAAAATAAGATAATACAGATAAATTTTTATCTTTTGCTTCTTGCATAGCTTCTCTAGGAACACTAAGTATGCAACTAAATACAAAGAAAATTACTGTAAAAATCATTAATAAATTACTATAAAATAGTATTTTAGAGCATGTTTTTTCGCAACAATTACTACATTCTCTTTTTTTGAAAACTGCAAAAGAAGATATTATAGGAGAATGATTAAATGAAAATACAGTTACAGGTATAATATACCAAATAATTTTTAATAAACTATTTATATCTAAATTAAAAATATTTTTTATTTCATAAAATAATGAATAATTCCAAAATTGAATTATATAAAAAGAAAAAAAAATTAAAGAAAGTATAAATGGAATTACTAAAAAACTCATGAACTTAATTATTACTTTTTCTCCTAAAATAATAATTCCCATTAAAACAGAAATAAGTATAAAAGACACAAAAACACGTGATTGTTCCGCAATATTTAATTGATGAATAATAAAAGACATTACTGTATTGGTTATAGCAGTACTATAAATTAATAGTATTGGATAAATAGAAAAAAAATAAAATAAAATAAATATAAAAGATGTTTGTTTATTAAAGTTTTCATGTATAACATTAAATAAATTTTTATTTGGTTTTTTGCTAGACAATACAAACCTTGTTAATCCTCTATGAGAAAAAAATGCCATTGGAAAAGCGATTATCATAATAATCAATAAAGAAAATAAGCCATTAATTCCAATATTAATTGGAAGAAACAAAACTCCAGCCCCTATTGCTGTACCATATAAGCTTAATATCCATATTAAATTTGATTTTTTGTAATTATTATTACATATATTACATATATTTTTATGTTTTTTATAAAACATATAATCACCATAATATGTTTAATTTAAATTTAGACCTATATTTTTATTATTTAAAATTTATAAAAATTAAAATTATTTTATAATGAAGAAAGATATTTTTCTGCGTCTAAAGCAGCCATGCATCCAAATCCAGAAGCTGTAATTGCTTGACGATATAAATAATCTGAAACGTCTCCAGCAGAAAATATTCCTGGTATTGATGTGGAAGTACGATATTTTTTGTTATATTTATTAGATATGCATATATAATAATTTTTAAGCGTAATTTGATTTTCAAATATTTTTGTATTTGGAATGTGACCTATTGCTATAAATATTCCAGAGACTGATATAATTTTTTCTTTTTTGCTTGTAGTTGATTCCAATAAAATAGAACTTACCTGTTTATCATTTCCAATTATTTTTTTTACTACAAAATTATTATATATAGAAATATTTCCATTATTTCTTTTTTTAAAAATTCTATCTACTAATATTTTTTCTGCTGTAAAAATATCTCTGCGATGTATTAAATACACCTTAGATGCTATATTAGATAAGTATAATGCTTCTTCTAAAGCTGTGTTACCTCCTCCTATTACAGCAACAATTTTATTTTTATAAAAAAAACCGTCACATACAGCGCAAGTTGATACACCTTTTCCTTTATACAATTGTTCAGAAGATAAACCCAAATATCTAGCTGAAGATCCAGTGGCAATAATGATTGCATCCGATATGTATTCTTTTTCTCCTTTGCAAATAAAAGGTTTTTTGTTAAAATTTACTTCATTTATATGATCGTAAAAAATTTTTGTTCCAAATTTTATTGCATGGTCACGCATTCTTTTAATTAATTCAGATCCTGTCAAAGATTTTGAATCTCCAGGCCAATTTTCAATTTTGTCAGTTGTTGTTAACTGACCTCCTAATTGAGAACCTGTAATTAAAATTGGATTAATTCCAGCTCTAGAAGAATATATTGCAGATGTAAAACCTGCTGGTCCAGATCCTAAAATTAGTAATTTAGATTTAATTTTCATTTATTTTTCAAAATATTTAATTTATATATATCTCGATTATTTAATATTTATTAAAACAGAACTTATATTATCATAAAATTGAAATATAATTATTATATGTTAACAAAAATTAATATTTATAGAATATTTTAAATATTAAACTTAAAAATTGTAAAATAAATTTTTTTATAAAAATTTGATTTATTATACATTTTTTTATTATTTTATTTATTAAAATAAATAAAAAATTTTATAAATTTATATTTTATATAAAACTTATTATTTATTTCTTTTATTAAAGAATTCATATCATGTTAAATGAATATAATAAAAAAAAAGTATTTCTTGTTTTCATAATAACTTTGTATTTATTAATTTCTATTATATCTTTTAATGAAGATGATCCAAATTTATTAAAAACATCATCTAACGACTATATATTTAATTTTGGAGGTAAGTACGGAGCATATATATCAGGAACATTGTTTATTATGATTGGGAAAATGACTTATTTTATTCCTTTATTTTTTTTATCTTTTTTTTTAGATTGTTGTTTTTATACAAAAAAAAAAATTAACTTAATAAAATTATCATATAAAATAATTCATATGTTTTTATTAATTTTATTTTGTTGTTGTTTTTTATCTTTCTTGTTTGATGATAATTACAGTGGAATATATTTTGGTGGTATTATTGGAAATATATTAAATAATGTTATGTATCAATTAATAAATAATAAATTATATATTTTTTATTTTTTAGTTTTTATTTGTATATTAATATCTTTTTTGTTAACATTTTTTTAATTATAAAAAATATATAATGTATGTTATTATTTATAATATAAATAATTTTTTTAAAATTTAATTAAAATTCAAATATAATGTTTTATTTAATAAAAAAATTACCTAAATTTATTTTGTTTAGCCTGTACTTATATGCTTTTTCAAGCATTTCGGATAGTTCTGGTATTTTGTCTGAAAGATTAAATTTAATTAATAGTTTTTATTCTACTGTCAGACAAAAAGTAACAAGTTCTTCTGGTGATATTGTTCAAGAAAGCAAAGGAGAAATTTGGATAAAAAAACCAAATTTATTTAAATCAATTTTATTTTCTCCATATGAAAATATTGCATCATCTGATGGAAATACTTTATGGTTGTATGATTCTGAAACTAATCAAGTTACCATAAATTGGATTAAAAATATTATATCTGATTCTCCATTATATTTAATAATTAAAAACAATAAAAATAGTTGGGAAAATTTCAATATAAAAAATATAAATGATACATTTTATATTTATTCAAAAAAACTAAATTCTAGTTTTAGAAAAATTACAATTATAATTGATAAAAAAGGAATTTTGAAAAACTTAATTATATTAAGTAATACAAATTATAAAACCTATTATACTTTCAATATAAAAAAAACTATTATATCTTCAGATTTTAATTTTAACTTTAAAATACCTAAAGGAGCATATATAGATGACCAAAGATAGAACTAAAAAAATAGTTTTTTAAACTTTAAATTATATTTAAATATATTAAAATTACAAAAATATTTTAATTTTTTTAAAAAAATGATAGATCATAAACTAATAATAAAAAATATAGAAGAAGTTTGTAAAAAATTGATTTTGAGAAATTTTTATTTAGATAAAAAAAAAATATTGCTTCAAGATCAAAAAAGAAAAATATTACAAATAGAAGTAGAAAAATTACAAAATAAACGCAATTTACAATCTAAAATAATAAGTAAAATAAAAATTAATAATAAAAATATTGATATTTATAAAAATAAATCTAATAAAATTAATATTTTATTAAATGAAAAAAAACAAAAATTAAAAAAAATAAAAAAAGAAATTGACAATTATTTATCTACAATTCCAAATATTCTAGACGAAAAAGTTCCAATAGGAAAAGATCAAAAAAATAATATTGAAGTGAAAAAATGGGGATCTCCAAAAATATACAATTTTAAAATAAAAAGCCACGTAGAAATAGGAGAAAAAATTAAATATCTAGATTTTTCAAGATCCGCAAAAATATCTGGTAGTAGGTTTGTGGTTATGAAAAATAAAATATCATACATGCATCGAGCTTTGTCCCAATTTATGCTAAATTTACATACAAATCAACATGGATATGAAGAATATTATGTACCATATTTGGTAAATAAAAACATGCTATATGGTACTGGTCAGCTACCTAAATTTTATAATGATTTTTTTTATGCAAAATCATTTTTTGAGGACATACAAAGTTGTTATGCACTAATACCTACAGCAGAAGTTCCTCTAACAAATTTAATGAGAAATGAAATTATTGATGAAAATTATTTGCCTATAAAAATGACTTCTCATACTCCTTGTTTTAGATCAGAAGCAGGATCCTATGGAAAAGATACTAAAGGTTTGATACGTATGCATCAGTTTGATAAAGTAGAAATTGTACAAATAGTATCTCCAGAAAATTCTATAAAAGCTTTAGAAGAAATCACTCATCATGCAGAACGTGTACTTCAGCTGTTAGATTTACCATATAGAAAAATATTATTATGTTCTGGTGATACTGGATTTTCTTCTTGTAAAACATATGATTTAGAAGTTTGGATGCCTTCTAGAAATAAATACATAGAAGTATCTTCTTGTTCTAATACAAGTGATTTTCAATCTAGAAGAACTAAAATTCGTTATAGAAAAATTTCAAATAAAGAAATACATTTAACTCATATATTAAATGGATCTGCTTTAGCTATAAGCAGAACTCTAGCTTCTATAATAGAAAATTATCAAACTAAAGAAGGTAATATTAAAGTTCCCAAAATATTACAACCTTATATGGATGGATTAAAATTAATTAAGTAATATTTTTAAAAAAATATTATATATTAAATATAATAAAAATTATATTTTTTGTAAAAAATGTTTAAAAGAATAAGTTATAAAAATATTATATCAATAAGCTTTTTACTTTTAGGATTTTTTTTAGGAATAAGCAATATAGTAATTCCTATTATAGTTTCTATAAAATCAAACAATGTTTTTTTATCAATTATAGGATTTTTAATAACTTCGGTTATTTTTCCGATGCTAGTTATATTTTCTTTATCAAAAGATAAAAAAGTCAAAAAAAATATACTAGGTCAAATAATTGGTAAAAAATTAAGTTTTATTTTATTTGCATTATGCCACATTATGGTAGGTCCTTTATTTGCAATACCTAGAACTTCTATAGCATCTTTTGAAATAGTATTTGCTCCATTCTTTGGAAATGGAGTTGCTTTAAACATTTTTTATAACTTTTTTTATTTTCTTTTTGTATCTGTTGTTTCTTATAATCCAAAATATTTATTAAAAATAATTGGTTTAATTTTAAATCCTATTAAAATTACAATTTTAATTATTTTATGCGTTTCTTCTATATTTATTTCAGATAAATATATTTCAAGCATATATCCAGAAAAAATTTTTTCAAATTTTTATCAATTTTTTTATGGTTTGTTACATGGGTATTTGACTATGGATATACTTGGATCTATGGTATTTGGATTAATGATTGTTAAATCTATTAATTTATGCGGAGTAAAAGATAAAAAACTAATTACTAAATATATTATAATTACTGGAACAATTGTTTCTTTTATTTTGTCTATAATATATATACTTTTATTTAAAGTTGGAATAATTAGTAAATTTATTTTTCCTGACCATGAAGATGGATTAATTTTACTCAATAAATATATTAAATATATGTTTGGAGATTTTGGGCATATATTCTTTTCAATTGCTATTTTTATAACATGTTTTTCAACAGCAGTAAGTTTGACTTGTTCTTGTGCAGAATTTTTAAAACAATATTTTAATATAAAAAATATTTATTTAGTTATTTTTATTAGCATAATTTCTAGCTTAATTTCTAATTTTAACTTAAATCAATTATTGTTTATTGCTCTTCCAGTATTATCTATTATTTATCCTCCTTGTATTACGCTAATAATATCTAATTTAATATTAGACAATAATAAAATTAATTTTTTAGCAATTTTAGCTGTATTAATAAGTTTTTTTATAGGGTTTTTAGATTCAATTAACTTAACTTATTACTCTAAATATATACCTATATTTATCAATATATTGCCTTTTTCAGATTTTAACATGAGATGGGTTTTACCAACTTTTACAATATTATTAATTGGATATATTTTAAAAATTATAAAAAAATATAAAAATAAAAATTTTTAAAAATTAATTTAGGGGCTTATAAAGCCCCAGTAATATAATTTTATTATAAATCATTTAAGTTTTCAGACAAATATTGAGATATCCCTTCCCTAGAAGGAACTATTCCTTCTCTATTTTTTTTCCATTGAGCAGGGCATACCTCTCCATGTTTTTCATGAAATAACAAAGCATCAATAACCCTTATCATTTCATTGATGTCTCTTCCTATAGGTAAATCATTAATTATTTGATGTCTAACTATTCCAGCTTTATCTATTAAAAAAGAAGCTCTTAAAGCTACTCCAATTTCTGGATGTTCAACATTATATGATTTCATAATATTTCTTTTAATATCAGATACCATTGGATATCTTACTTCTCCTATACCTCCTAATTTAGTACTAGT
This sequence comes from Wigglesworthia glossinidia endosymbiont of Glossina brevipalpis, assembly GCA_000008885.1. GTDB lineage: Bacteria > Pseudomonadota > Gammaproteobacteria > Enterobacterales > Enterobacteriaceae > Wigglesworthia > Wigglesworthia glossinidia_A. The sequence goes on along the minus strand of BA000021.3, from coordinate 563,921 downwards.
AGATCTCCAAGCTTGGTGAGAATAAACAGTGTCTAAAGACACTCCCACTAATTTAACATTTCTATTTTTAAATTCAAAAAAACGTTTATCAAAAGCAATTAATTCCGATGGACATACAAAAGTAAAATTCATCGGCCAAAAAAATAAAACGGAAACTTTATTTTTTATGTAATTTGATAAATTAAAATTTTGTACTATTTCTCCGTTTGAGAGTATGGCAGGAGCAGTGAAATCAATAAATTTATTGGCGACTAACATAATAATTTCCCCTGTTATTTATTATATATTATTAATTTTTATAAAAATTTTTAATTTATTAAAATAAAAATTTGTTTTAAAAATTATTTTTTATATAATTATTATAAAATATTTATCATAATAATATATGTTTAAAAAAATTTTTGCATATATATATTAAAATTTAATAAAAGTTTTTAATTAACAAATTAAACAATAAAATATTATTTCATTTATGTTTCAAAATAATTAAAAATATCAAATATGAAAGATATATTTAATTTTGGTTCTGGTCCATCAATGTTGCCAAAAATAGTATTAAAAAAAATAAAGCGCGATTTATTTAATTGGAAAAATACTAATGTTTCTGTAATGGAAATTAGTCATCGTAACAAAAACTTTCTAAAAGTTATTGAAAATATTAAAAACGATATAAAATTTTTATTATCAGTTTCTAACGATTATAATATAATATTGCTTCAAGGAGGTGCGCGTGCCCAATTTTCTGGTATACCCATGAATCTTACCAATAATTTTTCTGATTTAGCAGATTATATAAATACAGGATATTGGGGTATGTATGCCGCAATAGAGGCAAAAAAATATTGTTCGGTTAATATAATTGATGTAATTGAAAAAAAAGACAAATTGTCAATTTTACCTATGAAGAACTGGAATATATCTAAAAACAGCGTTTACTTGCATTACTGCCCTAATGAAACTATAAATGGAACTGCTATTTATGAAACTCCAAAATTTAAAAATAAAATTGTTGTAGCTGATTTTTCTTCTACTATATTGTCTAGGCCTATTGATGTAAATAAATTTGATATTATTTATGCTAGTTCTCAAAAGAATATTGGTGTTTCTGGAATGACTATAATGATTTTTAAAAAAAATATTTTTTTAAAACAAAATAAATTTACACCTTCTATTTTGAATTACGAAATAATTTATAAAAATAATTCTTTGTTTAATACACCTCCTACTTTTAATTGGTATGTTTCTGGATTAGTATTAAAATGGCTAATAGATCAAGGAGGAGTAAAAAAGATTAACAATATCAATAAAATTAAATCTAAATTAATATATGATATAATAGATAAAAGTAAATTTTACAAAAACAATATATATGATGAATATCGTTCATATATGAATATTATATTTTATCTTCCAAATAAAAAATTAAATAATCTTTTTTTGAAATTATCTAAAATTAACGGTTTATTATTTTTGAAAGGACATAGAGCTGTTGGAGGAATAAGGGCTTCAATGTATAATTCTATGACTATAAAAGGAGCAAAAAAATTAGCAAATTTTATGAAATATTTTGAAAAACGTTATGGATAAGCATATTATTATATATAAATAATTTTTTATTATTATATACTTTACAAGCAAATATTGTTTAAAAATATTATATATGATAAATAATATAAAAATATTAAAAAAAAAAATATAATAACTATAGATGGACCTAGTGGGTCAGGGAAAAGCACTATTTCAAAAATAATTGCAAAAAATTTTAAATGGAATATTTTAAACTCAGGAGCTATATATAGATCTTTGAGTTTGCTATGGAGTAAGTATAGTAAATTAAAATTTAATGAAAAGAACTTAATATTACTTTGCAAGTGTTTAAATGTAAAATTTGAAATTAAAAAAAATAAATTGCATACCATACTTAATGGAAAAGACGTTACTTTAGAAATTTTAGATGAAAAAATAGTTTGTATTGCTTCAAAAATTTCTCTGTTTCCTATTTTAAGAAAATTTTTAATTAAAATTCAAAAAAATTTTTATAAAATTCCAGGGCTTATAGCAGAAGGAAGAGATATGGGATCTGTTGTATTTCCTGAGGCTGAAATAAAAATATTTCTTCATGCTTCTATAAAAGAAAGAGCAATACGCAGAACTATACAGTTGCAGAAAAAAGGCTTTAATGTTAATTTTAATAATATAATGTATGATATGAAAAAAAGAGACGAATTAGATATAAATAGATCTATTTCTCCTTTAATTCCAGATTCACAATCTTTTATAATTGATTCTACATTATTAAGAACTGAAGAAGTAATAGATATAATATTTAACTATGTAAAAAAAATTAAAAAAATATTTATTTAAATTAAAAAAAATAAATTTTATGTTTAAACCTTAATCAATTAATTATAATATTTGAAGAATATCTAACATGACAGAATCCTTTGCTCGACTTTTTGAAGAATCATTAAAAAAAATTCAAACTCGTCCTGGCTCCTTAGTAAAAGGAACAGTTATTGCAATTTTAAAAGACATAGTATTAGTAGATGCAGGATTAAAATCAGAATCTGCAGTTCCTATCGAACAATTTTTAAACAATAAGGGACATTTAGAGGTTAAAGTAGGAGACGTAATAGACGTTACTTTAGATGCAATAGAAGATGGGTTTGGAGAAACAATATTATCTAGAGAAAAAGCTAAAAGAAAAGAAGCTTGGCTTAATTTAGAAAAAGCTCATTTAGATTCCATTACAGTTAATGGAATAATAAACGGAAAAGTTAAAGGAGGTTTTACTGTAGAGCTTAACGGAATTAGAGCTTTTCTCCCTGGATCTTTAGTTGATATTAGACCAATTAGAGATACTATTCATTTAGAAGGAAAAGATCTTGAATTTAAAGTTATTAAATTAGATCAAAAAAGAAACAATGTGGTTGTTTCTAGAAGAGCAGTTATAGAGTCTGAAAATAGCGCAGAACGTGATCATATTTTAAAAATTTTACAAGAGGGATCTAAAGCGGTTGGTGTTGTAAAAAATTTAACTGATTATGGAGCATTTATAGATCTAGGAGGAGTAGACGGTTTATTACATATAACAGATATGGCTTGGAAAAGAGTAAAACATCCAAATGAAATAGTTAGTATAGGAGACGAAATTACTGTTAAAATTTTAAAGTTTGACAAAGAAAAAACACGTGTATCTTTAGGTTTAAAACAACTAGGACAAGATCCATGGATAGAAATATCTAAAAGATATCCAGAAAACGTAAAAATATCAGGTAAAGTAACAAATCTTACAGATTATGGATGTTTTGTAGAAATAGAAGAAGGAGTTGAAGGTTTGGTTCACATTTCAGAAATGGATTGGACAAACAAAAATATTCATCCATCAAAAGTAGTAAATGTAGGAGATACAGTTAATGTATTAGTATTAGATATAGATGAAGAACGTAGAAGAATTTCTCTTGGATTGAAACAATGTAAACCAAATCCTTGGAAAAATTTTTCTAAATTAAATAAAAAAGGAGATAAAGTACAAGGAAGAATTAAGTCTATCACTGATTTCGGTATTTTTATCGGATTAGAAGGAGGAATAGACGGACTAGTACATTTATCAGATGTATCTTGGAATATTCAAGGAGAAGAAGCTGTTAAAGAATATAAAAAAGGAGATATAATTTCAGCTATGGTTTTACAAGTAGATTCAGATAGAGAGAGAATTTCTTTGGGTATTAAGCAATTATCTGAAGATCCTTTTAATTATTATGTTAAAAATAACAAAATAGGAGATATAGTTGATGGAACTATATCTATAATAGAAAAAAGCAAATTTGTAATTAAATTAGATTCATTCGTAGAAGGTTATGTAAATATTGCAGATAAAAAAGAAGAAAATATAACAAAAAATTTTAAAATATCAAATATATTAAAATTAAAAATTATCGGAATTGATAGAAAAAATCGTACAATTAATTTATCATTTATAATTGATGATTATAAAAAAAAATCTAATAAAAATGACAAGAAAAACAATTCTATAGAAGATTCTTTTTCTAATGTTATGACTGAAGCGTTTAAAGCTGCTACTAAAAGTGATTGATCAATTAACACACATTTATATATTATTAAATTTAAAATTTATTCATTATAAATAATTTTGATATTATATTAATATTATAAATGTATAAAAATTTTACATAACAATATTTATTAAAAAATATATTAATATTACTTAATAATTTAATTTATTTATTTAAATAAATTTAATTTTTTTAATAAAAATGTATAAAAAATTTTTTTATTTTTCTTTATCATTTTATTTTTTAATTTTTTTGTCTCATGGAAACATTTTTATAGTAAAAACTAAAAGTTCAAATAAAATTATCAAAAATAAAATTATAAATTGTTTATATGATATTAAAAATGAAGATATTTTAGATAAAATTATTTTCAAAAAAAAAACTGAAAAGATTGTTAAAAATTGTTTAAGATCTATAGGTTATTATTATCCTAAAATTAATATAAAATATTCTAGCCCTAAAAAAAATAGAAATATAATAACTATTTATGTTGTACAGGGTGATTTTATAAAAATGTTAGATTCAAAAATTATATTAAACGGAGATTCTAAAAACGATACTGACTATAATGCATGGATAAAAAATAATTTTCCTAAAATAGGAAGTCAATTGAATCATTATAAATATGAAAAATTTAAACAAGGTTTATTAGATATTTCTATTAAAAAAGGATATTTTGACGCAGACTTTGAAGTAAGTGAATTACAAGTATTTCCTAATTATAATGTAGCACGTTGGTTTATTGTATTTAATAGTGGTTATAGATATAGATTTGGAAAAATTAATTTTTATGGATCAAAAATACATAAATCATATTTAAAAAATATTTCTAATAATTATTATAATAAACTTTATAATATTGAATTAATATCAGATCTAAATAATAAGCTAATTTCAACTAATTGGTTTAATTCAGTTACGGTATCACCAGATATATATAATAATTCAAAATATAAAAATGTTGTACCTTTGAATGTTATTTTATCTCCTAATAACAAAAACAGATTGGAAGTAGGATTAGGATATAACTCAAGAAATAAATTTCATATTACAAGTTATTTAGAAATACCATGGATTAATAGTTTAGGACATAGCATAAAAAATAAATTATATTTTTCAATATATGAAAAAATATTTAATTTAAAATATAAAATACCAATAATAAAAAATCCTATTAATGAATATTATTTATTGCAATCTCAAATAAAAAATTTTTATTTAAATCAATATAAATACAGATCAATTACATTTAATATATCAAAAAATTGGAATATTAATGATAATTTTAAAAAATCTATTAATATATACTTTGTTTTAGATAACTATATTGTTAATAATTTTAAAATAAAAAAAAAAATATTAATTTATCCTAGCTTTCAAATTAATAAAATAAATTATGATGAAATATCCTTCCCTTTTTTTGGATTAAATCAAAATTACGAATTCAATTTATCTAACAAGATTTTTGGATCTAGTGTAAATTTTTTTATGTTAAAAGTAAATAATACCTTTATTAATACTTATTTAGAAAAACATAGATATATTATAAGAAATAATATTGGATATATATTTACTAATTTTTCTAATGACATTCCTTCATCTATGAAATTTTTTGCTGGAGGAGATAAAAGTATTCGTGGATTTAAATATAAAACTTTATCATCTTTAGATAAAGATAATAACGTTATAGGATCTTTAAAGCTTTTTACTATTTCATTAGAATATCAATATAATTTTTATAAAAATTTATGGTTTGCTTTATTTGTTGACAATGGAGATGCAAGTGATTCATTAAATTATAAAAATTTACATACTGGAATAGGCCTTGGAATAAGGTGGCCTGCGAATTTTGGAACAATCAAACTTGATATAGCTAAGCCAATATCTTTTTTTAAAGAAAATAGCTTGGAATTTTATATAGGATTAGGATCTGAATTGTGAGCTTTTCTTGCAAAATTTATTTAAAAATATTTTTTATTAATTTGATATTTAACACTTGTCTTCTATTTTTTCATTTTTTTTATTGTACATATATATCAGAAAACAAAATCAATTTTAAAATTAATGATTTTACAATAGGTTCTATTAATATAGATTTAGAAAAATTAACTATTAATGATATTAAATATAAAAATTCAAATTTTGATATCTTTATTAAAGAGTATCAATTTAATTTTAATAAAAATTTGCTTGATTATGAAAAATCTTTTTCAGGATTATCTTCTTTTGAAGAAATAACAATAAAAATTAATTCTAACTATGTATTTGATTTTAATAATAATGTATTTATTACTAAATTAGTTAAATTAATGATAAAAAATATTTTTATGCAAAAAGTTAAAATTTACTATAAAGATTTATCTTTATTTTTTGAAAGAATTAATACAAAATTAATATTTAATAAAAATGAAGTTAATATTAAATATATAGATTTATATCAAGCATCAATAAAAATTTATAATTTGGAAAATTTATATGAAAATATAAAAAAGTGGGAAAATATTTTTGTTTTTGATAAAGTCAGTTTTTTTAAAAAAAATAAAAAAAAACAAGATATAAAATATCCTTTAATTTTTAATAATCAATTAGAATCTTTATATAAATTATTTTTTTTTAAAAATTTTCATAATAAATTAAATATAAAAAAAAAAATTTAACAAATTTAAATTATCAAACAATTATATTAGAAGTAAATTTAAAAATTTACGGAAAATTATTTTATAAAAATTCTTCTTATATTTTTAAAATAAATACAATATCAAAAAAAATAAAATTTTTAGGGTTAGAAGTATATAAAAATAGGACTTCTAATTGCTTTTTTTTTCAAGGAAAAATCAATAAAACAAATGAATTAATAAAATTAGATGTTGAATCAATTTATAATAAATCGTACGAGTTGTTTAAAATAAATTTAATTTTAAAAAAAAATATAAAAAAATTTTTTTATATTTCTAAATTTTTTTTATATTTTGAAAAAAATTTTTTTATTTTTCAAGAAAATAAAAACAACTCAAATATTTATTTTGATTTTAATTTACTTTCTAAAAATTTTTACGGAAAAATAAACGGAAAGATCTTTATATATACAAAAAATAATGAATTAAATGCAAATTTATTATTTAAAATAAAAGATCTTGTTATAAAAGATATAAAAATAAAATATTCTAATATTCAATTAAATATAAATGAATTATTTCAATTTAATTATTTAAAAATAAAAATAGAAAAAATTTTTTTATTAAATAAATTATTAATAAATAAATTTTATTTTAATAATTGGAAAAACAAAATACAAAATGAATTTATTATTTCATCTAACAATGAACTATATAATAAAAATATTGATTTATACTTAAAGTACGATATTAAAAATAACAAATATAATGGATGGATTCAAATATTTGAATTTTTTAATAAAAAAACAAATAAAAATTTTTTAATTGATTTTTTAATATATGAAAATAAAATTTATGATAAAAATTATTTTAATAATAAAAAAAATTTTTTAGAAAATATTTTTGATAATTATATAAAAAAAGAAAATAAATACGTAGTAATTAATATAAAAAATTTTGATTTATCAAGAATTCAACCACTTCTTCCCAAAAGGAATGTCATTTCTGGAATAATACAAAGTAAAATAGAAATACTTTGGAGTTTAAACAATTTTTTTCCAAAAATAAATATTTTTTTTTCCGGGAAAAACATAAAAATAAAACAAATTTATTTAAATAAAATTTTTGAAAAAAATTTTAATTATATTAATATTAATATTTTATATGAAAAATCATACTTTTATTTTAAATGGATATTAAATATTTATAAGAATGATTATTTTTATGGATGCTTTAATGTAATTAACAAAAATATAAATGGATATATATATACAAAAAAAACTCCATTAAAATTATTTAAAATTCTTTTATATGATTTTGATGTTGATGGAGAAATAAATTCAAAATTATACTTTAATAATTTCCAAGGAATAAATATTAATGGAAAATTAAATATTAATTTTTTTAATTTAAGCAATAATGTAATAAAAACAAACTTTAAAAATTTTTTTATTAATATAAAATTTTTAGGAAAATATTTTTTTATAGATAGCTCGATTAATGGTTTTAAAGAAAAATTAAAGATAAATGGATTCTCTGAATGGAGAAACGAAAAAAATTGTAAAATTTTAATTAAAATTTCTGGAGAAAAATTAAAATTTATTATATTAGATTTTATTCATATAAAAATCTCTCCAAATATATATTTAGAAATAAATCAAAAAAAATTATATATATCAGGAAATATAAATGTTTCTAATATTTTTATAGAAAATGAAAAAATTTCTAATAATTATTCTATAATATCTAAAGATGAGATTATACTTGATAATATAAATACATTAATTTTTTCAAACAAAAAAGAAACTAATAATATTAGCATAAATTCAAATATATCAATAATTATTGATGATAATGTATATATTAATGTTCTTGGATTAAAAGCTAAATTGCAAGGAAATTTAAAATTAATCACGGATAAAAATCGCTCTAAATTAAATGGACAAATTAAAATAATTTCAGGAATTATACATATTTACGGACAAGAATTATATGTAAGAAAAGGTCAATTAATATTTTCTGGCCCTATAGATAAACCATATATAGATATAGAAGCTGTTAAATATGAACTATCAAACATGAATCATACAATTTCAGGAATTAAAATTTTTGGGATTGCTAACAATTCTAAATTATATATATTCTCTGATCCAGAACAATATGATAAAGAAAAATTTTCTTACTTAATAAATAAAAATAAAATTTCTTTTTCTAGTTTTGAAGGAGAAAATATATTAACTTCTATGATAATAGGAATTAGCGTAATAAAAAGCGAATATTTAATACAAAAAATAGGACAAAAAGTAGGAATTAAAAACCTTTATTTAAAGGCTCAAGGATTCGGAAATCAATCTAGAATTATAGTTAGTGGAAATTTTCTTAAAAAATTAAAGATAAAATATGGAATAAAAACATTTGATAGAAATTCTTTTATGTTAAAAATAAATTATAAATTAACCAACAAAATATATTTGGAAGCAATTTCAGATAAAAATCAAGCGGTAGATGTAATCTACCGTTTTGATTTTTAATATTTAATAAAACTTTTTAAAATCATTTTTGAACTTATTTGAAAAAATAATACAAATTAATTATTAAAATATTTATATTAAATATTTAAAGTTTTTTTTCTATTAAAAGAAGATAAAATTTCTTTTTCAGCAGATTTTACATCTTCCCAAGAAATTACTTTTGTCCATTTTTTTTTCTCAAGATCTTTGTAATGTTCAAAAAAATGAGAAATTTGTGATTTCATTAAATTTGAAATATCATCTATATTTTTAATATTATTATTATATCCCGCTAATAATTTTTGATGAGGCATAGCTATTATTTTAGCATCTTCTCCAGATTCATCAATCATTTTTAAAACTCCAATAGGATTGCATCTAATGACAGATCCATGCAAAACTGGATATGGTGTTGGAACCAATATATCCAATGGATCTCCGTCTAAAGAAATAGTATGATTTATATATCCATAATTACATGGATAAAACATAGAAGTAGGAATAAATCTATTAACAAATAATATTCCTGTTTTTTTATCTACTTCATACTTAATTGGATTTGAATTTGTAGGGATTTCTATTATTGCATAAATATCATTTGGGAGCTTTTCTCCCGCTGGTACTGAATTTAAATTCATAAAATTTTCCTAATATTTAGGGTTAAAGATATATTAAAAAAACAATTCTTATATAATTATAAATTTTAAATTTATTAAGAACAAAATAATATTATTAATTATGATTATAATAACCTAAAATAAATTTATTTACTAATTTAACCATAGATTTTGTACCAACAAAAAAGGGAGAACATTGGTGTAAAATTTTAGGATTTATGTCTAAAATATTTATATTACCATCACTTGAACTACCATTAGCTTGTGAAGATATTAAGGCGATAGGATTGCATTCATACATTAATCTTAATTTTCCATGTTTATAGATTTTGGTATTTGGATATAAATATATTCCTCCTTTTATCAAATTTCTATGAAAATCAGCAACTAAAGAACCAGTATATCTTGAAGATATATTATTATTGCTTTTACAAGACATTATATATTTTTTTATTCCTAATGAAAAATTATTATAATTTGCTTCATTAATTGAATAAATATTGTTTTTTTTTGGATAATTAAAGTTCTTTTTTGATAAAAAAAAAGTACTAAAAAATGGATGATAAGTAAAAATATGAACTCCAGATTTTACCGTAAAAACTAAAATTGTTGAAGATCCATATAAAATATATCCAGACAATATCTGTTTATTTCCAGGTTGTAAAAAATCTTTTTCGCTTATCTCTACTCCTATAGGAGTAACTCTACAATATAAAGAAAATATAGTACCTACTGGAGTATTACAATCTGCACTTAAAGATCCATCCAATGGATCAATTAAAAATATATATTTTCCATATTTTTCTTGTTTAAAAGAAATAAATTTCGCTTCTTCTTCTGAAGCTATTCCTGCAATATTATAATGAGTTTTTATCATATCTATAAATTTTTTGTTTGATAATAAGTCTAATTTAGTTTGGTGTTCTCCATGTATATTTTTCTTTATTTTTTCTTGTTTTATTCTGGTTATATTATTTAAAATAATATAATTATGAATAATTTTAGAAGTTAATTCTATTATAATAAACAAAGAATACAAATCTTCTTTAGAAATGTATTTATTAACGTTATTGCTAAAAATAAATTCTCTTAATGAGATCATTTAAATCCTCTAAAATATAAATTAATAATAACTACTTTAATTCTATTAAAAATATTTATAATATTTTATTTTAATTAAATAATTTTTAATAAAACTAAAATAAAAATTTAATAAATTAAAATTATAATATAAATAAAATACTATTAAATAATTTATTTATAAAATAAAATTATATAATTAATGTTTTTAATTTAAAAATTATATTTTCATTGCATGAAATAATTTATATTAAATAATACATATAAAAATATATTTACTATTATAATTTTAACTTTTAAAAATTGATTTAAAAATTATTATTTAATACAATTCAAATAAAATTTAGCTAGATTTTCTAAAGCTTCTATATAAATGGAATATTTCAATTCGTTTAAAAAAGAAATAGCTTTTTCTATTTTCTTTTTAGCATACTCTCTAGTATATTCTAAAGATCTATGTTCTTCCATTATTTTTAAAATATCATTTAATAAATGACTATGATTTCCTTTCTGTATTGCTTCTTTAATTAAAAGAAATTGCGAATTGTTGCTATTTTTCATAGCATGAATCAAGGGTAATGTTACTTTACCTTCTTTTAGATCATTTCCTAATATTTTTCCAAATTTTTTAAAATCTGATTTGTAATCTAAAAAATCATCTATTATTTGAAAAGAAATTCCTAAATAACGACCATAATTTTTAAAAGCTTGCTCTTCTTTATAAGAAGATTTAGATAAAATAGCTGCAGATTGTAATGAAACTTCAAACAATTTTGCTGTTTTTTTATATATAATTTGCATATAATTTTTTATTGTAATATCAACACTATTACAATAAGTTAATTGTAATATTTCTCCTTCTACTATCATATTTACTGCATTAGAAATAATTTTAAAAATCTTAAAAGATCTAAGCTTAGAAATCATTTGAAATGCTCTAGTGTATATAAAATCTCCAATTAAAATTGTTGGAATATTTCCGAAAACTACATTTACAGATGCATTTCCTCTTCTTTTTTTTGCATCATCTATTATATCATCGTGCAACAATGTAGACATATGTATTAATTCAATTAGTGAAGCTAAAATAATATGTTTCTTTTTATTATAAAATAATGATTTTGCAGCTAATATTATTGCTATTGGTCTAATAAATTTTCCATTATTATTTAAAATATATTTATTGCATTTTTTAATTAAATCAACATTGGAATATAAAGACCTTTCAAGTTCAATTTGAAAATTTATTATATCTTTATTTATAAGTTTAAAAATTTTTTCAAAGTTCATTTTTATAAAATTTAAATATATTTAATTTTTTATATTATTTAATTTATCAATAAAAATATATTATAATATTGTTTTTATTAAAATTTTTAACTAAAATTAATCAAGGAAGATTATGATATGTATGCAATTTTTAAAATAAATGGTGTTCAATATAAAGCAAAATCAGGAAGCGTTGTTTGTTTAAATAAAATATCTGGAGATATAGGAAGCACTATAGAGATAAAAAAAATTATGGCATTATTTAATGATGAAAAAATTATATTTGGGCAACCTTTTATAAAAAATAGTAGAATAATTGCAACAATTAAAAAACATATTAATGGCAAAAAAATTAGTATTGTTAAGTTCTCTAGAAGAAAGCATTTTAAAAAAATAACAGGTTATAGACAAAAATTAACCAATATAAAAATAATTGATATTTGTTGTTAACAAAGGAAATAATATGGCACATAAAAAAGCCGGAGGATCTACAAGAAATGGAAGAGACTCTATTGGAAAAAGGCTTGGAGTAAAACTTTTTGGAGGACAAAAAGCATACCCAGGAAATATAATAGTTAGACAAAGAGGTACAAAATTTCATCCAGGTAAAAATGTGGGTTGCGGAAAAGATTATAGCTTATATGCATTGAAATCAGGAATAGTTTTTTTTAAAAAAAAGAAAAATAAAAAATTTATTAATATAATTCCAAAAATTTTATGCAAATAACTTTTATAAAAATTTTTATTTAAAATAAATACATTTTATTTATTTAAATTTTTAAAAACTTTAAATAATTTTTTAAACTTTTAATAAAATTAGGAAAAATTGTGAACTTGACAGATAATGCAGTTATTTTTGTAAAAGGAGGAAATGGAGGAAAAGGATGTGTAAGCTTCAGAAGAGAAAAATATATACCAAAAGGAGGACCTGATGGAGGCAATGGAGGAAATGGAGGAAATGTTTGGATATACTCAGATAAAAATACACATGATTTATATCATTGTTTAGTTAGAAAGAACTTTATAGCTGAAGATGGGGAAAATGGTAAAAAAAATAATTCTTCAGGAAAGAATGGAAAAGATGTTATAATTAAAGTGCCGATAGGCACAAATATATTTTTTATTAAAAATTCAGAAAATATAATATTTGGACATACAAGATTTCATAACCAAAAATTCCTTGTTGCTAAAGGAGGAGTTAGAGGTTTAGGTAATAATTATTTTAAATCTCCAACAAATAGAACACCAATGGAAAGTACTTTGGGAAAACTAGGAGAGTCTTTTAAAATTAAATTGGATTTTGTTTTTTTAGCAGACGTTGGATTATTTGGTTATTCTAATACTGGAAGATCTTGTTTTATGAGATCTATATCTAACGTAAAACCTAAAATATCTTTTTATCCATTTACTACTTTATTTCCATACATAGGATCATTAAATTTTTTAAATAAAGATATAAAGTTTGTTGATATACCAAGCTTTATAGAAGGCAAAAAAAAAAACAATTTAAGAAATAGATTTTTGAAACATTTACAAAATTGTAGATTGTTATTACATTTTATAAATTTAGACGTAAAAAATGTAAAAAAAACTATTAATAAAGAAAAAATAAACATAAAAATATTAAAAAGTTTCAGAAATCTTTTTTTAAAACCTATATGGTTAATTATAAACAAAACAGATATAAATATAAATTCAAATATTTTTTTCAAACAAGCACAATTTGTTTCAAATTCTTTAGGTTATGAAAAAAAATTTTTTTTTATATCACTTAATGATTTTATTAGTATTAAAATTTTAATTAATAAAATTTTATTATTTTTAGAAGAAAACAAAAGGTAAATATTATATTTTTATAAATTATTTTATATTTTTTAGTTTTTAAAATTTAAAAATGAAAAAATTTTTTGATATTGTAATTATTGGCTCTGGAATTTTAGGAAAAAGTTTATCTATAAAATTAGCTAAACATGGATTTTTAATAAAATTAATTGAATTAGAAAACAAAAAAAGTTTTTCATATGATGAAATACCAGATTTTAAAATATTAGCTCTAAATTATTCTACTATAAAATTTTTATACGATATAGACGTATGGAATAAAATTGATCTGAAATTTTGCACTAAATATAAATATATAGAAACTTGGGAAAATTCTTTTTTTCCTGTTAAGTTTTGTTCTGATTCAATAGATTTATCTGGATTAGGTTATATCATAGAAAATCATAGATTGAACAAAGCTTTGATTGAGACTGAAAATAAGTACAAAAAATTTATAATAAAAAATTCCATAGGAATAAGAAATATGTATTATGATGATATAAAAAAAGTATGGAAAATTATATTAAATAATGGAAAATATATATTTAGTAATTTGATAATTGGAGCAGATGGAAAAAATTCTTGGGTAAGAAAAAAATCTGGAATTCCTTTTATAAAATTTAATTATAGTCAGTCTTGCATGTTGTTTATTGTAAAAATTAGAACTAAAAAAAATTATACTGTATGGCAATCTATAGATTTAAATGGTCCAAAAGCATATTTGCCTTTATATGATGATTGGGCATTATTAATTTGGTATGATTTAACAGAATATTTACATGAAATAAACAATATGTCTTTTAATTTAATAGAAAAATTGATTATGTCTAAATTTCCAAAAAGATTAGGTCCAGTCACTTTACACAAAAAAGAAATAGTACCTTTGACTTTTTTATATGGATATCAGTACGTTAAACAAGGGTTAGCTCTTTTAGGCGATGCTGTTCATACTATACATCCTTTAGCTGGACAAGGAGGAAACTTAGGTTTCAGAGACGTAAAACAACTTTCTGATGTATTAATTGAATCTAAATGCACAAAGAAAAATTGGTATGAATTAAATACTTTAAAAAAGTATGAAAATAATTGCAAAACTTATAACACTATTATGCAATTTAATATAGACTTATTTCGTTTATTATTTTCTAATGATATATGGATTATTAAAAAAATAAGAAATTTAGCTTTACATTCTGTAGAATGCTCTAATTTAATAAAAAAATTTATTATTAAATATGCTTCTGGTTTATTTTAATTACATGTAAAAAGTATAATACATGCAATAAATATTCTATATATTGCAAAAATTATTAAAGATGTATTTTTCATTATTTTAATAGCTGTTCTTCCAAAAATCAATGAAGTTAAAAAAGAAGACATTACACCAATAATAACAAAAAAAATATTTTCTTTTAAATAAAAAAAATTTTTATATACTTCCAAAATAAGCACTGCTGGCATTATTGAAGAAAATAAAATCATAGAAAATTTAAACAATACATATCTATCAATATTTAAAATTAATCCAATAGAAATTGTTATTCCTAATCTAGAAACTCCAGGTAATAATGAAAAACATTGAGAAGATCCAATAATAAAATATTTTAAAAAACTTATTTTTTTAAAATTATCAATTTTAATTTTTTTTAAACTTATAAATTCTGATAAAATAAAAAAAATAGAGCCTAATATTAAAAAATAAGAAATATATTTAGGAGAATAAAATTCTTCTAATTTTTTATAAAACATAAATCCTAAAATTGATATAGGAATACAACTTAATACTAAATTAAATAAAATTAATATTAATTTTTTTTTTATATTATTAATATTAAAATAAAAAAAAGTAATGCTTTTTTTTATTTTTTCTTTAAACAAAAGGATTATAGAAAAAATTGGACCGATTTGTATAATTTTTATTATATTTTGTATGTTTTCTTTGTCTATATTAAATATATAATTAATTAATATTAAATGACCATTTGAAGAAATTGGAAAAAACTCCGTTATTCCTTCAACTATTCCTAAAATAATAATAATTAGAATCTCTTTCATTATAATTCCAAATTTATTTTATTTAGTATTATTTATTTTGACTTTAAATATTTTTCAATAATAATTCCTACATTTAACGCCTCTGGTATCGCAGAAGGTTTAGTTATTTTTATTTTCACATAGCTAACTAAAAATTTATCTATTATCATATCTGATAATTCAATTGCTATTGTTTCTATCAAGTTAAAATGTTTTTTTTGTATTAAATTAATAACTTCTTTATGAACTTTAGTATAATCTATAGAATATCTTATATCATCTAAATAAAAATTTTTTTTTATATCTAATTTTATTTTAATATCTAACAATATTTTTTGTAAAATAGATTTTTCCCATTTATGAATTCCAACTGAAGTCATAACACATAATTTATTAATAAATAAAGTATTCATATTTTAATTTTCAAGTCGTGAAATATCTTCTAATGACCATTTAGGATTAATTAATACTGATAGATCTTTTGTTTTATTTTTTTTAAATCTTATAGAACCAACATAAGCTATCATTGCTGCATTGTCAGTGCATAAAGATTTTTTTGAAAAAAATAATTTTCCATTTCTTGATTTCATTAAATTTCTTAAATTTTTTCTTAATGGTTCATTTGCGCTAACTCCTCCAGATATTAACAATATTTTAGAATTAGTTATATCCAAAGCTCTTTTGCATTTAATAATAACAGTATCAATTATAGAATCTTCAAATGCACGAGCTATATCGCATTTTGTTTGATTATCTATTTTTGAAAAAGAAGATACAAGATTTTTAGCATAAGTTTTTAATCCAGAAAAACTAAAATTTATTCCTGGTTTTTTTGTCATAGGTCTAGGAAAAAAAAACCTTTTAGAATTCCCCTGTTTTGCTATAATTGATAACTTTTTTCCACCTGGATATTTAATTCCTAATAATTTTGCTACTTTGTCAAAAGCTTCTCCTAAAGCGTCATCTAAGCAATCTCCAATTATTTTATATTTCCCAATATCTTCGGCTAATACAAATTGAGTATGTGCTCCTGAAATAATTAACCCCAAAAAAGGAAATTTTGGACGTTTATATTTTATCATTGGAGTTAATAAATGACCTTCTAAATGATTTATTGCTATTGATGGTATTTGCAATGTATAAGCTAAAGAACAAGCAAATGTTGCACCTATTATTAAAGATCCAACCAAACCTGGACCGGCAGTGTATGCTATTCCATCTATTTTAGACAAAGATATATTAGAATTCTTGAAAATATTTTCAACTAAAGGTTGTATGTTTTTTAAATGATATTTAGATGATTTTTCTGGTACTACTCCTCCATATTTTGAATGTATATTATTTTGGCTAATTACTTTATGTATAATTAGTCCTTTTTCTAAATCATAAATTGCAGCTCCAGTATCATCACAAGATGTTTCTATTCCTAGGATTAACATAAAATATTAAAATTATATTTATTTTTAAATTATAAATTTTTATTTAAAATATTAAAAGTTTAACTGTTATTTTAGTATAATTTATATTAAAGTAATATATTAAAAAATAATTTTTTATCAAAAATTTTTATAAATATTATTTTATATAATAAAATTAATAACAATATTGGAGAATAAAATGCCAATTATTAAAATAAGAGAAAATGAACCATTTGATGTAGCGTTGAGAAGATTCAAAAGATCTTGCGAAAAAGCTGGGATTTTATCAGAAGTAAGACGTAGAGAATTTTATGAAAAACCCACCACTGAGAGAAAAAGAGCTAAAGCTTCTGCTATAAAGAGGCATGCAAAAAAAATGGCTAGAGAAAATTTAAAAAAAACTAAATTTTATTAATTATTATTGATAATAATAAATAAATATGAATTTATAAAAATAAAATTTTTAAAAGTTATATGAATGCTTATATTTCAAATTTATTTATTAATAGATTGTTAGAAAATATAAACATAATTGAACTGATTAGTTCAATAATTAATTTAAAAAAATCAGGAAAAAATTATTTCGCGCTCTGTCCGTTTCATCAAGAGAAAACACCTTCATTTTCTGTAAGTTACGAAAAACAGTTTTTTCATTGTTTTGGTTGTGGCATTCATGGAAATGCAATTGATTTCTTAATGAATTACAATAATTTAACTTTTATAGAATCAATAGAAGAATTATCTAATATTGCAGGGTTTGCTTTTAAAAAAGCACAATCAAAAAAAATTATAAACAACGAAGAGTTAAAAAAAAGAAGTGATATATATAAACTTATGAACCAAGTAAGCATGATATATAAAAAAATATTAAATTCAAAGATTTTTATTGAAGCGAACGATTATTTAAATAATCGTGGTTTGAATATTGATTCTATAGAAGAATTTTCTATTGGTTTTTCTAGTATAAATATTAATATTTTAAATTATTTAAAACAATCTTTACAAAATTTTTATTTATTAAAATCTTCTGGAATTTTTTTAATAAATGAAAAAAAAAAATTAAGCAATATATTTAAAAATAGAATAATGATTCCAATGAAAGATAAATACGGAAACGTTATTGCCTTTGGAGGAAGATCTATAAATAATTTTTTTCCAAAATATTTAAATTCTAAAGAAACATTAATATTTAAAAAAAGTAATTATTTGTATGGAATTTATGAAATAAAAAAAAGAAAAATAAAAATATTAAAAATACTTTTAGTAGAAGGATATTTTGACGTTATTTCTTTATCCCAATATGGAATTTATTATTCTGTAGCTTCTTTAGGATGCACAACACCTTTTCAAATAAAAATAATTTTTAGATTAACAAATAAAATTATTTGTTGTTATGACGGAGATTCCGCTGGTAGAAGATCTGCATGGAAAACATTGATAAATTCATTGTCTTACCTTGAAGATGGAAGAGAAATTTTTTTTATATTTCTTCCAAACAACGAAGATCCTGATTCTTTAATAAGAAAAATAGGAAAAAAATCATTTGAAATTCTTATTGAAGATGCAAAACCAATGTCATCTTTTTTATTTGATACTTTGATAAAGAAATCTAATTTATATCATTTAGACGGAAAAGTAAAATTTATAAAATTAATTTTACCTATAATAAAAAAAATTCCAGGAAAAAATTTACGATTATATATTAGAAAAGAAATAGGCTATAAAATAGGAATACTAGAAGATTACCAATTAGAAAAATTTTTATCTTTAAAAGAAATAAAATATAAAAAAAATAAACAAATAAAATATAAAAACAATATTATGAATACTCTAATTGGATTATTGATTCAAAATCCTAAATTATCAAAATTAATATCTAAAAAAAATGAAATAAAATTATATAATATTAGAATAAAAGAAATTCCATTTTTTATAGAATTAATTAAAATATGTAAAAATAATACTAATATAAATACAAGTCAAATACTTGAACATTATAGAGGGAAAAAATATCATAATCATCTTGAAAATTTAGCAATTTGGGATCATATGATTTCAGAAAATTTAATAAAACAGATATTCATTGAAACCTTATCAAGTTTATATAAAATAATATTAGTTTCACGACAAAATATTCTAATTTCTCGTGCTAGAATTCAAGATTTAAGCGTTGAAGAAAAAAAAGAACTATGGTGTATAAACAAAAAATTATCAAAAAAATAAAAATTTTTAAATAGAACTTTTTTTATTTAAATATAATTTAATAGATTTATAATATATCACTTGAGGTTATTTATTTTTTATGGAAAAAAATCAACAGTCACAACTTAAACTACTAGTAACTCGTGGTAAAGAACAGGGCTACTTGACTTTTTCCGAAGTAAATGATTTTTTACCAGAAAATATTATTGATTCCCATCAAATAGAAGATATCATTCAAATGATAAATGATATGGGAATACAAGTTATGGATGAAGCTCCAAATTCAGAAAACTTATTGCTTCCAGATTCTAATAATAATTCAGACGAAGATGTAGCTGAAGCAGCCGCTCAGGTTTTATCAAATGTAGAATCAGAATTTGGAAAAACTACAGATCCGGTTAGAATGTACATGAGAGAAATGGGAAGTGTACAGCTATTGACAAGAGAAGGCGAAATAGATCTTGCTAAACGCATAGAATATGGAATAAATCAAATTCAATGTGCGATTGTAGAATATCCAAAAGCAATTATTTATCTTTTAGATCAATACAAAAAAACCACTACAGGTGAATCAAAATTATCAGAATTAATTACTGGTTTTGTTGATCCGAACATAGTAGTTGACTCTTCCAATATTGATTTAAATACGGAAGATATTTCTAGCGAAGAGGAAAACAACACTTCAGAAGAAATTGATATAGATAAAGAATTGGCTAATAAAAGATTTATTGAATTACAAGAACAATATAAAATATCGTTTAATACTATAAAAGAATATGGAAGAATGCATGAATTTTCTATTAAAGAAATAATTTATCTTGCAGATATATTTAAACAATTTAGATTAGTTCCAAAACAATTTGATTATTTAGTATTTATAATAAGGTCAGAAATAGAAAAAATTAGGTTTTATGAAAGAAGAATCATGAGAATATGCGTTAATATATGCAAAATGCCTAAAAAATTTTTTATTTCTTTGTTTTCTGGAAATGAAACAAATGATGTTTGGTTGAAAAAAGCTTTATCTTTAGATAAACCTTGGTCTAGAAAACTTTATAAATTGAATAAACCTATATGTCTGATATTAAATAAATTAAAAATAATAGAAATTAATTCAGGAATAACTATAGAACAAGCAAAAGATATAAATAAAAGAATGTCTATTGGAGAGGCAAAAGCTAAAAGAGCTAAAAAAGAAATGGTTGAAGCAAATTTAAGATTAGTAATATCTATAGCTAAAAAATACACCAATAGAGGATTGCAGTTTTTAGATTTAATACAAGAAGGAAATATAGGTCTAATGAAAGCTGTAGATAAATTCGAATACAGAAGGGGTTATAAATTTTCTACATATGCAACATGGTGGATTAGACAAGCAATTACCAGATCTATTGCAGATCAAGCTAGAACTATCAGAATACCAGTTCATATGATTGAAACAATAAATAAATTAAATAGAATATCTAGGCAAATGCTACAAGAAATAGGAAGAGAACCTACTCCAGAAGAACTGTCAGAAAAAATGTTAATACCAGAAGATAAAATAAGAAAAGTTCTTAAAATAGCAAAAGAACCAATATCTATGGAAACTCCAATAGGAGATGACGAAGATTCACATTTAGGAGATTTTTTAGAAGATACATCTTTAGATTTACCTCTTGATTCTGCTACATCAGAAAGTTTGCGATCCGCTACTCATGATGTATTGTCTGGTTTAACAGCAAGAGAAGCAAAAGTATTGAAAATGAGATTTGGAATTGATATGAGCACTGATCATACTTTAGAAGAAGTAGGAAAACAATTTGATGTAACAAGAGAAAGAATTAGACAAATTGAAGCAAAAGCTTTAAGAAAATTACGTCATCCAAGTCGTTCTGAAATTTTGCGTAGCTTTTTAGACGATTAATTAATTGTGATTTTAAAAAAATATATTTTTGAAAAAAAATATATATTTGATATAATTAAAGTTTATTTTATTCAGGCCCTTTAGCTCAGAGGTAAGAGCAGGCGACTCATAATCGCTTGGTCGCTGGTTCAAATCCAGCAAGGGCCATTTACTTGATCTTTAAATAAATTATATTTTAACTTACAAAAAATAAATTTAAACAATTTAGAATTCTTTCATTTTTATCCCTGAAACACTTTTCTATAAAAGTGTTCGTTTTTTTATCTTCTTTCATTAAGTTATCGTCTGATACAACAAATTTTGATATTATTACAATATAATTTTTTTTGCATTTATAATCATTTTCTTCAAAAGCTGCTGCAACTTTAATGTCGTATTCTTTTTTTTCTAAAATAGAAATAGGATGAAATGTGTATACCTTGCAAGAATTTACTTGATCAAAGAAATATAATTTTTGATTTAAGTTATTTTTGTATTTAAAAGAATAAAACATGCTAAAAAAGATAAATAATATTATAAAAGATATTAAAGAGAAAATAATTTTATATTTAAAATTTATTCTTGATAAATTAAATAAAGTTCTTTTCTTAAAAGAAGAACTAATTTCATCTATTATGAAATCTTTTGCATTATTTTTTTCTAACTTTTTTATCTTTAATTTATCATTTAATTTTAAACCTTTTTTTGGAATTGTTACTATAACTGAAGAGTTTAATCCAAGATGTTTTAAACCTTTTCTTATTAAACTAATTTGTTGATTCAAATTTCCATTAGATGGTTGTAATCCATGTATTATCCAAATATTCTTAAAAAGATATTCCCTTGATATTGGAGAAGAATTTTTATGAAATTTAATAAGTTCTTCTAAAACTCTTCCAGCAGAATGTGATAATTTGATATGTTTGTTTTTTTTTTTAAATAAGCTTAGATTATATTCAATTGTATCAAAAATAACTAATGAATTAATTATATATTTCATCGGCTACTCCATATTCAATATATTATATGTAACCGTTTTTCAAAAATAAAAATAATAATTTAAATTTAAATTATTATTTTTATTTTATCATAAAAAATTTTTATTATTCAATTTTTTAATATATAAAATTATAGTATCTAATATTTTTTAGAGTTTTAGAAAAATAAAAATTTATTATTATGTAATATATTAAAATCTTTTTTTTAAATAAAATATTTTAAATAAAAATTTATATTTACATATTAAACAATAATATTGCATTATAAATAAAAAGCATTATTAACGAATAAATCCCGGCTAATAAGTCATCTAATATTATTCCAAATCCATTTAAAATGTTTTTATTAATCCAATTAATTGGCCAAGGCTTTATAATATCAAATATTCTAAAAAAAAATAATCCTAATATTATAGATTTGTAATCATTTATAGAACAATTTAACAAAACTATCCACATACCTACTATTTCATCAAAAATAATACAATAATGATCATGATGTTTTATGTATAAAGAAGTTTTTTCACAACAATAAATTCCTAGCATTACTCCTAAGGTGATAAAAATCCATTCATATTTTATAAAAATATTATTTGAGTAATACCATATTATAATTGAAATAATAGATCCTAATGTACCAGAAACATACGGAATTAATCCGATTCCAAAAAAAGTAGATATAATATTAATTGGGTTAAATAAATTAATAAAAAATTTAGATTTTCTATTTTTTTTCATAATTTTAAAAATGTTTATATCCTTCAGATTTTTTTATTATGTCAACATCTCCTATTAATTTCAATCCTACTTTTTTTGAACAAATATTTCCTATGTATGTAATAAAAATCTTATTTTTTTTTATCATAGAATTAAATTCGTAATATTTTTTTATAGGAACAGTGACGCATAATTCATAGTCTTCTCCGCCATTTAATGCGAAATTTATTGCTTTTTTATATTCAACATTATTTAATAAATGATTGGACATTGGAATTCTATCTATATAAATATTAGCCCCACAATTACTACAAGAAAGTATTTTTTTTAAATCGATTAAAATTCCGTCAGATATATCACATGCTGAATTAGCAAAATTACTTAACATTATACCTTCTCTTATTCTTGGAGAAGGTCTGAAATGACGTTTTAATAAATATTTTTTGCTGTTTGTATTGTTTATTTTAAGATTTTTCATTAAAATAGCAAGACCAGCTGCACTATCTCCTAAAGTTCCAGTAATATAAATCAAATCATTTATTTTAGCTCCAGAACGAGTCATTTTTATTTTTTTTTTTGGAATTGTTCCACATGCTGTGATAGTAATACTTAATGGACCTTTATTTAAGTCTCCTCCTATTAATTTAACGTTAAAATAATTTAAATTATCAAATAATCCTTCACTATAAGATGATATCCATGATTTGTTAAATTTTGGAATTGTAATAGATAATAGTATCCATTTTGGAACAGCTCCCATTGAAGCAAGATCGCTAAGATTCACTGATGCAGATTTATATCCTAAATCTTTTGGTTTTATGCTGTCTAAAAAATGAGTATTTAAAACTAAAGTATCTGTTGTAATAACAAAAAAACTATCTTTTTTAATATTTAAAACAGCACAATCGTCTCCAATTCCTACAGCAACATTTTTATTTATATTTTTAGATTTTTTAAAAAAATTTTTAATTATGTTCCATTCATTATATTTTATTTTTTTTAATTTATTAATCATTTTATTTATTGAATTAATATTTTATTTTTAAATTTAAATTATCTACAACTGCATCTAAAACTCCGTTTATAAATTTATGACTGCTTTCTGCCCCAAAAATTTTGGCTAATTCAATTGCTTCGTTTATTGCTACTTTATATGGAATAATGGGTTTATTGTTTAATTCAAATAATGCTATTCTTAATACTGATAGTTCTACGCAACAAATTTGGTTTATTTTACGAAATATATAAGGAGACATTAATTTATCTAAGTGATTTTTATTATTAATTACTCCATAATATATTTTTTTAAAATATTTTATATCTATTTTTTTTTTTTATTCAATAAAACATATTTTTGTATTTCTATTGCGTCATTGCGTGAAATTTGCCATGAATACAAAGCTTGTAAAGCACATTGTCTAGCATAACTTCTAAATATAATGTTCATCTTATATCTCGTATCATATAATTTTTAATAAATTTATCATTTCCAATACAGATAAAGCTGCATCTGATCCTTTATTTCCTAATTTCGTACCAGATCTTTCTATAGCTTGATTTATGTTTCTTGTATATAAAACTCCGACAGATATTGGTATATTTTTTTTTATACTAATATTAAAAATTATATTGTTAAAATCTTTAGAAATTAATTCATGATGAAAAGTTTTTCCTTGTATTACAGTTCCTAATGTAATTAATCCATTATATTTATTTTGTTTAGATAAAAAATTAACAATAATAGGTATTTCGCATACACCAGGAACCCAAAATATAGAAATGTTTTCACTCTTCAATCTTCCAATTCTTTTTAAAGAATCAATAGCACCATCTAATAAATTTTTATTAATAAAAGAATTAAATCTTGATATAATAATAGCGATTTTTGAATTTTTTGATTGAAGTTTTCCTTCATATGTATTCATTATTATTAATTCTCTCTAGAATAAATTTAATTAATTTTAAATTTTCTTATATAAGGATGTAATTTAAAACGCACATCTTCTCCTATTCTACAAACATCAGATATAACAAATTTAGGAGATAAATTTAATTTAAATGATTTATGTAAAAAAAATAAAGGAAGACCTTTTTCTCCTAAAATTTTAGGAGATTGATATAATATTATTTCATCTAATAGCCCTGATAACAAAAAAGATCCTGATAAATTAGCTCCAGACTCTATTAAAACGCTATTAATTTCATTTTTTCCCAACAAAATCATAAGTTTAAATAAATCTGTTCTAATTGTTTTTGTTTTTGAAAATTTTTTACATGTACTGCAAATTATCTGTTTTACATGTCTAGGCCATGTTAAGTTGTCATTTAATGATCTAACAAGAAAAATTATTCCTTTATGTTTTATAATATCATGGCTATTTAATATTTTATTAGAATTGTCAATTATTATTCTAATAGGTTGTCTTTCTTCTTTTAATGAATATTTTAATTTTACATTATTAGGTAAATCATTCCATCTTACTGTTAGTTTCGAGTTATCTTCTATAACTGTTTTAGCGCTAGATAAGATAGCTCCGCTTTTAGCTCTTAATACTTGAACATCTTTTCTTGATTCTACAGACGTTATCCATTTACTAATTCCTTTTTTTGTAGCAGTTCTTCCATCAATAGATGATCCTAATTTTAATGTTATCCATGGAATACCATATTTCATTCTTTTAAAGAATCCAAGGTTCAATTTTATTGATTTTTCTGACATTATGTTATATTTAACTTTAATTCCAGCATTTTTTAGCATACTAAAGCCTTTTCCAGATACTAAAGGATTTGGATCAACCGCAGAAGCTATTACTTCTTTTACTTTTGCGTTAATTAATGCCTGAGCGCAGGATGGAGTCTTTCCGTGATGGCTGCAAGGTTCTAATGTAACATATACAGTAGAGCCTTTTGCGTATTTTCCAGCTAATTTTAATGCACATATTTCAGCGTGATCTGATCCTGGTATTTTATGATAACCTTCCCCAACTATAGATTTATTTAATACGATTACGCATCCTACATTTGGATTTGGATGAGTTGTGAATTTACCTAATTCAGCAAGATTAAAAGCTCTATTTAAATATGTTAAATCTTCTTTGTTTATCATAAAATTATTAAATTATTTTATGTGAGTAAAAATATATATTTTAATCAGTAAATTATAATTTATTTGTTATATAAATTACTTTTTAAAACAGCATTATTTAATAATAAATTTAAAATTTTATTAAAAAAATATTAAAAATAAGTATAATGTATATTTTATATTAGTAAATATATTTTTAATATAAAAATTATTTTTTATAAAATTTTATAATTTTTTATTCAAGATAGAAGATAAAATTGCTTGTCGAACAAACAATCCATTTTCCGCTTGTTGAAAATAGTAAGCATAACTAGTTTTATCTACTTCGAAAGAAAGTTCATTAGACCTTGGCAAAGGATGTAATATTTTAAGATTTTTTTTAGCATAAAATAAATCTGATTTTTTTAAAATAAATTTTGCATTTATATTTGCATATTCAGAAGAATCTAATCTTTCTTTTTGTATTCTTGTAATATATAATATATCTATTTTTTTAATAACTTCTTCTATACTATCGTGAAAAGAATACTCTACTTTTTTTTCTTCTAATATATTTATTATATAACTTGGAAGCATTAATGCAGAATGGGCAATAAAATATATTTTATTTTTTTTAAATTTTGAAATAGCTTGTGATAAAGAATGTACAGTTCTACTATATTTTAGATCTCCTATTATAGCTATGTTAAGATTATCTAATTTTCCTTGCGTTTCTTTAATACTAAAAAGATCTAAAATGGTTTGAGTTGGATGTTGATTTGCACCATCTCCTGCATTTATTACCGGAATATTATTTGAATATTCAGATGCAAGACGAGCCGCTCCTTCTTTAGGGTGTCTAACAATAATAGCATCTACATATTTACTTATTATAGAAATAGTATCTATAAAGCTTTCGCCTTTCTTTTCTAAAGAAGTATTAGATGAATCAGAAAATCCTATGCATGTTCCTCCAGATCTATATATTGCAGATTCAAAAGACAATCTAGTCCTAGTGGATGCTTCTAAAAAACAAATTGCAATTATTTTATTTTTTAGAAAAGTATTAAAAGATTTTAACTTAAATGAAAAAGAAAAATCTATTATTGAATTCATTTCTTTTTTACTTAAATCATTTATAGAAATAATATGTTTATTATAAATAAAATTAGTCATTTTTTATTAAAAACACAGATAATAAATAAACTTATAATTTTAATATAAAAATAATTTTTTAATTTATAAAAATTAATTTTTATAAAATTTATAATAAGTTAATTATAAATATATATTTTAATATTGTTTATTATTTTTATATCTTTTTTTAGAACATTTTTTGGTATTGATCTAGAAAAATCAACATTTTTTACAAATGCAATATTCTTTATGATTTCAATATTATTTAAAATAATAATTTTTTCTTCATAAGAATTATTTATAAAACAAACATCAACCAATTTATTAAACTTTGTTTTTTTTTCAAATTTTAATTTGCGAATACATGTAATAATATTTTTAATACATTCGATTTCATTAAAAGAATTATCTTTTTTTAAAAAGAGGTATTTTTTAGGAAAAAACTCCAAAATAGTTGTATTTTTTCTTTCATTTCTAACCATTTTAGATAGATTTTTCCATATTTCTTCGGTAATAAAAGGAATAAAAGGATGTAACATTTTCAAAGAATTCTCTAGTATAAAAAATAATGTGTAGCAAGTGTTATTTAATCTAGAAATTATATTATTTTTAAAAATTATTTTGCTATTTTCTATATACCAATCACAAAATTGATGCCATATAAATTCATATAAAATATTTACTACTAAATCTAATCTGAAATTATCAATATTATATTTATAATACTTAAAAACTTTATTATATTTATGTAATATCCAATTATCTATTTTATGTAAGTTAATTTCTTTTTCCTCAAAGCTTACTTTTTTATTTTTTAAATTTATTATTATAAATTTACTTACATTCCATAATTTATTACAAAAATTTTTGTATCCTATTATTTTTTTTATATCTATATTAATTTTTCTATTACTGCATGAAATAGATGCCATACTTAAACGAACAGCATCTGCTCCGTGATTTTGAATCCCGTTTGGAAATTCTTTTTTTGTTATTTTTTCTATTTTTTTTATTAATTTTATATTTGATATTTCTTTAGTGCGTTTTTTTATTAAATCTTCCAAAGAAATTCCATCAATTATATCAATTGGATCTATAACATTTCCTTTGGACTTTGACATTTTTATTCCATTTTTATCTCTAATCAATCCAGTAATAAAAATATTTTTAAATGGAATTTGAGGATTTCCAAATGAATCTTTAATAATATACATTGTCAGCATTATCATTCTAGAGATCCAAAAATATATAATATCAAATCCACTAATGATCAAGTTAGTAGGATGAAATGTATCAAATTTTATAGATTTTTGTGGCCAACCGAGAGATGCAAAACTCCATATAGCAGAAGAAAACCATGTATCTAACACATCTTCTTCTTGAGTTAAAATCTCTTCTTTATTTATTTTAAAATTATCACGAACATCTGATTCACTAATTCCTGGATATTGATTTTTATTAACATCATACCAAATTGGTATTCTATGCCCCCACCATAATTGACGAGATATACACCAATCTTTTATATTTTCCATCCATCCAAAATACATATTTTCATATTGTTTAGATATAAATTTTATTTTTTTTTCTTTTACTGCTTCTATAGCAACTTCAGATAATTTTTTTGTTTTTATATACCATTGGTTTGTTAACATAGGCTCTAAAATATCTCCGCTACGATCTCCAAATGGCAAAACAACTTTTTTATATTCAAATTTTGTTATATATTCTTTTCTATTTAATTTATAAACAATATTATTTCTTGCTTCAGATATGCTTAATCCTTGAAGTTCTTTTGGAATTTTAATATTTGTATCAGATACTGAATTTCCGTTAAAATCATATACTTTTGGTTTTTTACAAATTTTACCAGAGATGGTTAAAATATTAATTATATTTAGCTTGTGATTTTTACATATACTGAAATCATTGAAATCATGACCTGGAGTAATTTTTACACATCCACTACCGTAATCCATTTTTACATAATCATCTTGTATTATTGGAATTGATCTATTAGTTAAAGGAACTTTTATATATTTTCCAATTAAATTATTATATCTTGCATCTAATGGATTAACTGCTACAGCTACATCTCCGAAAATAGTTTCTGGTCTGGTGGTGGCTATTTCTAAAAAATTTAATTTTGAATTTTTATTTGAATTTTCAGAAAAAAAATATTTTATATACCATAGTTTTCCATTTATCTCTCTATTCTCTATTTCTAAATCTGATATTACTGTTCTTAATTTTACATCCCAATGCATTAATTTTTTCTTTTTATATATTAATTTATCTTTGTAAAGTTTTAAAAAAACATTATTAACAGCTTTACACGAATCTTTATCCATGGTAAATCTTATTTTATTTAAATCAGTAAAGCATCCTAATTTATTAATTTGATAACATATTTTTTTTTCTGACTCTTCTTTCCATTTCCATATTTCTTTAATAAAATTTTTTCTTCCATAATCAAATCTATTTTTATTTTCATAAAAATATATTTTTTTTTCTAAAATACTTTGTGTTGAAATTCCTGCATGATCAATACCTGACTGTAATAATACATTATTTCCTTTCATATAATTATATCTTATAAAAATATCAATAATGCTTTGTTGAAAAGCATGACCTACATGTAAATCACCTGTTATATTTGGAGGAGGTAAAATTATACAAAAATTATCTTTATTTGAATTTAGTTTTTTTTTAAAAAGATTATTTTTTTTCCAAAACATAAAAAAATAACTTTCAATTTTTTTTGAATCATAAGGATTTTTCATAATTTATTAAAAAATAAATTCTCAGTTGAATATTAAAATGTTATGTTATGTAAAATAATTTAACAACTAATAAATATTTTATACTATATTTTTTTATCACCATAATTTATCAATAACTGTGTTAATAAAGATACCGGCCTTCCTGTAGCCTGTTTATAAACACCAGATTTCCACGCAGTTCCTGCTATATCTAAGTGAGCCCATTTATATTCTTTTGCAAATTCATACAAGAAACACCCTGCTGTTATAGCGCTTCCAGATCTATCGCTAATGTTTGATATATCAGCAAATCTAGATTTTAGTTGTTTAGAAAATTTTTTATTTAAAGGCAATCTCCAAGCAAGATCTTCAGTAATATTAGAAGCATTTAAAATGTTTTCGCTTAATTCATCACAATTTGATATTAATCCAGTATAATGATGCCCTAATGCTATTACGCATGCTCCTGTTAAAGTAGCTATATCAATTACTATTCTAGGATTAAAACGTTTTACATAAGTAATAACATCACATAAAACCAATCTACCTTCTGCATCAGTATTAATTACTTCTACTGTTTTACCTGACAATGTTTTGATAATATCACCTGGTTTATATGATGAAGAATCTACCATATTTTCGCAACATGCTAAGATTCCTATAACATATAAATTTAAATTTAATTCAGATATTGCGTGCATAACTCCTAAAACAGCAGCTGCTCCGCACATATCAAATTTCATTTCGTCCATATTATTTGAAGGTTTTATGGATATTCCTCCGGAATCAAATGTCAATCCTTTTCCAATCAATATAATTGGGGATTTTCCATTAAATTTATTTTCATTATACTTGATAATTGATAAATAAGGATTTTTTGAAGATCCTTTACTAACATGTAGATATGCATTCATTCCAATATTTTTTATTTTTTTATGATCCATTATTTCTACTGAAATTTTTTCAGAATATTTATCTTTTAATATATAAGATTGATGAGAAAGATAATGCGGATCACAAAAATTGGAAGGCATATTACCTAAATTTTTTGTGATTATTATTCCTTTAGAAATAGATACACTGTGACTTATGGCAATATTTGCTTGTTTTATTTCATTTTCATCATGAATATAAAACATAATTTCTTTCATATAAATTTTATATGATTTTGTTTTGCTTTTAAAATTATTAAATTCATATAATGATTCATATATATATTCAATAGATCTTCTTATTTTCCAATACAAATTGGAATTATTAAAATTCAAATTTAGTAAAAAAAATATAGATTTTTTGTATTTAATATTTTTAATTGAACTAATTGTATTAATTATTAATTTTTTGTAGATTCTTGAATTTATATTTACTTTTGATCCCAACATAATTAGTAAAATTGGATTAGAACCTACTTTGTTTGTATTACTTATAAAGTAAGTTGATCCTATATTGTCTTTGATTTTTATATTTTTTACTACTTGAATTATATTTTTTTTATTTTCATCACTTATGTATTTTAATGTTTTTTGATAGCAATCTTTATAAAATATTCCTAATATTAGTAAAATATCTTTAGTTTGTTTTATGCTTTTATCAGCTATACTAAATTTCATATTAATCCTATTTAATAAAATTATTAAGTTATTTATTTTAATATTTAATTTATTTAATATTAATATTTTATTTTTAATTTTTTAAAAAATTTTTTGATTATAACATATGATATAATATCATGCTTTTATTAAAAAATTAATTTTAAATTATAAATATTGTTTTTGTGATCATATTAAAATATTTAATTAAAAAAATACTAAAATCTCAATTTCATATTTTATGTATTTTGTTTTTAATTTTTTTTTGTCAAAAATTAGTAAGAATATTATCTTCTATGTCAGAAGAGTTAATTCCTAAAAAAATTATATTTTTTTTATTAATTTTATATATTCCAGAAATAATTAAATTAATTCTTCCTTTGAGTTTATTTATAAGTATTGCATTAGTAATGCAAAAATTACATAATAGTAACGAAATTATATCTATTAAAACTTGTGGTATAGGGAATGAATGTTTTATTAAGGTTATTTTATTTTTAAATTTATTAGTAATGTCTTTTTCTTTTGTGAACGTAATGTGGATTTCTCCGTTAGCTCTGAATTATAAACATAAAATAATTAGCTATAATTTATCTAACATTGATAAATTAAAGTTAAATGAAAAACAATTTAAATTTATAAAGGACAAAAACATAATATTATTTGTAGATAATATAAAAGATAAAAATTTAAAAAATATATTTATTGTAAAATTTATATTAAAAAATAAAGAATATATTCCAGTTGTATTCGTTTCTAAGCATGGATCTTTATATAAAGATTTATTAAAAAATAAAAACGTAATTAATTTAAATTATGGAGAATATTATGAAATTGATTTTAAATCAAATTATTTTTTTATAGCATCTTTTGAAAGATATCAAATAGAATTATTTAATACATTTTCTCGCTTAAAAGAACCCAGCTCAGAATATGTTTATTTTAAAAATTTATTTAATTCATGCATAGAAGAATATAAATTAGAATATAATTGGCGTATTACTATAGTTTTTTCTGTTTTAATTATGTCGATTATTTCTTTCGCTTTAAATATAAAAAAATTAGGATCTGGTCAATTTTTTAACTTATTTTTAGGTATATTTTTTTACTTAATTTTTTTTATTTCTCAAACATTTATATATTCTAATCATTCCTTATTTAAGTTGCATTCTATATTTTTTATGTGGATTATAAATTTTATTTATATTTTTTTTTCAATAGCATTATATTATAATAATATAAAAAAGATTTTTAGTTAATTAATTTTATGCTTTTTATATTAGACAGATATATTAGATCTTTAATATTCAAAACAACTATAGTTGCATTATTTATATTATTGACTATATCTGGAATAATAAAATTTTCAGAAAAAATCCAGTCTATAGATAATTCATATATATCTATTTTTTATTTAATCTCTACAATTTTATTGTCTGTACCAAAAGATATTGAAGAATTTTTTAATATATCAATTTTAATTGGAATTTTATGGAGCATTGGTATATTAGAAAAAAATAGAGAACTTATTATAATAGAATCTTCTGGAATTAGCAGAATAAAAATATGTATATTAATAATAAAAACTATAATTATTTTTTTATTTATTTATTCAATAATTTTAGAATGGATTATTCCAATAGAAAAAAAAATAAAAAGCAAGTATTTTTTTAATTTTATTTCAGAAAATAAAAAAAATTTATGGATTAAAATAAATAATAATTTTATTTTAATTAAAAAAATTGTTGATTTTGATTTTATACAAGGAATATATATTTATGAATTTAACAAATTTAATGAAATTAAATATATAAAAAGTTCAAAATATGCAATTTTTAAAAACAAAGAATGGATAATGTTTGACGTAAAAACAATAAAATTTAATAATAATAAAAAAATAGAAATTAATAGTTTTGATAAACAAATTTATACAAATATAATAACTCCAAAAGAAATAAATCTTATTTTATTTCCAACGGAAGAGTTATCTATATCAGAATTATATTTTTATATAAAATTCTTAAAAAAAAATAATTTATATTATAAAAAACAATATTTAGTATTTTGGAATAAAATATTTTCTCCAATTTCAATATTAATTATAACAATAATTATATTACAACTTTTGTTTGGAATTTTGTATTCATATGATATAAAAATAAAAGTTGTTTTTGTAATATCTTTAGGATTTATATTTTATTTTATAAACAATATTTTTAATTCATTAATTATGATATATGATTATCCAGAATATTTTGGACAAATTATGAATATTTTATTTTTACTTATTATTAGTATATTGTCAAAAAAATTTTTATACAAATAGTTTAAACTAAATAACTTTTTTTAAAAAAATATATTTATGTAAATTAGAAAAGTTTTTTTTATTTTTTATGAAAGGTATTTTACCAATTAACGGATATTTTATAACTTTTTTTAAATATTTAAAATAATCATTTTTATTAATTAAATCTTTTTCTAAATGATTTGCGATCCATCCAAGAATTATTGCATTTGAATTTTTTATAGATTCTATGGTTAGAAGAGCATGATTGATGCATCCTAACTTAATTCCAACAACTAATATTATTGGTAATTTTTCATTAGATACCCATTCACTATACATTGAATTTGAATTTATAGGGACCTTCCATCCTCCAAATCCTTCTATTATTAGATAATCGATATCATAATTTAAAAATTTATTCAATTTGTTAGAAAGCAATATGTGATTTATGAAAATATTTTTTCTTTTACTAGCAATATGTGGAGCTGTTTTTTCCAAAAAAGCAAATGGGTTTATATCTTTATATTTAAATTTAATGTTATTATATTTCATAATATTAACAACATCTTCATTAAATATTTTATTTTTTATTTTTTTGCATCCTGAAGAAATCAGTTTACATCCTACAGATTTATTTCCAAGTTTATTTAAATATTGCAACAATGCGCATACAGATATTGTTTTACCTATATTTGTATCAGTTCCAGTAATGAAATAACGATTAATCACGATATATTATACCGTAAACAACATTATAGCTTAATTTAAATCCTTTTTTATTATGATAAGGCCAAAATTTTTCTAAATCATTTAAATATTTTTTGCTTCTTAAGCCTAAATTATTACGATCATATAAATAACTAGATCCTACACCCTTAATATCTTTCAACAAATCTAAAACACTAGAATAATAAAATGATTTTATTTTATTTATTAATTTATATCTGTATGGAGATAATGCGTTATAAATAGAAGATATAGGAAGAAAACAATTAACATTAGAACAATTATCAATATTTTTAGATGATTGTTTTAATTCAATCAAAGAACCTTTAATTAAAGTTGATAAAACCAAAAAACCTCCTGGACGTAAAATTCTATATAATTCGGATAATGCCCTAGAGAAATCATTACACCATTGTATTGCTAAATTGCTAAATATAATATCTACTGTTTTATCTATTAAAGGAGAATTTTCAATATCACCTAATATATAAATATTAGCAGAATTTCTTCTTTTTGCTTGTTCTAGCATCCCGTAAGAAATATCCAATGCAATTACTTGATTATTAAAAGATTTCCAATAACGGCTAAACAAACCTGTACCGCATCCTGCGTCTAAAAGCTTACTTTGTATTATGCATCCAGTTAACTTGCATAAGTTATTCCCACATTCTCTTTGAAATTTAGAATATTGATCATAATTTTTAGATGCTTTATTAAATTTATATGCTATCTTTTTCTTATAGCCTTCCATGTTCATTTATTTTTTCTATCTTAAACAAAGATTGTAATAAAATATCTATATCATTTTCATTATGCATAGCAGTAATAATAATTCTAATTCTAGATTTTTTTACAGGAACACTCGGAGGTAAAATTGGACAAGCCCAAATTCCAAAATTAACTAATTTTTTAAAAAATTTTATTGTTAATCTATTGTCATTAGTAATTATAGGTTGAATTGCTGTGTTAGATTTTTTATAAAATTTTAATTCTTTAGCTTTTTTTTTAAATTTTTTTATATTATTAAATAAACGTTTTCTTAAAAAATTAGATTTTTTTATTTTTTTTATTGCAGTTAATATAGCTCCTGCTTGAGATGGTGGCATAGATGTACTATATATTAAATTTCGAGAATATTGCAAAAAATATTCTGCTATTTCTTTCTGACATAAAATAGCTGCTCCATTAATGCCTACAGATTTACTAAAAGTAATTACTAATAAGTCAGGATAAACGTTTTCTATTTTTATTGTTCCTCTTCCTTCGCTTCCTAAAATGCCAAATCCATGAGCATCATCTAAAACTAAATAACCATTAAATTTATTAGAAATATTTAATATTTTTTGCAAATTACATTGATCTCCATCCATGCTAAATATTCCCTCTGTAAAAATCAAACAACTCTCGTTATGTTTTTTTTTCATTAAACATTTTTCCAAAGATGTCATATCATTATGTTTGAATCTTTGCAGTTTCATTTTAGAGTTAATTGCAGATTCTATGATTGAGGCATGAATAAATTTATCTACTATAATATTATTACATAATTTTCCTAATACATTTACAATTGCTTGGTTTGCTAAAAATCCAGAAGAAAATAACAAAGCTCTAGGAAAACCCATCCATTTTGCAAGCCATACTTCAAGTTTTTTATGCAATTCACTATATCCAATAACATGACCAGATCCTCCTGATCCCATTCCTTCAATATTAATAAAATTACACCAAGATTTTTTTATATCAGTGTCACAAGACAGACCAAGATAATTATTGCTAGAAAAATTTAAATATTTTTTATTATTTATAAAAATATAACGGCTATTTCCATCTTTTACAGGTGTTCTTTTTCTATATATATTTTTTGATTTAATGTTTAAAAGATCTTTTTGTACTTTATTTTGTAGTATATTTTTCATATTTAACATACTGCATTGTAATAATTTTTATTTTCATACAAATCAGAATTTTGTTTTTTATTAAAATATTTTTCTTTGTTTTTAATTTTTTCCATTTTCATATTTAATTTTTTAAACAATAACGCATCTCTTTTAGAAGAAGAATTAGTAGTTGTTAATAATTTACATCCATAAAATATTGAATTTACTCCTGCCATAAAACATAATGCTTGAGTTTGTTCGTTCATATTTTCTCTTCCAGCTGATAATCTTATCCTAGATTTAGGCATCATTATTCTAGCTAATGCTATTATTCTAATAAAATCAAATGCATCAACATCTTTGTTTTTTTCCATTGGTGTTCCTTTTATTCTTACTAACATATTAATAGGAACGCTTTCTGGCGGTTTAGGTAAATTTGCTAACTGTATTAATAATTTTATTCTATCTTTATCACTTTCTCCTAATCCTAAAATACCTCCAGAGCAAACTTTTATTCCTGCATTTCTAACATTTTGTATTGTAGATATTCTATCTTCATATTTTCTAGTAGTTATAATTTTCTTATAAAATTCTTTAGATGTATCTAAATTATGGTTATAATAATCTAATCCTGCATTATGCAAGCGATTTGCTTGATAATCATTTAACATTCCAAGGGTCATACAAGTTTCCAATCCAAGTTTTTTAACAGATTTAATCATTTCTTCTAATAGTGGAATATCTTTATCTTTTGGATTTTTCCATGCAGCTCCCATGCAAAATCTAGTTACTCCTGATTTTTTAGCTTTTTTTGCAGCATTTATTACTTTTTCTATTTTAATTAATTTTTCACTTACTAGTCCAGTTTTATATCTTGAGCTTTGAGAGCAATATTTACAATCTTCTGGGCATAATCCAGTTTTTATAGACAATAATGTGCTTATTTGAATTTTATTTGAAGAAAAATTTTTTCTATGTATTTTTTGAGCTTTAAACATGAGGTCAAAGAAAGGTTTATAAAATAATTTTTTCGTATTTTTTAAATTCCAAATTGATTTGTTTTTCATAAAATTTATTAGAATTATTTTAAATATGATATTATTAAGTTTATATAATAATATTATATTGTCAAATATATTTATTTTAAATTTAATTAGGAATATTATATGAACATTAATGAAGTTAATTTTGATCGTTATTATATATGGCATCCATATTCATCGATTACAAAACCTTTAAAAACATATCATGTTGTTTCTGCAAAAAAATGTAAATTAAAGCTTATAAATGGAAAAAAATTAATCGATGGAATGTCATCTTGGTGGACGGTAATTCATGGATACAATCATCCAAAGATCAATCAAGCAATTATTAATCAAATAAAAAAAGTTTCTCATGTTATGTTTGGCGGTATAACTCATTCTCCAGCTATCAAATTATGCAAAAAAATAATTAAATTAACTCCTAAAGGATTAGAGTGCGTTTTTTTATCAGATTCTGGATCAGTTTCGATAGAAGTCGCATTAAAAATGGCTTTACATTATTGGTTTTCTAAAAATGAAAGAAAAAAAGTTAAATTTTTGTCTTTAAGAGGAGGTTATCATGGAGATACTTTTGGAGCATTATCAGTTTGTGATCCAAAAAACTCTATGCATAATATATATCAAGGATATTTACCTAATCAAGAATTCACTAATACTTTTGATCGTAAGTTTAATGAAAAATGGGAATCAGGAGATGATTTAAATTTAGTTAAATTAATAGAAAAACATCACAAAAAATTAGCAGCAGTAATTATTGAACCAATTGTACAAGGCGTTGGAGGTATGAATTTTTATCATAAACAATATTTAATTTCTATTAAAAAATTATGTAAATTTTATAAAATATTACTAATAGTAGATGAAATAGCTACAGGATTTGGAAGAACGGGAAAACTATTTGCATGTAATTATTCTAAAATTACTCCAGATATTTTATGCATAGGAAAAGCTTTAACAGGAGGAGCAATTACATTAGCAGCTACTATAACAAAAAGAAAAGTATCTGAAACTATTTGTAATAAAAAAACTCCAGAATTTATGCATGGACCTACTTTCATGGCAAATCCTTTGTCTTGTGCAGCTTCTTGTGCAAATTTATCTTTAATTGAAGAAGGAAAATGGATACAACAAGTTAAATTTATTTATCAAGAAATGTGTAAATATTTATATCCTCTAATAGAACATTCGTATGTTAAGGATGTAAGAATTCTTGGAGCTATTGGGGTAGTGGAAACAAAATTTTTTGTAAATTTAGAAAATATACAAAATTGGTTTGTAAGACATGGAGCATGGATTAGACCTTTTAGGAAATTAATTTATTTAATTCCACCATATATAATATCTTCTTACGAATTAAAGTTTTTAATAAAATTAATTTCTTTGTCTTTAAATGATGATAAAAATTTTTTATATATTAAAAATTAATTTATTTATTAATTGAATATTAATAAAATATTATATTTCATATTCATTAAAGTATATTTATAATACAATTTACTCCTTTAATATTACTTATTATTTTTATAATATTTTTTATTTCTTTTTGAGATGCATTTCCTAATAAAAATACTTCTCCATTTTCTGTTAATATTTTTAAATTTTTTGTTTTTATATTTTTTGATTTAATCAAATAAAAATAAGATTGAGAAGAAATCCAAGAATCTTTTATGTTTTGCATAAAAGATATTTTGTTTTTTATTCTAATTTCATTGTAAATTTCTTTATCATAATCAAAAGATTGAACTATTTTTTGCACATGGTTAAATAAATAATTATTTGGAACTTGGCCAATAATAAGAATCTTATTTTCATAAGGTATTACTGAAATTCTAGACTCTTTTGTTTTTATAAGATCATTTTGAAGTATGGATTTATATATTTTTACTTTTAAAGTAAAATTATCAATTTGTGTTCCTATGCTTCTAGGATCTGCAGATGTTTTTATTGCAAGTGATGATAAAATTAATGTGCTGCTAACACAACCACTTATAAAAACTATAAAACTTGTAATAATTGAAAAAATTATTTTATTCATTTTAATAAAAATGATTACGTATTTAAGTTATAATATTATATAATATAAATGTGTATTTTTTGGTTTTTTTAAAAACTTATAATAAATTTTATTTGAATTAAAAAAAATATAAATTTTTAAAAAAACTTAATGAATAAAAATAATAAAGAAATATTTCCTGCTTTATATATAGTTCCTACTCCAATTGGAAATTTAAATGATATAACATATAGAGCAATTTCAGTTTTAAAAAAAGTTAATACAATAGCTGCTGAAAATATTTTTCATACAAATAATTTGTTAAATTTTTATTTTATAAAAAATAAGTTAACATCATTTAATAAAATTAATGAAAAAAATAAATCAGAAATATTAATAAAAAAATTAATACAAGGATATTCAATTGCTTTAGTTTCTAATGCAGGAACTCCAACTATAAATGATCCTGGATATTTATTAGTAAGTAAATGCATAGAACAAAATATAAAAATAATTCCTTTGCCAGGACCATGCGCTTTTATTACAGCTTTATCAGCGTCTGGAATTTCTTCTGATAAATTTTGTTACGAAGGATTTTTGCCTAAAAAAAAATCAAAAAGAAATAATTTTTTGATA
Source organism: Wigglesworthia glossinidia endosymbiont of Glossina brevipalpis (assembly GCA_000008885.1). Lineage (GTDB taxonomy): Bacteria > Pseudomonadota > Gammaproteobacteria > Enterobacterales > Enterobacteriaceae > Wigglesworthia > Wigglesworthia glossinidia_A. The sequence goes on along the minus strand of BA000021.3, from coordinate 523,565 downwards.
TCATTATCAAATGAAAGTAGAACTATAATATTGTATGAATCTTCTAATAGATTATTGTCTAGCTTAAAAGCTATATCATTAATTTTTGGAAAAAAAAGAAAAATAGTAATTGCAAAAGAACTAACAAAAATTTGGGAATATTTTTATAGAAATACTTTAGAAAAAATTTTGTTATTTATAAAAAATAAAGATATTGTTTTAAAAGGCGAATGGGTATTAATAATACAGGGAAATGAAAAAAAATTTATTTCTATACCAATAGAAGCAATAAACTTATTTTATATTTTAATAAAAATCACTTCCAAAAAAAAAGCACTACTTATAATATCAAAAACATTTAAAATAAAAAAAAATTTTTTATATAATTATTTTATAAATTAAATATTTAATTTTTTATTTATTATTAAATAATTTATGTTTAAGTATAAAAATAAAGTTAGCTAGACAATCGCTGTTTAATACAGAGGAAAGTCCGGGCCCTAAAGAGCAAGATGCCAGGTAATTCCTGGGAGGAGTGATCCTACGACTAGTGCAACAGAAAAAAAACCGCCACTTTTGTTGGTAAGGGTGAAAAGGTGCGATAAGAGCGTACCGCAATTTATGGTAACATAATTGGCAGTGTAAACTCCATCTAGGGCAAGGCCAAATAAAAGCTTGATTGCTCGTCTTTAAGCTTTGGTAGGCTGCAAGAATAAATATGTGAATGTTTATCTAGATAAATGATTGTCCAAGACAGAACCCGGCTTACAGCTAACTTTATTTATTAAATTTAAATAAAAATAAATTTATATATATAATTAAATATAAATAAAATAAAAATTTTAAAATAAATTAATATTTAATGTATATAAATTTATTTTAAAATAGTATAATATATTTATTAAATAATAAATAAAATTTGTATTTTTATGAAAAAAACAAATATATATGATTTATACAAATTAAAAGAACAAAATAAAAAATTTGCTTCTATAACTGCTTATGATGCAACATTTGCAAATTTATTTTTTAAAAAAGGAATTAGAACAATTTTAGTAGGGGATTCATTAGGAATGACGATTCAAGGTCATTCATCAACAGTTCCTGTAAAAATAGATGAAATGATGTATCATACAAAATGTGTTAGAAGAGGAGCTCCTTCATGTTTAATAATTTCTGATCTTCCTTTTATGAGCTATAATAATATAAATGATGCATTAAATAATTCCAAAAAATTAATTCAGTCAGGAGCTAATATAGTCAAATTAGAAGGAGGATTGTGGGTTTCAGATATTATTCATGAACTTAATACAAGATCTATACCAGTATGCGGACACATAGGATTAACTCCTCAATCTATAAACATGCAAGGATCATATAAAATACAAGGAAGAAATAATAATGATGCAATTAGGCTAATGGAAGAAGCAATTTCTATAGAAGAATCAGGAGCAAAATTATTAGTTTTAGAATGTATTATACAAAAATTATCTAACAACATTACTAAAAAATTAAATATTCCAACAATAGGAATAGGGTCTGGTAAAAAAACAGACGGCCAAATACTAGTAATGCAAGATGTTCTTGGTATTACTATAGAAGGCAAAATTCCATCTTTTTCAAAAAATTTTACTAAAAATAAATTTGGAATAGAAAAAGCTATAGAATTATATATAGAAGAAGTTGAAAATGAATTATTTCCAAGTGAAAATCATAGTTTTAATTAAAAATTAATTATGCTTATTATAAAAAAATCTTCAGAATTAACTTGTGTTATTAAGAATTTAAAAAAAAAAAATAAATCAAAGATAGCTCTTATTCCTACTATGGGAAATTTACATAGAGGTCATTTGGAGTTAATAAAAATTGGTAAACTAAAATCTAATATATTAATAATAAGTATATTTATTAATCCTGCACAATTTTCTAATTCAAAAGATTTTCGTAATTATCCTAAAACTTTAAATGAAGATATTAAAAAATTAATTGAATATAAAGTTGATATATTATTTTGTCCTACTTTGAAAAGTATGTATCCATTTGGGTACAAAAATCATACATTGGTGAATGTTGTTCAATACTCATCTATATTAGATGGAAAAACTATGTCAAATCATTTTATAGGTGTTGCAACTATTATTAGTAAATTATTTAATTTAATTAATCCAGATATAGCTATTTTTGGTCAAAAAGATTTTCAGCAATTAATAATGATTCGTCAATTAGTATTACACATGAATTATAATATCAAAATATTAAGCGCTCCTATAATAAGGTGTTTTGATGGATTAGCTTTAAGCTCGAGAAACAGACATTTAAGCTTGGAAGAAAGAAAAAAAGCTCCTAAGATTTATAATATATTATTAGAACTATCGAAAAAAATAAAATTAAATAAATTATATAATTTAAAAAAAGACTATGATGCTATATTGAAAAACTATCTAATTAAATTAAATAATTATGGATTCAAAGTAGAAGTTCTTTCTATAAGAAATGCAAAGAATCTTATGCCAATAGATGAAAACAGTAAACAAGCAGTAATATTGTGTAGCGCAAAAATAGGAAGTATTAGATTAGTAGATAATATAAAAATTAAATTATAATATTTTTTATAAAAATGAATGATAACTTTCTGAATATACAAATAGAATGCTGTTTATATAAACAAACTCCTTCTATAGATAAATTTAAATTTTGGATAAAAAGTATATTTTTGCATTTTAAAAAAGTATCGGAAATTAATTTAAGATTAGTGGAAAAAAAAGAAATTAAAAACCTTAATAAAAAATTCTTAAAAAAGAATTATCCTACCAACATATTAGCTTTTCCATGTATTATGCCAAATAATGATCAAATTTCTTTTTTAGGAGATTTAGTAGTTTGTAGCGAAATAGTTGAAAAAGAAGCAAAAAATCAAAATAAATCCGTAGAATCTCATTGGGCTCATATAATAATACATGGAACTCTTCATTTATTAGGATATGATCATTCCAATAATTCAAATAAAATAGAAGAAATGGAAATTTTAGAAATAAAATTTTTAAATTTATTTGGATATCATAATCCATATTTTTAATTTTAATAAATAAAATTTATTAAAAATAAAATATTATATTAATAATATTAATTTTCTAATATAGAAGTATATGATAAAAATTTTTACTGCATTATTTTTCGGATCTTTAAATGTAATTTCGTTTTCTCCTTATAATTTTTGGCCAGCTAGCATAATATCTATATTTGGATTATTAATAATTACAACAAATTGCAAAAATTTAATAAATTCAGCCAAGTTAGGATTTTTATGGGGTATAGGTAATTTTTTTAATGAAATATATTGGATTTATATTAGCATTAATAAATTTTTTGGAATAAATTTATTTTTTAGCATTATAATAATTTTATTATTATCGTCTTATTTATCATTATATCCTACAATATTTGTAATATTAACAAAATTTTTTTTCCCAAAAATTAATTTTTTTCTTTTTTGCGTCGGAGCTCCTTCAGCATGGATGATTTCTGAAATATTAAGAAGTAAAATTCTTACAGGTTTTCCTTGGTTAGAAATTGGGTATAGCCAAATAAATGGCCCATTAAAAGGATTAGCTCCTATTATAGGAGTATCTGGAATTTCTTATATTCTAATAATTATTAGCGGAATGTGTGTTTTATCATTTTATAAAAAATCATATTATCCGATCATATTTATAATATTTATTATAACTTTAACGTATCCATTAAATTTTTTTAAATGGTATTCTGTTAAAGAAAAATCAACAAAAATTGCTTTAATTCAAGGAAATATTTCTCAACACACATACATTGATAACAATCAAATACAAAAAAATTTGGAACAATATTTGAAAATAACCAAAAAAATTATTAATTCATCAAATATTATTATTTGGCCAGAATCTGCAATTCCTTGTGATGAAATTTCATGCAGAAATTTTTTATTAAAAATAGATAAAGAACTTAAATTGAAAAAGTCTTATTTAATTACAGGAATTATTAGTTTAAAAAAATCAAATTATTATAATAGCATAATAACTTTAGGAGGAAATTCTCCTTACTTAGATAATTCAAAAAACAAATATTATAAATACAATTTAGTTCCATTTGGAGAAAAATTGCCTCTTAAAAGTATTTTAAATCCTATTTTTAATAAATTAGGATTATCTTTAATTGATTTAAAAAAAGGAGATTTTTTTCAAAATCAATTAAAAATATTTGATTTTAATATCGTTCCTTCTATTTGTTATGAAATAATATTTGGAGATAGAATAAGAAAAAATGTAAAAATAAATACAGATTTTTTACTTACTATATCAAACGATTCTTGGTTCGGTGATTCAATTGGTCCATGGCAACATTTTAATATGGCAAGAATGAGAGCTTTAGAAACAGGAAAAAATTTATTAAGGGCAAGCAACAATGGAATAACTGCCATAATAGGTCCAAATGGAGAATTAAAATCTAAATTACCACAATTTGTAAATGATTTTTTGTTAGAAGAAGTATTTTCAACTATGGGCGTTACTCCTTACGTTAAATTTGGAAATATTCCTTTGCTTTTTTTTTCTATTATATGTTTTATTATTTCTTTTTTTATAAAAATAAAATTAATTTTTTTAAAAAATTAATTATTTTAAAATAAATAATTTTTAAAATTTTTATAAATTTTCTATTTTTTCTACTACTCTTTGAAGTCCAACTACATTGTTATTATTAGAAATTCGTATTAATCTTACTCCATGAGTATTTCTTCCAACAATGCTAACTTCGGAAACTCTAATTCTTACTAAAGTTCCAGAATCTGTTATAATCATTATTTGATCATAATCATTTACTTGAACGGCTCCTACTACTTTTCCGTTTCTTTTGCTAACTTTAATAGAAATTACTCCTTGAATAGCTCTAGATTTTGTTGGATATTCTGATTGCACAGTTCGCTTTCCATATCCATACTGAGTAACGGTTAATATTGGACTGTTATTTTTAGGTATAATTAAAGAAACTACTCTATCTCCTGGAATTAAACTGATTCCTTTTACTCCGCTTGCAGCACGGCCCATATTCCTTACTTGATTTTCAGGGAATCTAACTACTTTTCCATATTCAGAAAACAACATCGCTTCTTGGCTTCCATCTGTTAAATCAGCCCCAATTAATTTATCTCCTGAATTTAAATTAACTGCTATAATTCCAGAACTTCTAGGTCTGCTAAATTCATGTAATGCAGTTTTCTTTACAATTCCACTAGCAGTTGCCATAAAAACATAAAGTTTTTTTTCATATTTTCTAAAAGGAAGAATAGCTGTAATATATTCCTTTGATTCTAATGGCAAAAGATTAATTATTGGTTTTCCTATAGACCCTCTGCTATTTTCAGGTAATTGAAAAATCTTCATCCAGTATACTCTTCCTTTACTAGAAAATAGCAATATGCTGTCGTGAGTATTAGCAACTAAAAATCTTTCAATAAAATCTTTTTCTTTTATACTTGCAGCTGACTTTCCTTTTCCTCCTCTATGTTGAGCTTCGTAATCTTTTAACGGTTGATATTTTACATATCCTTGATGAGATAAAGTAACTATGACGTCTTTTTGATTTATTAAATCTTCTATATTAATATTTACTGGTTTTTTTATTATTTTTGTGCGCCTTTTATCATTATATTCTTGTTTTAATATCAAAAGTTCTTTTTTTATTGAATTAGTTAATTCATCTGGATATTTCAATATTTTATTTAATTTATATGATTTATTTACCAAATCTTTATATTCTAATATCAATTTTTTATTTTCTAATTTCATCAATTTGTTTAATCTTAAATCTAAAATTGCTTTAGCTTGTTTTTTAGACATAAAATATTTGTTTTTTTTATTAGAATTAGAATTTATTTTTTGTTTTTTACTAAAAAAATGTATTAATTTTTTATTATTTAATACTGAATAAATATTATTTATATCCCATTCATTAGAAACTAATTTTAATTGAGCTTCTTCTATTGAATTTGAATTTTTTATTAATGAAATAACTATATCTATATTGAATAATGCAATAAAAAAAGATTCTAACATGTTTAATCTATAATAAATTTTTTTTAATTCGAAATTAGTCTTACGAGTTATTATTACTCTACGATGATATAAAAAATATGATAAAATCTTTTTTAAAGATAAAGTTTTAGGTTGTCCATAACATAAAGCAACCATATTTATTCCAAAAGATATTTGCAATTGTGTCATAGAATATAAATTATTTAAAACTATTTCTCCTATATGATCTCTTTTTATTTCAACTACAATTCTCATACCATCTCTATCTGATTCATCTCTCAATGAGCTAATTCCATCTATTTTTTTTTCTTTTACTAAATCAGCTATTTTTTCTATTAAACGAACTTTATTTACTTGGTATGGTATTTCTTTAATAATAATTGATTCTCTTTTTGTTTTATTATCTGATATTATTTTAGAATTAGCGCGTATATATATTTTTCCTCTACCGGTAGAATATGCATCTTCAATGCCTTTAATTCCATAAATAATTCCTGATGTAGGAAAATCTGGACCAGGCAAATGTTTCATTAAATCTTTAACACAAATATTTTTATTGTCTAAATAAGCCAAACATGCATTGATTATCTCTCCAATATTATGCGGAGGTATATTAGTAGCCATTCCAACAGCAATCCCAGAAGATCCGTTTAACAATAAATTTGGAATTTTAGTTGGCATTACTTCTGGAATATATTCTGTATCATCATAATTAGAAACATAATTTACTGTATCTTTTTCTAAATCTTTTAAAATTTCATGAGAAATTTTGGATAATCTGACTTCTGTATATCTCATTGCAGCAGCTGAATCTCCATCAACTGATCCAAAGTTTCCTTGGCCATCTATCAATTTGTATCTTAGTGAAAAATTTTGAGCCATTCTTACTATCGCATCATATACTGCTGAATCCCCGTGTGGATGATATTTTCCTATTACATTTCCAACGATTCTTGCTGATTTTTTATATGATTTATTCCAATCATTACCCATTTTTTTCATAGCAAATAATATTCTACGATGAACAGGTTTTAATCCATCTCTAACATCTGGCAAAGCTCTTCCAATTATCACAGACATTGCGTAATCTAAATAAGAACGTTTTAATTCTTCTTCAATATTTATCTTTATTATTTTATTTTTAATTACATTCATATATAAATCTCTTTTAATTTTAAATATTAAAATATAAAAAAATAAATTATAATTTGAATTATAACATTTTTTTATTTATTTATATACTACATACAAATTTAATAAAATTTATAAAAATATTTTACATAAAATGTTTATTTTGTTGTATTTTAAATAATTTATAATTATCAATAGAATAAAATATGAATAAAAAAAATAAATTTGATAAAATGGCCAATTCATGGTGGGATTTAGATGGATCGTCTAAGTTTTTACATAAAATGAACCCTGTTAGGATTAAATATATCTCTTTAAGATCACAAGGAATATTTGGAAAAAAAATATTAGATATAGGATGTGGAGCTGGCATACTTTCAGAAGGACTATCAAAAGAAGGGGGTATGGTAACAGGGATAGATACTAGTAAAAAAATGATACATCACGCTAAATATCATGCTAAAAAAAATAAAATAAAAGTATCTTATATTCACGAAGACGCCAAAACTCATTTAAAAAAATATAAAAAATTTTATGATATAATAACTTGCATGGAGGTTCTAGAACATGTTGAATATCCTAAAGATATTATCAATTCATGCTCTCATCTTATAAAAGATAAAGGTGATATTTTTTTTTCAACAATTAATCGTACAGCAAAATCTTTTTTTTATTCTATAATTTTAGCAGAATACATACTAAAAATAATACCAAAAAAAACTCATGATTTTTCCAAATTTATCACTCCTTCCGAATTATTAGATTTAATAGACAATACTTCTTTAAAAGAAAAAGATATTATTGGATTATGTTACAATCCAATTTTAAAAAAATTTTATTTATCTAAGTGTGTAGATACAAACTACATAATCCATATTAAAAATTAAAATAACAAATTATAATTATAATAAAATTTATATTAATTCAAGTAAAATCAAACGTAAAGGTTCTGCTGCCCCCCATATTAATTGATCTCCTATAGAAAATATAGACAAATATTTTTTTCCTATATTTAATTTTCTTATCCGTCCAATCAATATATTTAATGATCCAGATACTTTCATAGGAGTAAGATTTTTCATTGTTAAAAATGGATCATTAGGAATGATTTTAACCCAAATATTATTTTCACATAAAATTCTTTTTATTTCTTTTAAAGAAATATTTTTTTTTAACTTTATTGTAAATAATTGACTATGAGATCTTAATGATCCAACTCTAACACACGTACTGTCAATTGGAATTATTTTTTCTAAATTAAGAATTTTATTTACTTCTTGTTGATATTTTTTTTCTTCTGAACTTTGAGAAGAATTTTTTATTTTACTACCAATCCATGGGATTATATTATACGCAAATACAAAAGGATCAAATTCAAGATATTTTTTTTTTTGAGAAAAAGAAAATATTTTTTTTTCTACCTGCAATACATTAAAATTTAAATCTTTTAATTCATTTTTTATATGAAAATGAATTTTATTAATTTGAAATAATAACTTGCGCACGTATTTTGATCCTGCACCAGTAGCAGCTTGATATGTAGATACAGATATCCATTCTATTAAATCTTCATAAAATAATCTTCCTAATGAAATTAACATTAAATTAACAGAACAATTTCCACCTATAAAATTTTTACAACCTTGAGAAATTTTTTTCAATATCAATTTGCGATTAATTGGATCTAATGCTATACAAGAGTCAGATTTCATCCTTAAAAAGGAAGCAGAATCGATCCAATATCCATTCCAATTTAAATCTCTTAATTTTTTATGTATTATTTTAGTATAATCATTTCCTTGGCAACTAATAATAATATCTAATTCAATTAAAATGTCTAAATCAAATGCATTATAAATAAAATTAATTTTATTTTTTATGATAGGTACATATTTACCATATTGCGAAGTAGAAAAGAAAATAGGATGAATTTTGCAAAAATTATTTTTTTCTTGCATTCTATTAATCAGAACAGATCCTACCAATCCTCTCCATCCTACAAATCCTACGTATTTCATTATAAATTTCTCTAGCTAATTTTAATATAAATAAATTTTTTTTAAATTTTATATTTAATATTATTTATTTTAATACGATTAAAGTATTATATAAAATTAGTTTAAAAAATGGAGAATTTTTATGGACAAATATTTATCAAATATAATTTTATTATTTTTTATAATAGACCCACTAGGAAATTTGCCTGTTATTTTATCCATGTTGTCTTCTTTTGAAGCTAAAAAAAAACGTCTTATAATATTAAGAGAAATGTTAATTGCATTAATTTTAATGATTATATTTTTATTTTATGGAGAAAAAGTATTATTTATATTTAATATAAAAATGGAAATAATTTCTATTTCTGGAGGAATCATTTTATTTTTGATGTCTATTAAAATGATTTTTAAAGAAAATGAGAATAATGTTATTAAAAAAGAAAAGAAAGCGCCATTTATAGTTCCAATTGCAATTCCATTGCTAGCAGGGCCAGGGGTTTTTTCAACTTTGATATTTTTATCTGATAAAAATGTCAATAAATCTTATGAAATATTATTATCTTTAATAATAGCATGGACTTTTTCTTTAATAATTTTTTTATTTTCAACTATAATTTCTAATTTTTTTAATGAAAAAAGATCTAATGAAATAGAAAGACTAATGGGTTTAATTTTAATAATGATATCTGTACAAATGATATTTGAAGGCGTAAAAAATTATTTTTTGATTAACTAAATTTTTTATTTATTAGCATTACGTAATGTTGGGAAAAGTATTACGTCTTTAATGCTGTAATTATTAGTTAATATCATAACTAATCTGTCAATTCCAATACCACATCCAGCTGTAGGAGGTAATCCATACTCTAAAGATGTTATATAATCTTTGTCATAGAAAATGTTTTGTTCTTCTAAGGTTTTATTTTTTAACTGTTCTAAAAATCTATTTTTTTGTTCTTTTGGATCATTCAATTCTGAAAATCCATTTCCAATTTCATTACCACATACAAATAATTCAAATCTATCCGTTATAAGTTTATTATTTTTTTTTGCACGAGCCAGTGGTGAAATCTCTGTTGGATAATCTATAACAAAAGTTGGTTGAATTAAATTTTTTTCTACTTTTTCTGAAAAAATTTTTTCTTGCAATTTTCCCACTCCCCAATTTTTTTCGACCGTAATATTAAAAGATTTAGCTATATCAGTGATAATTTTAATGTCAGAAATATCTGATTGTGTTACATTTTTACAATATTCGCAAATAGAGTCCTGCATGCTAATTTTTTTAAAAGGTTTTTCAAAATTTATCATAAAATTATTATAATTTATTTTGTTTTTATTAAAAATTTTATCAACAATATAATTTAATAAATTTTCTACTATTTTCATTAAATCTTCATAATCAATATATGCAACATAAAACTCCATCATAGTAAATTCTGGATTATGATTAGACGATAATCCTTCATTTCTAAAATTTCTATTAATTTCAAATATTTTTTCGAATCCTCCAACAATCAACTGTTTTAAATACAACTCAGGAGCAATTCTTAAATATAAATCAATATTTAAAGAGCTGTGATGAGTAATAAATGGTTTAGATAAACCTCCTCCTGGTATATTATGCATCATAGGAGTTTCTACTTCTACAAAATTTTCTTTTATCATAAATTTTCTTATATTATTTATAATAATTGATCTAGTTTTAAATGTATTTCTTGATTTTTTATTTGTAATTAAATCCAAATATCTTTTTCTATAACATATTTCTTGATTTAATAATCCTTGGAATTTATTTGGGAAAGGTTTAACGGATTTAGTTAATACATATAGTTTTTTGCATTTTACAGATAGTTCTTCAGTGTTTGTTTTAAATAAAACACCTAAAACTCCAATTATATCTCCTATATCTAATTGTTTTATTATTTTTTTATATTTATTTTTTGATATATTATTTTCTGAAATATATATTTGTATTTTAGATTCTATGTTTCTAATTTCTAAGAAAGAAGATTTTCCCATTACTCTGATAGATATTATTCTTCCAGCAATACTAATTATTATTTTATTGTTTTTAAAATATTCTTTATCATTTTTTTTATAATTTTTTTTTATATTTTTTATAGTAGTATTTTGACGAAAATTATTAGGAAATATATTTTCATTTTTCCTCATTTCTTCTAATTTTTTTTTACGATAGTAAATTTCTTTTTTGTTTTTCATTTTGATTAATTGATTAAATTTATTAATTTTAATTAAAATATATTATTTGTATTTTTTAAAATATAAAATTTTAAATTTTTATATGTTAAAATTCTTGTTAAGAAAAATATTTAAATCCCCGTCTAAAATAGACTGAATCTTTTTCGATTCAATTCCAGTTCTTAAATCTTTTACTATAGAATTATCAAATATATATGATCTAATTTGATTCCCCCAAGCAATTTTTGATTTGGATTTTTCTATGATTTTTTTATCTTTATTTTTTTTTCTTAACTCAAATTCATATAGTTTCGATTTAAGCTGATTAATAGCCTTTTCTTTATTTTTGTGTTGAGATCTATCGCTTTGACACTGTGTGGTTATTTTAGTAGGCAAATGTGTTATTCTAACAGCAGACTCTGTCCTATTTACATGTTGACCTCCTGCTCCAGAAGATCTATATACATCAATTCTAAGATCTGATAAATTTATTTTAATTTCAATTTTATCATTTATATCTGGATATACAAATATTGAACAAAAAGAAGTATGTCTTTTCCCGTTAGAGTCAAATGGACTTTTTCTTACTAATCTATGTATTCCAGTTTCTTTTTTTAACCATCCGTATGCATAAGATCCTAAAAATTTAACTGTAGCTGATTTTATACCAGCTATTTCAGAACTTGACTTATAAATAATATCGGTTTTAAAATTATTACGATCTGCCCATTTTAAATACATCCTTAATAATATTGAAGCCCAATCTTGGGCATCTATTCCTCCAGATCCTGGCTGTATATCCATATAACAATTACAACGATCATTTTTTTCAAAAAAATAGCACATAAGTTCTATTTTTTTCATTCTTTTATTCAATAAAATTATTTCATTATTAACTTCAAGCAAAGATTTTGAATCATTTTCTTCTAAAGACAAATCAAAAAGAATATTAATTTCTTTTACTTGTTCGTGTAAAAATTTAATTTCATTTATAATATTTTTTTTATTATAAAATTTTGTTTTATATTCATTTAGTGGTAAATTTTTCTTTTCTAAATATACAAATTTACATTTATCTATTTCTGTAGAATTTTTTATTTTTTTATTCGAGTTAAAGAAAATCAGTTAAATATTTTATACGTCTTAAAAAAGACGAAATTTTTAGTTTTATATAATAAGAATCTAACATTTTTTATTAAATTATTAATTTATTAAATTTATAAATACTGTTTATAGTTAAATATTCTAATATACTTATTGTAATATTTTCAAGGCATTATTGGAAATAAATGAATTATTATTATTTGTAGTATTGGAATTTTGTTTTTTTTATAAACTCTTAGAGTATATGCTAGTTTTACAAAATTTATTTTTTTGTTTGGCCATGATTTTAAATCAACATTAAAACAAATTCCATCTAAAATATTTCCTCCTAATATATGTTGTATTTTTATTTTTAAGTGAATTTTGTTTATTAATAACTGATCGAAAATACGAAATTTACCATCAAATATCGGATAATTAAATTTATTTCCCCATGGTGAAGAGTATAGTAACAAAGTAGCTGTTTTTATAGAAATATCATCGTAAAATAGTTCTCCATCAGAGGATATTATTCTTTTTGATGAAACATTTATTTTTTTATTTTCAATGAAATTTAAAAAAATTTTTTTAAAATATATCAATTTACTACTTTCTATTACTAAAGCTGCAGCAACAGAATGTCCTCCAAATGAAATTATTAAATCTGGATACATGTTATTTAGTTCTTTTAAAATTAATCTTATGTTTATTCCTTCTATAGATCTTATAGAACCTTTTAGTAGATTATTTTTAGATTTAGCAAATATAATTACTGGAACTTGAAATCTTTCCTTTATTCTAGAAGCTATTATCCCTAATATTCCTTCATGCCAATCTTGATGATAAAGGACAAACCCTGAAGGTGTAGTATTTGTTTTTTTTTGTATTTTAGTACATATAAAAAAAGCTTGTTTTTCCATTTTTTTCCCAATTATTTGTCTTTTTTTGTTTAAAAAATTAAGTTCTTTTGCTAATAAACGAGCTTTTTTTATATCATTTGTTAATAATAATTTTACACCTATACGCATATCTTTTAATCTACCAGCAACATTTATTTTTGGACTCAAAATATAACTGATATCATTTGTAGATAAAAAAGATATGTCCAGATTAGAAATTTCTATTAGTGCTTTAATTCCTGCACGACAATTACCATTTCTAATACGATTCATTCCTTGATGAACTAAAATTCTATTATTTAAGTCTAATGGAGACAAATCTGAAATTGTTCCTAGTGCAACTAAATCTAAAAATTCTGCTAAATTTGGTATAATAATTTTATTGTCTTTGAACCAAGAATTTTTTTTTAACTCTGATCTCAAAGAGATCATTAGATAAAATATTACTCCTACTCCTGATAAAGATTTTGATTTAAACTTACAATTTTTTAAATTAGGATTAATAATAGCATGTGCTTTAGGCAAAATTTTATCTGGTATATGGTGATCAGAAATTATTATTTTCATTCCTTTCTTTCTTGCTAAATTTACACCTTCGTGAGATGATATTCCATTGTCTACTGTAACAATCACTTCGCCTTCTTTTTTTTCTATGAATTCTACTATTTCTTTCGTTAATCCATATCCATTTTTGAATCTATTTGGTATTATGAATTCCACTTTTTTAGCTCCTAATTTCATTAAAATTAGAAAAGCTAAAGCTGTACCACTAGCTCCGTCTACATCGAAATCTCCTACAATAACAATTTTTTTTCTCTTTATAAGAGCAATCTTCAAAACATCAGTTGCTTTTTTTATTCCTAATAAATTTTTATATGATATTAAATTTTTTGTTTTAAGATCTATTTCTTTTAACTGTTTTATTCCTCTATTCGAATATATTTTTTTTAAAATAATTGGAATATTGCTATTTTCTATTTCTGGAGATTTTATTTTAGATATTCTATGTATTTTAATATCATAATTCATATTTTTCCTTTAAAAAATTTATGAAAATGAAAAAGAACTTCTTTTTATTAATTTGATAATTTTTTTTATTTTTTTGTTTTTTGGTTCATAATTAAAAATAAGACACTTATACAGATAAATATCATCGTAACTTAACATATTAACAAAAAAAATTTTTTCTTTATTTGATAAAAAATCAAATTCTTTTTTAAAGAAATTATTAATTATAATATCTAACTCTAACATTCCTCTTCTGCAAGACCAATAAACCATAGATTTATTTTTTATTTTCATTTTTCTATAAAATTTTATAAAATAAAGATATAATTTTTATATACCTCATTTTTTAAGATAAATATATTTATAATAATAAATTTTTACATATCTATTTTAATTATAACATTTACTTTAAAAACAAGGATATTTATTTTTATGTTTATTTGTCTTTCTAATTTAATTTTAGTAAAAATAATCGGAAATGATGCATTAAAATTATTACAAAATCAATTTACAAGTAATTTTTTTTGTTTAAAAAAAAATGAATTTAAATTTTCTGCTCATTGTAATGAAAAAGGAAAGGTTATTAGTAATATGTGTGTTTTTTACTATCAAAATAAAATTTCTTATATTCAACCTAAAATTATAAATTTCAATCAAATTGAAATTTTGAAAAAATATTCTACTTTTTATAAAGTAGATATTATTTTAAATAAAGAATTAGTTTTGCTGGGTTCTTATGGGACAAGTGCTGAAAAAAAAATAAAATCCATTTTTTTTGAAATTCCAAATGAAAAAAATAAAGTAATAAATTATAAAGATTGTGCGATTTTATATTTCAAATTTAAAAATCCATTTTATTTGATAATTATAAATAAAAGAAAAAGAGAAGATATATTCTATAAATTAAAATTAAATAATACATTTTATAATTACAAAAAATATTTATTTGAGATTATAAAATTGAAATACCCTGTTATTGAACCTATTACAAGCGAACATTTTTTTCCTCAAGAAATAAATTTAAATTATTTTCATGCTATTGATTTTAATAAAGGATGTTATATGGGGCAAGAATTAATATATAAGATGCAATATCTAAAAATAAAGAAAAAATTTTTATATATTTTGTACGGGAAATCTAGCTTTTTACCAAAAGCAGGAGATATAATAGAACAAAAGATGATTAATAAATGGAATTTTGCAGGAAAAATATTGTCAGTATATAAAGTAAAAAAATTTTATTTTTTAATACAATCAGTTCTGAAAGTATCTATATTAAATCAAAATAGAAATAGATTTAGAATAAAATCAGATTTGGAAAAATCAATAAATAACTTTTCATGCTTTCGTTTTATTAATTAAATTATTTTTAATACATAAAATAAATTTATATTTATTTACAAAAAATTTATAATAAACTTGTGTTTTTGATAAATTTTAAAGTAATATTTGAAAAATTTTTTATCGCTAAATAAGAATTTAGTTTAAATTTTATTTTATTTTCTTCGTATATACAATCAGATATAGATCTTATGCTTATAAATGGTATACAAAAAATATTACATACTTGTGCAATAGAAGAAGATTCCATGTCCACTGCATATGCATGTGGAAAAAATTTTTTTATTTTTAATAAATTATTTTTTTCTTTACAATGTATAAAAGAATCTCCACTGATAATTAAACCAGACTTAAAATTTAAACCAATAAGATCTGATATATTTTCTAATATTTTTACTAATGGATATGGAGAATAATAATATTTAGGATTTTTTGGAATTTGTCCTATTTTATATCCAAAATAAGTTAAGTCTACATCGTGATAGCAAATTTTTTTTGAAATAATAATATCTCCTATTAAAAGTTCTTTTCTTAAAGAACCAGATATGCCGATATTTATTATTAAATCAGGATTAAATAATTTTATTAAATGCAATGTATTTATTGACGACAACACTTTCCCTATTCCAGATTTTATTATTGCTATTTTTGAAAAATTTATAGTTCCCATATGCAAAGTAAAGATTTTATCTTTTTTTATACTGTAATTTTTTAATTTACTTATTATTATCTGTATTTCTCGAGATAAAGCTCCTATAATTCCTATTTTAATATTTTTTTTTAAAAAAATCATAAATTTTATATAAAAAATTTCAAATAATATGTTTTAAATTTAAAATTACATAAATAATATTTTAATTTTTACAATTATCAAATATTAATTTTAAATTTTTAAAAAAGTTTCGGTGAGAGAGGGATTCGAACCCTCGATACGAAAAATCGTATACAAACTTTCCAGGCTTGCTCCTTAAACCTCTCGGACATCTCACCATAAATTTAATTTATCACAAACTTATTATAAAATAAAATGTATAAAGTGTATTATAAATTAAATTAAAGTAAAATTTAAATAAAAAATTAATATTAGTTTTTACTAACATTAAAATTAATTTATTTTAAAAATTAATTTTTTAAATTAATTTAATTTATTAAATTTTATTTTTCTAATTTGACTCTACTATAGTTCTTTAATATTATTGTGTATTAAAATTTAATTTATATTAAATTATCATAATTATTTTAAAAAAAGTTTTATATGTTTAAGAAAAATATAAATATAAAAATAAAAACAAAAATTTTAAATTTAAGAAAAAAAATTGAAATGTGGAATAATAACTATTATGTTAAAAACTTATCTTTAGTTTCAGATGAAAAATATGATTCTACTTTATTTGAATTAAACGAGCTAGAAAAAAAATATAGTATGTTTTTAAATACAAGTTATAGCAATAAAATTGTAGCAAAAAATATATGTAATAAATTTAAAAAAATAAAACATTTATCTAATATGTTGTCTTTAGAAAGTATTTTTAATTATAAAAATTTATTAAATTTTCATGAAAAAGTAAAAAAAAATTTATTTTATAATGAAAAAAGATATTATTGTTGTGAATTAAAAATTGACGGTTTAGCTATAAATTTAATTTATAAAAATGGAATATTAGATAGTGCCTCTACTAGAGGAGATGGATTGCAAGGAGAAGATGTAACAAAAAATGCTTTAGAAATTAAAAGCATTCCACATATTTTAAAAAAAAATAATTTATCTTTTCCTAAAAAAATAGAAATAAGGGGAGAAGTATTTATTAAATTATCTACATTTAATAAAATTAATAAAATGCTAAAATCAAAGAGAAAGAAATTATTTTCTAATGCTAGAAACATGGCTTCTGGATCTTTAAGGCAAATTAATCCTAAAATAACTAAAAATAGATCTTTGTCTTTTTATGGGTATGGAATAGGATATGTAAATGAAAAAAAATATTATTATGACCAACATGATGCATTAAAATTAATTAATTCATGGGGGATTCCAATAGAAAAAAATACAGAATTATGCAAATCTTTAAATGAGGTTAAAAATTTTTATGAGAAGTCAATCAAAATACGCGATTATTTAGATTTTAATATAGATGGAATAGTAGTAAAAGTAAATTCTATGAAATTACAAAAAAAGTTAGGATGTTCTTCTAAATATCCACGCTGGGCAATTGCATATAAATTTTCATCTGAAGAAAAATGCACAAAAATATTAGGAGTAAATTTTAACGTAGGAAGAACAGGTGTAATTACTCCAGTTGCAAAACTAAAACCAGTATATTTTATGGGAACAATTATTAAATATTCTTCTTTACATAATAAAGATATAATAGATAAATTGGGAATAATGATAAACGATACAGTATGTTTAAAGAAATCTGGAGATGTTATACCAAAAATTTCTAGAGTAATTTTTGAAAAAAGAAAAAACGTTAAAGAAATAATATTTCCAAAAACATGTATTTTTTGCAAATCAAAAATAGAATTTTGTTTAAGAAAAAAAAATTTATATTGCACTGGAGGATTTTTGTGTTACGCTCAAAGAAAACAGCTATTAAATCATTTTGTATCTCGTGAAGCTTTAAATATAAAGGGCATGGGGAATAAAATAATCTCACAGTTAATTGAAAAAAAAATTATTAAATATCCCTCTGATATTTTTAAGTTAAATACAGATAAAATAATTTTTTTAAAAGGCATGGGTTTAAAATCTAGCGAAAATTTAATAAAAGAAATTATAAAATCAAAAACAACAGAACTATATCGTGTTATATATGGAATAGGAATTCCTAATGTAGGAATATATACATCAATGAATTTAGCAAATTATTATAAAAATATTTCTAATTTTATTAACACTAGTTATGAAGATTTGCGTTCAATTAAAGGCATAGGAAGTTTTACTTCTAATTGTATTAAAAAGTTTCTAAAAGATAAAAGAAATATTTCTATTATAAGTGATTTGTTAAATGTAAATTTAAAAATAAAATAATTTATATCGCTTTTTTGATCAATTGTAGAATAATAATGCTGGTAAAAGAAATATTTATCTATTAAATAAACTTTATATATACATAAATAATATATCATTCAAAATGATTAATTTTAATATTTCGTTAATGTGTTATTTAATTTTTAATAATTATATTTTTATTAAAGAATAATTAAAATATGATTTTTAAAAAAATAAAAAATAATCCTTATTATAATTTTGATTAGAAAGTTTACAATAAATTTAAAATATTAAATAAAATGTAATTTTCAAATCATTTCATATGAGAAATACGTATGGATACCAGAATATTAGGAATAAAATTAGACAACAAATTATCCCATCGTATCGAAAATATATCAAGTAGATTAAATCGTACTCCACATTGGATAATTAAGCAGGCCATTTTTCTTCACCTAGATGATTTAGAGAAAAAATCAAAATCTAGCGAAAAATTAATAGAAAATAAAAATGAAATTCAAGATTATCAAGACAAAATAAATGAAAAAATTATTTTTAAACCTTTCTTTGAATTTGCACAACAAATATTACCTCAATCTTATTTAAGATTTAATACAACAAACGCTTGGAGTACTCCTGAAAAAGAAATTGTTCCAAAGTTATTAGAACTATCTAAATGCGAAGAAGAAACTGAAAAAAAAATTCATGAGCTATCAAAGTATCTAGCAAAAGGATTAAGAGAAAAATCAAAAAAGTACAATAGAGAACAAATGGTTCAAGATTTACTACGAGAATTTCCTTTATCTTCTAAAGAAGGTATAGCTTTAATGTGTTTAGCAGAAGCCTTGCTAAGAATACCAGATGTAAATACAAGAAATTCTTTAATAAAAGACAAAATAAAAAATAAAGATTGGAAAAGCCATTTTGGATCCAATAAAGGTTTATTTATAAATTCAGCAGTATGGGGTTTATGTATAACTAATAATTTAATCAAAAGACATAAAGAAAAAAATTTAAGTTCATATTTAAATAAAGTTATTCAAAAAATAGGAGAGCCAATCGTAGGAAAAGCTATAAACGTAGCTATGAAATTAATGGGAAAACAATTTGTTGTAGGAGAAAATATACAACAAGCTCTAAAAAATACAAACATTTTAGAAAAAAAAGGTTTTTCATATTCATATGATATGCTTGGAGAAGCAGCTTTAACAGAAGAAGATGCACAAAAATACATGACTTCTTATGAAAACGCAATTCATTGTATAGGAAAATCATCTTTGGGAAAAGGAATATATAAAGGACCAGGTATATCTATTAAATTATCAGCTATTCATCCTCGTTATTCTAGAAATAAATATGAAAAAGTTATGTCTGAATTATATCCTAGATTAAGATCGTTAACTTTATTAGCTAGACATTATGACATAGGTATGAATATAGATGCTGAAGAGGCAAACAGATTAGAAATTTCTATAGATTTATTAGATAAATTATGTTGTGAACCATCTTTATTTGGATGGAGTGGTATTGGGTTTGTAGTACAAGCTTATCAAAAAAGATGTATGTATGTAATAGAAGAACTAATTGATATAGCAAAACGTACGAAAAGAAGATTAATGGTAAGGTTAGTAAAAGGAGCTTATTGGGATAGTGAAATAAAAAATGCACAAATTGAAGGAATAGAAGACTATCCAGTATTTACGAGAAAAGCATATACAGACATATCTTATTTAGCATGTGCTAAAAAACTTCTATCAGAAAGTAATCATATATATCCACAATTTGCTACTCACAATGCTCATACTGTATCATCTATATATCATTTTGCTGGAGAGAATTATTATTCAGGACAATATGAATTTCAATGTTTACACGGTATGGGAGAACAATTATACGAAAAAGTAGTAGGTAATGCCATTGATAAAAAATTAGATCGTCCATGTAGAATTTATGCTCCTGTAGGTACACATAAAACTTTACTTGCTTATTTAGTAAGAAGAATTTTAGAAAACGGAGCTAATAATTCATTTATTAATCGCATATCAGATAATAATGTTTCTATTGAAAAATTAGTTTTAAGTCCGATAAAAGAGTCTATAAGTATATCAAAAAAAGAAAATGTTGAAATTGGAACTTCTCATCCAAATATTCCTTTGCCAAAAAATTTATATGGAAATAATAGAGAAAATTCTCATGGATTTAATTTTTCTAATGAAAATGTTTTAGCAAAATTATCATCTGACTTGTTAAAAAATTCAGATAAATTTTGGAAAGTTACTCCAATAATTCATTCAAAATTAGATAAAGGATCTATTAGTAAAATTATAAATCCAGCTAATAAAAAAGATATAATAGGAGAGTGTCAAAGTTCTACTTTAAAAGACGTTGAATCTGCTCTTGAAAGCTCGGTAAAAGGAATTGAATTATGGTCTTCAAAAGAACCATTAGAGAGATCTAAAATTTTATATGATATTTCTAACAAGATAGAAAAAAATACTAATATTTTTATTAATTTACTCGTTAGAGAGTCAGGAAAAACTTTTCCTAATGCCGTTTCCGAAATAAGAGAAGCAGTTGATTTTTTAAGATATTACTCAAATCAAATAAAACCTTTTAATAATAAAACACATATTCCTTTAGGGTGTGTGTTATGCATAAGTCCATGGAATTTTCCTTTAGCTATTTTTTTAGGACAAATTTCAGCTGCTTTAGCTTCTGGAAATGCAGTAATAGCTAAACCTGCAGAACAAACGCCTATAGTTGCATATGAAGCTATTAAATTAATGATAGATTCTGGAATACCAAGTGAGTCTTTACAGTTTTTACCTGGAAGTGGAAAAATAATAGGAAATTCTCTATCTAAAGATCATCGTATACACGGAGTTATGTTTACAGGATCTACTCAAGTTGCTCGTTTATTGCAATTGAATTTATCTGATCGTTTAAGCAAAGGAAGACCTGTTCCTCTAATTGCTGAAACTGGCGGTCTAAATGCCATGATTGTAGATTCTTCAGCATTAACAGAGCAAGTAGTATCTGATATTATTGTTTCTGCTTTTGATAGCGCTGGACAGCGTTGTTCTGCTTTAAGACTATTATGTATACAAGAAGATGTATCAGAAAAAACTTTAAATATGATTAAAGGAGCTATTGATTCTTATACTGTAGGAAATCCAGAATATTTTTCAACAGATATTGGTCCTGTGATAGATAAAAATGCAAAAATCAATATTGATCAACATATTTTGAATATGAAAAAAAGCAACCATTCTGTATGGCAGAGTGAAATGTCTTATGACACAAAACAAGATCTAGGAAATTTTGTTTTACCAACATTGATAGAATTAGACGATATAGATCAAATAAAAGAAGAAGTATTTGGTCCAGTTTTACATATTGTTAAATTTAAATATGAAGAAATGAATAATATATTTGAAAAAATAAATTCTTCTGGATATGGATTGACTATCGGTATTCATTCTAGAATAGAAGAAAATATAGAAAAAGTCACAACATCAACAAAAGTTGGAAATTATTATGTAAATAGAAACATAGTAGGAGCAGTAGTTGGGGTTCAGCCTTTTGGTGGAGAAGGTTTATCTGGTACTGGGCCAAAAGCAGGAGGTCCATTATATCTATACAGATTGCTTTCTGATAGAAAAGAAAAAAATATTTTATCTTCATTAGAAGAACTAGATAAAAATAAAAAAGTAGATTTGACTAGATGCGAAAAAATACAAGAATCTTGTGTCAGTTTAATAGAATGGATTTCTGTAAACTATCCAGATTTAGAAAAATATTGTAATTATTTTATTTCACAATCTCAATCAGGAAGCTCAAGAGTGCTACAAGGACCTACTGGAGAGAAGAATACCTATTTGTTGCTTCCAAGAGAAAGAATATTATGTTTATCAAATGATGAAAATGATTTACTAATTCAATTAGCAGCTGTTACCAGTATTGGAGGGAAAGCAATTTTATCTCATAATCCAATTACACAAAAAATATTTTCTATTCTTCCACAATCTGTTTTAAAAAATGTAATTCTTATCCCAAATTGGAAAAGAGAAGATTCAATGTTTGATATAGTTTTATTTCACGGCGATGAATTACAATTAAAAGAAGTGTTGGAAATTTTATCTAAAAAAAGAGGTCCAGTAATAAATGTTCATAGCCATAAAAATGGAGATAAAAAAATATTTTTAGAAAAACTTTTAATAGAACGTACAATAAGTTTAAACACTACTGCTGCAGGTGGAAATACTACTTTATTGAGTATGGTTTAAATAAATTAAAAATATTTGGCGCTATTTTATAGCGCCATAATTTAAATTAAATAATATCGTCTTTAATAGAATTTTTATTTAATATTTCAATATTACTATCAATTAAAGCTTGATTAATTGTATTTTTTAATAATTTAATACATTTTTCTATATTTATAGAATACTTTTTAAATTTATTTTTTTCTTTATCAAGCTCATAACACATGTTTAATGCAGCAATAAATAATAATTGCTCAGTATTAGATATTTTGCTTTTTTCTTTTAGATTTATTAATCTTTTTTCCAGATTTTCTGATGCTTTTTTCAAATATGATTTTTCTTCATCTGGGCAGTTAATTCTTAAAGTTCTACCAAATATTTGAATATCTACTGGTTTTTCATTCATTATTATCCTACAATATTTTCAATGTATATATAAAAATATATTTTACATTAAAAATAAATAAAAATATTTAATATAAATAATAATTTGAAAATAAAAATATTAAAATTTATCAAATAAAAATAAAATATGTGTTGTTTAAAAAAAATGAATAAAGAATATGTATTTAGAAGAAAACAAATGATAAAAAAAATGGTACCAAAAAGTGCTTTTATAATATTTTCTGCTGAAGAAAAGATAAGAAATGCTGATAATAAGTATAAATATCGACAAGATAGTAATTTTTTTTATCTTACTGGATTTAATGAACCTAAATCGCTTTTAATTTTAGTTAAACAAATTAAATATAATAAATGTATATTATTTAATCAAAATACGAATGAATTAAAAAAAATTTGGGGAGAAAATAATATAGGGCAAGAATCAGCTATAAAATTATTAAAAATAGATTATTCTTATTCTTGGAATAACATCAACAATAAATTATATTTAATTTTAAATAATTTAGATACTATATATTATCAATTTGGAATTAATGATAAAAACGACAAATTATTGTTTATGGCTATTAATATATTAAGAAAAAAAAAAATAATTAATAAAAACTTTTCTCCTCCTAATAATTTTTCTGATTTGATCCCAGTTTTACAAAAAATCAGACTTATAAAGTCAAAAGAAGAAATTTGTAAAATAAAACATGCTTGTTTTGTGACAAAATTAGCTCATATCAGAGCAATAAAATATTGCAAACCAGAAAAATATGAATATGAATTAGCTGCAGAAATTCAACATGAATTTTTGATTAATGGAAATTTAGATAATTCCTACAATATTATTGTAGGAAGTGGAATTAATACATGTATTTTACATTATATAGAAAATAAAAGAAAAATGAAATCAGGAGAATTAGTTCTTATAGATGCTGGATGCGAATATAAAAATTATGCTAGTGATGTCACTAGAACTATCCCAGTAAATGGAAAATTTTCTAAAGAACAACTTGTAATATATAATGTAGTATTAGAAATGCTAAATCTTTTTATAAAATTATGTAAACCAAAATCTAAAATAAAAAATATAAAAAATAAAGTTATTCATCTTTTAGTAAAAAGATTAAAGCATATTGGATTATTATCTGGGAATATAAAAGACTTGATATATCAAAAATCTTATAAAAAATATTTTATGCACAAATTATTTCATTTTATAGGATTAGATGTTCATGATACTTCGGATTATTTAATAAATAATAAAAATTTTTATTTAAAAAGCGGAATGACAATAGCAATAGAACCAGGTATTTATATACCTATAAATAAAAAAATTAAATCACCCTATCAAGGTATAGGTATAAGAATAGAAGATAATATACTGATTACTAAAAAAGGTAATATAAATTTAACAAAAGATATTGTTAGAAAATCAATAGAAATAGAAAATTTAATGAAAAAAAATAAATAATATTATGAAAATAATTGTCGTAGGTGGAGGAATAATTGGATTAGTTTTTTCTTTAGCTTTGTCAAATTTAAGCAAAAATAAAATTAAAATTAATTTAGTAGAAATTAATGATATTTCAAATTTAAAAAAAAAAATAAATAATGATCAATCAGTTGCAATTTCTTATCATACAAAAAATATACTTAAAAAGTTTGGAATTTGGAAATATTTTTCTTGTTTTTCCACTAAAATCAATTCTATAGAGATTAGTGATCAAAAATTTTTTGGAAAAACTAAAATAAATTCTAGCGAAGTTTTTTTATCTTCTTTGGGATATGTAATACAATTAAGAAAAATAAAAATATTATTATTTAAAATTTTAAAGAAAAAAAGAAATATAAAATTATATTGTCCATATTATCCAAAAAAAATAATAAGAGAAAAAAATAAAAACATTATATTATTAAATAATGGAAAAAAATTAACATCAAAACTTATAGTTGTTGCAGATGGAATGAATTCAAAAATAGCTAAAAAATGCAGTATTTACCAAAAAACTATATTTTACAATCAAATAGCAATGTCTAGCAAAATACATGTTGATTTTTTTCATAAAAATTGTGCTTTTGAAAAATTCAATAATCATGGATCTTTAGCAATATTACCATTACATAAAAATATTAATTCATTAATTTGGTGTTTTCCGAAAAAATTTTTTGATAATATTAAATCATTAAATAAAAAAAAATTATCTTTAGAAATACAAAAAATATTTGGATGGGATTTGGGTAAAATCTCTTTAATTGGGAAACAAAAGTATCATATGCTTAAGCTAAGTACTTATGAAAATCATATTTCTCATAGGTTAGCTCTTATTGGAAATGCTGCTCAAATTATACATCCTATAGCAGGTCAAGGATTAAATTTAGGAATGAGAGATGTTATAGATCTATCTAACATATTAATAGACTCTTTTGAAAAAAAGATAGATTATGGAAATTATGATGTTTTAATTAAGTACCAAAATAAAAGAAAAAAAGATCAAAAAAATACAATTTTTATGACAGAATCTCTTATTAATTTATTTTCTAGCAAAATTCCTTTAATTATTATAATAAGAAATTTAGGATTATCTATAATAGAAAGATTTCCTTTTTTTAAAAAAAGAATAATAAAAAACATTCTGTTTAATAGATATTTAAATATTTTTTAAATAAAAACATAATTTTCTAAAAATCAATTAATAAACTATTAATATTAAATAATTTAATTTTAAACAATTTATTAAAATAAAATAACTTAAATATTAAAAAAAATAAACACTAACTATTTCTTTTTATTATTAAATATTTTGAGAAATATTATGGAATCTATAAAAGAACTATATAAAGCTTTATTGGATAAAAATTTAGAATTTTTATCTCAAAATAATATTATTTGGTTAATTTATTTCATCTCTTGTATTATTATTATTTTAGAAAATGGATTATTGATATTATCATTTTTGCCTGGAGATAGTTTATTAATTTTATTAGGCATTTTAGTTTCAAAAAATATTATTAATTTCTATTTTTTAATTTTTTCATTAACAATATCAGCCAGCATAGGTAGTTGGATTGGTTATTTGCAAGGCAAATGGTTAAAAAAAAATAAATTTTTTAATTCATTAATAAAAAAATTTTCTTCTAAATATTTCAATAAAGCTTATAAAATATTTCATATTCATGGATTTATTTCATTATTTATAGGAAGATTTTTAGTGTTTATAAGGACTATATTGCCTATAATATTTGGACTTTTTAGATTAAATAAAATTAAATTCTTTTTTTTTAATGTTGTTAGTTCTTTTGTTTGGATATTTGTTTTAACATTTACAGGATTTTTGTTAGGTAAAATATCTTTTTTTCAAAAATATGAAAATGTATTAATCATTTTCTTTTGTATTTTTCAATTAATAATAATATTATTTAGTATAATTTATTTATTTTATTTATATATAAAAAAAAACTAGAATTTTATTTCTAATTATTATTTACATTAATAAAAAACTTTATAAATTAAAATTAATTTAACTTAATAAAAGTATCTTTATAAAAGAGAAGCTCTTTAATAGAATCTTTTATATCGTCTAGAGCTTTATGAGTATGTTTTTTCTTTAGTTTAGATAAAATTTTAGGCTTCCACCTTCTAGCTAATTCTTTTATAACGCTTACGTCTAAACAACGATAATGAAAATATTTTTCTAAATCAGGCATATATTTGGATAAGAAAAGACGATCATGATTTATACTACTTCCACATATTGGAGATTTTCCAAAAGGTACCCACGAAGAAATAAATTTTAATGTATCAATCATAGCATTTTTTTCATTATATTTGCTTTTTCTTACTCTATCTATTAGTCCATTTTTAGTATGTGTAAAAATATTCCAAGAATTCATTTTTTTCAATTGTTCTTCGCTTTGAAATATTGCTATAGATGGACCTTCTGCTAAAATTTTTACATATTTATCAGTTATTACTGTTGCTATTTCTATAATTCTATCGTTTTCTAAATTTAGACCAGTCATTTCTAGATCTATCCAAATTAAGTTTTTTTTATTTAAAATAGGAGTATGATTCATGATAAATATTATTAAATTTTTATTTAATAAATTATATCAGATTATATTAATAAAATATATAATTTATTAAAAAGTATAATATTAATTTCATAAATTTAAAATATTAAATTTTTTTAAATTAATATTTTTAAATATTAATAATAACAATATATTAAATTATAAAATTTATATATAATAAAATAATATTATATTAATAAAAATCAAAATATATATAATATTATTAATTAATGTTTTAACTATAAGGAATAATTTCATTTTATGAAAACTAAATTACAATATTATTTACCTAAAATGTTAATAACTAAATTTTTTGGATGGTTGGCAGAAAAAAAAGCAGGAATAATAACATATTGGATTATTTTATTTTTTATAAAAATTTATAAAATTAACTTAAAAGAAATAAAAACAAAAGATATAAAATCATATAATACATTTAATGATTTCTTTTCTAGAAGAATTAAAATAGATTGCAGAAGAATTGATTATGATCCTTCAATTATAATTTGTCCTGCAGATGGAATAATTACAAATTTTGGATATATTGAGAATACAGAAAAATTACAATTAAAAAATCATAATTATACTTTAAAATCTTTATTAGCTCAAAACGAGACCATGATAGATATATTTCAGCATGGGATATTTTTTACTACTTATTTGTCTCCTAAAAATTATCATAGAATTCATATGCCTTGTGATGGATCTTTAATAAAGATGATATATGTTCCAGGACAACTTTTTTCTGTTAATTTAAAATTTTATAAAAATATTTCAAATATTTTTTCTAAAAATGAAAGAGTAATTTGTTTATTTAAAACAAATTTTGGATATATGATACAAATACTTGTAGGATCTATAATTTCTGGAACAATTTCAACATCTTGGTATGGAAAGATAAATTATAAAAGAGATGGAATAATAAAATTATGGAAATATAATATTAATTCCAACAATAAACCCATTTTTTTAAAAAAAGGGGATGAAATGGGATTTTTTACCCTTGGATCTACTGTTATAACTTTATTTTCTAAGAAAAATATTTTAATAAAAGAAAATTTAAGTAATTACAAAGAAGTTAGAGTAGGAGATGTGTTAGCTTATGGAATTCAAAATGTGAAATAAGCACAAGTATATTTAAGAGAAAATATTTTGCATATAATAATTTTTTTTATTTTTTTTTCATTTAAGGCATACACTAATATTTATTTTGAAGAAGAGAAAATTAGGCAGGATATAAATAATATTCAAAATAATGTAGATTTACATAAATTGGATGCTATTGAATATTTAAAATCAGCTCTATCTTTTATAGAAGATAGCAAATTATCTGAAAAAAAAATTAAAGAATATAGAAAAATTATTGAAGAATTTCCAATTTTGTCAGGCAAAATTCAAGAAGAAAAAAAAACAAAAAAATTTAATTATAAAAATTATAACTCTAATTCTTCATCTAAAGAGATTAATCAAAAACTATTACAAGCAAATAATCATTTGATAATTTTAGCAAATCAATTAAATCAAGAACAAGATAAAGCAATAATGATATCTGATTCAATATCAACAATTACTGGTCTTCAAGAAGAAACAAAAAAAGAACTCAACGATATTGAAAATAATATTAAAATTTTACCTAAAACAAATTCTATTGAAGAAAAGTCTAAATTTACTGCGCTAAAAATGAAAAAAGTTTCAAAAAAATTAAAAATAGAAGAATTATATTTAGAGCAACTTAGTGCAAATTATAGACAAGAAATTATTAGATTACGAATAGATCTTTTAAAAAAACAATACAATGATATCGATCAAGATATTCAAATAATAAAAAATAATTTATATTTTTTAAGAAAACAAGAAACAGAAAAAGCATTATATAATGTGGAAAAAATAGAAAAACAAATTGGAAGTTTACCAAATGTAATTATATCACAATTTAAAAAAAATTATGATTTATCAATTTTATTGAATCAACAATCTAAAGAAATAGACTTAATAACATTAAAACAAAGTCAAGCTACTAAACAAATATTACAAGTTCGTAATGTATTAAATGCAATAACAGAACAATCTCAATGGTTAGATGAATCTCCTATTTTAGGAGAAACATTGAGATCTCAAGTATCTAAACTTCCAGATATTCCTAAGTATCAAATAATTAATAGTAATATGATAAAAATACGTTTGAAAAGATTGTTTTTTGAAGATTTAATAAATAAATTGTATTTAGACAAATCTAATAAAAAAAATATTTTTTATAATTTAGAAAAAAATCAATTAAAAATATTAGAAGAGCAACTTGCAATAAAAAACAATTTATTAGAATCATTATTAATTGGATGTGATACTCAAATTTTAGAACTTACAAAATTAAAAGTTATTTATAATCAACTTGAAAAATATATAAAAGAAGTTAATGAAGCGTCACATAAATATTTGTTTTGGGTAGCAGATACTAATCCATTAAACTTATCTTGTTTGCTTTTTATAATAAAAAATATAAAAGAATTAACTAATGGATATTTATTAAACCAATTATATAGCTCATTTCAAATGATGTTAACAAGTAGAAATACTTTGATATTAATAATTATATCTTTTTTATTTTTTGGTTTTAGTATAAGTTCTAGAAAAAGGTATATTTCTTTTTTAGAAAGGTCTAGCATACAAGTAGGAAAAGTTAACCAAGATAGGTTTTTTATTACATTAAAAAATGTATTATGGTCTATTTTAATTTCATCTTCTAGCCCCATTTTATGGGCTTCTTTTGGATATGGATTTTATCATTCTTGGCCTTTTCCAATATCAATATCTATTGGTTATGGTATGATTTCAACATTTCCAGTATTATGGACATTTTTGCTATTTTCATTATTTTCTTTACCAAAAGGATTATTTGTAGTCCATTTTGGATGGAAAATAGAACAAGTAAAACTTGCGTTAAGTTATCATACATTATCTATTTTTATGATAGTACCTCTAATAACTATAATTATTACTATAAATAATTATAGCGATAGAGAATTAATTTCTAACATTGGAAGATTATGTTTTATATTATTATGTATATGTCTATCTTTAGTTACTAATAGTCTAAAAAAATCAGGATTAATATTATATCTAGATGATAAAGAATCAAATGATAACATTATTAATCGTTCTTTTTGGAATTTTATGATTTTCGCACCAATAATTGCAATAATTTTTTCTTCTCTTGGATATTTTTCTACTTCTCAAGCTCTTTTAGCAAGATTAGAAAAATCTTTAACTATTTGGTTCTTTTTGTTGATCATATACCATGTCATTAAAAGGTGGATGTTTATACAAAGACGAAGAATAGCGTTTGAAAGAGCAAAACAACGTAGAGCAGAAATGTTAGCTCAACGCGCAAGAAATAATGAAGAAGAAACTTTATCTGCATCTCAATTAAATGAAGTAGCTGCAGAAGTAGATAATAAAGTTCTAGATTTAGATACTATAAGTGCAAAATCTTTACAATTAGTACGTTCTATACTTACTTTAATAGCATTGTTATCTGTAATTTTTTTATGGTCTGAATTGCATTCAGCATTTTCTTTTTTAGAAAATATTACTCTTTGGGATTCTACTTCAACAGTACAAGGAGTAAATAATTTACATCCAATTAATTTAAATTCAATCATAATAGCAATTTTAATTTTAATAGTTACTACTCAAATGGTTAGGAATTTACCAGCGTTATTAGAACTTGCTTTATTACAGCATTTAAATCTAACTCCAGGTACTGGATATGCTGTAACCACCTTAACTAAATATGGATTAATGTTATTAGGAGGATTAATAGGATTTTCTGTTGTTGGTATTGAATGGTCTAAATTTCAATGGTTAGCAGCAGCTTTAGGAGTAGGATTAGGATTTGGATTACAAGAAATTTTTGCAAATTTTGTTTCTGGATTAATTATTTTGTTTGAAAAACCAATAAGAATAGGAGATACTGTGACTATTAGGAGTTTAACTGGAAGCGTAACAAAAATAAATACAAGAGCTACAACTATTACTGATTGGGATAGAAAAGAAATTATTGTACCAAATAAAGCTTTTATAACAGAACAGTTTGTTAACTGGTCTTTATCAGATACGGTTACTAGAGTGGTATTATATATACCTGCTCCAAAAGAATCTAATATTGAAAATATATCAAAAATTTTAGTAAAAGCAGCAAGCAAATGCCCCTTAGTGCTAGACTTTCCTACACCAGAAGCATTTTTAGTTGATATACAAAAAGGACTACCTTTATTTGAATTAAGAACATATGCAGCTGAAATGAGTCATAGAATGCCATTAAGACATCAAGTTCACAAGTTAGTTTTAGATTCTTACAGAGAAAATAGAATTAAATTACCTTCACCTATTTTTCAAATGCATAAAGAAAATAAATAAAAATAAATTTTTATTTAAAGAAATTTAAGATTTGATAATACAAAAATGTATTTCATATTTAATATTTTTAAATTTATTAAATATAATAATTAAATCATAAACAAAAAAATAACATAAAACATTTAGTAATTTTATTTTTAATACTCTTATTGACTTCGTTTTTATTTTATTTTTTAATAATTTTTTATATGGCTGTTTAAAATTTATTAATTTTAAAAATCTGTTTTTATAATTCAATTTTTTGAAATTAAATAAATTTAAAAATATTCTTATATTTTATTTTTTAATAATGATTAAACATAATATTATTTTATAAACAATAAAAAAAATTAAATTTTTTATAATTTTAATAAAAATTTTAATTTAAAAATTTTTAATTATATTTTTTATATTTTATTATTTTTGTTTAACGTGTTTTATAAAATTATTTTTATTTTAATAAAATTTATTAAACATGTTTATTATAAAATATATTAAAAATATTTTAAACAAAATATAGTATAATAGTTGATAAATTAATTTTATTGATTAAATTATATAATAATTACAAATATATTATTTTAAAATTAAAACCATGTATTATTTAAATTTTAAATTTTTTAAATGTATATATTATTATAAGTAAAGTTATTTTTATATCTTTTTATTAAATTATTATTAAATATAATATTTTTATTATTAAAATATAAAAATTTTGTAATAAAATAATTTAAATATATATAATTTTGTTTTTATATATCAATTTTTTAGTATTTATTTATATTAAACTTTTTAAAAAATATTTTTTTAATGATTTTAATTATTTTAAAAATTTTATTTTTAATAGTATTTTAATTTTAAAATTTTATTTTGTTTTATTAATTAAAATTAATGTTTTTTAAAATTTTATATATGTTTTTAAATTAAATTTTTAAAAAAATTTAAGTTATTATATAAAATTTAGTTTTTATAAATTTATTTAAATTAAATTAATTTTAAATTTCCATTTCTTTTTTTATTGTTTTTACCCAATTACATATTCTTTTTTCTGTTAATTCTGGTTGTCTATCTTCATCTATAGCTAATCCTATAAAATAATCTTTATTTAACAAAGCTTTAGATTTTTCAAATTTATATCCTAAAGTTGAATATTTTCCAATTACTTTAGCGCCTTTGTAAGAAATTATTTCTTTTACAATACCCATTGCATCACAAAAATATTCTGAATAATCTTCTTGATCTCCACATCCAAAAATTGCTACTAATTTATTTTCAAAATTAATTTCTTTTAGATATATCAAAAAATCATCCCAATCACATTGCAGTTCTCCGTAATACCATGTAGGTATACCAAATATTAATTTTTTATATTTTTCCATTTCTTCTTTAGAAGAATTTGAAATATCAAAAATATCTATATTATTAATTCCAATCTTTTTTTGTATTTTTTTTGCTATTCTTTCTGTATTTCCAGTATCGCTTCCAAAAAACATTCCTATAGATTTCATATTTGTTTAACCAATTTTATTGTGATAAATTTATAAAAACTATTTTATATAAATAAATATTATATAATAAATTTATTTCAAAGTTAATACGTTAATAATATATATTTGTATTTTTTTAAGAAAATTAAAAGATAATAAATTTATTTAAATAAATGTTATTTAAAAATAAAAATATTAAAATTTAATATTCTATTAAAAAAATAATAAGATTTGTATTTATTTTTAAATAAAATTGAAATCTTAAAATGAAAAATAATAATTATAGAGCTGGTAAAAAAGCAGAGAAATCTGATTTAATTGATGCAAATGAAATTATTCAAAAATATTATCATATAACTCCTAAATCAGGAAATAATCATAATTCCATAAAATTTGGAACTTCAGGACATAGAGGTGAATCAACAAAATGTACATTTAATGAATTACATGTTTTGGCTATTAGCCAAGCAATTGTAGAACAAAGAAAAATTTTAGGAATTAATGGGCCATGTTTTGTAGGAAGAGATACTCATGCATTATCTGATCCAGCATTTAATTCTGTTTTAGAAGTGTTAATCGCTAATAATATTGATGTAATTATTCAATCTAACAATTATTATGTGCCATCACCAATAATTTCTCATGCAATAATAAATCATAATAAAAAATTCATATCAAAATCAGATGGTATTATTATAACTTCATCTCATAATCCTCCTCAATATGGAGGAATAAAGTATAATTCATGCAACGGAGGCCCAGCCAATTATAAAATTACTAAATATATAGAAGAAATAGCTAATTTGATTTTATTTAAAAATTTATCTAAAATAAAAAGAGTATCTTTGTTTAGATCAAAACAAAAAGGAAATATATACAACAGAGATATAACATATAAATATGTTAATGATATTTATAAAGTAGTTGATATGGAATCTATTAAAAATTCTAATATTAAATTAGCAATAGATCCATTAGGAAGTTCTGGAATTTTGTGTTGGCAACTTATAGAAGATATTTATAAATTAAATTTAACAATATTAAATAAAAATATAGATAATACTTTTTATTTTTTGTGTCTAGATTATGATGGAACCATCAGAATGGATTGTTCATCAAAACCAGTATTAACAAATTTATTAAAATTATCTAAAAATTTTGATTTATCATTTGCGAACGATCCTGATTGTGATAGACACTGCATAATTGAATCAAATAAAATTATATACCCTAATCATTATTTATCTGTTGCTTCTCATTATTTGTTTAAAAATAGAAACAATTGGAATAAATCAATAGGACTTGGAAAAACTTATGTATCTAGTAAAATGATAAATAGTATATCTAATCACCTAAACAAAAAATTGATTCAAACTCCCGTAGGATTCAAATGGTTTGTAGATTTTTTATTTTATAGAAATCTAGGTTTTTGTTTAGAAGAAAGTTCTGGAGCAACTTTTTTATGTTCTAATGGAAACACTTGGTCTACAGATAAAGACGGTATTATAATGTGTTTGTTATCTGCAGAAATTGTAACAAATACAAAAAAAAGAATAAATATTTATTACAAAAATTTAGAAAATGCTTTTGGTTGTTTTTATTACAAGAGATTTCAATATATCATAAAAGAAAAAAATTTAGGTATAAATTATAAAATAAATATAAGAAAAATAAAGCATTGCATATTAACTGACGACAAAATAATATATTATATGTTTAATATAAACAATATATTAGTTGAATTTATTAATGGATGGATAGCTATAAGACCTTCTGGAACAGAAAACTTTTATAGAATATATTGTGAAAGTTTTATAGATGATACTCATCTTAAAAAATTGCAAAAATCCGCAATTAATATAATTAACATTATGTTAAAATAAAATATATTATAAAAATTTTTAATTCAAAATATGGAAAATATATTTTTAGAAAATATAATTAATAAAAAATTAATTAATAATTCAAATATTATTGATAATGCAATAAATGGTTTGCAGATAAAAGGAAAAAAATTAATTAAAAACATAGTAATAGGCGTAACTTTGTGTCAAGAGATAATAGATTTTGCATTATTAAAAAACGCAGACGCTATAATTGTACATCATGGAATTTTTTGCAAAAATGATACTTTTCCAATATTTGGAACAAAGAAAAAAAGATTAAAAAAAATTATAAACAATAATATTAATTTATACGCATGGCATTTGCCATTAGATATACATCCTAGATTAGGAAATAATGCTCAACTAGCAAATATTTTGTCTATCAAAATATATAAAATTATTAATCCATGTATTTTTTTTGGAAAAATAAAAAACAGCGTTAATGGAAAACAATTAAAACAATTATTACAAAAAAAGATAAATAAAAAAGTAATACATTTTACTTCCAACTATTTAGAAAAAAAAATAAAAAATATAGGATTATGCACAGGATCAGGACATAAATTTTTTGAATTAGCAATAGAAGAAGGAATTGATGCATTCATTAGCGGAGAAGCATCTGAAAGCACTATATATATTTCAAAAGAAAGAAATGTTGATTTTTACTCTGCAGGTCATCATGCAACAGAAAAAGGTGGAATTTTAGCATTAGGAAAATGGTTAAAACAAAAACATAGTTTAAATATTGATTTTTTTGATTTCGAAAATCCAATTTAAATAAAATATAACATATTATTAATTTTTTAAATATAAAATAAATTTTTTAAAAATTTGATAATTATATGTTATTTAAAATATAATGAAAAAATTGTAAATTTGACTATTTTTTTTAAAAAATGATATTTTTCAAAAAAAACAAAAATAATAAAAATTTAAAAAAAAAATATAAACCTATTAACTTAAACCTTTTTACTATTAATTTTACAAAAACGGCAATATCTTCTATATTACATAGAATATCAGGAGTATCTGTATTTTTATCTTTCGGATTTTTTTTATGGATATTAGATTTGTCTTTGTCATCTGAAAAAGAATTTAATTATATACATCAATTAATTTTCACAACAATATTAATCAAAATAATTTTATGGATTATAACAACTGTTTTTTTTTATCATATTATATTTGGCTTAAGACATATTTTAATAGATTTTAATTTTTCTAGTGAAGACTTAAAAACTGCCAATAAAACAGCAAATATATCCTTTTTTATTGTTATTGTAATTTCCATTATTTTAGGAATATATTTATGGTAAATAAAGAATCTGCTTTTGGAATTCTTGGTATATATGAATGGATTATTATAAGAATTTCTGGAATATTAATCTTTTTATATGTAATATGCGTTTCATCGTTTATAATTTATGAAACGCCTATAAAATACGAGTTGTGGCGTGAATTTTTTAATAAATCATTAATAAAAATATTTACAATATTAACTTTTATGTCTATAGCCATACATTCTTGGATTGGATTATGGCAAATAATAACAGATTATATAAAATCCGAATCATTAAGGCTAAAATTAGAAATAGTAATATTTTTAATATTATTTGCTTATATTATTTATGGTATTAAAATCATAATATAGGAAATGATAAATGAAAATTTTAAAAAAAACATTTGATGTGATTGTTATAGGATCAGGTGGATCTGGAATGAGGGCTGCTTTAGAAATAGCAAAAAATAAGTCGTCATGTGCTTTAATTTCTAAGGTTTTTCCAACCAGATCTCATACTGTATCAGCTCAAGGAGGAATAACAGTTGCTTTGGGAAATAGCCACGAAGATGATTGGCAATGGCACATGTATGACACAATAAAAGGATCAGACTACATTGGAGATCAAGACGCAATTGAATATATGTGCAAAAATGGACCTAAAGAAATATTAGAATTAGAACATATGGGGCTTCCATTTTCTAGATCAGAAAATGGTAAAATATATCAACGTGCGTTTGGAGGACAATCTATAAATTATGGAGAAAGACAAGCTGAAAGAACCGCTGCAGCTGCTGACAGAACCGGTCATGCTCTTTTGCATACATTATATCAACAAAATATAAAAAATAATACTAAAATTTTTTCAGAATGGTATGCATTAGATTTAGTAAAAAATCAAGATGAATCAATTGTTGGTTGTACGGCAATATGCATAGAAACCGGAGAAACATTTTATTTTGAATCAAAAATTACTATTTTAGCAACTGGAGGAGCTGGAAGGATATATCAATCTACAACAAATGCTTATATTAATACTGGAGACGGAATAGGTATGGCTTTGAGAGCTGGAATACCAGTCCAAGATATGGAAATGTGGCAATTTCATCCAACTGGAATTGCTGGGGCGGGGATATTGATAACAGAAGGATGTAGAGGAGAAGGAGGATATTTATTAAATAAGAATGGAGAAAGATTCATGGAAAGATATGCTCCAAATTCTAAAGATCTTGCCGGTAGAGATGTAGTTTCTAGATCTATGATGATTGAAATATTAGAAAATAGAGGATTTAAAAATAATCTAGGAGACTATGTTCATTTAAAGTTAGATCATTTAGGTACTAATATATTAAATTCTAGACTTCCAGGAATTTTAGAATTATCTCGTACATTTGCTCATGTAGATCCAGTAAAAAAACCAATTCCTGTAATACCTACTTGTCATTACATGATGGGTGGAATACCAACAAAAATAACAGGACAAGTTATATCTATAGATGATTTAAAAAATGAAATAGAAATACCCGGGCTATTTGCAATTGGAGAAAATTCATGTGTATCTGTTCATGGAGCAAATCGTTTAGGTGGTAATTCTCTTTTAGACCTAGTAGTATTTGGTAAATCTGCAGGAGTTCAAATAAATAAAATATTATCTTCTCATTATTCTCCTAAAAAAGCAAGCAAATCAGATATTGAATTTTCGCTAAAAAGATATATTAATTGGAATAATAAAAAAGGAAAAGAAAATCCAAACAATATTAAAAAAAATTTGCAAATTTGTATGCAAAATCACTTTTCAGTATTTAGAGACGGACCATCTATGGAAAAAGGAATATTAAAGATCAAAGAACTTAAACATAGGTTAAAAAATTCTAAATTACAAGATTCATCTGATAAATTTAATATAAATAGAATAGAATGCTTAGAGTTAGATAATTTAATAGACGTATCTTATGCAACAGCTTTATCTGCAAAATTTAGAAAAGAAAGTAGAGGAGCACATTATCGTAGTGATTTTCCTTTTAGAGATGATGAAAATTGGTTATGTCATACTATTTTTTTTCTAAAAAGAGAAATTATGAAAAAAAGAAACATAAACATGAAACCTATTTATCGTTCAGCTTTTCAACCTAAAGAAAGATCATATTAAAATGAAAAAAAAATTAAAAAAAATAAACATTTCTATTTATCGTTATAACCCACATCATAATATTCCTCCTAAAATGCAAAATTTTAATTTTTATTTTGAAAAAGAAAAAGATATGATGCTTTTGGATGTTTTAATGTCTTTAAAAGAAATTGATCCAACTTTATCTTTTAGAAAGTCTTGCAGAGAAGGGGTCTGTGGTTCAGATGGAATGAATATAAATGGTAAAAATGGTCTTGCATGTATTACTCCTATTTCAATTTTATTGAAAAATAAAAAAAAACAAATTACAATACGTCCTTTGCCAGGATTGCCAATAATAAGAGATTTAGTTGTAGATATGACAAGTTTCTTTAAACAATATAAAAAAATAAAACCATACATTATAAATAATAAAAAAATTATTTTAGAAAAAGAAAATTTGCAATCTCCTAAAGAAAGATCTCTTCTAGATGGATCTTATGAATGCATATTATGTGGATGTTGCTCAACTGCTTGCCCGTCTTTTTGGTGGAATCCAGACAAATTCATTGGGCCTGCTGGTCTTTTATCGGCATATCGTTTTTTAGTCGACAATAGAGATTCAGCAAAAAAAGAAAGATTAAAACAATTAAGTGATTCTTTTAGCGTTTTAAGATGCCATGGAATAATGAATTGCGTTTCGGTATGCCCAAAAAAATTAAATCCTACTAAAGCTATAGGTAGTATAAAAAATATGCTAATTAAAAAAGTAATTAATAATAATTAAAGTTTTTATAGAAATTATATTAAATATTAAGAAATTATTTTTTATTCATATATGCTGAATTTTTAAAATTAAGGTGTTTTTATGAAAAATAATGTAGACAAAAATTTTTTTTTCTTAAATGGAATTAATAGATTTTATATAGAAAGTATTTATAAAAATTTTTTAAATAATCCTACATCTGTTAGCTATGAATGGAAATCTTTATTTAATAAAGTTTCTTTTAATTTCTCCGATAATAAATCAGGTTTTGTTGATGAAAAAAAGATTTTTTTTGTTAATAATTTTTTATTTTCAAATCATATAAATAATTTTCGTTCTTATGGGCATTTCAAAGCAAAAACAGATCCTCTTAATATAAAAAAAACAAAAAATATAAAAAAATTTTTTTTAGATTCAAATCAGTTGCATGAAAATCAATATAACAAAAATAGTGAAGTAAAATTTTTTTATGATCATAAAGATGATACATATTCAATAGATACTATTAAACGTTTTGAAAAAATATATTGCAATTCAATTGGATTTGAATATATGCATATAGATAATTACGAAGAAAGAACATGGGTTCAAGAGTATATAGAGTCTAAATTCATAAGACAATATTTTACAGAAAAAGAAAAAAAATTTTTTCTTGATCAAATCATAAAAGCAGAAGAAGTTGAGCATTATTTAGGAAGAACATTTCCTGGATCTAAAAGATTTTCTTTAGAAGGAGGAGATGTGATAATACCAATATTAAAAGAAGCAATTTATAAATCTTTAATCAAATATAAAATAAAAAAAATTATATTAGGAATGTCTCATAGAGGAAGACTAAATGTTTTAGTTAATATTTTTAATAAAAAATTACAAAATTTATGTAATGAATTCTTAGGAAACTATGATTTTGTTAAAACAAGTGGAGACGTAAAATACCATCAAGGATTTTGTTCAAATATAAAAGTTGAACAAGAGACAATTAATTTAAAACTATCTTTTAATCCATCTCATTTAGAAATAGTAAATCCAGTAGTAATGGGTATAGTTAGGGCTAATTTAGACTCTTTAAAAGACAATGAAAAAAATTGTATTTTGCCAATCACAATACATGGAGATGCTTCAGTGATAGGACAAGGAGTTATTCAAGAAACACTGAATATGTCTAGAACTGCATCCAATAATATTGGAGGAACAATAAGAATTATAATTAATAATCAAATAGGATTTACTACAGATGTTTCAGATTCAAGATCTACAAATTATTGTACAGATATTTTTAAAATTACTCAATGTCCAATTCTACACGTAAATGGAGATAATGTTCATTCTGCCATTTTTGCAATAAATTTTGCATTAGATTTTAGAAATAAATTCAATAAGGACGTAGTTATTGATCTCGTATGTTATAGACGTCATGGTCATAATGAAGCTGATGAACCAAGTGTAACTCAACCATTAATGTATAAAAAAATAAAAAAACACCCAACTCTTAAAAAGATTTATTCTGATTATTTAATCAAAAGAAATATTATTTCTAAAAAAGAACTTTCTAACATGTTAAGCGTTTTCCGTAATAAATTAAACAATAAATATATTAACAAAAAAGTTGATATTAAAAATAAATTTGATAATAAAAATAAAATTATAAAAAATAACAATATATATAAAAAAAATATTTCAAGTTTAAAAAAGTTGTCAAAAATTATATGTGCAATACCTTCTAATTTAAATGCTCAATCTATAGTAAAAAAAATTTTTTCACAAAGACTTGAAATGTCAAAAGAAAAAAGATTGTTCGATTGGGGAGCTGCAGAAATTTTATGTTATGCTTCTCTATTAGAGAATGATTTTTCTATTCGTATATGCGGAGAAGATGTTGAAAGAGGAACATTTTTTCATAGACATGCAGTAATATATGATCAAAATAATAATACAAAGTACATTCCTTTGCATAATATAATTGAAAAAAATATATTAAAATTTCAAATATATAATTCTACATTGTCAGAAGAAGCATCTTTAGCTTTTGAATACGGATACTCAACAGTTGCAAAAAATACATTAGTGATATGGGAAGCTCAATTTGGAGACTTTGCTAACGGAGCTCAAGTAGTTATAGATCAATTTATCAGTTCTGGAGAACAAAAATGGGGACAGAAATCAAACATAGTGATGTTTTTGCCTCATGGATACGAAGGACAAGGACCAGAACATTCTTCTGCCAGGTTAGAGCGTTATTTGCAATTATGTGCTCAAAACAATATACAAGTATGTATTCCTTCTACTCCTGCTCAACTATATAATTTGTTATTTAGACAAGTTGTTTGTAATATAAAAAAACCTTTAATTGTATTATCTCCTAAATCATTACTTAGACACCATTTGTCTACTTCTTCTTTTGAAGATATAGCAAATTTTGAATTCAGAGAAGTGATTATTGATCAAAATAATATAAAAAATTTAAATGAAATAACAATAATAATTTTATGTTCTGGAAAAATATTTTATGATTTGATATCCGCTAGCAAAAAACATAATATTTCTAATACTCATATAATTAGAATAGAACAACTTTATCCATTTCCTAAATCAATTATAATAGAAACATTAAATAATTATAAAAATATAAATAAGATAATTTGGTGTCAAGAAGAACCAAAAAATCAAGGAGCTTGGAATTGGATAAATTATAAAATTAAAGATATTCTTTCTAAAGAAATTGAATTAATTTATTCTGGACGTCCTTCTTCCGCTTCAACAGCTACAGGACATTTTCATATTCATCAAATTGAACAAGAAAAAATAATAAATTCAGTTTTTAATATTAAATAAGAGATAAGGAAAATGAATATTATAGATATATTAGTTCCTGATCTTCCAGAATCAGTAACAGATGCAGTGGTATCTAATTGGAGAAAAAAACCAGGAGAATATGTAAAATCTGGAGAAATTCTGGTTGATTTAGAAACAGATAAAGTTGTGCTAGAGGTTCCATCTCCAAATTCTGGAAAAATTATAGAAATTTTTCAAAAAAATTCGTCTATTGTAGTATCAAAACAAAAAATAGCAAGTTTAAATATTAATAATTATGATCAAAAAAAAGAAGAAAATAAAATAAAAGAAATAAATTTTTCTCAAAAAGAACATAATTATGAATGTTCAGAAAACAATAAAGAGAAAGAAACAAAACATGCTGATGATATTAATTTATCTCCATCTATTCGCAGATCAATATTAAAACATAATTTAAATAAAAATGATATTAATAAAAATTTTGATATCAAAAATAATATTGAAAATGAATTAAATGAAAATAATTATTTAACAAAAGAAAAAGAAAAAAATGAAAACAATATAAAAGATAGTTCAGCTTATGAAAAAAGCTCTCCAAGAGAAAATAGAATAAAAATGACTAGATTAAGAAAATGTATAGCAGAACGTTTATTATATTCTAAAAACACAACTGCTTCATTAACTACTTTCAACGAAGTTAATATGAAATCTATACATGATTTAAGAAAATCATATGGAGATATTTTTGAAAAACTTCATGGGATAAGATTAGGATATATGTCTTTTTTTGTTTTAGCAGTAGTAAAAGGATTAAAAAAATTTCCAGAAATTCATGCATACATAGATGGAGACGACATAGTATATAATAATTATTTTGATATTAACATAGCAATATCTACTGAACGAGGATTAGTTACTCCAATATTAAGAAATGTAGATAAAATGAATATGTCAGAAATAGAAAAAAGAATTAAAAACCTTGCTTTTCTAGGAAAAAATGGAAAATTAAAAGTTGAAGACCTTCAATGTGGTAGTTTTACCATAACTAATGGTGGAATTTTTGGATCTATGATGTCCACTCCAATTATAAATCCTCCTCAAAGTGCAATATTAGGAATACATGCTATTAAGGATAGAGTAATTTCTATAAATAAAAAAATTTCTATTAATCCTATGACTTATTTAGCATTATCTTATGACCATAGATTAATTGACGGAAAAGAATCTGCTAGTTTTTTATCAAATATAAAAGATATGTTAGAAAATCCAATTAGAATGTTATTGGATATTTAATATAATTAATTTAAATTAAAAATTTTGTTTTTATTAAAAAATTGAATTTAACTTTATTCGGAAATAAAAATGAACTTACATGAATATCAGGCAAAAAAATTATTTAATAAATATGAGATACCAATACCTAAAGGATATTGTATTAAAGAACTTGATGAAATAGAAAAAACAATCTCAAATCTCAGTACTGGTCCATGGGTAATAAAATGCCAAATACATGCTGGAGGAAGAGGAAAATCTGGAGGTATTAAAATAACTAATTCAAAAAAAGAAATACATGAATTTGCTAAAAAATGGTTAGGAAATAAATTAATAACATATCAAACAGATAAAAACGGTCAAAAAGTAAATTACTTATTAATAGAAAAAAAAACGATAATTAAGAAAGAACTATATTTAAGCTTTGTTATTAATAGAAAAAAATCAAGTATAATGCTAATATCCTCTGATTCAGGAGGAGTAGATATTGAAAATATTTTTAAAAAAAAATCAAATAATATTTATAAAGAAATTTTAGAATCATGTTATTTAATTCAAGATTTTCAATCAAGAAAAATTGCATTTAAATTAGGCCTACAAGGCAATCAAATTAATCAATTTGTTAAAATATGTAATAAATTATCTTTGTTATTTTTAGAAAATGATCTCACTACATTAGAGATTAATCCTATCGTTATTGATGATAAGAATAATTTAATTTGCTTAGATGGAAAAATTATTATAGACGATAATGCTATATATAGAAATTATTCTTTATATGAAGAACATGATAACAGTCAATTAGATAAAAGAGAAGTATATGCTGCAAATGATAATTTAAATTATATTCCTTTAGATGGAAATATAGGGTGTATGGTTAATGGAGCCGGTCTTGCAATGGGGACAATGGATCTTATTAAATTTCATGGAGGCAATCCAGCAAATTTTTTAGATGTTGGAGGAAATACTACAGTAGAAAAAGTAGAAAAAGCCTTTAAAATAATTTTACTAGATTCTAATGTTAAAGTAATACTAGTTAATATTTTTGGAGGAATTGTAAGGTGTGATTTGATATCGAATGGAATTATAAATTCAGTTATTAATTTAAAAATAAAAATACCAATTATAGTTAGATTAGAAGGAAATAATTCAATTAATGGAATAAAAGCCTTAAAAAAAAGTAATTTAAATATTATAGCAGCAAATAGTCTAAATGATGCAGTAAAAAAAGCTATTAAAAATTCTATTGGGAAACATAATTATGTCGATTTTAATAGATAAAAATACAAAAGTAATTTGTCAAGGATTAACTGGAAAACAAGGGACATTTCATTGCAAGTTATCTTTAGAAGGAGGAACAAAAATAGTAGCAGGAGTAACCCCAGGAAAAGGTGGAACCAATCATA
The DNA here is from genome assembly GCA_000008885.1 of Wigglesworthia glossinidia endosymbiont of Glossina brevipalpis. Lineage (GTDB taxonomy): Bacteria > Pseudomonadota > Gammaproteobacteria > Enterobacterales > Enterobacteriaceae > Wigglesworthia > Wigglesworthia glossinidia_A. The sequence continues at coordinate 478,748 of BA000021.3, read as the reverse complement.
TTGGTATTCCTGTTTTTAATACAATGGAAGAAGCAGTGAACAATACTGGAGCTAATGCTTCCGTGATTTACGTTCCTGCTCAATTTTGTAAAGATTCTATACTAGAATCCATTGATAGTAATATAAATTTGATAGTTTGCATAACTGAAGGAATTCCAATATCAGATATGATTTTTGTAAAAAATAAATTAAAGAGAAGTAATACTATAATGATAGGCCCAAATTGTCCAGGAGTAATTACTCCTAAACAATGTAAAATTGGAATTATGCCAGAAAATATACATACTCCAGGAAATATTGGAATAATATCTAGGTCTGGAACTTTGACATATGAAGCAGTAAAACAAATAACAGATGTTGGACTAGGGCAATCTACTTGCGTAGGAATTGGTGGAGATCCAATTATTGGATCTGATTTTAAAGATATAATAAAATTATTTAATTTTGACGAAAATACACATGCAATTTTAATTATAGGAGAAATAGGCGGTGATTCTGAAGAATCAGCGGCTAAATTTATTAAAAATAATGTAAAAAAACCAATTTTTGCTTATATTTCAGGTATAACAGCTCCTATAGGAAAAAGAATGGGTCATGCAGGAGCAATAATTTCTAATGGACAGGGAACAGCTATATCAAAAATTACATCTTTAAAAAATGCAGGAGTTAAAATAATTGATAATTTATCTAAAATCGGTTTATGTATAAAGGAAAATTTAGACATAAATTAATTTAATACTTTTATTTTTAAAAAAATTTATTTTTATTTCTTATATAAAAAATAAAAATTATATTTTTTAAATTAATATAATTAATTTAATATTATTTTATTTGTATATTGAATTTTCTTAGAGATTAAAACATGATTAATACTAATATTTTTGATTTATTTTTAAAATCAGATCTTATTTTAAAAATTATTTTTTTATTTTTGTTTTTTTGCTCTATTACATCTTGGATGATAATTTTTTATAAATTTTTTATTTTAAGAAAATTAGAAAAAAAAATGGAAATTTTTGAAAAAAAATTTTGGTCTAAAAAAAATATATCAAATATATATAATGATATTTCATTTAATAAAAAAGAACTAACAGGATGTGAACAAATTTTTTTTTATGGATTTAAAGAGTTTTCTAAATTGAATCATGAAGAAGTTAATGATCCACAATCTGTTATTAATGGCACAAAACGAGCAATGAATATTATCACTAATAGAGAAATTGAATTTATTGAATTTAATTTATCTACTCTAGGAAGTATTAGTTCTGTAAGTCCATACGTTGGTTTATTGGGAACTGTATGGAGCATTATGAATACTTTTTATAAAATTGGTGGTTATTCAGAAAATATTACAATACAAAATATTGCTCCAGAAATATCTGAAGCTTTAAGTACTACTGCAATAAGTTTATTTGTCGCTATTCCAGCATTAATAGCATTTAATAAATTAAATGTTAAGTCTAACATAATTTCTCAGAATTATTTAAATTTTTCTGAGGAACTTTCTGCTATTTTGCATCGGAAAATATTTTCAAAAAAAACTATTCATAATAATAAATATGAGATATAAATTATATAAAAATATTAAATATGAAATCAATGTAATACCATTAGTGGATATATTATTAATATTGATGTTAATTTTTATGGTTTTTTCTAATCAACCGTTTCAAAAAATTAATGTAAATTTACCAAATTCTAATACTTTTAATAATGAAAAAGATAAGTCTATTATTATAATAGAAGTTTTGATAACAAAAGAATTTAACTTAATTACTAATAAAATAAAAAAAGAAAATTTAAATTTTGATAAATTAAAAAAAGAAATTAATAATTGCTTAATTTTAAATTCAAATTCTTCATTTTTAATTGGAGGAGACAAAAATATATATTATGAAGAAATTATAAAAATAATAAATTTTTTAAAAAAAACAGGAGTTAAATCAATAGGATTAGCTACTAAATCAAATTGAAATTTTAATTTTTCCAATATAAATTAATCAAAATAATGTATATTAACAAAAAAAAATATATTAAAATATCAATATTTGCATCAATAATTTTACATATAATTTTTATTTTTTTTTTAAATTATAAAATTAATTTTCAGAGAAAAAAAAATTATTTGGATAATTTAATTTCATCTTTAGATCCAATTAAAATAAATTTAGAATTTAATTCTAATTATTTAGATATATATAATAAAAAAAATAAAACAAACAAAAACAATATTAATAGTTCTTCAGAAATTGTAAACAATAAAAAAAATTTAAATTTCACAAAAAATAAAAATGAGATAAAACAAAAAAAAACATATAATATAGAACAAATTAAAAAAAATATTAAAGATAATTCAAATGAAATTGAAGAAAATAGTTATAAAAGTAATATTTCTAATAAATCAAAAAAAATTGTATACAATCTTATTGAAGATTTAAATAAATCAAAAGAAATAAAAAATAAAAAAATTAATGATTTTAAAGAAAAAAAATTATCCCATGAAGTAGAAAATTATAAATCCATAATACAACAAGCAATTAAAAATAAATTATATGATTATACTACTTTTAAAGGAAAAACATGCGAAATAAATATTGAGATTTATTCAAATGGATCAATAAAGTCAATTTATATGATAAATGGAAGCGAGGAATTATGTCATGCTGCAATATCTTCTGCAAAATCAGCAAAAATACCTCCACCTCCAAACATTACTGTTTATGAAATAGTTAAAAAGATTAAATTGAAATTTAATCCAGAATAATTTTTTATTTTAAAAAATAAATGTAAAATAAATTTTTAAATATTTTAAATAAAAATGAAAAGATTATTGTTTTTTTTAATTTGTGTATTTTTTTCTAAAACTTCTTATTCAAATGTTGATATTAGCATCAATAAAGGAATTGATATATCGACTCCTATAGGAATTTCTTCTTTTGAATGGGTTGAAGTAAATGAGAATAATAATTATGAAAATATAAGTAAAATTATTTCATGTGATTTACAAAATAGTGGAAAATTTTCTCCAATAGAAATATACAAAGAAAGTAATAAATCAATAGAAAAACAAATAAAAAATAATTCTATAAATTTGAATAAACTGAATATTAATACAATATTAACTGGGAAAATATCATTGAATTATAACGGTGAATATTTAATTTCATACAAATTAATAGATCTTGTAAATTATCCGGGAAAAATTTTATTGAGTGGTTATAGAACTGTGCATTTGCAATCTTTTAGAAAAGTAGCTCATGAAATAAGTAATGAAATTTTTAAAAAATTAACTGGAATACAAGGAGTTTTTCATACTAGAATTGCATACATATTGTATAACAAAAATAATGAATATAAATATAAATTATGTATTTCAGATTACGATGGATATAATCAAAATATTATTCATCAATCAAATATGCCATTAATGTCTCCATCTTGGTCTCCAGATGGTAAAAAAATAGCATATGTAACTTTTGAAAAAGGAAGTTCAGAAATAAAAATAAAGGATATAAAAACTGGATCAATAAAACATATATCTAGCTTTCCATATCATAACGGAGCTCCTGCTTTTTCTCCAAATGGAGAAAATTTGGCGTTCGCTTTATCAAAAACAGGTAGTTTGAATTTATACGTTATGAATTTAAAAAATGGTTATATAAAACAAATAACACATGGAAATAGCAATAATACTGAACCTAGTTGGTTTCCAGATAATAATTCTTTAGCGTATACATCAGATCAAAGCGGAACTCCTCAAATTTATAAAATAAATATTAGCAATGGAAAATTTAATAGATTATCATGGTTAGGATCAAAAAATCAAAACGCAAATGTTAGTCCAGATGGTAAATTTATAGCTATGGTAAATTCTGAAAAAAAATCACAACATATTGCTCTTTTTGATATAAACATGGATAATGCTAAAATTATTACAGAAACTTTTTTAGATGAAGCTCCTAGCATTTCTCCAAACAATGTTATGATAATATATACATCATCATATGGAGATAGTTCTGTAATAGAATTAATTTCTACTAACGGTAGATTCAAAACATCTATTCTAAAGATTAATGGGCAAATAAAATTTCCTGCTTGGTCTCAAAAGATATAAAATTTTTTTGAATGAATTATATAATTAATAAGGAAAAAAAATGAAATTAAATTTATTTTTAAAAAGCATCGTGTTATCAATTCCATTAATATCTATGATTTCTTGTACTTCTAAAAAACAAGTTAAAAATATTGATGAACCAGTAATTAGTTCTTCAGAAAATACAGATTCTAATGTAAACAACATAATGCCTGAAGGATCAGAGTTATCAAATTCTCAAGAATTACAACAAAACAATATTGTTTATTTTGATTTAGACAAATATGTAGTTAAAGATGAATTTACTCAAATATTAGATGCTCATTCAGATTTTTTAAAAAATAATCCTTCTTATAAAATAGTTATTGAAGGTCATGCAGACGAAAGAGGAACATCTGAATATAATATAGCTCTTGGAGAGCGTAGGGCAAAATCTGTAAAAATTTATCTTCAAAGCAAGGGTGTATTAGATGATCAAATGAAAGTAATATCTTATGGAAAGGAAAAACCCGCAATACTAGGTCATGACGAGACAACCTATGCAAAAAATCGCAGAGTAGTATTAACATATTAAATATATTTATTAAAATATTGATGATTATATTAAATAACAAAATTGTATATTGCATATTTTTAATTGCAGTAGCTAGTCTAAAGACTGCTACTGCAAAAATACAAGTAAAAAAAGCAATTCCTGCAATAGAAGATAGAATAACAAAAATAAATAGACTTTTTAAATCTCATTCGCAATTACTTAATCAAATACAGAATAAAATACATGAAAATCAAAATGATTTAGAAAATATTAGGTCTCAAGTACAATTCAATCAACATGAATTGCATAAATTAATTAAAAATCAAAACGAATTTCAAGATAAATTAAAAATTTTTATAAATAATTATGAAAAATTAAAATTATCATATGTTAAAAATAATAATAATTTTAAAAAAAATTCTTCTATTAATGAAAATTATGAAGATAAATTAGAATATAATAAACATATTAAATTAGTTCTTGGCAATAAGAATCACGATAAAGCAATTGAAAAATTTAAAAATTTTATTAAAAAATATCCTAAATCTATTTATACACCTAATGCAAAATATTGGTTGGGTCAATTATATTATATAAAAGGCAAAAGTGACGATTCTATATATTATTTTGCTTCTATGATAAAAGAATTTCCAAATTTTCAGAAAACTCCAGATGCTCTTTTAAAAATAGCAATATTAATGCAAAAAAATAAAGATATAGAAAAAGCAAAAAAAATTTATAAAAAAATCATTAATTTTTATCCACATGATAAAGCTTCAAATGAAGCTAAAAAAAGATTAAATAGTTTGTAATTGAAGATTTTTTAATTAAATTAATATATAATTTATTTTAATTTTTTAAAAAAATTTTTTATTATATTTTATATTTACAAAGGGTCGTTAGCTCAGTAGGTAGAGCAGTTGACTTTTAATCAATTGGTCGCAGGTTCGAATCCTGCACGACCCATTTTTAAAAAATTTAATATTAAAATATTTAAATATTTTTTTATATAATTAAATATATTTTTAATTAAATATTAATAATATTTTTAAACATTTAGTTAATGAAAAAAAAACAATCGTTTATTTTGCCTAAAGATATTTATATATTATCATCTATAAGAGACTTATTAAGATGGGCTATAACTCAATTTAATACTAACAACATCTGTTATGGCCAAGGAACAAATAACGAATTAGACGAGGCATTGCAATTAATATTTTCAAGTTTAAAATTATCAACAAATTATTCTAAAGAATTATTGGATTCTAAATTAACTAAAAAAGAAAAAAAAATTGTAATAAATAACATAAAAAAAAGAGTAAAAGAAAGAATACCAACATCTTACTTGATAAATAAAGCATGGTTATGTAGTTTAGAATTTTATGTTGATGAAAGAGTTGTAATTCCTCGTTCTCCAATAGGAGAAATAATTACAGACAATTTTAGAGATTTAATAAAATTCAAACCAAAAAATATTTTAGATGTATGTACTGGAAGTGGATGTTTATCTATTATTGCTGCTGAAGTATATTCTGAAGCGTTTATAGATGCATCGGATATTTCTGAAGGAGCTTTGAATGTAGCTAAATTTAACATAAAGAAATATAATTTACAAAACAGAATTAATTTAGTTTTATCCGATTTATTTTCTAATATTTATTTTAAATCAAAAAAATACGATTTAATAATAATTAATCCTCCTTATGTAAATAAAACAGTAATGAATTCTTTGCCTAAAGAATTTTTGCATGAACCTGAAATTGGTCTATTTGGAGGAAATGATGGATTAGTTTTGATTAGAAAAATTTTAAATGAATCTGCAAATTTTTTGTCTGACAATGGAGTATTGGTTTGTGAAGTTGGAGAAAATATGTCCATCATATCGCAAGAATATTCAAACGCCCCTTTTATATGGATAGATTGTATAGATGAATCATTAGGAGTATTTATGATAAATAAGAAAAATTTATTAATGTTAAAATAAACTTTTTAAGTAATTTATTTAATTTGATTAATATAATTCATTAATATAAAATAATATCTTTTAAAAAATTTTTTTGAATTTTTAAAAAATTAATTTTTTTATAAAAGTTTATCATTTCAATTTATTTTTAATAAAATTAATAATTATTGAAATTATTTATTTTTTTGTTTTTTTAAAAAAGTAAATTAATTTATGATTTATAGTAATTATTTTAAATTTATACTAATAATTATAATATAGTTTAAATATTTATTTTATAAACATTTTAAAATTTTTATACAAAAATTGATTTAATTTAAATATATAAAACAAAAAATATAAATAAATAAAAATATATTTATTAATATAAATTTAATTTAATAATATTGAATATATAATATCAACTTATATATTACTCATATTTATTGTTAGATAGTAAATAAAATAAAATTTTTATTAATAAATAAATATTTAATCATAAATTTTTTATTTTTAGTAATATATTGTATCAAAATTTATTTATAATAATAAATTATATTTTAAATTTAAAAAATTAATTTATACAAATAATTTTTTTAAAAATATTTTAAAATTAATAAAAGGAATTACATGAGAAGAGTCGTAATAACAGGATTAGGACTATTATCAAGTATTGGTAATAACAAAGAAGAAGTATTAAATTCTTTAAAATCAGGAAAATCAGGAATAAATTTTTCTCAAGAATTAAAAGATTCTGGGATGCGTAGTCAAATTTGGGGAAATATTAAAACAGACGTTTCTGGTATTATTAGCAGAAAAACATCAAGATTTATGAGCGATGCTTCAATTTATGCATATCTATCCATGGAGCAAGCTATTTTTGATGCAAAATTAAATTTTAATATTATTTCTAATAATAGAACAGGTCTAATAGTAGGTTCTGGAGGTGGATCTCCAAAAAATCAAGTTTACGGATCAGACGCTATGAGATATCGTGGATTAAGAGGCGTTGGACCATATATTGTAACAAAAGCAATGGCTTCAGGAATATCAGCTTGTTTGTCAACTCCTTTTAAAATTAGAGGTATTAATTACTCAATCACATCTGCTTGTTCAACTTCAGCTCATTGTATAGGGAATGCAATGGAAATGATAAAATTTGGAAAACAAGATGTAATGTTTGCTGGAGGTGGAGAAGAATTATGTTGGGAAATGGCATGTGAATTTGATGCTATGGGTGCTTTATCTACTAGTTATAATAATTTTCCTCAAAAAGCTTCTAGAGCTTATGATTCTAATAGAGATGGATTTGTTATTTCAGGAGGAGGTGGAATAATAGTATTAGAAGAACTAAAACACGCTTTATCTAGAAATGCATTTATATATGCAGAAATAATAGGTTATGGAGCTACTTCTGATGGTTCAGATATGGTTATACCTTCTGGAGAAGGAGCAGTTAGATGTATGAAGATGGCTTTAGAGAATTTAGACGTTAGTTCAATAGATTATTTAAATGTACATGGAACTTCTACAAGTATTGGAGATATAAAAGAACTTAATGCTATTAAAGAAACTTTTGGTGAAAATAGTCCAATGATATCTTCAACAAAATCTATGACTGGTCATGCATTAGGAGCAGCTGGAGTTCATGAAATAATATTTTCCATATTAATGTTAAATAATAATTTTATAGCTCCTAGCATAAATATAGAAAATTTAGATAAAAAGGCTAAAGATTTAGATATGAAAATAATTACAAAATATACTAAATACGATTTGAATTATGTTATGAGTAATAGTTTTGGATTTGGAGGAACAAATGCGACTTTGATTTTAAAAAAATATAATAATTAAATTATTATTAATAAATAAAAGTTTTACAATATTTTATTTATTAAATATTTTTATTTTTATTAAAAATTTCAAATTAATTAAAAAATTCTTACAAAAAAAATATTTTTTTTAAATTTTTTAAATAAATACTAAATATATATTTATTTTAAATAAATTAAAATTTAAACTTCATTAAATCAATTAATTTATAAATACTAAATTTAATTTAAAATTTTTTAAAATAAAATTTATATTTTTTATTTTTTTTATATTTATATAATATATAAAAAAAATAAATAAAATAAAAAATAGTTTATTTTTTATTTTTAATAGAATTAAATAATTTTTTTAAAAAACATTATTTTATTATTTAACTTATTTATTAATAATAAAAATATATATAAGATATAAATTGCATAAAATACAAATATTTTATTAAATAACTTAATATTAAATTTATTAATATATCCAAAATATAAATAAATATATATAATGATTTTAAAAGTTTTAAATTAAAATTTTTTAATATAATTATTTTTTAATAAAAATGTTAATATATATTAATATTAAATTTTAAAAATTTAATATTTTTTAATATAAACATAAAACATTAAATTTAATAAATTTTTAAATTAAATTATTAATAATTTAAATTTAATAATTACGATTAATCTTCTTAATTATTTTTAATATAAAACAAAATTAAATAAAATTTAATTTTAACTAAAAATTCTTTTAAAAAAGAGATTAAAAAATGAATAAATTAACCGATATATCAGTTATGGTAGAATCTTTATCACGTATTTATCATCGCTTAAGAAAAGAAGTAAATGGACAGTTAGTTACAGAAGGTTTATCAATGTCTAAAATGAAAATACTGCATCTTATTACAACTGGAAAAACTAGCGCTACTGACATTAAAAACTATATGGGATTTTCATCTCGTACAGTAGTAACTGTTTTGGATGCATTAGAAAAAGAAGAGATGTTAAAAAGACAACAAAGCCCAACAGATAGAAGAGTAAAATATGTATATATTACAGAAAAAGGATTAGAAAAACTAAAAATTGCTGAACATGCGCATAAAATAATCTTAGATCGTATTTTTTCTCCATTATCTTCAATTCAACTAGAACAATTTAAAGAAGTATGCAATACTTTAGAATCTATAAAGCAATAATTATTTAAAAAAATTAAAATTTAATATTTTTTATAAAAATTCAATTTATTTATATTTTTTTAAAAAATTTTTAATTTTACTTAAAAATGCTTTTCTTGTTTTAATATATACGAGCGGTAATGTTGTAACGCATGAACGCTCGTAAAAATTAAATATAAAAAATTTATAAAAAAATAATTAAAATAAAAATTTTTACATAAATCAATTTCATATATGAAAAAAAACATGTATTATGCAATATCTGCTCCGAGCGGAACTGGAAAATCCAGCTTAATTAAAACTTTTTTAAATACTAATTTGGGAATGAATTTTAGATTATCAATATCACATACTACTCGTAATATTAGATCAGAAGAAATTGAAGGAAAAGATTATTTTTTTATATCAAAAGAAAAATTTAAAAAAATGATTTTTGAAAAAAAATTTATTGAATATACATATTCTTTTAATAATTATTATGGTACTTCATTTAAAGAAGTAAAAAATAAAATAAAAAGTAATTTTAGTTTGTTTTTTGATGTTAATTATAAAGGTGTAAAAAAAATAAAAGAGTTTATTCCAAAATTAATAAGTATTTTTATACTTCCTCCTTCTAAATTAGATTTATTAAAAAGATTATATAATAGATATAATTCAAATGAATTTGAACTAAACAAAAGATTTTATAAATACAAAAAAGATATTTTAAACTACAATAAATACGATTTCATTTTAATAAATAGAGATTTTAATAATACATTAAATAAAATAAAAACAATTATTATTTCAAAAAACAAAAAAGCAATAAATCAAATTGATAAAATAAACGAAACCATAAAAAAACTATTGAAAAAATAATTAAATTAATATAAATTTTAATTATAGTTATTTCAAATAAATTATTTTATATGGCAAGAATTACAGTTCAAGATGCTGTAGAAAAAATTGGAAATAGATTTGATTTAGTATTAGTTGCATCTCAAAGAGCAAGAGAAATGCAAATTTTTGGTAAATCACCGATGGTAGATAAAGAAAACGACAAATATACAGTAATTGCTTTAAGAGAAATAGAGCAGGGTCTTATAGAAAAACAATAATAAAAAAATTTTATTTTAATTTTGCTTCATTATAAATTACATGTTTCTTTATTACTGGGTCAAATTTTTTTAGTTTTATTTTTTTTAAATTATGGCTTTTGTTTTTAGTCGTAGTGTAGAAATGTTTTGTACCTGCTGAAGATATTAATTTTATAACTTCTCTTTTAGATTTAGACATTTTTATATTTTATTTTTATTTTTTCCATTACTTTCTTTATACCATATTTATCTATTAATCGCAAACCTTGTTTAGATATACGAAGGTTAATAAATTTTTTTTCCTTATCTAACCAAAATCTATGATTATGCAAATTAGGAAAAAATTTTCTTTTTTTTGCATTCATAGAATGAGATCTTTTATTTCCGCTTAGCGGTTTTTTCCCAGTTATTTGGCAAATTCTAGACATAGTGTACACCTTTTGTTTAAATTAAATAATTTTTATAAAAAAAACATATGTTATTATGTTGTTTTTAATTTTATAAAAAATTTAATTTGTTATAAAATAAAAATTTATTTATTGTAAATAATGATAAAATTTTTAAATATTTTTTTTATTTAATAAAAAATAATTATGTTTAAAAAAATATTTATTTTATTTCATAAAAAAATTAAATTTTTAATTTCTTAATAAAATAAATTTTATTAATTTTATCATAAAAATACAACATATTATTAAAATTTATAAATGAAAGAACTATTTAATAAAAATATTCTTTTAGGGATTAGCGGAAGCATTGCTGCGTATAAGTCATTAGAGTTAATACAACAACTGAAAAAAAAAGGAGCAATAGTACGTGTTGTTATGACTAAATCTGCACAAGCGTTCGTTACCCCTTTGAGTTTAAAAATAATATCTGGACATCAAGTATTTATTGATTCTGATTTTTTATATAACAAAATGATTGATCATATTAAAATTTCTAAATGGCCAGATATAATAGTTTTAGCTCCAGCAACTGCAAATTTATTAGCAAAATTATCTTCTGGAATTACTAATGATTTATTAAGCGCTATTTGTTTAGCAACATCGTCTCCTATAGCTATATCTCCAGTGATGAATAAAAATATGTATTTAGCACCGTCTACTCAGGATAACTTAAAAAAACTAAATAATAGAGGTGTTATATTTTGGGGTCCAGATTATGGAAATCAAATATGTGGAGACAAAGGCTTTGGGAGAATGATTAAAATAAGTAAATTAGTTAAACTTATAACAAATTATTTTAAATCAGGTTTTAATAATGTTAAAAATTTAAAAATCATGGTTACAGCAGGACCAACTATAGAATTAATAGATCCAGTTAGATTTATTAGTAATTATAGTTCAGGGAAAATGGGATTTGCTATAGTTAAAGCTGCAATAGATGTAGGATATCAAGTTACATTAATATCTGGCCCAGTTAAAATATCTACTCCAGATGGAATTTTTAAAAAAATCAATATAAAAAGTGCAATAGAAATGAAAGATGCAGTAATGTCGTTAGTAAAAAATCAAGATATTTTTATTTGTTGTGCAGCAATTACTGATTATAGATTAGAAAAAATATCTAGAAAGAAAATTAAAAAACAAAAAAATAACAAATTATGCTTAAAATTAGTAAAAAATCCTGATATTATATCCGAAGTAGCTTCTTTAAAAAAGAATAGGCCATATATAGTGGGTTTTTCTGCTGATACGGAAAAGATAGGAAAATATGCTAAAGAAAAAAGGATAAAAAAGAATATAGATCTGATTTGTGCTAATGATGTGTCAAAACCAAATCAAGGATTTAATAGCAACTATAACGCTCTTCATTTATTTTGGAAAACAGGAAGTATGATGTTGTCTATAAATAACAAGTTATCTCTTGCAAAAAAATTATTACATCAAATTATTATTTTTTATGAAAAAAAAAGTTAATATAAGAATTTTAGACAAAAGATTTGGTAAAGAATTTTTTTTACCAAAATATTTCACTGATGGTTCTTCAGGAATGGATCTTAGAGCATGCATTGATAAAGAAATAAATTTAAATCCTAATGAAACTGTATTAATTTCTACTGGAGTATCTATAGATATTTCAGATCAGAAAATTTCTGGTTTAATTTTACCAAGATCGGGGTTGTCTCATAAATATGGAATAATACTAAGCAATACAATTGGATTGATTGATTCAGACTATCAAGGTCCTATTATGATATCTATGCTAAATAGAAGTAATAAGAACTTTTTAATATCAATAGGAGATAGAATAGCACAAATAATTTTTGTTCCATTAATTCAAATTGAATGGAATATAGTAAATAAATTTGTTAAAATTACTAATAGAAAAGATATGGGATTTGGTCACTCTGGTAAAAATTAAATTCCGTAATATTTCTTGTAAGATTTAATTGATTTTATCAAATTTGATTTTTTTTCTAAAATATTTTCTTTTTTTATCAAAAAATTAATTATATCAGTAACTGTTATTATAGATATAACTTTAAAGTTAAAATAATTTTCTATATTTTTTGTTGCAGATATATCTCCTAAACCCTTTTCCTCCCTGTCTAATGCAATTACTACTCCTTTTATATTAACCTTTTTACAATCTATTATTTTTTCAATTTCATAAATAGTTGAACCAGATGTAATTACATCATCCATTAAAATTATATTTCCTGATGGTTTTTTTCCTATAATTAAACCTTTTTCTCCATAGTTTTTATGTTCTTTTCTATTAAAACAAAAAGAAATATTTTTATTATAAAAATTTTTTAAAAATATTACACTTGATATTGCGATAGAAATTCCTTTATAGGAAAGTCCAAATATCATGTCAAAACAAAGTTCTTTTTTTGATAAAATATATGAATATATTTTTCCTAAAAATAATAAATCCTTTCCATTGTTAAAACTTCCCATATCGAAAAAATATGGACTAATTCTTCCAGATTTTAATTTGAATTTACCAAACTTTAATGCTTGATTTTTTATTGCATATTTAATAAATTCATATTTATAATTTTTCATATCATCCATAATTTTAAGTTTTAAAATAAATTATTTTATTTTAATTAACTTTATTATATAAATTAATTTTAATTATGTTAAAAAAATTTTTTAAAGAGATTTCATATAAAAAATCTTATGTGTTGGCTTTTAGTGGAGGATTAGATTCTACTGTTTTATTACATATGATATCATTATATATAAAAAAAATTAAGAACAACAATAATTTTTTTAAAAAAATTTTTAAATTTAGAGCTGTTTATATAAATCATAATATTTGCAAAGAATCTAAGTATTGGTCTAATCATTGTCATGATCAATGTTTAAAATATAAAGTTTTTTTTAAATCTATTAATATTTTTATTTCTGATTTTTCTGAAGGGATAGAATCTTCTGCAAGGAGAGAAAGGTATAAAGCTTTATTTTCTGATTTAAATCCTGAAGAAGTTCTTATTACGGCACATCATCAAGATGATCAAATAGAAACTATATTATTATCTTTAAAAAGAGGAAGTGGGCCTAGAGGGATTTCTGGGATGCAATCAATTAAAAAGTTTGATTCTCATATAATAAAAAGGCCGCTTTTACATTGTAAAAAAGAGGATATCAAATTATATGCTATTAAACATAATTTAAATTGGATAGATGATAAAAGTAATTTAAATATTAAATTTGATAGAAATTTCTTACGATCTGAGATAATTCCTTTGTTAAAAAAACGTTGGCCTAACATAGGAAATACTATATCTAGAAGTGCAAAATTGTGTTTTGATCAAGAAAAATTATTAAATGAACTTTTAAAAGATACTTTAAATAGTTTAGTTGAAAAAGATAAATCTCTTAAATTTATTGAACTATTTAAAATGAGTGAGATAAAAAGATTTGCTATTTTAAGAAAATGGTTTTGTTTAAATAATTTTAAAATGCCATCTTTAAGCCAATTAAAACATATTTGGAAAAATGTTATAATTAGTAAAAAAGATTCTAAAGCAGAAATAAAAATAAATAACAATATAATTAAAAGGTTTAAAAAAAATTTATATTTTATCCCTATTTATTCAAAAAATCATCTAAAAAATATAATTTTTAAAACATCTTTGAATCATTCTAAAAAAATTGTTTTACCATATGATTTAGGAACTTTAATTACAAAGCCTATTATGATTAATGAAAATTTTATTAAAAAAATAAATTTTTTTTATTACAACAATAAAAAAAAATTTATTTTTTTAATAAATTTAAATTATATGAAAAAGATGAGTTTTACAGTAAAACTATGGATATTATTTATTTGTTAGAAAAAAAAATATCTATAACTATAGTTAATATGCCTAATAAAAATGATGATTTATCATTTAGATTTAAATATTTTACTGACTTAATTAGAGTTAATAAATTTTCTAAAAGAAAAACAATTAAAAAATTATTCAAAGAATTTTCTGTTCCTCCTTGGGAAAGGAAAAGAACTCCTTTGCTGTTTTATAACAAAAATTTCATTTCTGCATTAGGAGTTTTTGTTTCTTATTTAGGAAAAATAAAATTAAATTGTAGAGCTTTATTGATATATTGGAAAAAAAATAAATAAAATATTAAAAAATATTTATCTTATTCCATAATATTTAATAAAATGAGATATTTTAGGTTTTCTTCCTCTGAACCTAGAAAACAATACTAAAGGATCTTCTGATCCACCTTTAGATAAAATGTTATCTAAAAATAATTTTCCTACTTTTTCGTTTAATATTCCAATTTCTTTAAATTTTGACCAAGCATCTATTGCCATAGTGCTAGACCATAAATAACTATAATACCCAGCAGAATATCCTCCAGAAAATATATGACTAAAGGTATTAGGAAATCTTTCCCAATTACATCTTGGAAATACTGATATTTCTTTTCTTATTTTATCAAGAACATCTAATATTTTATTTTTATTTTTTATTTCATCATATGGTAAAGTATGTATTTTTAAATCAAACAAAGAAAATTCAATTTGCCGTAATACAAATAAACTAAATTGATAATTTTTTGTTTTTATAAGGTTTTGAATTGTTTCATCTGTCAACGACTTTTCGCTTTTATAATGCTTTGAAATTAATTTAATAGATTTTTTGTCCCAACAATAATTTTCCATTAATTGGCTAGGAAATTCTACTACATCCCAAGGAACACCATTTATTCCAGATACTCCAAAAGAATTTATTCTAGTTAAAACATGATGAAGATTATGGCCAAACTCATGGAAAAGAGTTAATACTTCTCTGTGTAATAATAAATTTTTATTAAATTTTTTTATTTTTCTAAAATTACATATAATATAAGATATTGGTTTTTCTATTTCTCCATTAGACAATAACATTCTGCTAGAATAAGAATCCATCCATGCTCCGTCTTTTTTGTTTTTTCTAGAATACAAATCTAAATAAAATCCTCCAATATAGTTTTTGTTTTTATCATAAATTTCAAAAAATTTTACTTCTGGATTCCATACTTCTATGTTTTTATTTTCTATAATTTCAATACCATAAATACAATTTACTATATTAAATAGTCCTATTAAAACTTGATCTTCTGGGAAAAACTCTCTTAATTTTTCTTCATTTATAAAAAAATAAAATTTTTTTTGTTTTTCGCTAAAAAAAGACATATCCCACGGATTTAATTTTTTAAAATTATATTTTTCTTTTGCAAATTTGTGTAAATTTTTTATTTCTTTTAATCCAGATTTTTTTACACATTCATATAAGTTATATATAAATTGTTCTACTGAATCTATAGATTCAGCCATTTTATTTACTAAAGATTTTTCTGCATAATTTTTAAAACCTAACAATTTAGACAATTTAGATTTTAATAATAGTATTCTTTGTATCAATGGCCCATTGTTTAGATTTTTAAAAAATTTATTTTGATCTGAAGCTCTAGTATGATATGCATAATATATTTCTTTTCTTAAATTTTCATTTTCACAATAATTAATTATTGATGAATATGTATTGTAATCTAAATTAAATATCCATCCTTTTTTTCCATTTTTTTTTGCATTTTCTCTGGCTAAATCAACAACATCTTTAGGAATCCCATTTAATTCTTCTTTACATGTAATGTGTTTGTTCCATATTTTGTTAGAATCTAATATATTATTATTAAAATTTGTGCTAATAGAAGATAATTCTTTTATTATATTAGAATATTGTATTTTTTCGTCTTTTTCTAAATTAATTCCAGATAATTTAAAATCCAATATAATATTATCTATATGTTTTTTTTGATCTATATTTAAATTTAAATAATTACTACTTTTTTTTAATGAACAAAAAGCTTTATATAATTTTTTATTTTGACCTACCCAAGTGCTATATTCTGATATTAAAATTAAACTTTTTTCGTATGATTTTCTTAAATCTATTGTATTACAAGTTAAATACAAATTAGATATTGGAGACCAAATTTTGTTTAAATAATTATCTAATTCTGATATTGGTTGACATAAATTATCCCAAGAAAATAAATTGTTTTTAGAAACAATTGTATTAATAGAGTTTTTACATTTCTTTATTGCGCTTTCAATAATTTTAATTATATCATTCTCTTTGATTAAAGAAAATTTAGGTAAGTCGTTTTTTTTTAAAAAATTTATCATTTATTTTAACCTTATAAATATTTTATTAAATTCATATTTTTGAATTAATAAAATTAAATACTAAAAAATATTAAAAATAAAATATTTTTTATTTTGAATAATTTTTAAATCTTATTTAATCATTATAATATTTAATAAAAACAAATACATCAAATTTATTGTAAAAAATTTTTAAACTCAAAAATTAAACACCATAATCTGAAATTACTTCTATCACTCCATTAATAACAAATTGAACTCCCATGCAAACCAACAAGAAACCCATAAGTCTAGAAATAGCTTCAATTCCGCTAGAACCTATTACATGCATAATAGCACTTGAACTACGCAAAGCAATCCAAACTATTATGCTAATGGTTAAAAATACTAAAATCGGGGCTAGGTCTGTAATCCAAGAAGAAAAATAAACATCTTCATTTACAGTAGAAACCCAACTTATGATCATAGCAATTGTTCCAGGGCCAGCTGTACTTGGCATTGCTAATGGAATAAAAGCAATATTTGCTGTTTTATTTTTAAAATTTTTTATAATTTGTCCCTTTTTAAAATTAGGCTCTTCTTCTGAAGATATAGAAAATAACATTCTAAATCCTATAAAGGATACAATTAAACCGCCAGCAATTCTTAAGCCTGGTATAGAAATTCCGAAAGTACTCATCACAACTGTTCCAGCGTAAAAAGTAACCATCATAATAGAAAAAACATATATTGATGCCATTCTTGCTTGTTGGTTTCTTTCATCTGATGTCATATTTTTGCTTAAGCTTAAAAACAAAGCTACTGTTGTCAATGGATTTACTAACGGCAGAAGCACCATTAAACCTAAACCAACCGCTTTAAATAATTCAAACATAAACACTACTTCTCCTAGATAATTTATGCTTTTTTTAATTATTTTTATTAAAAAATAAATAAAATATTTTAATTTGTATCAATTAATATTGTTACATAAGATTTGTTTAATTTTTATAAAAATTAAAATTTAATATATAATTCTATTTCATTTTTATATTTTAATTTAATTAATATAAATTTTTAGTTTAAACAAAATAATTATATTATATATTAATTAATATCTTTCGTTAAAAGAGAAGTATATTTGTCTTTTTTTTTTAAATAACTTTAAATATTAGATTTTTAAAATTAAAAATTACTACAAAAAATATAAAATAGAATTATAAAGAAATACATATAATATTATTAATATTAGAATGAGTTTGTAATAAAATAAAAATATATTAATTTAAATTTTATAAAATTATTAATAAAAATATTTTTATTAAAATTAAAAATGTAATATTTTTAATACACTTTATAATAAAAAAATAAAATATTATTAAGTAAAATTTTAAATGAAACTAATGAAATGAAATATATTGATTATGTTATTTATTTTTAAATAAATAAATTAAATTTATTATTTTAATTTAATAACAACAATAATTATTTTTAATTTTGCCCGAAGGTGGAATCGAACCACCGACACAAGGATTTTCAGTCCTATGCTCTTCCAACTGAGCTATTCGGGCGAAATTTTATTATTATATTTTAATAATTTTAAATTTATTAAAAAACAAATATATACAAATATGATCTTATTATATCATATTTTAGAATCTATTTTTTCAAATTTTATATATAAAATATAATTATATTTTAATTTTTTAAAATTGATATATTGTTTACTATCCAGTTTTTATAATACTTTTCTATTTTATTTGTAGAAATTGAAATTATTTCTGGTATTTTATATGGATGAATATTTTTAATTAACGAAAAAACTTTTTTTCTTAATTTTATATGACTTTTAATTAAAATTTGTACTTCTTTTTTCTCTTCTAATATTTTATTCCAATAATAGAAAGATATTACTTCTGGTATTTTTGTAACACAAGCTGCCAATTTTTTTTTTAAAATTTGTTTTATAATATAATTTGCTGAATCATTATCTGGAATAGTGCATAATATTACGCAAAAATATTTTTCATTTAAAAAGTTATTTTTTGTGATATTAGATAAATTTTTCATATTATACTTATCAAGTTTTATACGTATTTAATAAAATAAAAAATTTAGATTGATAAATCTTCAGAACTATTTTTATTTTTATATTTTGGATGTATTAAATTATTAAATGAAAAAATATCATTAAGTTCTTTTTCTGTTAAAAATCCTTTTTCCAATACAACTTCTTTTACACTTCTACCGCTTTTAGAACAAATTTTTCCGATTATATCTCCGTTATGATGACCAATAAAAGGATTTAAATATGCAACTATTCCTATAGAATTTAATACATAAGATTCACAAATTTTTTTATTTGCTGTGATTCCATCTATACATTTTTCTTTTAAAGATAAAATAGCATTTTTGAGAATATTTATTGATTCAAATATAGATTGACTTATTACTGGTTCCATAGCATTTAATTGTAATTGACCTGACTCTGCTGCCATCATTACGCAAATATCATTTCCACATACCTTAAAACATACCTGATTAACTACTTCTGGTAAAACTGGGTTAACTTTAGCAGGCATTATCGAAGATCCAGCTTGAAGTTCAGGTAAATTTATTTCATTTAACCCAGCTCTTGGCCCAGATGACAATAATCTTAAATCATTACAAATTTTAGATAATCTAATAGCTAAATTTTTTAAATTTCCATGCACAATAGTATATATTCCACAATCATATGTAGATTCTATAAGATCTTTTACTGGATTGAACTGTATTCCGCTAACAATTGATAATTGTTTTACAACTACTTTTTGATATCCTTTAGGAGTATTTAATTTAGTTCCTATTGCTGTTCCTCCAAGATTAATATCTAATAATAATTTAGATGTATTAATTAAATTTATTCTTTCTTTTTTTAAAGATGTTTTAAAAGCATAAAATTCTTGACCCAATGTCATTGGGACAGCATCTTGTAATTGCGTTCTACCCATTTTTATTATTTTAGAAAATTCTTTTGATTTTTTATAAAAACTATCTTCAATTAATATGATTGATTTAATTAATTTGTATATAGATTTATATATTGATAAACGAAGTCCAGTTGGATATGCATCGTTTGTGGATTGACTTAAATTTAAATGATCATTTGGATTAAGAAACTTATAATCTCCTTTTTTCTTACCCATTATTTCTAATCCAATATTAGTCAAAACTTCATTAACATTCATATTTACAGATGTTCCAGCTCCTCCTTGAAAAGCGTCTACTGGAAATTGATCAAGATAAATATTTTGTTTTTTTAAAATACAATCACAAGCTCTTACTATAATTTTTGCGTTTTTTTCTGATAAAACTTTTAAATGTTTGTTTGCAAGAGCAGATGCTTTTTTCACCATCACCATTCCCTTGATTAATTCAGGATAATCGTTAATAGTATTTTTACTAATTTTGAAATTTTCTATAGCTCTAAGAGTATGAATGCCATAATAAAATTCATTTGAAATTTCACGTATTCCAATCATATCTTGTTCGATTCGAATAGAATTTAACATAATTATTCCTCATGTTAACTATATATTGATTTTTCTTTAAAAACACAGATATATCTTTACGTATTATATTTTAAAAAAAATTATTATATCTAATATAAATATTTTAATTTTATTTAATATTTAAATTTATTATTTAACTTTAAAGAAATTAGAGTTTGATTTTTATTTTTATAAAATATATATAATTAATTTTATTAAATAATTTAAATAATCAACAATCTTTAAATATTAAAAAGATATTAAGTATAAAGATTTATTAATTTAATTAATAAATCTTTAAAAAATTACATAAAATATAAAATGTATAAAAATATTTTTTTTATATATAAAAAATATAGCAATTAATATATATTAATTTATAAATATTTTCATATCTAAAAAGTTTAATTAAATTTTTAATTATATAAAATTTTTATTTTTACAAATAAAAAATTTTAATTTACAAATTCATTTACATGAATCATAAAAGTATATAAATAAAAATTATTATTTTTTTAAAAATTTTTATAAAGTTTTAAAATTTAATGATATTATCGATAATTTATATTATTTTTTTAATTTAAGGTAAATTTTAATTTAATAAATTTGTTAGTTAATTTAATTATTTAAATGTAATATGCTATTCATTTTTATTTTTCTTTTGGTTTCATGATCAGGTTTCTTAATTATAATAGCACAGTTTATATTAAATCTATTATTTTTTGAAGGTAAACTTCCCGGTATTACTACTGATTTTTTAGGTATTCTGCCATAATAAATTTTATTATTTATAGAATCATAAATCTTTGTGCTCTTTCCTATAAATACTCCCATTGAAATCACTGATCCTGATTCAACTACAACTCCTTCTACTATCTCAGATCTTGCTCCAATAAAACAGTTATCTTCTATTATAGTTGGATTATTTTGTACTGGTTCTAAAACCCCTCCTATGCCCACTCCGCCAGAAATATGAACATTTTTTCCAATTTGTGCACAAGATCCTATTGTAGACCATGTATCTATTGTAGAATTTTCTCCTATATATGCTCCTATATTTATATAAGATGGCATTATTACGCTATTTTTAGCAATAAAAGATCCTTTCCTAACAAATGAACAAGGAACAGCTCTTATTTTATGTTTACAAAAATCATCATGGTCCCATTTTTCAAATTTCATACTAATTTTATCAAAAAAATTCATATTTTCTGAAATAATTAATTTATTTTTAAATATACAAAAATATATTAATATTGATTTTTTTATCCATTGATTAGTAATCCAAGTACCATTTTTTTTCTCTGCAACTCTAATTTTTCCTTTATCTAATAAATTAATAATAGATATTATTGTATTTTTTAATAAAGGATCAACACATTTTTTTAAATGTTCTTTTTTTTCAAACGAAGTTTCAATTGTTTTTTTAAATTTATTTATCATGTATTATAAAATTTCGAATATAAATAAAATGCTAATTTTATCAGATAAATTTCAAGTTTAATATAAAAAATATAATTTTTATTAATACTAAAAATATATTTTAATTGATAAAATTAATTTTTAACAAATTATGTTTTATTGTTTTAATAATAATTCTTCTTCGCGCAAAGTCATAACTTCACATCCATAATTAGTTATTAAAATTGTATGTTCATACTGAGCGGATAACGATTTATCTTTAGTTTTTACAGTCCATCCATCTTTACCTGTATATACATTTTTTGAACCTATATTAACCATAGGTTCTATAGTAAATATCATTCCTGGTTTTAATTTTATCTCTTTGTCATAAGCATCATAATGTAATATTTGAGGTTCTTCATGAAAACATTTTCCTATTCCATGGCCACAATATTCTCTTACTATTGAATAGTTTTTAGATTCTATATATTTTTGAATAATACTTCCTATTTTTCTGAGTCGCATTCCTGGATGTATTTTTTTTATAGCTAAATACAAACTTTTCTGTGTTGATTTACAAAGATCTATGGCTTCTTTTTTTACGTCTTTTACAAAAAACATTTTAGAAGTATCTCCATAATATTCATCTTTTATAACAGCAACATCAATATTTAAAATATCTCCATCTTTAAGAATTATTTTTTTATTTGGAATTCCGTGACAAACAACATCATTAATAGAAATGCAAACAGATTTTGGAAACCCGCAATATCCTAAAGATGCGGGAAAAGCATGTTTTTTTTTTACTATATATTCATGACATATTTTATTTAATTTTTCTGTGCTAATTCCTGGTTCTATGTAATTTTCAATCATAGTTAATACTTCTGAAGCTATTTTACAAGATTTTCTTATTTTAATTATTTCATTTGTAGATTTGATATCAATAGACATTATTATATCCAAGTGGTTATTATATTTATTTATAAAAATTTTTTGATTTAAAATTTATTCAATTAATAATAAAAATATTTTTAGCAAATTTTATTAAAAAATTTAACATATTTAATTAAAAATTAAATAAAAATTTTTATATTTATATTATTATTTATTTAAAATATAATAATTTATTATAAATATTTATTGAATATTTTAATTTTCATATATGTTTAATTAATTTTATTAAATTACGGGTAAAAACATGTTAAATTTATCTATGAAAGATATGATCCAATCTGGAGTCCATTTTGGACATCAAACAAGATATTGGAATCCTAATATGAAGCCTTTTATTTTTTGTAAAAAAAATAAAGTGCATATTATTAATTTAGAAAAAACATTAATAATGTTTGAAATAGCAATGAATGAATTATCTAAAATATCCAAAAGAGACGGAAAAATTTTATTTATTGGAACGAAAAGAGCAGCTTCAGAAGCCATTAAAAATTCTGCAATAAATTGCAATCAATTTTTTGTAAATTATAGGTGGTTAGGAGGAATGCTAACTAACTGGAAAACAGTAAGACAATCTATAAAAAGATTAAAAGAACTAGAATCACAATCAAAAGATGGAACATTTAAAAAATTAACAAAAAAAGAAGCCTTAATAAGAACTAGAACTCTAAATAAATTAGAAAATAGTTTAGGTGGAATAAAAAACATGGGTGGATTACCAGATGCTATATTTGTTATTGATGTAGAACACGAAAAAACATCAATAAAAGAAGCAAATAAACTAGGCATTCCTATTTTTGCAATAGTAGATACTAATTCTAACCCAAAAGATATTAAATTTGTCATACCGGGAAATGATGATTCAATAAGGGCTATTGATTTATATTTAAAAACTGTTTCAGAAACAATTAAAAATAGTAAAATATCTAATAAAGAAATAAATAAAAAAATAATTATAAAGAATAATTAAAAATTTTATTAACTAAAATTTTTTTAAAAATCAGGATCATAATAATGGTAAATAAATTATCTAATCTTATAAAAGAAATGAGAAATCGTACTAATTTAGGAATTTTAGAATGCAAAAAAGCTCTTTTAGAAAATAATGAAAATATAGAACTAGCGATACAATTTATAAAAAAATCAGGAACATTAAACATAGAAAAAAATGTTAATAATTTATCAAATGGAATTGTTTTAGCTAAAGTAAAAAAAGAAAAAAAATATGGAGCTTTAATTGAATTAAACAGCGAAACTGATTTTGTTGCAAAAAATAAACAATTCCAAAACTTTGGAAAAGAAATTATTTCAATTATTTTAAAAGAAAAAATTTCAGATATAGATATTTTGAGAAAATTTATGAAAGAAAAAATATCATATTTTTCTTTAACATTTAAAGAAAAAATAAATATAAAAAGAATAAAATTATTTTATGGAAAAAATTTATTTAATTATATTCATTTAAAACGTATAGGAGTAATTGTAGATATAAAAAATTCTACAGAAGATATGTCAAAAAAAATAGCTATGCATATTGCAGCTAGCAATCCAAAATATATTAGCGTTAAATCCATTCCAAATATTATAAAAGAAAATGAAAAAATGATATACATTAAGTCTGCATTAAAAAATGGAAAAACAAAAGAAATTGCTGAAAAAATTTCAAATGGAAAAATGAAAAAATTTTTTGAAAAAATTGCTTTAGAAGAGCAATTTTTCATATTTGATGATACAAAAAAAATCAAAAATATAATAAATGAAAGAAATATTTATATTAAAAAATTTATTAGGTTTGAAGTAGGAGAAAATTTTTATCCTGTTATTTGAAATTCTTATAAAAGAATATGCCTGTCTGTGGAGAAAATATGAAAAATAATAAAATATATATTAATAAAAAAATTTTATTAAAATTAAGCGGAGAATGTTTAAAAAAAGGAAAAAAAAATTTAGTTGATTTTGATATTTTAAACAAAATAACAAATGAAATAAAAAATTTATTTAATCTAGGTATACAAATAGGAATAGTAATTGGAGGAGGAAATCTATTTAGAGGAAGTCAGTTAAAAATACATGGAATTAAAAGAAATATAGGAGATCATATAGGAATGATGTCTACATTAATAAATGGATTGTTTATTTATAATCATTTTGAACGTTTAAATATTAAATCGCAATTAATATCACCATTTCCATTTAATATAAATGGAATATGTGAATCTTATAATATTTTTAGAATAAATAAAATTTTAAAAAAAAAATAGTAATTTTTTGTTTTGGAATTGGACATACTTTGTTTACTACAGATTCAGCAGCATGTTTGAAGGCAATAGAAATTGATGCAAATTTATTATTAAAAATTACTAATGTTGATGGTGTTTTTTCTGAAGATCCTGCTAAAAATCCAAACGCAACTTTATATAAAAAAATAAGTTATGATTATGCATTGAAAAAAAATTTAAAAATAATGGATTTTACTGCATTTGCTATAGCTAAAGAACATAAATTACCAATTAGAATATTTAATATAAAAGAGCCTAATTCTTTATATAAAGCAATAATAGGAAAAGATATAGGTACGTTAATTAATTAGATAAAAATTTTAATTTTTTATTATTTGAATTAAATAACGCATGAATAATTAAGGTGAAAAAATGATTAATGAAATTTATGAAAATTCAAATTCAAGAATGAAAAAATCAATTGATTTTTTTAAAAAAAATATCTCTAAGATTCGTACAAATAGAGTATCTCCTAGTTTAATAGAAAATATTTATATTAATTGTTATGGTACATCTGTTCCGTTAAGTAAATTATCAAATATTTTGTCAGAAAAATCAAATATACTTAAAATAAATGTATTTGATAATAATATAATAAAAAAAATAGAACAAGCTATTTTATCTTCTGATTTAGGAGTCAATCCGCAAATACAAGAAAATTATATTAGAATAGAATTCCCAAAACTAACAGAAGCTCGTAGATTTGAATTAATTAAATTAATAAATAAAGAAGCAGAGCAAAACATAATATCTATTAGAAACATAAGAAGAGATGCCAACGAAAAAATAAAGAAATTAATAAAAGCAAAAACCATAGGAAAAGATGAAGATAAAAAATTTCAAGAAGTAATACAAAATCTAACAAATTCTAGAATTGAAGATACAAAAAAAATATTGAAGTTAAAAGAGAAAGAAATTAAAAAAATTTAATTTTTAAAAAT
This sequence comes from Wigglesworthia glossinidia endosymbiont of Glossina brevipalpis, assembly GCA_000008885.1. GTDB lineage: Bacteria > Pseudomonadota > Gammaproteobacteria > Enterobacterales > Enterobacteriaceae > Wigglesworthia > Wigglesworthia glossinidia_A. The sequence continues at coordinate 452,399 of BA000021.3, read as the reverse complement.
TAAATTAATATTATTATTTATTTAATATTAAAGATAAAATATATAGTATTAATAAAATATTAAAAATAAAAATTTAATATATTAAATAAAATAAAAAATGAAAAAAATAACGATATTAGGAAGTACAGGATCTATTGGAAAAAATACATTAAAGATAATAAGTAATAATTTAGATAAATTTTCTGTCTATTCTTTGGTTGCATACGGAAATAATATCAATGTATTAATAAGTCAATGCATAAAATATAAGCCGAATTATGTATGTATTATGAACAAAAAAAAATTATTAGATCTTAAACAAGGTTTATTAAAAAATAAATGCAAAACATCTGTTTTATTTGGATCTAATGATATATGCAATTTATCTTCTTCAAAAGAAGTAGATATTGTAATATCTGCCACAGTAGGATTATCTGGAATATTTTTTTTATTTTCTGCGATTAAATCTGGTAAAAAAATACTATTAGCAAACAAAGAAATATTAGTTTCTTGTGGTCATTTTTTTATGAAACAAGTAGAAAAATATAAATCAATAATAATTCCTATAGATAGCGAACATAATGCTATTTTTCAAAGTCTGCCTTTAGATTTTCAAAAAAAATTAGGAATTGCGTCTATTAATAAATATGGAATTTACAAATTAATTTTAACTGGATCTGGAGGTCCATTTAGAAATGTTGAATTAAGAGATTTGAAAAAAGTATCTCCTGATCAAGCTTGTAATCATCCAAACTGGAAAATGGGAAAAAAAATATCAATAGATTCAGCAACTATGATGAATAAAGGATTTGAATATATTGTGGCTAAATGGTTATTTAATGTTTGCAAAGATCAAATAGAATTAATTATTCATCATCAATCTATTATACATTCTATGATTAGATATATAGATGGAACAGTAATTGCTAACATGAGCTTACCTGATATGCAATCTTCTATTTCATATGGATTAGGGTATCCAAAAAGAATTAAAATAAAAAACAAATATTTAGATTTTTACAAAAACAATAAATTGACTTTTGAATCAATAGATTATAATAGATATCCATGCCTAAATTTAGCAATTCAAGCAAGCTATAATGGGCAAGGAGCGACTACAGTTCTAAATTCAGCAAACGAAATATCCGTATCTGCTTTTTTATCAAAAAAAATTTATTTCACAGATATTGCAATAATTAATAAAAAGGTGTTGGATAAACTTGATATTTTTGAACCATCTAGCATAGAAGAAATTTTATTACTTGACAGTAAAGCTAGAAATTTAGCAAAAAAATTTATTAAATGTTATTAATATTATATATTTTGTATAAATATAAATATTGATTAATTTAAACTAAATAATTATAATATATTTATTGGTTAAAAAAATAAACTATATAATATTATTTATTAATATTAGATTAAAGAATATTTATTTTAAAATGTATAATAAAAAAAATTAATACAAATTAAAATAAATATAATTTATAAAAAATTATTTTAATGTCATTAACAAAAATCAAACACATAAACAAACCACGTCATATTGCTATTATTATGGATGGAAATGGTCGTTGGGCAAAAAACAGAGGCAAGTTAAGGATATTTGGTCATAAAGCTGGTGTTGAATCTGCAAAAAAAGCAATAAAATTTGCAATAAATAATCATTTAAACGCTCTTACATTATATGCTTTTAGCAGCGAAAATTGGAAAAGACCAATACAAGAAGTTTCAGATTTAATGGAATTGTTTTCAAGTGTTTTAAACAATGCTATAGATAGCTTTAAAAAAAATAATATCAGATTAAAAATCATAGGAGATATATCTAAATTTAATTTGAAGTTACAAAAATATATAAAAAAATCTGAAAAAATCACTTACAAAAATAATGGTTTGAATTTAAATATAGCTGCAAATTATGGAGGAAGATGGGATATTATACAAGGTGTAAAAAAAATTGCCAAACAAGTCAAAAAAGGAATTATATATCCAGATCAAATAAATGAATCTAATTTCTGCAGATTTATTTGTATGAATGAATTAGTTCCAGTAGACTTGGTTATTAGAACAGGAGGAGAACATAGAATTAGTAATTTTTTGCTTTGGCAAATTGCATATTCTGAGCTTTTTTTTACAGATGTATTATGGCCAGACTTTGATCATGTGATTTTTTCAAATGCAATAAATTCTTTTGCCAAAAGAGAACGTAGATTCGGTAAAATAAATTCTAAATGTAGCAAAATTTATTTAAAAACAGGAGATGCTTCTGAAAATTCGATTAATTAGCACATTGTTTTTATTTATATGCATTATATCTATTTTATTTTATTTTAATAATAATGTTTTTTTATATTTTATAGTTGCAATATTTGCTACATCTATTTGGGAATGGAGCAATATATGTAAAATAAAACACAATATATATAAAATTTTATATTTATTTTCTTCTATTTCATTTTTCTATTTAATAATAAAATGTTTGGAAAGATATTCCCTAACAAGTTTATTTGAAATAAATATATATTTAAAATATTATTTTGAAATATCCTTTATATGTTGGATGCAATTTATAATTATGACTTTTTTTTATCCTAAATTTTCTTATTTTTGGGATAAGAGTGTATTTATTAGAACAATGTCTTCATATTTTATATTTTTTCCATTTTTTATAACAATAATATTATTATATCAGTACAATTTATATTCATGTAATTTTGGATCTTGGATAATATTTTACTTAATAACATGCATTTGTTTTGCAGATATAGGAGCATATGTTTTTGGAAAGATTCTTGGAAAACATAAATTATTCTTAATGGTATCCCCAAATAAAACTTTAGAAGGAGTTATAGGAGGAATATTTTTATCCTTTATTTCAATTTATTTATTTTATAAATATAAATTTTTTTATGTAAATAAATTTATTTTTTTTATTTCTTCTTTTATTTCTGTTTTTTTTGGAATATTAGGAGATTTAGTAATGAGCATGTTTAAAAGAAAAGCGAATATTAAAGATAGTGGGAAAATAATTCCTGGTCACGGTGGTATTTTAGATCGTATTGATAGCTTATCTTTTTCTATTCCAATTTTTTTTTATTTGATCTTTTTTATTTTTGGTAATTGGAGCTGATATAACATGTTACATTTTATATGGAATATTTTTTCTTTTATTATTTCTGTAAGCATATTAATAACTATACATGAATTTGGTCATTTTTTTATTGCTAGAAAATTAGGAGTGCACGTAGAAAAATTTTCTATTGGTATAGGAAAAGTAATTTGGAAAACTGTTGACAAAAAAGGAACAGAATATGTTATATCCTTGCTGCCAATAGGAGGCTATATAAAAATGCTAAATTATAAATCCAAAAATATTACCAAAGAAAAAATAAATAAAACGTTTGACTCTAAAAATTTTTTTGAAAAATTATCTATTATTATCGCTGGACCTTTGAGTAATATTTTATTTTCTATAATAACTTTTTGGTTTATTTTTTTTACAGGAATACCTGGATATAAATTAATAATTAAAGAAACAATAAATGATTCAACAGCATATAAACATGGATTAAAACCAGGAATGGAAATTAAAGAAATTAATGGTATTAAAGTATTTAATTGGAATGATTTTAAATTATTTTTAGAGAAAGATAGTATTATTATAAAATTAACAGAAAAAAATAACAAAAATTTAATTAATAAAAATATATCTTTAAAAGATTTTAAAAATAAAATTAAAAAACAAGATGATATAATAGAATTTGGAATTATTCCATTGATTCCAAATATATCAGTATACATAAAATCTGTTATTCCAGGATCTATTGCTGATAAATTCGGATTAAAGAAGAACGACAAAATTATAAAAATAAACGAAATTTTAATAAAAGATTCTTGGTATTTATTGATTGATGTTGTAAAAAATAATTATAAAAAAAACTTAAAAGTAGAAATTGAAAGAAATGGAAATATAATAAGAACTGAAATTATAAAAGATAAAAATAATAACAAAAATATAAAATATGAACCAATAGGAATAATTTTTAAAAAAAGTTACATACCTGAAGAATATAAACAAAAAATAAAACTTAATTTTATAGATTCATTTAATATGTCATTAGAAAAAGTTTTTTACATAATAAAAAATATAATAATTTCATTGTTTAAATTAATAATTGGAGATCTAAACTTAAATAATATAAGTGGACCAATATCTATGGCAAAAGGAATAAAAGATTCTATGGATGATGGATTTATACATTATGTAATTTTTTTATCTATTATTAGTATAAATTTAGGAATAGTTAATTTAATGCCAATACCCATATTAGATGGAGGTCATGTTGTTTTCTTATTAATAGAAAATATAACAAAATGTAAAATTAAAGAAAACATTCAAGAAATTATATACAAGATTGGAGCAATTATAATAATAACTATAATGTTTTTATCTATGATTAATGATTTTTTTAGATAAAATGAAAAAAATTTTAACAATTATTAAAAAATTATTATGTTAATAAAAAAATTATTTTTATTAATATTGATAATTTTTTCAATTAACTTATCTATTGCTGATGTTGATGAAAAATTTTTAGTAAAAAAAATAATATTTAAAGGCTTTAAACATGTTAATACTGAACATATACTTTTAAAAACTCCAATAAAAATTGGAAAAATATTAACAAAACAAGATGTTTCAGAAAGTATAAGAATTTTATTTGATAGTAAAAATTTTAATAAAATTAAAATTTCTTATGAAGAAAACAATTTAATTATATTCGTGGAAGAATGTCCAATTATTAATAATATTTTTTTTTCTGGAAATATTTCTTTAGAAAAAAACAATATAAAAAATATATTAAAAAGCAAAAATATTAAAATAGGAAATCCTTTATATCCTTCTGCTTCGCAAGAGATAAAAATAAGCCTAAAAAATATATATGATTATATAGGAAAATACAATTCTGAAATAAATGTAAATTCAATAAATTTGAAAAATAATAAAGTTGATTTAAATATCATTATTAAAGAATCAGATTTTGTTTTAATAAAAGAAATTAATTTTATAGGAAATAACAAATTTTCAAAAAAAAACTTAATTAATAAAATTGAATTATGCGAATATAATTCAAGTTTAAGCTTTTTTCAAAAATGTATATATCAAAAACACAAATTAATAAAAACTAAAAATATTTTAAAAAATTTTTATTTTAACCAAGGATATGTTGATTTTAAAATAAATTTTACTAAAGTTAATATAATAAAAGAAAAAAAATTTGTTTATATTGATTTTTACTTATATGAAGGCGTGAGATATAAAATTTCTGAAATTATTTTTAATGGATATGAAGTTACACAAGATTTAGAAGACTTAAAAAAAAATATAATTAATAAATTTTACAAAGAAAATGATATTTTAAAAATAAAAAATTTAATAAAAAAAAATATATCCAAACATGGATACAATGAACCAAAAATTTTTTTAAAAATAAAAAAAAGCAATTCGAATAATAAAATACAGCTGTTATTTAATGTACATAAAGGACAAAAATTATATGTTAATCATATAAATTTTTCTGGTAACGAATACACTAAAGAACATGTGATTAGAAGAAATCTTAAACAATTAGAAAGAAGCACATTAGAGATTTCTAATATATATAAAGATATTAGCAACTTAAATAAGTTAAATTATATTGAAGTAATTGATATTAATATTAAAAATGCTCCTAATATGGAAAATTACTTAGATATTTTTTATAAAATAAAAGAAAACAATATAGGAAAAATAAATTTTGGCATTGGATTTGGAGAACAAAATAAAATAAATTTTAATTTTAAAATATCAAAAAAAAATATTTTTGGTAGTGGAAATTTCATAGAAATTAATGGTGAAAAAAACTATCATCATACACATGCTGAGATGTTTTTTTTTAATCCATATATCAAACTCAATGGAACTCATGCTAATGGAAAAATATTTTTTAATAATTTCAATTTAAATAATTCATATAAAAATAATTATAATTTATATAATTATGGTTTAAGTTCTAATATAATTATGCCAGAATACAAAAATAATATAATAGATTTTGGTTTAGAATATACTCATAATAAAGCTATACAAATGAATTCACATTCTGATATTTGGAATTATTTTAATGATATAAAAAAATATAATTCTTTATTAAGCAAAGAAAAAAATAAAACATCTGATTTTAAATCAGATGATATTTTTTTTATATTTAATTGGAATTATAATACAATTGATAAAGAATACTTTTCTACATCTGGTTTATTTAATAATATTAATAGTAAATTTACTGTTCCGGGGTCTGGTAATTCATATTTTAAAATATTAATAAATTCTAAATATTTTATTCCATTATCAATTGATAATAAATTAATATTTATGATGAAAACAAATCTAGGATACTTGCATAAAATGCATAGAAAAAAAATTCCATTTTATGAAAAATTTTATACTGGAGGATATGATTCTGTTAGAGGATTTTATCATAATACTATTAGCCCAAAACTAATTTCTGAAAAATGTGAAAAATATAAAAAATGTATAGATTTAAATGATGATTATATTATAGGCGGAGATATACTTACAACTTCAAATATAGAATTAATTTTACCTACACCATTTATAAAAAATCAGTATAATAATTTAATACGTACTTCTTTGTTTTTAGATTTAGGAAATTCTTGGAATAAATCATCAAATGATAATTTTTTAATTCAAAATGAAATTAATAATGTAAAATATATTAAATCTGATCGTATTAGAATTTCAAGCGGTATTTTTCTTCAATGGATTTCACCATTTGGTCTTGTATCTTTATCTTATGCTATTCCAATAAAAAAAATTATTAATGATCGTATTGAACCAATTCAATTTAATATTGGGAAGATATGGTAAATTTTATATAAAACATAAAAATATTAATTTAAATTATTAAAATTGAGTTAGTTAAATTAAATGTAAATTTAAGGAGTATTAATAAGTGAATAAAAAGTTTTTTATTTCTTTTTTTATATTATTCTTTGCTTTCGCTTCATGCAAAAAATCTTATGCAAATTCAAATATAGCAATTATTAATTTAGTAAATATTTTCCAAAAATCTCATCAACAAGCTTTAGCCGCAAAAAAATTAGAAATTGAATTTCAAGATAGAGCTACAGAGCTTGAGTTCATTCAAAGAGATGTAAATGCAAAGATAGAAATATTAAAAAGAAATGGAAATAAAATGGATATAAATGATAGGAACAACTTAGAAGAAGCTCTGTCTGCACAAAAAGAAAATTTTTCAAATAAAGCTAAATATTTTGATCAAGACCAAATTAGAAGACAAAATGAGGAACAAAATAAAATTTTAACTCAAATTAAATCGGTAGTTAAACAAGTAGCTTTAGAAAAAGGTTATAATTTGGTTATAGATTCTAGCGCAATAATTTATTCAAATAATATAAATGATATTACAGAAGATGTTTTAAAAAAAATGGATAAAAAATAATGTTAGAAATAAAATTATCTGATGTATCTAAAATAATATCTGCAAAATTATATGGTGATAAAAATTTCATAATAAAAGGAATTTCTTCAATAGAAGACTCCAAGCCTGGTTATATCTCTTTTATTTATAAAAATAAATTTAGAAAATATCTACCTTCATGCAAAGCTTCCGCAATAATTCTTGCTAAAGATAATCTTCCTTTTTGCAAGCAGTTTGCATTAGTTGTTAAAGATCCATATATAGCTTATGTAAAATTAGTTAAATTTATGTATGTTAAAAAAATTCCAAAATATAGAATAAGATCAACTGCGATTGTATCTAAAAAAGCAATATTAGGTAAAAACATTTATATAGGACATAATACAGTGATTGAGTCCAAAGTAAAATTAGAAAATAATATTATTATTGGATCAGGATGCTTTATAGGTGAAAATACTATTATTGGTAGTAATACCCATTTATGGGATAATACAACTATACATCATGGTACTATAATCGGAAATAATTGTTCTATACAATCTGGTTCTGTAATTGGATCAGATGGTTTTGGATATGCCAATAAAAATGGATCTTGGATTAAAATTCCTCATTTAGGAAAAGTAGTAATAGGAAACAATGTAGAAATTGGATCTTCTACTACCATAGATAGAGGATCTATAGATAATACCGTTATAGGAAATGGAGTAATAATAGATAACCAATGTCAAATTGCACATAATGTAATTATTGGCGAAAATACCGCTATAGCAGGGGGGGTAGTGATGGCAGGAAGTTTGATTATTGGTAGTAATTGCATTATTGGAGGAGCTAGCGTAATTAATGGGCATATTATAATTTGTGACAGAGTAAAAATTACTGGAATGTCTATGGTAATGCGCTCTATCAAAACTCCTGGAATTTATTCCTCAGGAGTACCAGCGCAATTAAACAAAAAATGGAAAAAGAATACTGCATTAATTATGAATATAAATAAAATAAAAAAGCAAATAAAAGAAATTTTAAAAAAATATAAAAAAAAATAGTTTGTTCTAAATAGATAAATTTACTAAATCATTTTATATATTACTAGGTAATAATTTTTGTTTTTATGTTTACAACAATATTAAATTAATATAACTATTTAGATAGGAATAGTGTTTTGACTAATAAAACCAATATTCTTAATATTGAAGAGATATTAGAATTTTTACCGCACCGTTTCCCTTTTTTATTAGTTGATCGTGTTTTGGATTTTGAAAAAGGAAAATTTTTGCGTGCAATTAAAAATGTTTCTTTTAATGAACCATTTTTTCAAGGTCATTTCCCAGGAAATCCAATTTTTCCAGGAGTTCTTATTCTTGAAGCTATGGCTCAAGCTACTGGCATTTTAGCTTTTAAAAGTTCTGGCAAACTATCTCTTGGAGAATTATATTATTTTGCAGCTATTGATCAAGCAAGATTTAAACGTCCAGTATACCCTGGAGATCAAATGATACTAAAAGTGACATTTATGAAAGAAAGAAGGGGAGTAGCAAGATTTAATGGAATTGCAACTGTAGATAATGAAGTCGCTTGCGAAGCATCTATGATGTGTGCTCGTAGACGGGAATCTAGAATTCGTGATCGATAAATCAGCTTATGTGCACCCTAGCTCTATTGTTAGAAAAAATGCTATCATTCATGCTAATTCTTATGTTGGACCTTTTTGTTTTATCGATTCTCAAGTAGAAATTGGAGCAAGAACAGTATTAAAATCACATGTGATAATAAATGGTTTAACATATGTAGGGGAAGATAACTTTATTTATCAATTTTCTTCGATAGGAGAAGAAAATCAAGATTTAAAATATTCTGGAGAAAATACAAAAGTTTATATTGGTGATAGAAATAAAATTAGAGAAAACTCTACTATTCATAGAGGAACCGTACAATCTAACAAGATTACAAAAATAGGAAATGATAATTTATTCATGGTAAATGTTCATATTGCTCATGATTGTGTTATAGAAAATAATTGCGTTATGGCAAACAATGTTACTTTAGGAGGGCATGTTAAAATTGGTAATCATGTAGTAATAGGAGGAATGACTGCTGTTCACCAAAATTGCATAATTGGATCTCATGTTATGATTGGAGGATGTTCAGGCATTTCTCAAGATGTTCCTCCTTTTATACTAGCTCAAGGAAATCATGCTATTCCTTTTGGAATTAACTTTGAAGGGCTGAAACGTCGTGGATTTGATAAAAAAACTATATCTGTTATTAAAAATGCTTATAAAATAATATATAAAAGAGGAAATAATTTGAATAATATAAAAAAAGAACTAATAAAACTTTCTGAATCAAATAAAATTATTAACCTATTTTTAGATTTTTTTTCCAATTCAAGTCGTGGCTTTATAAGATAAATAAAATACACAAAAATGAAAAATATATTAATTGGAATAGTTGCTGGAGAAGCTTCAGGAGATTTTCTTGGTGCAGAATTAATAAAATCATTAAACATAATTCATTCAAATATTAAATTTGTTGGAATAGCTGGTCCTTTAATGTTAAAAGAAAAAAATGTTGAATCATGGTTCTCTATAGAAGAATTATCTATTATGGGAATATTCGAAATAATAAATAGAATTCCAAAGATATTAAATATAAGAAATAAAATATTCAATAGATTATCTTTTTTAAAACCTGATTTGTTTATAGGAATAGATTCTCCAGAATTTAATATACATTTAGAGTTTAAATTAAAAAAAAATGGTATAAAAATAATACATTATGTAAGTCCATCTATTTGGGCTTGGAGAAAAAGCAGGATATTTAAAATAAAAGAATCTGTAGATAAAGTTCTTGCTTTATTACCTTTCGAAAAAAAAATATACGATGATTTTAATATTCCTTGTAAATTCGTTGGACATCCTTTAGCTGATAAAATTCCTTTATATCCAGATAAATATTCTATAAGATCTAATTTAGAAATAGACAAAAATTCTGTATGTTTGGCATTACTACCTGGTAGTAGATTAACAGAAATAAATTTATTAAGTAAAAAATTTTTATATGCAGCAAAGATTATAAAAAAAAATATTTTTAATCTTAAAATATTAGTTCCAATGGTTAATTCTTTGCTAAAAAAAAGATTTGAAGAAATAAAACGTGAAGTGGCTCCAGATTTACCGATTACAATTTTTGATAATTTCTCATATGAAGTTATGGCTTGCTCAGATTTTTCTATTGTAACTTCTGGAACTGCGACTTTAGAGTGTATGTTATCTAAATGCCCAATGGTTGTTGGATATTGCATGAAAAAAATTAATTTTTTTTTATTAAAAAAAATAATCAAAATTAATTATATATCTCTTCCAAATTTAATAGCTGGAAAAAAAATAGTTCCAGAAAAAATTCAAAATGAATGTAATCCTGAAGTTTTAGCAAAAGAAATTTTAATTATTTTTAATGACAAAAAAAAATATAAAAAAACAAAAAAAATATTTTATAAATTACATAAAAAAATTCGTTGTAATTCAAGTTATAATGCTGCTTGCTCAGCGTCATGTTTAATTAATAAATTGACTATTAAATAAAATTAATAAAGGTAAATTAATATGTCTAAAACCTATTTTATCCATTTAAGAATACATAGTGATTATTCCATAATAGATGGATTACCTAAAATAGAAACAATTATAAATCGCGCAAAAAAATTAAATATGCCTGCGTTAGCTATTACAGATTTTACAAATCTATATGGTTTAATTAAATTTTATATTTTTGCTAAAAAAAATGGAATTAAACCAATTATTGGATCAGATTTTTATTTAAAAAAAATTATTTGTGGAAAAGAAGAAATATCAGAAATCACAATTCTTGCTTCTAATAACATGGGTTACAAAAATTTAATTTTATTAATTTCTAAAGCATATCAATTTGGACAAACAAATATTGGACCAACAATTAATTTGTATTGGTTATCAAAATATAATTCTGGATTAATTATATTATCTGGAGGAATATACGGAGAAATAGGGAAATATTTAATAAAAAATAATTTAGAAAATATAAAATATTGTATCAATTTTTATAAGAAATATTTTCATAATAGATATTATTTAGAAATAACAAGAACCGGAAAATCAGAAGAAGAAATATACATTAATTATGCATTAAATTTATCAATTAATTATAATATACCTTTAGTAGCAACAAATAATGTTAGATTTATTTTTAGAAATGATTTTAATGTTCATAACATAAAAGTATCGATTTATCAAAATACTACTTTAAAAAATTTAAAAAAAAATAATTATACTGATAATCAATACATGAAATGCGAAAAAGAGATGTGTGATTTATTTTCTGATATACCAGAATCTCTTGAAAATAGCATAGAAATTGCTAAAAGATGTAATGTTAATATTGAATTAAATAAATATCATTTACCACATTTTTCATCTGGAGAGTTATCTCCAAAAAAATATATTATTAATAAATCATATTTAGGTTTAGAAAAAAAATTAGATTTTTTATTTCCAAATTCTATTGAAAAAAACAAAAATAAAAAAAAATATGAAACAAGGTTAAAAAATGAATTAAAAGTAATAAACAAAATGAAATTTCCTAGTTATTTTTTAATAATTATGGAATTTATATCATGGGCTAAAAAAAATAATATTCCTGTCGGACCAGGAAGAGGGTCAGGAGCTGGATCTCTAGTAGCTTATTCTTTGAATATTACCGATATTGATCCATTATCTTTTGGATTGCTATTTGAAAGATTTTTAAATCCAGAACGAATATCTATGCCTGATTTTGATATTGATTTTTGTATGGAAAAACGTGATTTAGTAATCAACCATGTCGCAAATATTTATGGTAAAAAATCTGTAGCTCAAATTATTACATTTGGAAAAATGACTGCAAGATCTGTTATAAAAGATGTAGGTAGAGTGCTAGGTTTTCCATATAGATTTGTAGATAAAATATCAAAATTAATACCATTAGATCCAGGAGTGACTTTAGAAAAATCATTAAATACAGAACATCAACTAATAAAGTTATATTCTTCTGATGAAGAAGTAAAAAAAATTATTGATATGTCTAAAAATCTTGAGGGGTTAATAAAAAATGTTAGCAAGCACGCTGGAGGAATTGTAATTTCTCCAAAAGAAATTACGAATTTCACTCCTATATATTATGATATTAAAAACAACACTCAAATAACTCAATTTGATAAAGATGATATAGAAAAAATAGGTCTAGTAAAATTTGATTTTCTTGGTTTACGTACATTAACAATTATTGATTGGACAGTAAAAATAATTAATAAAAAAAGAGAAAAAAATAATTTAGATTTAATAGATATATCTAAAATACCATTAAATGATATCAAAAGCTTTGAATTATTAAAAAAATCAAAAACTATATCTGTATTTCAATTAGAATCTAAAGGAATCAGGGATCTTATAAAAAGATTACAACCAGATTGTTTTGAAGATATTATTTCTTTAGTAGCATTGTTTCGTCCAGGACCTCTTAAATCAGGCATGGTAGAAAATTTTATTAATAGAAAACATGGAAAAGAAAAAATATTTTATCCAGATAAAAATTGGCAACATGAACTTCTTGAACCAATATTAAAATCTACTTATGGTATTATATTGTATCAAGAACAAGTTATGAGTATTGCACAAGTTTTAGCAGGTTATTCACTAGGTGAAGCAGATATTTTAAGAAGGGCCATGGGTAAAAAGAAAGTTAAAGAAATGTCTGAACAGCGTAACAGATTTAAAAATGGAGCTTTAAAGAATGGAATTGATAAAATTTTTTCTATGAAAATTTTTGATTTACTAGAAAAATTTTCTGGATATGGTTTTAATAAATCTCATTCTGCTGCATATGCATTATTATCTTATCAAACTTTATGGTTAAAAACTCATTATGCTACAGAATTTATGTCATCAGCAATGAGTGCGGATATGGATAATTCTGACAGAATAATTTCTTTAATAAATGAATGCAAGAATATAGGAATAAAAATATTACTACCAGATATTAATACATGTAATTATCATTTTAAAGTTGTAGATAAAAAAATTATATATGGATTAGGAGCTATTAAAGGAATAGGATTATCTTCTATAAAAGAAATAAAAAATCAAATAAAAAAAAATGGAAATTTTACAGATTTATTTGATTTGTGCCTTAGATCTGATCCTAAAAAATTAACTAGAAAAACAATAGAAAAATTAATCTTTTCAGGAGCATTAGATAAATTAAATAAAGATCGTAGTTTTAATGTTAAAAATTTACCTTACGCTATGAAATTTGCTCAACAAAAAATAAAAAATAAAAAATTAGGTCAAATAGATATGTTTAATTATAGATTAAAATCAAAATATATATTTAAACATTTTGAATCAAGCATGCAAAATTTTTCTATTTTAGAAGAAGAAAGAAATATGTTAGGAATATATTTAAGCAATCATCCTATGAAATATTATTTGCAAGAATTTATTTATTATTCTAATAGAAATTTAATAAAAAATATTAATAAAAATTCATCTGGAAAAAATAAAAATATATGCGGAATGATATCTTCTGTGAAAAAAATATACACAAAATCTGGAGATATTATAATATCATTACTATTAGAAGATTCTTCTGATATATTAGAAGTTATTTTGTTTTTGAAAGAATATGAAAAATACAAATATTTAATTAAAAAAAATCAAGTTGTTGTAGTTTATGGAAAAATTTTTGCAAAAAGTAGTTATTATTATCCAAAAATTATATGTAACAAAATTACAAATATATACGAGTTAAGAAAAAAATTTTTAAAAAAAATTAATATAATTATATTTTATAATTTTAAAGAGAGTTTCTCGTTAAATAGAATAAAACAAATTTTAAATAAATTTAAATCAGGAAATATATTAATTAAATTTTTTTTTAATATTAAAAATAAAAATTTTCCTTTGCATAAAGAAAAAAATTTTCAAATAGATCCTTCTGAAGAATTTATAAAAGAAATAAATTCAACTATTGGGATAAAAAAAATTCATTTAGAATTTAAAAAAATACTATGAATCTAACTTTTCTTGATTTTGAACAACCTATTGCTGATTTAGAATCTAAAATAAATTCCTTAGTAGAATTAAGTCAAAGAGATAAAACTCTTAACATAAATAAAGAAATAAATTGTTTGCGCAAAAAAAGTGAGGATCTTACTAAAAAAATATTTTCTAATCTTAATGCATGGCAAATAACTAAAATAGCAAGACATCCTATGAGACCTTATGCTTTAGATTATATAAAAAATATTTTTACAGATTTTGACGAACTATCTGGAGATAGATTATATGGAGATGACAAATCTATCATAGGAGGAATTGCTCGTTTAAATTCAAGACCAGTTATGATATTAGGACATCAAAAAGGAAGAGAAACAAAAGAAAAAATTTTTAGAAATTTCGGAATGCCAACACCAGAAGGATATAGAAAAGCATTAAGATTAATGAAAATAGCAGATAGATTCAATATGCCATTAATAACTCTTATAGATACACCTGGAGCTTACCCGGGAATAGAGGCAGAGGAAAGAGGCCAAGCTTCAGCTATTGCGACTAATTTAAGAGAAATGTCTATGTTAAAAATTCCTATTATTTGCACTGTAATAGGGGAAGGCGGTTCTGGCGGAGCTTTAGCGATTGGCGTAGGAGATAAAATAAATATGATGCAGTATAGCATATATTCTGTTATTTCTCCAGAAGGATGCGCTGCGATTTTATGGAAAAATGTAGATAAAGCTCCAATAGCTGCAGAAGAAATGGGTATTATTGCAACTAGATTAAAAGAATTAAATTTAATTGATAACATAATACCTGAACCATTAGGTGGAGCGCATAGAAATATAAAAATTATTACTTCTAATTTAAAAAATAGAATTTTAAAAGATCTTAAAGAATTAGATAAATTTACAACTTCGGATTTATTAAACAATAGATATAAAAAATTAATGAGTTATGGATATAATTAAGGTAAATTATATTTTTTATAAATTAAATTTAAAAATTAAATGTATATAAACATATTATATGAATATAATGAATTATTTTATAATAGGTTCATTTTTAATAATCAGTAGTATTTTGTTGAGCTCTTTTTCATCTAGACTAGGAATACCAATATTATTTATTTTTTTAAGTATTGGAATGCTAGCTGGAATTGACGGAATTGGAAAAATTGATTTCAATGATTATTCTGTAGCTTATACAGTAAGTAATTTAGCTTTAGCAGTTATTTTGCTAGATGGAGGGATAAAAACCAAAAGAAAAACATTTCAATTAGCCTTATTTCCAGCATTATCTCTATCAACTATAGGGGTAATTATAACATCTGGACTGACTGGAATTGTTGCTTCTTGGATTTTTAATTTAAATATTATTGAAGGTATTTTAATAGGATCTATAGTAGGATCTACAGATGCTTCTGCAGTTTTTTCATTATTAGGAAATACAAATTTAAAAGAGCATGTAAATGCTACTTTGGAAATCGAATCTGGTAGTAACGATCCTATGTCTATGTTTTTGACAACTACATTAATATCTATTTTACAAAATAAAAATAATGAATTTTATTTTGATTTAATGTTTTTTTTTAATTTAATTTATGAATTTGGAATTGGGATAATTATAGGAATAACAGGAGGATGGATATTATATAAAATAATTAATCGCATTGTATTAGTTAGTTCTTTATATCCATTATTAGCTCTTAGCGGAGGAATAATGGCTTTTAGCATTTCAAATTTATTACATGCAAGTGGAATACTTTCAATTTACTTATATGGATTTATGCTAGGAAATCATCCAATAAGAAATCGTTTTGAAATTTTAAAAATATTCGATGGAATGACTTGGTTAAGTCAGATTTGTATGTTTTTAATATTAGGATTACTAGTCACTCCAAGCGACCTTCTAGATATATCAATTCCAGCTTTTATTTTATCTTTTTGGATTATTTTTATAGCTCGTCCTTTATCAGTTTTATTTGGTTTGTTACCATTTCATAAAAGATATAACAAGTTAGAATTTATATTTCTATCATGGGTGGGATTAAGAGGAGCCGTTCCTATAATTTTAGCTGTTTTTCCAATAATTTCTGGTTTAGAAAATTCTCGTTTATATTTCAATGTATCATTTTTTATTGTTTTAATCTCTCTTTTAATACAAGGAACTTCTATTAATTTTATAGCCAAATTAACAAAAGTAACTACTCCAAGTTCTTTTAATCCTACGTCTAGATCTGAAATAAGCTTATCGATAGAATCTTCTTGGGAAAAATTAGTATACAAGATAAAAAATAATAGTAAAATATCAGGTAAGTTTATTAATAATATTAAATTACCTGAATTTTCTTATATAGTTGCTTTATTTAGAAAGGATATTTTTGTAAAAATAAATCCATTAACAAAAATATTTTCAGGAGATGTAATTGTTATATTTATAAAAAAGCAAGATATATCAAAACTAGGAAAAATATTTGATAAATAGATTTATATTGATAAATTAAAAATAAAATAATTCATATTTTTATTTTTAAATAAAATTAAATTAATAAATTTATTCTATTTTCACTAAAACTCTGGAAGAAATTCTACACATTAATTCATAACTTGTTGTATTAGCTAGCTTTGAAATTTCATTAATACTTATATTATTACCCCATAATTCTACTTTGGATCCAATTTTTGCATTTGGACAATCATTTAAATCAATCGTTAACATATCCATGCAAACAGATCCAATAATTTGGGTACGTGTTCCATTTACAAAAACAGGAGTACCACTAAAAGGTACGCTGAATGGATATCCATCTGCATATCCACATGATACTATTCCAATTAAATTTGATTTATTAGAATAATAATTTTTCCCATACCCTATATATTCTTTAGATTTAATATTTTGTATAGAAATTATTCTACTTTCTAAAGTCATAACTGGTTTTAAATTGAATTTTTTAGATATTTTTTTGTTTTCTTTAGGTAAAATCCCATATAATATAATTCCTGGCCTAATCCAATCTTTATGAGTATAAGTATGAAATATAATAGCTGTTGAATTTGCTAGGCATAAAGTAGGATTTAATATTTTGAATATTTTTCTAATTATGTTCATTTGTTTATTTACTGTTTTTGTAGAAAATCCTAAAGAAAAATGACTCATTAAAGTCAAGCTAGATATTTTTTTTAAATTAGACAAATCATACCACGTTCTAATAAAATCTTTTTCATTAAAACCTAATCTATTCATTCCGCTATTAAGCTTTAAATAAACATCTATAGGAGATTTAATGTCATATTGCTTGATGTAATTTAATTGCCAATCGTTGTGTATAACAGTAGTTATTTTATATTGACATATTTCTAGTAAATCAGATTCTTCAAAAAATCCTTCAAGTAATAAAATTGGTCCATTCCATCCATTTTCTCTTAATAATACAGCTTCATTTAATTCTAATACTGCAAACCCAGAAGTTTCTTTTAATCCTTTTAATGCTGCTTTTATGGTGTGACCATAAGCATTAGATTTTATAACGGACCATACTTTTGATTTATTTGCGTAATTTTTTATTGTTCTTAAATTTGAAGCTAATGCATTAGAACTAATTCTGATTGTAGTTTTTCTTGGCATATAATTAAAAGCGTTTTTGTTTATTTAAGTATTTATTAATAAATTTCAAAAATTTATCAATAAATATTCTTTTAAGATATATTGAATTATTAATAATTCTTATTTTAAGATAAATTATATAATAAATTTAAATAAAAAAAAATTGAATATTATATTATAATTAAATTCTACTAATAAAAATTTTTTGATAATATTAGATATAAATCAAAATTATAAGTATTTTATGTTTAATAAAGTTTGTTTAAAATTTAAAATTAAAAATTTTAATATATTAGTTATATATTTATACGATATAAAAGAAAAAAATATTTATAAAACTATAAAAAATAAAATTAAAAATTTTTCTTATTTTTTTAAAAAAATGCCGTGTATAATTAATATTAAATATTTATCTGAAGAAGATCAATATTTTTGGAAATATTTTCATAAAAAATTATCAAATTTAGGTTTATGCATTATAGGTGTTAGTGGATGTAACAATAAAATATGGGAAAAAATTATAACAAGAAATGGATTATTAATTTTTAAAGAACAAATTAATAAAAAAATTTTTTATGAAAAAAAAAATAAAATAACAAAAATAAATAATAATTATATTATCGATAAACCTATTAGATCAGGACAAACTATATATGCAAAGAAAAAAAACTTAATAATAATGAATACTGTAAATTCAGGAGCAGAAGTTATAGCAGATGGAGACATACATATATATGGAATTATGAGAGGTAGAGCTTCAGCAGGAGCATCAAAAGATACTAAAAGTCAAATTTTTTGTACCAAGCTATATGCAGAATTTATATCTATAGCAGGAAAAAATTGGATAAATGAAAATGTTTTAAATTCATACTTAGGAAAACCTGTAAGATTTTACATAAAAAATGATATATTAACTATCCAGAAATTTAGTTTATAAAGGGAAATTTATGACTAGAATTTTAGTAGTAACCTCAGGAAAAGGAGGGGTTGGAAAAACTACTTCTAGCGCATCTATAGCAACAGGATTAGCTATTTTAAAAAAAAAAACAGTAGTAATAGATTTCGACATAGGATTAAGAAATTTAGATTTAATAATGGGGTGCGAGAGAAGAGTAATATATGACTTTGTAAATGTAATACAAGGAGAAGCTTCTATAAATCAAGCCTTGATAAAAGATAAGTATACAGAAAATTTATATATATTACCAGCATCTCAAACAAAAAATAAAGAAATATTAACTATAGATTCTGTTAAGTCAGTATTAAAAAATTTGAAAAAAATGAATTTTGAATTTATTATATGCGATTCTCCAGCTGGAATTGAAAATGGAGCAATAATGGCATGTTATTTTGCTGATGAAGCTATTATAATAACAAATCCAGAAATATCATCTATTCGTGATTCTGATAGAATTTTAGGAATTTTATCTTCTAAATCTTATCGTTCTGAAAATAATATGAGTCCTATAAAAGAACATTTATTATTAACAAGATATAATACAAAAAGAGTCATTAAAGGAGATATGTTAAGTGCAGATGACGTTATAGATATTTTACGAATTCCTTTATTGGGAATAATTCCGGAAGATAAATTAGTTTTAAAGTCTTCTAATAAAGGAAAACCTATTGTTTTAGATGATTCTTCAGAAGCAGGAAAAGCATATAAAATAGTTTCTCATAGATTATTAGGAGAAAAATGTTCCTTTAAATCTTTAAAAAAAGAAAAAAAAATAAGTTTGTTAAAACGTTTATTTAATGGAATAAAACATGGCATTACTTAAATTTTTTATTTCTAAAAAAGAAATAACATCCGATATAGCTAAAGAGCGATTACAAATAATTGTTTCAGAACAAAGAAAAAACAGCAAAGAACCAAATTATCTTCCTATGCTAAAAAAAGATTTAATAAAAGTTATAAAAAAATATATTAATTTAAATTCAGAAACTTTATGTGTAAAATTAGATCATAAAAATAAAAAAAATATTAAAATTTTTGAACTGAATATAGTTTTTCCTGAAAAAAATTTTTTAAATAAAAAATAATAAATTATTTAATTTTTTATTAAATTATTTTATAATAAGATAAAATTTTGTCAGAAGTACAATATTTTTTTTTATAAAAAAAATAATATGATATTGATATAATATCTTTTATACATATATCAAAAATTTTATAATAAAAAATTTTATTATATTTTTTTAAAGAACATTTTAATAAAACGTATATATCAAAATTACTTACGGAAATAGCAAATTTTTTACTAGATATAGATAAAGTATAAATTAAACTTTGTATATTAGAATCGTATTTATTGTCTTTTAGAAATAAAAAATTTTTGTTTTGATTGAATTCATATTCTTCCCAAGAAATTCTGTTTTTTTTATTTACAATTACTACAATGATATTTTTTTTATTAGTAATTCTCCATAATTTTTGAGCCAATGCTCTAAAAATCGATATTCCTAAAACTGGAGTTTTTTTGTAAAAAGTTAATCCTTGTATTACAGAAATGCAAATTCTAAATCCTGTAGTTCTTACTGAGCCTAAACCAAAAGTTATTAAATTTATATCAGAGAAAATCAATTTAGATTTTTTCAACACATAATCAATAGTAAACAAAATATAATTTTTATTATTTTTACTTATTGGGTATTTTTTTTCAAAAAAACTATTATTTTTTGTAATACAAGCTATTGAGTAAAATTCATTATAAGTATTTAATATAATTATATTAATAGATGTTTTATCTGTCATTGTTAAAAATTTAATTTAATCCATATTGGAACGTGGTCTGATGTTTTATCCATAGATCTAATAGAATATATCATTCCAGATTCTTCGATATAGCTTAAAAGAGAAAAAGTAGATAAAAAAAGATCTATTCTCAATCCTACATTTTTTATATATCCTTCGCTTCTATAATCAAACCAAGAAAACTTTTTTTTGTCAGGATTTAAAAATCTAAAAACATCTACAAATCCCCATTTAAATATTTTTTTTATCCATTCTCGTTCTTCTGGAAGAAAAGAACATTTTCCTATACTTAACCATCTTTTATAAGATGTCAAGCTTAATCCAACATCTAAATCTTCTGGGCTAATATTCATATCTCCCATAATCAATATATGCATGTTTTTTTCGTAAAATTTATTTAAAAACAAAAACAAACTTTTATAAAAAATTTTTTTTATTTCAAATTTTTTTAAATTTTTTTTTGATTCTCCATTTGGAGAATAAATATTTATTATATAAACATTACCAATTTTAGTTTTTATATATGATGAAATCACTCTGTATCGTTCATTAAAAAAATTATTTTTAAATCCTGTAAAAATATTTTTCATATTTAAACGAGTTAAAAACGCCACACCGTGATGTTGCTTTTGTCCATGCACATAAGATTTATATCCATGTTGTAAAAATATTTTTTCTGGAAAACTTTCGTTTATTACTTTTGTTTCTTGCAGACTAATTATTTCAGGATTAATTTTCTCTATTATTAATAAAACTTGATCATAATGAGATCTGATTCCGTTAACATTAAAAGATACGAATTTCATTTTATAAATAAACCCTGTTAAAATTATTTTTTTATTTATATTAATTATATAATTATTTTATTTTATAAAAATTTATTTTTTATAAATTTAAAAAACAATGGCTCGATCTTTAAATACAATTACTCTATTAGAAAAAACTAAATATAAAGCTCTACTAAGAACGTATTTTTCAACTTCACGCCCTATACTAATAATATCATTAACGGAATAATTATATTCAATGTTAGCAGAATCTTGAAAAATTATTGGACCTGAATCTAAATTAATATTAACATAATGAGCTGTAGCTCCAATTATTTTTACACCCCTTTGGTATGCATTAAAATATGGTTTTGCACCAATAAAAGATGGTAAGATTGAATGATGAATATTTATTATTTTGTTAATATATTTTTTAATAAAACTTGAAGTAAGTATTCTCATATATTTTGCTAATATAATATAATCAGGTTTTAGTATTTGAATAATATTAAGTATTTTATTATTATGATCTTCTCTGCTTAAAGATATATGACTAACATGATAAAATGGGATTTCGAATAATTTTGCTAATGATTTTAATATTTTATAATTACTAATTATTGCAATAATTTCTACGTTTAGATTTCCAAATTTTTTTTTAACAAGTAAATCACCTATACAATGGGATTCTTTTGTTACCATAATTACTATTTTAGGTATTTTTATATTTTGAAAAAATATTTTAGATCCATAAGGAAGTGCTTTATTTAAACAAAATGATAAATATTTTTCATTAAAAAAACCTTTTATTTCTATTCTTATAAAGAATAACTTGATTTCATTGTCCAAATGAGTAGATATAGTAATTATTTCTATTAGCTGATTTGTAAAAATTTGAAAAATTTTATTTATTATTCCATTTTCTTTGTAGCAAATTATGAATATTATCTTTTTAATAAAAGATATTAAATTTAAATTTTTTTGAAAAATACACATAAGAATTAAAATTTACTATTTATATAGTAAAGTTATAATAAAATTTATTTAAAGTAAGATTTTTAATTAAACTAAATTTAATATAAAATATTTATTTTTATATTATAAAAATATATTTATTTTGATTTTAAATAAAATATATTTTTAAATCAATAGAAATAAATATCTGTATTTAAATTTTTTAATTTTTATTAAAAACTTTTAATATATTAATTTTTATACTTAAACAATGAAAATAAAAAAAGTTGTTATTCCAATAGCAGGTTTAGGGAAAAGAATGCTTCCAATTACAAAAGTAATTCCAAAAGAATTATTGCCATTAATTGATAAACCATTAATTCAATATGCTATACATGAATGCATTAATTCTGGTCTAAAAAATATAATTTTTGTTACTAATTATAAAAAATATTTAATTAAAAATTATATTGAAAATATTTTTTTAAAAAAAAAATGTAATTTTCAAAAAAAATTAAATATTGATTATATATATCAAAAATCTGTAAATGGATTAGGAAACGCTATTTTATCTGCTTTACCTAAAATAGGATATAAATCCTTCGCCGTTATTTTGCCTGATGTTATCATCAATTCATATTCATGTAATAATTTAAAAATAAATAATCTTTTATCTATGTTAAATAGATTTGAAAAAACTGGAAGAAGCCAAGTTTTAGTAAAATTATCTTATAATACAAAAGATTATGGAATAGTAAATTGCAAAAAAAGCAAACTTAATCCAAATGATATTTCAAAAATCATTAATATTATAGAAAAACCTTATATAAAAAATAGTATTCCTAGTTTATCTGTTGTTGGAAGATATGTTTTTTCTAAAAACATTTGGGGTATGCTAGAAAAAATAAAACCAGGAATAGAAAATGAATTTCAATTAACAGATGCTATAAAAATGTTAATAAAAAATGAAATTGTGGAAGCATATTGCATAAAAGGATCTAGCTATGATTGTGGTAATAAATTAGGATATATGAAGGCTTTTGTAAAATATGGTTTATATAATAAATATTTTGGAAAAGTTTTTAAAAAATGGTTAAAGAAAATATTATAATATTTTATTAAAATAAATAATTTAAATAAAATGTTTTTAATAAAAATTAGGAATATTAAAATGAAAGTAACAGTTTTTGGTATTGGTTACGTTGGATTAGTTCAAGCTGCAGTATTAGCAGAGATAGGACACAGCGTTTTATGCGTCGAATCAAACCAAGATAAATTATCTGATTTAAAAAAAGGAATTGTTCCTATATACGAACCAGGATTAAAAACATTAATTAAAAAAAACTTAAAATTAAATCGCTTAAAATTTACAAATAATCATAAAGACGGAGTAAATCACGGTGTTATGCAATTTATTACAGTTGGAACTCCTATAGAAAAAAATAAAATTATTAATACCATAGAAGTATATAAAGTAGCAGAGATAATAGCAAATAATATGAGAGATTATAAAATAATTTTAGAAAAATCTACAGTTCCAGTAGGAACAACAGAAAAAATTTTTTCTTTTGTAAAAAAAATTTTAAAAAATAAAAAAAGAAAATTAAAGTTTGATGTTGTCTATAATCCAGAATTTTTAAAAGAAGGAACAGCTGTATATGATTGTATGTTTCCAAATAAAATTATTATAGGAACTAACAATATTAATTTAAAAAGTGTTTTGAAAAGATTATATGATCCATTTGATAAAAAACAAAATTGTATTATTTTTATGGATATACGTAGCGCAGAATTAACAAAATATGCTTCTAATTGTATGTTGGCTACTAAAATTAGCTTTATGAATGAAATGTCAAATTTGGCAGAAATTTTTGGAGCTGATATAGAAAATGTAAGAAAAAGTATAGGTAAAGATCCTAGAATTGGAGACAATTATATATATCCAGGATGTGGATACGGAGGATCATGTTTTCCTAAAGATATTAGAGGATTAATTTATGCATCAAAAATGCTTGGTTATCAACCAAAATTATTAGAAGCGGTAGAAGAAATAAATAACAAACAAAAAAACAAAATATTTGAATTAATTAAATATCATTTTGGTAAAAATTTAAATAAAAAAACTTTTGCTTTATGGGGATTGTCTTTTAAGCCAAATACTAATGATGTAAGAGAAGCCTCTAGCATAATATTAATTGAATCTTTATGGAAATATGGAGCTAAAATTCAAGCTTTTGATCCTAAAGCTATGGAAGAAATACATAAAATATATGGAAATAGAAAGGACTTTGTTTTGATGAAAAGCAAAGAATCTGTTTTAAATCATGCAGATGCGTTAATTATTTGCACGGAATGGAAAAATTTTTATTTTCCTAATTTTAAAAAAATAAAATCAAAATTAAAACAACCAGTAATTTTTGATGGTAGAAATTTGTATGATCCTAAATATTTAAAAAACAAAGGATTCATATATTATGGCATTGGAAGAGGGGATTCATTATCTATGATTAATAATTAGTAAAAATATAAAATAATTTTTTAATATTAAAAATTTTTAATTTATATTATTTTTTTTAAATATAAAAGTATTAATTATGAAAATTTATTTTTTTAATTAAAAATAAAATTTATAATAAAAAATCTTCTAATTTTTTTCCATCGTTGTCAATAGCTTTTTTTATAATCGATGGAGTTCTTCCTTGCCCAGTCCAAGTTTTACTTTCTCCATTAGCATTAATATATTTATATTTAGCTGGTCTTATTGCTCTTTTATTTTTAGAAGAAGATTTTACAAAGTTCATAGATTTTAATAATTCATTTGGATCTATTCCATCAGCAATCAACATCTCTCTATACTGTTGTAATTTGCGAGTTTTTTTTTCAATTTCAGCTTGAGCTTGATTATCTTCTTCTCTTCTTTCGCTTACAACGACTTCTAATTTTTCTAACATTTCTTCTAAAGTTTCTAAAGTGCATTCTCTAGCTTGCGCTCTTAAAGTTCTTATATTGTTAAGAATTTTTAATGCTTCACTCATTTTTTGCTCTCAAATATTATATATTATAGTTTTCTAATAATACAATTATAATTGTTATTACAAATTTTATATTATTAATTAATTAAAAACATTTTCTATAACATCTTAATAAACTAAAATGTTATATTATGCAATATAAAAAATTAAAAATTTTATTTATAAAAGGCTTTAATATTTTTATTTTCTAATTTTAAAATTAATTAAATATTTTATAAATTTTAAAAATTATATTTTAGTTAATACAAATATTATTCAATAAATAAAAACTTTTTATTAAACTTTACAAAATAAATTTTATTTAATACAATTAAATATATCAAATTTTTTCAATTTTAAAAATACACATATTTAATATATTTTAAAAAAATAAAATTATTTTTAAATAAATAAAAATTATTTTATTTTAAAATTAAAGAAGTGGGCTAAAGAAATAAAAAAATCTTTCAATTATACGTTTCCAATAAGGTCTTTTAGACCATTCTTTTAAATGTAGAACTTTTGAAAGAGACATATAATTTGTTTGTATTTTTTTTAATTTTTTACCAAAATTACGATTATCTACCATTAAAGTAATTTCAAAATTTAACCATAAACTTCTCATATCTAAATTTACAGTACCTACCAAGCTTAACTGATCATCTACTAATATACTTTTAGTATGCAATAAACCTCCTTCAAATTGATATATTAATACTCCAGCATGTAATAATTCAGAAAAAAATGATCTACTAGCCCATTTCACTAAAATAGAATCTATAAATTTAGGAATTATAATATAAACAGATACTCCTCTTTGAGAAGCTGTGCAAATAGCATGCAATATATCATCACTTGGCACTAAATATGGAGTTGTCATGATTAATATTTTTTTTGCAGAATAAATAGCAGTTAATAAAACTTGATGAATAACTCCTTCGGAAACACCTGGGCCAGAAGGAATTACTTGAGTTTTATAATTATTATCTTTTTTAATTATATTACATTTTTTTGTATCATAGGGAGCATAAAAAATATTTTCTCCTGTTTCTATTTCCCAATCACAAGAAAATATTATTCTCATTGCAGAAGCTACAGGTCCTTCCATTCTTATCATAATATCTATCCATTCTCCTATTTTTCTGTTTTTCTTAAAAAATTTAGGATCTATCATATTCATGCTTCCTGTATATCCAATATAATTATCAATTAATATCATTTTTCTATGCTGCCTTAAATCCATTCTTCTAAGAAATATTTGTAAAATATTTAAATTTAAAGCTTCTACTATCTTAATGCCAGATTTACGCATTATTTTGACTTGTATGCTTTTTAAAAAATTTTTACTACCAGCAGAATCTAAAATTAATCTACACTTAACTCCTCTATTAGCTGCTTTTATTAAAACTTCCACCACATAATTTGTCCATCCTCCAGGATGCCAAATATAAAAAATCATTTCTATACTAATTTTAGCTAAATTAATATCATTTATTACGGATTGCATCACGTTATCAGGATCATTAAGAATATTAATTTTTTCACTTTTAACACCTCCTATTCCTTGTCTATGTTTACATAATCTGAACAAAGAACGAGCAATATGACTATTTTTTGTAGTAAAAATTTCTTTATAGTTTTTTAATTTTTTTATTTTTTTTAGCGCAGAAATCCAAATTATCTTGCTTCTTTTTATTCTTTTTTTTTCTAAATTTAACTCTCCTAGTAATAAATATATTATAGCTCCAATAAAAGGAACAACATAAATAATTAACAACCATGCCATAGCTGAAGGCACAGTTCTTCTTTTAAATAGAATTCTTATAGTTACTTCTGTAATCAACCACCAATATCCTAATAATAATATCCATTTAATTATTACAAATAATACTTCAATTGAAGAAAAAAAATTTATTAACATAAATACAACATTATTTTAAATATAAATATTTTTATATTATTAATATATTTTTATAAAAATTCTTATATAAAACTAAAATTTAGTTTAAACAAATATTGATTTTAATATATTATTTTTAATATATTTTTTATTTTATCAATTGATAAAAATTAACTTATTTAAAGAAATATTTTATTTATTTGAATAAATTTTAATTTTAAACATTAAATTTTATAAATATTTATTTTTTTTTATTTTTGATAATAAATACAATCTATACATATATATAATTATATATACAGTAATTATATTGTTAATTAGATAAAAAAATATTTTTACAGAAGATAAAAATCCATTAATTGAAATTTGAGATGAAATTACTAAAATAATTAACTTTATTAACAACCATAAAAATATTATTGGAGCTACTGTTTTTATATTTTTAAAGGTAATGTTAACACTTATTTTTATAGAATCTGTTATGCTTATATTTTTTTTTGTAATTAATATGGGAGAAAAGCTTAAAAATATCAATACTATTATTCCTGGTATTAACATTAATGCCATTCCACATTGAGTTAAAAATGAAATCAAAAATATCAAAGTGAGAAATTTTGGAATAAGCGATGAAGATAAAATAATATTATTAAAAATATTAAAAAATCTTTTTTTGTCACAAATTGTATTTATCATAGTAATAATATTACTAAACAAAAAAGCATTTCCAACTAAGCTAGATAAATGATTTGATAAAGATAATTTAAATAAAATATATTTCTGTTCAATAGACATTTTTTGAAATAAATAGTTTATATTATTAATAGATCCATTAAAATCAGAAATTAAATTTGCAAGAGTAAACAGTTCATCTCTATTTGGAAGAAATATATAATTAATTAAACTACTTATTATAGCTGATATAGTAGAAAAAAATATAATATTTATTATTTGATTAACAAAAAAATTCCATGCATCTAAAATTAAGTTTTTTATAGAAATAGACACAAAAAACCTCCCTGATTTTAAAATCAGTTAAAATTAATATAATTTAATTAATTTAATTTAATTTTAATAAATTAATTAAATTATATTTAAATATAAAAATCTTTTAAAGCATTTAAATAAATTATAATATAAAAATATTAAATTAATTTAAAAATAAAAATTTTTATATTAAAATATATATATAAATTATTTTAATTTTAATTTTTATTAAATCATAATGAATTATATTATAAATATAAAATAAATATAAAAAATAAAAATTTATTATATAAAAAATTAAATACATATCTTTTATAAAAATAAAAATTTTTTATTTTTATATATTTTACGTTAATTTAATCAAACAGTAATATTAAAATAGTTATGGTAAAAATTTCATTTATTGTTTATTATAAATATTTATAAATTATAAATTTTTATAATTTTTTACTATACCAGAAGTTATAAAAATAATTTAAATATATTTTATTTAATTTTAAATCATTAAATTTTATATTAAAATTAAATTTAATAATAAATTATAAATTATTATAAATATATTTCTTATTATTTGAATAATTTTCAAATTATTAAAATTGTTTAATATATAATTTATTCTTGTTTTTGTTTAAAATAATTATATATTTTAACAAAATTTTTATAAACGAAAAAGTATTTATATTTTTTATAAAAAAATTTTTATATAATTATATATAATTATTAATTATAAAAAATTTTTAAATTTAAAAAGTATTTATAATTTATTTTTCTAAACTAAAATTTCATTTTTATTTAAAAATTTTTAATTAAATTATATTAATTTAAATTTTAATCTAAGCTAAATTAAATTAAAAATTTAATATCTTGTTAAAATTTATTTTTATAAAATAGTATTAATTATATTTAAATATAGATTTAATGTATTATTAAATATTTATTTATTATTTAATAAATGACCCATTTTTTTTGCTTTAGTATATAAGTACTTTGTATTACTTGGGTTACTTCCAACGATTAAAGGAACTCTTTCAGTTATTAAAATGCCTGCCGAAGTCAATACGTTTACTTTATTTGGATTATTTGTTAGCAGTCTAATTGATTTTATTTGTAATAAATTTAATATTTCAACACAAACTGTAAAATCTCTTTCATCTGCTTCAAATCCTAAATGATAATTAGCATCTACTGTGTCGATTCCTTTGTCTTGTAAAGAATATGCTTTTATTTTATTTATAAGTCCAATATTTCTTCCTTCTTGTCTATGATAAATTAATATTCCGCATTTTTCGTTAGCTATATGTGACAATGCAGATTGTAATTGAAATCCGCAATCACACCTTAAACTAAATAAAGCATCTCCAGTTAAACATTCAGAATGAATCCTCGTTAAAATTGATGTATTTTTTGACATATTTCCATGTAATAATGCTATATGATTACATTTTGTTTTAATTTCTTCAAAACCTATCATCAAAAAATTTGTCCATGGAGTTGGAAGATTAGCTTCTGTAATACGTTTAATTTGCATTTTATCTCCATAATATTTATTTTTAATATTATTAAATCAAAACTTAATAATATCAAATTAATTATTTTAATATAAAAAAATTTTTATTAATTAATATATTTTGTATAATATATTTTATATTATAAATATATACTTTAAATTAAATATACGCTATATTTTTTATACAATGTTTCTTGATATAAAAATATTATGTTTTAATTATTTTAATTAAAATTAATATTATTTTTAATAAAATTTTTTTAATTTTATTAAAAAAATAATTTTTACAAAATATTTTTAATTTATATTAAATATATTAATTATAATAATAATTATATTAATTAATATTAAAAATAAATATTAATGTATTTAATAAAATTAAATTTATTCTTATAGAATTAATTTTTAAAGAAAATTTTATTAAAATAAAAATAGAAATTTTATAACAATATTTTATACTATTAATATTATTAATTTTTTAAAAACTATTATTTAATATTTTTAATGCTTTTTTATTTAGAAAAACAACTTATATTACAAATGCGTTAAAAAATAATGAAACTATCTCCAATTATTGTAGCTTTAGATTATTCTAACCCAAAAAAAGCTATATCTTTTTCTAAAAAGATTTCCCCAGATCAATGCCAATTAAAAATTGGACATGAATTATTTATTAATTCAGGATTTTTTTTAATCAACTTTTTACAAAAAAATGGATTTAAAATTTTTTTAGATTTAAAGCTTTACGACATTCCTAATACAATAAAAAAAACAATATTTTCGCTAGCAAAATTTGGAATATGGATGGTTAATGTTCATGCTAGTGGAGGATATAATATGATGACTGCTGCTAAAGATGCTTTGTCACATATAAATAATCCTCCAAAACTTATTGCAGTTACAGTTCTTACTAGCATGGAAAAATCAGATTTAAGCAAATCAAAAATTTTTACAAAAATAATAAATCATGTAATTCATTTATCTAATAACGCTTATAAATGTGGATTAGATGGTATTGTATGCTCCCCTTGGGAAGCTGAAAAAGTAAGAAAAAAATTTGGAAATAATTTTATTATTGTAACTCCTGGAATAAGGTTTAAAAATACAAATTATAATGATCAAAAAAGAGTAATGAATCCATACGACGCTATAAAATCTGGATCTAATTATATAGTGATTGGTAGACCTATTACTAAATCAAGCAACCCATATTTATTATTAGAAAAAATTTTATCAAAATTAAATAATATTTAGAAATTTCCAATAAATAAAAAATTTATTTTTTTTAAAAAAATTATTTTAATTTTTTAAATTTTACTATCATATAAAGATCCAGACATAATATGAAAGCCTCTATCTACATGAATTATTTCACCAGTTATTCCAGATGATAAATTAGAACATAAAAAAACAGCAACATTTCCTATTTCTGAAATACCTATTTTACATTTTAATGGAGAAACGTTTTCATACAAATAAAGCATTTTTTTAAAATTTTTAATTCCAGAAGAAGATAGTGTTTTAATAGGTGCAGCAGAAATTGCATTAACTCTAATATTTTTTGATCCTAGATCATGAGCTATATATCTAACACTTGATTCTAAAGATGCTTTAGCTATTCCCATAGTATTATAATAAGGGACAACTCTTTCTGATCCTAAATATGTTATTGTAATTAAACTTGATTCAGAATTCAGCATTGACTTGCTTATCTTTGACATAGAAGAAAAACTATATGCACTAATGTTTTGAGAACATTCAAATCCCTCTTTGTTTATTACGTCAAGATATCTTCCTGATAATTGATCTGGATTAGTATAGGCTATAGAATGAACAAATCCATCAAATTTAGGCCATATTTTTTTTAATTTTTCAAACAAATCATAAATATTTTTCTCTTCATTAACATTACAAGGGAAAATTAAATCAGAAAAAAAAGTTTCTTTGGCAAATTTTTCAACTCTTTTTTTTATTTTTTCATTTTGATAGGTAAATGCTAAATCTGCTTTTTCTCTATGCATTGCGCATGCAATTCCATAAGATATAGAATATTTGTTAGCTATTCCAGTAATTAATATTTTTTTACCTTTGAGTAATCCCATAATTTTGTTTCCTGTTGATATTTATTAAATTATATAAATTTAAATTATAAATTAGTTTTTTAAAATATAAATTTTTATATGTAAAAAATAAAATTAATGTTAATATAAAATAATAAATTTTAAAAATTATTTTTAATACAACATATATTTAATTAAATTAATTTTAATATATATAATATTTAATTTAAATAAAAAATATTTTTAACATTATTTTATCTTATATATATTTATATAATAAAATATAAAAATATTATACTAATGAAAGTTAAAAATATTATTTTAATGATTTATTTTAGAAAATTTTATATGAAAAATAAAAAAATTAAAAATTTAGAAATTGAAAATAAAAATTGGATGGGATTTTTTGCAACCAAATCTGCCATAAAACATATTAAAAAATTAATAAAACAAAACTCATCTATTTTAGGTATTAGGTTAAACATAAATAAATCAGGATGCGCTGGATTAAGTTATTCAATTACAACGATAAATTATTTTAATTCAGATGATTTTATTTATGAATTTAAAGGAATAAAATTATGTGCATCAAAAAAAATTTTGCCATTTATTAATAAAATAGAATTAGATTATATCAAACAAGGTTTAAATTATAAGTTTAAATTTAATAATCCTAATGCAAAAAATATTTGTGGATGTGGGAAGAGTTTTAATACTATGGAAGATATTTATGAATAAAGAAAATAATAATAATTTAAATGAAATAAAAGATAATACAGAAATCACAGATTATAAGGAAGGATTTTCAACAATCTTAAAAACAGAAGAATTAGAACATGGAATAAACGAAAAAGTTGTTAAAGATATATCTGAAAAAAGACAAGAGCCGGAATGGATGTTAAGATTTAGACTAAAAGCTTATGATGCTTGGACAAAAATGAAAGAACCACATTGGCTTAATGGAAAATTTGAAAATATAGATTATAATAAATATATTTATTATTCTGCTCCTGATTGCAACGAATTTAAAAAAGAAAAAAAAAATAATAACAATACAAAATACCTTACTAAAGAAGTAAAAAATACATTTAACAAATTAGGAATTCCAACCTCAGAAAAAAATAATATAGCTATAGATGCTATATTTGATTCCGTATCTGTTTCTACTACATACCAAAAATTTTTAAAAAAAATTGGAATTATTTTCTGTTCTTTTAGCGATGCTATTAAAAAATATCCAAAATTAGTAAAAGAATATTTAGGTTCTGTTGTACCTGTAAATGATAATTTTTTTGCAGCTTTAAACTCTGCAGTAGCATCAGATGGAACGTTTATATATGTACCTAAAGGAGTTCGTTGTCCAATGGAACTATCTACATATTTCAGAATAAATTCTGCAAATACAAATCAATTTGAGCGTACTATTTTAATAGCAGATGAATTTAGTTATATTAGCTATATTGAAGGATGTTCAGCTCCTATAAGAAATAATTATCAATTACACGCTGCAGTAGTAGAAGTTATTTTATTAAATAATGCTAGAGTAAAATACTCAACAGTTCAAAATTGGTTTCCCGGCAAAAAAAACAAAGGAGGTATACTAAATTTTGTAACTAAAAGAGCTTTATGCAAAGGGAAAGAATCAAAAATGTCTTGGACTCAATCAGAAACAGGTTCAGCAATTACTTGGAAATATCCAAGCGTAATACTTAAAGGAGATAAATCAGTAGGAGAATTTTTTTCTATAGCTTTAACAAAAAGTTATCAACAAGCAGATACTGGAACAAAAATGATTCATATAGGAAAAGATACAAAATCAACAATTATTTCTAAAACAATTTCTTCTGGAAAAAGCAATAACACATATCGTGGATTAGTGAAAATTTTACCTTTAGCTAAAAATTCAAGAAATTTTACTCAATGTGATTCTATGTTGATAGGATCTAATTGCGGAGCTCATACATTTCCATATATTGAAGTATTTAATAAAAAATCTAACATAGAGCATGAAGCCACAACTTCTAAAATAGAAGAAAATCAAATTTTTTATTGTCAACAACGTGGAATTAAAGTAGAAGACGCAATTTCTATGATAGTAAATGGATTTTGTAAAGAAATATTTTCTAAATTACCGTTAGAATTTGCAATAGAAGCACAAAAACTTCTATCTATTAATTTAGACAATAGCGTAGGTTGATTTATTTTTTTAATTATCAAAACAAAAATTTATCCTACTTAAGGAAATAACATGTTATTAATTGAAAACTTAATAGTAAAAATTGGAGATCAAAATATTTTAAACAATTTAAATTTAGAAATTAAAAAAGGAGAAATTCATGCAATCATGGGTCCTAATGGGTCAGGAAAAAGCACTTTGTCTGACACTTTAGCTGGAAAAAAAAACTGTATAATTTGCTCTGGAAGAATACTTTTTAAAAAAATAGATATTTCACAATTAAATCCAGAAGAAAGAGCTGGAAATGGAATATTTATAGCATATCAATATCCTGTAGAAATTCCAGGAATTAGTAATAAAAGATTTTTACATGCTAGTGTAAATGCAATTAGAAAATATAAAAATAAACCACCTTTAGATATGTTTAATTTTTCTGAAATTTTTAAAAAAAATATTTCATTGTTGAATATGCCAGAAAATTTAATTCATAGATCTTTAAACACAGGATTTTCAGGCGGGGAGAAAAAACGCAATGAAATATTACAAATGATGATGATAAAGCCAGATTTATGTATATTAGATGAAATAGATTCTGGTCTTGATATAGATTCCCTAAGAGAAATAACAAATTGCATAAATTTATTAAAAAGCAAAAAACGTTCATTTATAATAATTACTCATTATCAAAGGATTTTAAATTATATTAATCCTGACTACGTTCATATTTTACATAAAGGCAATATTATACAATCTGGAAAATTTGATTTAGTAAAACAACTTGAAAAACATGGATATGGATGGATTAAAAAATAATATGAACAAAAATTTTATTAAAATTTTAAAAAAAATATTTTTAAACAAAGAAAATTCTAAACATTCTGAATATCATTGGAATAAATTAATAAATTTAAAACTTACAAATAAAAAAAATAAATATTTTAAATTTATTAATATAGAAAAATTTTTTAATGAAATTATTTGTTATCCAAGAATTTCTTCAAAAGATTATATAGATTTAAAAAATTATTTGTTAAATATATCAAGTTACAAATTAATATTTATTAATGGATTTTTTTGCAATACATTAAGTGATAAAGATTTTGGTAACTGGAAAATAACTAGA
Source organism: Wigglesworthia glossinidia endosymbiont of Glossina brevipalpis (assembly GCA_000008885.1). Lineage (GTDB taxonomy): Bacteria > Pseudomonadota > Gammaproteobacteria > Enterobacterales > Enterobacteriaceae > Wigglesworthia > Wigglesworthia glossinidia_A. The sequence continues at coordinate 417,008 of BA000021.3, read as the reverse complement.
AAATTTAAAAAAGATATAAAAAAATTGCCAAAAGAAATAAAATCAGATTTTTTTTTACATTGTTCGGAAAGTTTAAGCGAAGAAATCACACATATATATTTAAAAAAAGAAATCAATGAAATTAAACCTCTTTATTTAATAAATATTGGAAAAATTTTAGAAAACAAAGAAAAAATTATTTTTATTAATAATAGAAATCATATTGAAATAGGAAATAATTCTAAATGTCAAATAATAGAGCATTTTATTAATAATGATAATTATAAATACTTAAATAATTCAAGAACTACTATACATATAAAAAAAAACTCATTCGTTGATTTTATAAAAATTAATCAAAACAATATAAATAGCTATAATTTTTCTAACGATGATTTTTTTTTAGAAAAAAATTCTAATTTTTCAAATAATGTTATTAATTTAGGAGGGTATATATCCAAACAAAACATAAATTTAAGATTTAATAAGCCTAATTCAAATGTTTTAATAAATAGTTTATCTATTCCAATAAAAAATCAAATTGTTGATATAAAAACTTTTGTAGAACACAAAGATAAAAATTGCAAAAGTAGACAATTACATAAATTTATTTTATCTGATCGTTCTAAAGGGATTTTTCATGGAAAAATAAAAGTTGAAAAAAATGCTGTAAAAACAGATGGACATATGAAGAATAATAACATTTTGCTTGGAGAAAAATCTTCTATAATCACAAAACCACAATTAGAAATATATACAGATGACGTAAAATGTAGTCATGGAGCGACTACTAATTATTTAGATTCAGAATATTTATTCTATTTGCGTTCGCGTGGAATTTCAAAAAAAGATGCTAAAATATTAATTATTTGTTCATTTTATTTAGAAACAATAAAAAATATATCATGTTCTTCTTTATTTAATAAATTAGATAAAATGATATTTTCATTTTTAGAGAAAATAAAAATATGAATTATCCTATTAAAGAAATCAGATCAGACTTTCCTATTCTATCTGAAAAAATAAATAATTCACCTTTAATTTATCTTGATAACGCAGCTAGTTCACAAAAACCAAAATGCGTTTTGCAACGTGAAATAATTTATTCATCCAAAGAGCATTCAGCTGTTCATAGAGGAATTCATACTTTAAGCAAAAATGCTACAAAAAACATGGAAGATATAAGAAGCAAAATAGCAAAATTTATAAATGCAAAATCAGATAGTGAAATTATTTTTGTGAAAGGTACAACAGAAGGAATAAATTTAGTTGCAAATACTTGGGGTGAAACATTTATAAAAAAAGGAGATAATATAGTAATAACACAAATGGAACATCATGCAAATATAGTTCCATGGCAATTATTATCTATGAGAAAAAAAGTAGACATTAAATATATACCTTTGCTTCCAAGTGGAAAATTAGATATTTGCAAAATAGACGATATTATAAATAATAATACTCGCATATTTTGTATTACACATGTATCTAATATATTAGGAACTTGTAATTTAATAGAAAAAATAATAAAAAAAATTAAAAATAATTATGATATCAAAGTATTAATAGATGGAGCACAAGCAATAATGCATATGAAAATAGATGTGCAAAAAATTGATTGTGATTTTTATGTATTTTCAGGACATAAAATTTATGGTCCATCAGGAATAGGAGTATTGTATGGAAAAAAAAAACTATTAAAAAAAATGCCTCCATGGGAAGGAGGAGGAGGTATGATTAAAAAAGTATGTTTATTTTCAGGAACTACTTTTAACGAAATACCATGGAGATTTGAAGCTGGATCTCCAAATATATCTGGAATAATTGGTTTGGGAAAATCTATTGAATATGTAAAAAAAATAGGAATAAAAAAAATACAAAAATATGAAAAAAAACTAATAAAATATGCTTTATTAAAAATAAAAAATATTCCTAATATCAAGATTTATAGTTCTGAAATAAATACTAGTATTATTCCTTTTAATTTAAAAGGATGTCATTCTTATGATGTAGGAATTTTACTAGACAAATATGGAGTTGCAATAAGAACTGGACATCATTGCTCAATGCCGATTATGAATTTTTTTAAAGTACATAGCATGTGTAGAATATCAGTTGCAATGTATTCTGATGAATCAGACATTGATAATTTTATAAAAAGTTTATTAAAAGTACAAAAATTCTTAAGAAGATTTAATTAATTTAAACATTTTGCAAAATGAATAAATTTATAAAAAAAATTAATTTTATAAAAAATTTTTCTAGTTGCGAAAACTGGGAAGAAAAATATTTATATATCATAGAATTAGGAAATAAATTATCTCCATTTCCAGAAAAGTTCAGAAAAAATTCAAATCTTATACCAGGTTGTCAAAATGATTCATGGATATATTTAATATATGAAAATACAAAAAAAATTAAATTTTATGGAGATAGCAATTCCTTAATTGTGAAAGGATTAATAGCAATCATTTTTATTCTTCACGAAGATTTAAAATTATCCGAAATATTGACATTTGATGTAAAACCTTATTTTAATAAATTATCATTAACAAATTACTTAACCCCATCTAGGGTGCAGGGGTTAAGTTCAATTTCAAAATTTATTAAAAAATCAGCAAGATGTTTATTAATAAAAGAAAAAATTTTGTAATACATTTAATTTATATTAAATTAATAAAAATTTTTATTTTCTATAATATCTAGTATTATTATCCATTCTATTATTAGCACGCTCAGCTTCTTCTTTTGCTTTATTAACGTCAGATTGAATATGATTTATATCGCTAGATATTTGATTAATCTTATATTTTAAATCTTGAACATCATAAGAAATTTTATTCATGTTAGGATTTTTTGCACAACTTGACAATAAAAACAATCCAAATGTTGTAATAAAAATAATTTTTTTGTTAAACATAACAATCTCCTTAATAATACAATTATATGAATTTTTGTTAAAATTTATATTGTAGATTTTTATATCTAATATAATTATATTAAAAATTTAAAAAATTTTTATATTGAAAAACATATATATATAGCATTATTTATTTTTTTTAATATAAAATTTTTATATATAAAAATATAATAGTTATACATATAATATTTATATTTAAACTTAAACAACTTTTAAAAAAAAATTCTCAGTATATAATACTTATAATAAATAAAAATTAGATGTATGATTTTTAATATAAAAATGGCAAAATATTATATATTTATTACTGGAGGTGTTGTTTCATCACTAGGTAAAGGAATTACAGCAGCTTCTTTAGGATCTGTGTTAGAATCTAGAAACTTAAAAGTTACATTGATGAAATTAGATCCTTATATTAACGTAAATCCCGGAACTATAAGTCCAATCCAACACGGAGAAGTGTTTGTTACAGAAGATGGAGCAGAAACAGATTTAGATTTAGGTCATTATGAACGTTTTATTAAAACAAAAATGTCTAAAAAAAATAGCTTTACTTCTGGTAAAATTTATTCTGAAGTTTTAAAAAATGAAAGAAAAGGTTTTTATTTAGGATCTACAATACAAGTAATACCACATATTACTAATGAAATAAAAAAATGTATTATAAATGCAGGAAAAGGGTTCGATATATTATTAGTTGAAATTGGAGGAACAGTAGGAGACATTGAGTCATTGCCATTTTTAGAAAGCATTAGACAAATGTCAATAGAGATTGGAAAAAATAAGATTTTATATATTCATCTTACATTAGTTCCATATTTAAAAATTTCAAAAGAGGTTAAAACAAAGCCTACACAACATTCTGTAAAAGAACTTCTTTCTATAGGGATACAACCAGATATTTTAATATGTAGATCTGAAAAAAATGTTTCAAAATATGAAAAATCAAAAATTGCTCTATTTTGCAACGTTCCAAAACAAGCAGTTTTTTCTTTAAAAAATACTAATTCAATTTATAAAATACCTATTTTGATAAAAAAACAAGGATTAGATAGTTATGTATGTGATCGCTTTTGCATTAAACGTCCAGAGGCAGATTTATCAAAATGGAAAGAAGTAATTTATAAACAAAAAAATCCATTAGGAAATGTAAATATTGGAATAATAGGAAAATATACAGAATTGCCAGATTCATATAGATCTTTAATATCTGCTTTAGAACATGCTGGTCTAAAAAATAGATTAATGATAAATATTCAATTAATTAATTCAAAAAAAATAGAATCTTTAGGAATTTCTTGTCTAAAAAATTTACATGCAATTTTGATTCCAGGTGGTTTTGGATACAGAGGAGTAGAGGGTAAGATAATTGCAGCTAAATATTCAAGAGAAAAAAAAATTCCTTATTTTGGAATTTGTTTAGGAATGCAAGTTGCATTAATAGAATTTGCTAGAAATGTAACTGGATTGTCAGAAGCAAACTCTACAGAATTTATTAATAATTGCAAGCATCCTGTAATAGCAAAAATATCTGAATGGAATAAAAGCATAAATTATTTAAATAAAAGTAATATATCTAGCAATAATTACTCTACTATGAGGCTTGGAAATCAAAAGTGTCATTTAACAAAAGGAAGTTTAGCCTTTAAAATATATAATAATTCTATTATTTTAGAGCGTCACAGACATAGATACGAGGTAAACAATATATTTATAGAAAAAATAAAGTTTTCTGGATTGTCAGTATCTGGATGGGCCTATTATGATAATCACAAATTGGTTGAGATAATTGAATATTCAAACCATCCTTGGTTTGTTGGAAGTCAATTTCATCCAGAATTTAATTCTACCCCAAGAAACAGCCATCCTTTATTCATTAGCTTCGTAAAAGCTGCTTTTGATTTTAAAAATAAAAATATTTAATAATATTTTATGTTAATACAAACTTTATTTTGATAAAAAATTAATAATATGTCAAAAATAATAAAAGTAATTGGTAGAGAGATAATTGATTCTAGAGGGTATCCTACTGTAGAAGCAGAAGTCCATTTATTAGGAGGAATTATTGGAAGAGCATCATCTCCTTCTGGAATATCTATTGGATCTAGAGAAGCTCATGAAGTTCGTGATAGAGATAATTCAAGATTTTTAGGAGAAGGAGTTACAAAAGCAGTAAAATCTATAAATAACAAAATATCTAAATCTTTAATATCAAAAAATGCACAAAAACAAAAAGATATAGATCAAATTATGATCAACTTAGATGGAACTAAAAATAAATCTAATTTAGGAGCGAATGCTATTTTAGCTGTATCCTTAGCTAACGCTAAGGCTGCGTCTAAAATAAAAAATATTCCATTATATAAACACATATCAGAAATAAATAACACTCCTGGAATTTTTTCCATGCCTCTTCCTATGATTAATATAATTAATGGCGGAAAACATACTAATAATAATATTGATATTCAAGAATTCATGATACAACCAATTGGAGCAAAAAGCATAAAGCAAGCTATTCAAATGGGATCTGAGATATTTCATAACTTAGGTAAAATTTTAAATGAAAAAGGAATGAGTACTTCAATAGGGGATGAAGGTGGATATTCTCCAAATTTAAAATCAAATTCAAATGCTTTTGTTTTAATTAAAGAAGCAGTAAAAAGATCAAAATACCATATAGGAAGAGACATAACTTTTGCTATTGACTGCGCAGCATCTGAATTTTTTGAAGAATCTACTCAGTCTTATTATTTAAAAAGTGAAAATAATTTTTTTTCATCTTATGAATTTGTACTTTTTTTAAAAAAACTTACAGAAGAATATCCAATTCTTTCAATAGAAGATGGATTGCACGAAAATGATTGGGAAGGTTTTTCTATGCTGACTAATTATTTAGGAAATAAGATCCAATTAGTTGGAGATGATTTATTTACAACTAATCCTAAATTTCTAAAATATGGGATAAAAAAAGGTATTGCTAATTCTATTTTAATTAAACCAAACCAAATTGGTTCTCTTACAGAAACTTTAGAAGTAATTAAAATTGCAAAAAAATATGGATATGCTACAATTATTTCTCATAGATCAGGAGAAACCGAAGATGTTACAATAGCTGATTTATCAGTAGGAACTTCATCTGGTCAAATAAAAACTGGATCAATGAGTAGATCTGATAGAACAGCTAAATATAATAGATTAATAAGAATAGAAGAAGAACTTGGATCAAACGCTATATTTCATGGAAAAATGGAAATAAAGAACCAATTTATTTATAGTAATAATAATTTAAAAAATTTTTAGTTTTTTGTAAGATTAACAGGAATTCCGCATCTTTCTTGAAATGCTTGCGTTAAAGAAAATTTATTTATATTTTTATCAATAATAAAATTATATATATTTTTAGAAATTTCTATAGGAGAATGATATATAGAATTAAGTTCTTTTAAATTTTCAGATAATGGTTGATGAACTTCTATGTATTTATTACCATCAGATTCATGAGTTACTTTTACAGGTTCGTTTATAAAATAAACTTCTGTACCTACTGGTACATTGTTAAATAAATATTTAATATCATCATTTCTTAATCTAATACATCCATGAGTAACTCTTAATCCGATACCAAAATTTGTATTAGTTCCATGAATAGCATATAAATCTTCTAAATATAAAGCATATAAACCCATAGGGTTATTCTTCCCAGAAGGATAAATTTTTAATAGTTTTATTCCTAAAGAAGAATATTCTTTATGCATATCTTTTGTAGGAGTCCATGTAGGAGCATATTTTTTTCTTTTTACATAGGTTTTCCATTTGCTAGGAGTTTCTTTTCCTATTTCTCCTATTCCAACTGGAAGTACAACTACTTTTTCAAAATTTTTAGGAAAATAAAAAAGTCTCATTTCTGCAATATTAATTAATATTCCAGTTTTATAATTTTTTGGTAATATTAATTTATTTGGAATAACCAATTTAGTTCCTCCAGAAGGAAGGTATACATCTATTCCTGGATTTGCTTCTAACAAATTGCTTAATCCAACTTGGAATTTTTCTGCAAAATATTCTAATGGTAGTTTATTGTTTTCTGGAATTGTAATAAATATATTTTTTCCAATTAATCTATCACCATTTTTTGGTAAATTGTAAATTTTAGAAAATCCATTTTGGATGTAAATTACTGATATTAGAAACAAAAAAAATATATTTTTTAATTTTATATTTTTCATAAATAAAAATAAAATTTAAATAAATTAATACATATTAAACATTAAACAAAAATTCAATTATATCTCCATCTTTTATTATATAATTTTTTCCTTCTATTTTAATTTTTCCATATTTTTTAGCTGTTAAAAAATTTTTATAAAAAATAAAATCTGAAAAAGAAATAACTTTCGCCCTAATAAATCCTTTTTGAAAATCAGTATGTATTTTACCTGCAGCTTGAATAGCAGTAGAATTTAAATCAGAAGACCATGCTTTAACTTCTTTTGGCCCTACGCTAAAAAAAGTTTTTAACTTTAGCAAATTAAAACCACAATTAATTATTTTTCCTAGACTTGTATTTAATAAATTAGAATTTATATCAAAATTAGAAGAATTATGTTTTATAGAACTAATATAATCACTTTCTGATTTTGCACATATTTCTATGGTAGGAATATCATATTTATTTGTAAAATATTTTATATTTTTTAAATAAAAATCGTTGTTTTTATTTTTTTCTTTAATATTTACAATATACATTTTAGGCTTAAAGACTAATAAATCTATATTAGAGTTTATTTTTTTACTGTTTTTGTATATTTGAAGAGTACAAATATTTTTATTTAATAAAATATCTAAATATTGTTCTATTTCAAATAAATCTTTTTTCTCGTTGTTTTTATTTTTTAATGATTCTATTTTTTTTTTGCATAAATTAATATCGGATATCCTTAGTTCATCATTAATTATTTTTATATCTTTTAATATATTTTTTACATATTCAGATTTTGAAATTAGTTTTTCACTAAAACATTCAATAACATGACAAACAACATTAACATTTCTAATTTGATTAAGAAAACTATTTCCTAATCCTTCTCCTTTTGAAGCTCCTTTTACCAATCCTGCTATATCAATAAATTCAATAAAATTAGGAACAATTTTTTTAGATTTAACAATATTTTTTAACTTAAATAATCTTACATCAGGTACTGGAGCAATTGCTATATTTGGCTTAATTGTACAAAATGGAAAATTTTTTGCTTTAACTTGCGAATTAGTTAAAGCATTAAATAGAGTAGATTTTCCAACATTAGGCAACCCTATAATTCCAATTTTTAATCCCATGTGTTATCCTGATTAATATTTTTTAAAATTTATATTCAATACTTATTTTTTATGTAATATATTCATAGCATGATCTTTGTTTTTTTTTATTAAAACATCGGTGCATTTTATACATTTTGTTATTGTTTTTTTAATTAATATTTCCTCTTTAGGGCTTGGATTATTTAATAAGTATGAATTAATATTTTTATTTAATTTTGGTCTTCCTATTCCTATCCTAAGAGTGTTAAAAATACATTTTGCTCCAAAAGATTTGTATATGCTTTTTATTCCATTATGAGTACTATTTTTGTGGTTAAATTTAAAACGCGCTATTCCTGTATCAAGATCTAAATCATCGTGAACTATCAGCATTTCATTTGAATATATTTTATAAAAATTAGTTATATTATAAATAATTGTTCCATTAACATTCATATAAGTATCTGGAATAACTAATTTAGAATAATAATCTCCTATTTTAACGTCTATATAATAAAAACAATATTTTTTATTTTTTATTAAATTTTTTTTATATTTTTTAGCTAAAAATTTTATATACCAAGATCCTATATTATGCCTGGTGTTGTAATATAAATTTATCGGGTTAGATAACCCTACAATTAATTTTAATTTCATTTAACTTGTTCAAAAATTTATTTTTTTTACTTTAAATATATATTATGTTTAATTAATATATTTTAAAAAAATAATTATTTATTTAATTTACTAATAGAAAATATATGATCTGCTAAAATTTTAGATATAGTTAAAACCCTGATTTTATTGAAACATTTTATATTGACATTCAATGGAATTGAATCACATACAATAAATTCATCAATTTCTGAATTTTTTATGTTTTTATATGATTTTTTAGAAAAAACTGGATGAGTAGCATAGCAGATTATTTTAGATGCTCCTAATTTTTTTAGGCATAAAGCAGACTTGCACAATGTTGATGCGGTATCAATTATATCGTCCAACAAAATACAATCTCTATTGTTTACATCTCCTATTACCTTTATTACTTCTGATTCGTTTAATTTAGGTCTGTATTTTTCTATTATTACTATATCTTTATGATTTAACATTTTTGAAATTCTTCTTACTCTTTTCATTCCGCCAAAATCAGGAGAAACTAAAACAGGTTGATTTAATTTTTGACTAATAATATCATTAAAAAATATATTTTCAGTAGTTATAGAATCTAATATTATATCGAAAAATCCTTGTATTTGTTCGCAATGTAAATCAACAATTATAACATGACATATTCCTGATGCAGCTAACAAATTAGCTATCATTTTTGCAGTGATTGGTACTTGTTCATTATAAACTCTTCTATCTTGTCTAGAATAACCAAGATATGGTATTACCGCTATAATTTTTTTAGCAGAAGCTCTTTTAAGAGCATCAGCTGTGATAACTAGTTCCATAAAATTATCATTTACTGGAAAACACATAGATTGTATTATGAATACTTCTTCTCCTCTAACATTTTCGTTAATTTTTATATTTATTTCTCCGTCTTGAAATTTGTTAATTTCAGAATTTGATATACTAATCCCAAGAAGATTAGCAATTTTATTAGATAATTTAATATTTGAGCTTCCAGAAAAAATTTTCATTATTAATTCAATTATCCTAATTTTCCCATACTAAATATATTAGCGTTTAATTTTTTAATCTTTAAGATAAAACATTAAAATTAGATCTTATTTTTAAAATTTCTTTTAGATAAGATATATTGGTTCCTTTGCTAACAAATCCTTTGATTTTATTTGGTAATTTATACAATATTTCTTTAGCTTTACATTCTGAATCAAATTCAGAAAAAATGCAGCTACCTGTTCCAGTTAATCTAAAATTTGAAAATTTAGACAAATAATTAATTAAATTATCAATAATAATAAAATTTTTTCTTATCATTGGTTCAAAATCATTTTTTAATGGTTTTTTCAAATATTGATTACAAGATTTTAAATAACTTTTTTTATTTAAAATAAATTTATTAAATATTAATTTAGTAGAAATTTTTATAGGTGGTATTACTATTAAATAAAATTTTTCTTTAGGTTGAAACAATGATAATTTTTCTCCTATACCTTCTGCAAATGCTGATTTTCCATATATAAAAACTGGAATATCTATTCCGATTTGTAATCCTAAATCCGCTAAAGTATTTAAACTTAATTTACATTTCCAATGTTCGTTTAAAGCTATTAAAGTTGTTGCTGCATTAGAAGATCCTCCTCCTAATCCTCCTCCTATAGGTATATATTTTTTAATGAAAATTTTTACTCCAGGAGTATCATGATTTTTATTTTTCCACATAAAATCTTTTAAAGATTTAGCTGCTCTAATAATTAGATTATTTTCATTTCTAATTCCATGTATTTTATTTATTAATTTTATTTTTTTATCCGAAGTAGTATTAAAAATTAAATAATCTCCATAATTCAAAAATTGAAATAAAGTTTGTATAAAATGATATCCGTCTTTTCTAATTCCAGTGACTGATAAAAATAAATTTATTTTTGCTGGAGATGGCCATATTTTTGTATTTAAACAATCCAACGATTTATTTTTATTATTAAAATGCATTTATTTTTAAATAATTTTATTTTTTTAGGTAAAATAGAAAAAATATATTTATAATAATCTATATATTCAATATTCCATTCGTATTTAGTAGAACTGTATTTTGCCTTATACAATATACCATCTATATTATATTTTATTCCAGTAATATTTTTTGGATTTCCAATTATTAAATTTTGAATATCATTTAATGGAATATTAAATCCAATAATTTTTTTAAAAATGCTTTCTATATCATTTTCAATATATTTTTTACCATAATTATCTATGACTTCTACAAATTTTGGAAAAATGTTGAAATTTATTTCAAATCCCATAAAAGGATGATGCAAAACTAAATTATAATAATCATTTTTTTTTAATAAAAAAAAATTCATTTTTATTGAATTTGATTTATAAGTAAAAAAAAATTTCCATATACTTTATAATTATTAAATTCAATTGATTTTTTTATATTTATTTTATTTATATTTATATTATTAGTTTTTTTATTTTTTAAATTGCTCTTTGTACATCCAGACAATATTAGTATAAAAATTAATAAAATATTAAATATTTTAGTCTTATTTAGCATAATATTTTCCTTTGAAAAGGTATATTTATTTTTTAAATAAAATAAATCTGAAATTTTTAAAAATTTTTTTATGAAATTAAAAACTAAGCATATATAATTTTATAAAATAATAAAAAAATATTAAAGATTAACTATTTTAAATAAATCATTTATGAAATTGCTTGTATTTGGCATAAGTTATAAAACAGCCCCGATCTCTTTAAGAGAAAGAGTAATATTTTCTCCTGAAAATATAAATATTGCGCTAAATAATTTATTAAAAAAATCAGATATATTAGGCGGAGTTATTTTATCTACATGTAATAGAACAGAAGTTTATTTAAGCATAAAAAATTTTTATAAAGCAAAAAAAATAATAATATTGTGGTTGTATAAATTTTTTAATGATTTAAAAATTAAAGAAATAAAAAACAATTTTTATTCTTATATAGATAATTATGCAGTGTCTCATTTGATGAGAGTTACAAGTGGATTAGATTCTATGATTTTAGGAGAACATCAAATATTAAGTCAAGTTAAATCCGCATTTTTCAGATCTTTAAAAAATAAAAATATTTCTATAGATTTACAAAAATTATTTGAAAGCGCCTTTTCTGTAGCTAAAAAAATCAGATCAGAAACAAAAATTGGATCTTATTCTATATCAATACCATACATAATATGTGTTTTATTAAAAAAAATTTTTATTTCTTTTACTGAAATAAAAGTAATGTTGATAGGTTCAGGAACTATTAATGAATTAATAGCAAAACAATTATTTAAATATAAAATAAAAGATTTATTTATTTCCAATAGAACAATAGATCATGCAAAAAATTTAGCAATTAAAGTCAATGGTTGTGTGGTAGAATTTAATGAAATTTTTAAAAATTTAAATAAAATGCAAGTTATTATTACTTCTACATATAGTAGAAAGTTAATAATAACATATAAAATCATTAAAAGTATCATCGAAAAAAATAAAAATAAGAAAATAATATTTATTGATATATCTATTCCAAGAAATATAGATAAAAAAATAAAAAAAATAACAGGAGTACATTTATACACATTAGAAGATTTAAAAGATTTAATTACTAATAATTTAGAAAAAAGAAAAAATGCTGCAACTTTAGCAGAAAATATTATAAAAAAAGAAAGCATTAAATTTATGAGTCATATAAAAGGATATTATTCGTCAGAAATTATCAAAAAGTACAGGTTTCAAATTAATAAATTAAAAAAAATATATGAGAAAAAAGCACTTTTAGAATTAAAGCTTGGAAATAATCCAGAAAATATTATAAAAAAACTAACATATAAACTAACAAACAGATTAGTTCATAAACCAACAAAATTGTTATATAATACATCATGCTCTAAAAATAATAAAGATTTATACGATTTATATAATAAATTAAAAATAGATTTGTAAAAGTTTTAATAAAAAAACAAATATGAAATTTTCTTTTGAAAAGAATTATGCATTAGTGCAAAAATTAAAAAAATTAAAAAATAGGTACAAAGAGATAAAAATTATCCTTAGTGATCCGTTTTCAGCTAAAAAACAAAAAAATTTTTTTTTGTTATCTAAAGAATATTCCAAATTGAATATATTAAATAAATATTTAAAGTCTTTAGAATCTATAAATAATACAATAGAATCAACAAAAACAATGTTGTTAGATCCAGAAATGCACGATTTGGCTAAAAATGAAATAAATATTTATAAAAATAAAAAAAAATTAATTGAAAAGAAAATAATATTATATTTAATACCAAATGAAGATGAATATATATGTAATTGTTTCATAGAAATTAGATCTGGAACAGGGGGAAAAGAAGCATCCTTGTTTGTTAGAGATTTATGTAGAATGTATATAAAATATTCTGAAATAAAAAATTGGAAAACTGATATTATAAATTATAGTAATTCTGAGCATGGAGGATATAAAGAAGTTATTATAAAAATTTGCAATAAAAACGCATATAATAAATTGAAATTTGAATCTGGAGGTCACAGAGTTCAAAGAATACCAGAAACAGAATCTCAAGGAAGAATTCACACATCAACGTGTACAATTGCAGTAATGCCAGAAATGTTAGATTTTAAATTACCTAAAATTAAAACATCAGACTTAAGAATAGATACTTTTAGATCTTCCGGGGCGGGAGGACAGCATATTAATACAACTGATTCCGCTATCAGAATAACTCATATACCAACAAATATAGTCGTAGAATGTCAAGATGAAAGATCTCAGCATAAAAATAAATCTAAAGCAATGTTAGTTTTAAAATCAAGATTACAAGCTAATTTATTAAAAAACAAAAAACAAAAAGAAGAAATTATACGTAAATCCTTATTAGGAAGTGGAGACAGGTCAGATCGCATTCGTACATATAATTTTCCTCAAGGTAGGATTACAGATCATAGAATTAATTTAACAATATACAAAATAGATGAAGTTATGGACGGAAATTTAAATATATTAATTAATCCAATTTTAGAAAAGTATGAATTAGAAAAAATTAAAGAAATATTAAAATAATAATATGAAATATATAAGCTGGAATGAATGGATGTATGAATCTGCAAAAATATTAAATATTACAAATAATTATTGTTCTATAAAAGAATCAGAATTATTGTTGAAACATGTTTTAAGAGTAGATAGTAAAAAAATTATTTTACATGGAGAAAATTATCTTACAAAGAATCAATATTATAAGCTTAAAAATCTATTAATACGTAGAAAATTAGGAGAACCAATTTCATATTTAATAAAATCTCATGAATTTTGGTCAATAAAAATAAAAATTAGTTGCGGTATATTTATTCCTAGACATGATACAGAATGTTTGATTGAAACAGCTTTATCTCTTCCTTTAAAAAAGGAATCACGCATATTAGAATTAGGAAGTGGGAGCGGAGTAATATCTCTATCTTTAGGAAAAGAAAATCCAAAATGGATTATTACTGGAATTGATAAAAATAAAAAATCTATATTTCTTTCTAGAAAAAATGCAAAAATGTTAAATATAAATAATGTAAAATTTAAAAAAATAAACTGGAAATATTTAAAAGATAAAAAAATATATTCTATGATAATAACAAATCCTCCATATATAAAAAAGAACGATCCATGTTTATTAAAAGGAGATTTAAAATTTGAGCCTAAATCTGCTTTAATTTCTGGAAGAGACGGTTTAAAAGATATAAAAATTATTTGTAAAATTTCAAAAAAATTTTTAAAAAGAAAAGGATATTTATTAGTTGAACACGGATTTCAGCAAGGAGAAGATGTAAGAAATTTATTTCTTTCTAATGGATATAAATCAGTTTGCACTTGTTTTGATTACACAAGAAAAGAAAGAGTAACTTATGGCATTTTAAATTAAAATATATACTTTGATATAAAAATAATAATATTTAATGAAATATAAAAAAAATATAACAATTAATTTAGAAAATATAAAAATATCAAATAGTCTCCCAATGGTTGTATTTGGAGGATTAAATGTATTAGAAAAATATGATATAACAATGAAAGTTTGTGAACATTTTGTAAAAATAACAAACAAATTAAATATACCTTTTGTTTTCAAAGCATCTTTTGATAAAGCTAATCGTTCTTCTATAAACTCATATAGAGGCCCTGGTCTAAAAAATGGAATTAAAATTTTTTCTGAAATTAAAAAAAAATTTAATGTAAAAATAATGACCGACATACACGATTCAACTCAGGCAGATCATGTATCAGAAGTAGTAGATATAATTCAAATACCAGCTTTTTTAGCTCGTCAAACAGATTTAATAGCATCTGCAGCAAACACAGGAAAAGTGTTGAACATTAAAAAACCTCAATTTTTATCTCCTGATCAAATTATTTATATTATAGAAAAGATAAAAAGTTTAGGAAATAAGAAAATAATTATATGCGAAAGAGGAACTATGTTTGGATATAACAATTTAATTGTAGATATACTAGGATTAGATGTAATGAAAAAAATATCTGGAGGATATCCAATAATACTAGACGTAACACATTCTCTTCAAAATAGAAAATTTCTTAGCCCAGTGTCTAGCGGAAACAATGATCAAGTAAATTCTTTATCAAGAGCGGGAATATCTGTTGGAATAGCAGGAATATTTATAGAATCTCATACAAATCCAGAGCAAGCTAAATGTGATGGGCCTTGCGCAATACCTCTAAAAAAATTAGAGCTTACATTAAATCAAGCAAAAACTATAGATGATTTAATTAAATCTTTTTTGTAAATAAGATTTTATGGCATTAATATAAATTAATATTAAGCAATAACAATATGAATACACAAAAAAAAATTATAAAAGAATTCAATGTGCAACCAAATTTTGAAGAAAAACATGAATTTGAAAGAATTAAAAATTTTTTTATATCTTATCTGAATAAGTTTTCATATTTAAGAACATTGGTGTTAGGAGTTAGCGGTGGACAAGATTCTACTTTAACAGGAAAAATTTGTTATGAAGTTATAAAGGAAATGAAAAAAAAAAATAATAATTTGAATTATAAATTCATAGCTCTTAGATTACCATATGGAAAACAAATGGATGAAATTGACTGCAAATTAGCAATAAAATTTATTAATCCAGATAAAGTCATAAAAATAAATATAAAGAGCGCAGTAAAAGCAAGTGTTTTTTCTTTAAAAAAATCCGGTATAAATATAACAGATCATATTAAAGGTAATGAAAAATCTAGAGAAAGAATGAAAGTACAGTATAGTGTCGCTGGAATGACATCTGGAATAGTAGTTGGAACATGTAATGCCGCAGAATCTATAACTGGATTTTTTACTAAACATGGAGATTCCGCTGTTGATTTAAATCCAATATTACATTTAAACAAAAGACAGGTAAAAAAAATTTTAATATACCTTAAATGTCCAAAACGTTTGTATTCAAAAATACCTACTGCAGATCTAGAAGATGATAGACCAGGATATCCAGACGAAAAATCATTAGGAATAAAATATGATGTAATTGATGATTATTTAGAAGGAAAAATAATAAATTTGAAAATGAAAAATATTATAGAAAATTTATTTGAAAAAACAAAACATAAACGTATTAATCAAGCTTTAATAAATTTTTTCAATAAATACTAAATATTTTTATATAATATATTTATATTTGTTAATTATGGAATCTATATATGTTAATTAATAGAATAGAAAAAGATACTATTGGCGAAGTTGAATTGCCAAAAAAATGTTTGTGGGGATCCCAAACTCAAAGATCTATTTATAATTTTAATATCTCTACAGAGAAAATGCCTTATGAGCTTATTCACGCTTTAGTTCAAATAAAACTTGTAGCAGCAAAAGTTAATAAAGATCTAAAATTATTAGAAGAAAAAAAAGCTGATGCTATAATTAAAGCTTCTGAAGAGATATTATCTGGAAAATACAAAGATAGTTTTCCTTTGGTAATTTGGCAAACTGGATCTGGAACTCAAACAAACATGAACGTAAATGAAGTAATAGCTAATATTGCAATAAAATTATTAGGAGGAAAGTATGGAGACTATTCAATAATACATCCTAACGATCATGTAAATAAAAGTCAAAGTTCTAATGATGTATTTCCTACAGCAATGCATATATCTGCAGTTTTGTCTTTAAAGAAAAATTTATTACCGAATTTAATTAAATTAAAAAAATCATTTTATGATAAATCTATATTATTTAAAGATATTATTAAAATTGGAAGAACTCACCTGCAAGATGCAACTCCATTGACTTTAGGCCAAGAAGTTTCTTCTTGGTATTGTATGTTGAAAAAAAACATTAAATATATAAAAAATAGCATACTTTGTATTTCTGAAATAGCTTTAGGTGGTACAGCCGTAGGAACTGGGTTAAATGCTCACGAAAAATATTCATTAAAAGCATCTAAATTATTGTCAGAAATAAATAAACATAATTTTATTAGTTCTACAAATAAATTTGAATCTTTAAGTACATGTGATGCAATAGTAAAAGTTCATAGCACTTTAAAAAATTTATCTATTTCAATTATGAAAATATCAAATGATATACGTTGGTTATCTTCTGGCCCAAGATGTGGAATAGGAGAATTAATTATTCCAGAAAATGAACCAGGAAGTTCTATAATGCCCGGTAAAGTTAATCCAACTCAATGCGAATCTATATCTATGATATGCTGTCAAGTAATAGGAAACGACTCCGCCATAGGAATAGGAGGATTGTCTGGAAATTTTCAATTGAATGTATTTCGACCTATGATTATTTATAATTTTTTACAATCCGTAAGAATATTATCTGATGGAATAAAAAGCTTTAACAAAAAATGTGTTATTGGTATTAAACCAAATATTAAAAGAATAAAAAAATTTCTTAAAGAATCTTTGATGCTAGTTACATCATTAACTCCTCATATAGGATATGATAAATCTGCAAAAATAGCAAAATTAGCTCACAATGAAAATATTACTTTAAAAGAAGCTTGTTTGAAATTGAATTATATTTCAGAGAGTCAATTTGATATTTTAGTTCGTCCAGAAAACATGATTGGAAATAAAAATTAAAAATTTAATTTTTTATTTGTTTGCACATGGATTTTATTTTTAATAAATAAAATATTTAAATTTAAAAAACAATTTTAATTAATTTTTATAAAAATTTATCACAAATAATATGAAATTAGTCTATTTTATTTTTTTATTTTTTTTAAGTTTAATTGTTACTAACAAATCATATTCTATACAGAATATAGATTATTCAAATGTTAAAATTGGATTTTCTCCTGGTCATACAGCGCAAAAAATTATTTTAGATTCAATACATGAATCAAAATATTCAATAGATATTGCAGCTTATTCATTTACAAGTAAAAAAATTAGCTTAGCGTTAGTAGAAGCAGACAAGCGTGGTGTAAAAATAAGAATAATAGCAGATAAAAAATCTAACAGTGGAAAATATACAGCTATAACTTACCTATCTAATCATAAAATACCAATAAGATTAAATGATAAATATTCTATTATGCATAATAAATTTATGATTATAGATAAAAACTCTATTCAAACTGGATCTTTTAATTATACTCAAAGCGCAGATAATAGAAATGCAGAAAATGTTATTTTAATAAAAAATATTCCAGAAATATCAGAAAAATATGAATTAGAATTCAACAGATTATGGAACGAATCAACAGAAACTAAAAATATTTATTTAATGCAAAAATAATATTATTTATGCACAGAACGAAAGTAACAAATGTCTTTTTAAGACTAAAAAAATTTTTTCCAAATTCTAGAATTGAATTAAAGTTCAAATCAAATTTTGAGTTATTCATTGCGGTTCTTCTTTCGTCTAGAACTAAGGATGCTCAAGTAAATTTTGTGACTAAAAACTTATTTTCTAAGGCTAACAATCCATATAATATGATTAAATTAGGAGAAAAAATAAAATATTATATTAAATCCATAGGGTTTTTTAATAGAAAAACTGATTTTATTTTAAAATCTTGTAATATTTTATTAAAAAAATTTAATGGGAAAATTCCAAGTAAAAGAAAACATTTAGAAAGCCTTCCAGGAATAGGAAGAAAAAGTGCAAATGTTATTTTAAATGTTGCATTTGGATTTGAAACAATAGCAGTGGATACTCATGTACTTAGAGTAAGTAACAGAATTGGTTTGTCAAATTCAAATAATTTAAGAAATGTAGAAAATACTCTTGATAATATTGTTCCAAAAGAATTTAAAATAAGTTGTCATTCATTATTAGTTTTGCAAGGAAGATACATTTGCAAATCTAAAAGACCAAATTGCAAAATTTGTAAAATTAATGATTTATGCAAATTTTATAAAAATAATCTATAAAAATTTTTTATAAATTAATAATTTTTCCAAATCAACAAACAAAAATCTTTTTTTCCTTTCTTTATTAAAGTAAACAAATTAAATAATTTATCTTCTTTTTTAAACATAAAATCTATAGATTTTTGTTTTTTATTATTTATTCTTATAGAAGAAGATAAAATAACACTTTTTGCATTATTTTTAGATTTAGATAATTTAGAATTTACCAATATATCTTTAATATTTTCATTTGATTTAGGATAATATATTTTTATTCCTGACGTAGATAATAAATAAAAATCTTCAATAGAAAGTTCTGAAATTTTTTTATAAAATAAAAAATTAGTTGCTTTTTGAGCTAATCTTAATTGACTTATGCCATGAACAATTTTAGTAATTTCGTCTGCCAAAATTTTTTGAGCTTGAAATGGATTTATTTCTTTATTAAAGAATTTACATTTTAATTTATTAATTTCTGACATACTTATAAAAGTAAATAATTTTAGGTATCTGAAAATTTTTTCGTCTGGTGTATTTAACCAGAATTGATAAAATTCATATACGCTAGTCTTTTTTTTATCTAACCAAATCACTTTTTCTTTGTCATCAGATTTTCCTAGCTTAGATCCATTTGATCTAGTTAATAACGGAGTAGTAATTCCATATACTTTTTTTTTATTTATTTTATTTACAAGATCTATTCCAGAAATTATATTACTCCATTGATCAGATCCTCCTATTTGTATATATACATCATAATTTAAATTTAAAAAATAATAATCATATCCTTGCAATAAACTATAAGAAAATTCCATAAAAGATATATGTTGGTTTTCTTTTAATTTTTTCTTTACTATTTCTTTTCTTAAAATTTTATTTATAGAAATAAATCGTCCTATATCTCTTAAAAAATTTATTATTTTTAGTTCTTTTATCCATAAATAATTATTTAATATAATTAAATTACAATTATTATTTTCATATTTTATAATATTTAAAATTTGATTTTCTATTGTTTTAGACCAATTTTTTACATTTTTATATTTTTCTAAAAAACTTTTATTTTTTTTAATATTAAAATCTCCCAATAAAGCTGTAGCTCCTCCAATAACTATTATTGGAATATGTCCAAAATTACTAAATCTTTTTAAAAACAACAAAGGTATTAAATGACCTATGTGTAAACTATCTGCTGTAGGATCAAATCCACAGTATAAATTTATTTTTTTTTCTTTTAATATTTTTTTTATATTTATTTCGTCTGTTAATTTTGAAATTAATTTACGATTTTTTAACTCTTGAATTAAATCTTTCATTATATTTTTATTTAAAAAAATCTTATTAATAATTTTTATAATACATCTAAGGAGATAATCTATATATATTCCATTTTGAATGAATTTTTTTATATATAAAACGATCATGTAATCTGTTTTTTCTTCCTTGCCAAAATTCTGCTGATGATATATTAATTTTATATCCTCCCCAAAATTTTGGAAATGGAACAACTTTTTTTTGAAATTCATGTTTTAATTTTAAGAATTTATCGTCTAATATAGATCTTTTTTTTATTATTTGAGATTGTTTAGATGCCCATACGCTAATTTGACTATTTTTAGATCTAGTATAAAAATATTTTTTAATATCATCTTGAGGTATCTTTTTTGCATATCCTAAAAATAATACTTGTCTATCTAATATATTCCATGGAAATAATAAACTTACTTTAGAATTATTTTTTATATGATTTGCTTTTCTGCTTTTAAAGTTAGTATAAAATATAACTTTTTTTGAATCTATATATTTTAATAAAACCATTCTTTGGTAAGATTGATTTTTATCATCTACAGTACCTAATATCATTGCTGTAATATCTGGAATTTTTGATTTATATGCTTCTTTAAGCCATATTTTAAACATATCTAAAGGATTATTCATTAACTGATTTTTTCTTAAACTTCCAATAGAATATTCTCTATTTTTTAGTAAAATTTTTTTTAATATTTTATTCATATATATTAAATGTATAATTTAAAATAAAATAAAATACAAATTTCCGGTCTTGTTTTTAGACCGGAAATAATTTTTATTTTAATTAATATAAAAATTAAGATTTATTATATAGCTCTAATATATTTTTTTCTAATTTAGAAATCATTTGACTCAGCCATTGAATTTCTTCTTGATTAATTCCATTAAGAATTTCCTCTCTAGTAGTATGAATAACATTATTTACTTTTTGAATGATTGGTTCTGCGGATTTAGTAAGTTTTATTCTTTTAGCTCTTCTGTCATTAGAGCATGTATGTCTTGTTATTAGACCTTTTTCTTCTAATTGATCAAGCGTTCTAACCAGCGAAGGTTGTTCTATTCCTATTGCCTTTGCCAGCTGAATCTGAGATTGTTCTGGTGGCAACTGGCAAATATTATGTAAAGTTATCCAGTGTGTTTGTGTTAACTCTAATGGTTTTAGGCGATGATCAATTAAAGCACGCCATATTCTTACTAAACGTGATAAATCAGATCCTAATGGCGATTCCAATTTTTTCTCCTTATCATTAGATTTCTAAAAATATATTGTTTGTTCTAATAAATATATATAATAAAAATAAAATAATTAAAATTTTTTATTAGAAAATTAAAATTTAATTTAAAATATTTTAATATTTTTTATATTTTTAAATAAAATATTTATATTTTTTAATTTATTATTATATATTTTTGTATAAAATTAGTAAGTAATTATTTAATTAAGATTTAATTATATACATTTAAAAAAATTTTATTTAAATTTATTAAAAATAAAATTTAATTTTATAAAAAAACTATTTATATATAATTTATATACGACTAATTAAAATAAATAATAATGTAAAAGTCAATATTATTTTAATACAAATTAATTAATTTCATTTAAATTAATTTTAATATTATAACATATTAATAATTTTTAATAAAAAAATTATATTTTATATTAATTTTAAATTATAATATAATTATGTTTCAATCAAAAAATATAAAAAATTTTTTAAAAAACCGTTTTAGAGGATTTTATCCAGTAGTTATAGATGTAGAAACAGCAGGATTTGATCCTTATAGAGACGCTTTATTAGAAATAGCAATTATTACATTAAGAATGGATGATAATGGGTTTTTAAGAATAGATAATAAACTGCATTTTAATATTATTCCAACTCCAGGATTAAATATAAAAAAAAGCGCTTTAAAATTTAATAAAATAGATCCTTATAATCCTTTTCGTGCCGCTATAAATGAAAGAAAAGCTATAAAAGAGATATTTAATACGGTTCGATTAGGTATTAAAAAACAATCTTGCAGCAAAGCTGTAGTAGTAGCTCATAATGCATACTTTGATCATAGTTTTTTAATGTCTGCGGTTGATAGATCTAAAATTAAATACAATCCTTTTCATTCGTTTTCTACATTTGATACAGCAACTTTAAGTGGATTGGTTTTAGGTCAAACTGTTTTATCTAAAGCTTGTATAATTGCAGGAATTGAATTTAACAATAATTATGCTCATTCGGCTTTATATGATTCTAAAAAAACAGCAGAATTGTTTTGCGAAATTGTTAATAGATGGAAGAAAATGGGAGGATGGCCTATCCCAAAAAATAGGAAGTAATTTTATTAGATAAAAAATTAATTATTATTTATTTATTTCTTTATTAATAAATGGAACAAGTTCTCCTTTTTCATGCATTTTTGTTACTATATCACATCCTCCTACTAAACTCCCATTTACCCAAAGTTGTGGAAATGTTGGCCAATTAGAAAATTCTGGTAATTTTTCTCTTATGTGTGGATTTGAAATAACATCTACGTATGCAAATCTAAAATTAGACTCACATAATATTCTTGCAACTTTCGAAGAAAAACCACATTTTGGATTTTCTGGTGATCCTTTCATATATAAAATTATTTTGTTTTTTTTAATTTGTTCTTTTATTTTTTCTATTGAATTTTTCATATTATTTAGATTTTTTTATAAATATAAAATAAATAAAAATTTACATTAATTTTCTGTATTTTTTTAATTGTTTTTCTACAGTATTTACTATAGCTTGAGTATTTGAGTCTATTTCTATATTTACTAAATCTCCTATTTTTTTATTTTTTAAATTTGTTCTTTTTAAAGTTTCTGGTATTAAATCTACGCAAAAACAAAAATTTTTAATTCCTGAAACTGTTAAACTAATTCCATCTATTCCTATATATCCTTTATAAAAAATATACTTTATTTTACTTTTATTATCAATATTAATATACATTTTTCTATTATATTCATTTATATCATTTGTTAAAATAGTTCCAGTGCATGCAATATGTCCAGACATTAAATGTCCGCTTAATCCTTGACTCAAGGATATAGATTTTTCTAAATTAATATCGTCTCCTATTTTCGTTTTTTTAAAACTAGTTAATTTAATTGTTTCCTGTATTAAATCGAATGTAATTTCATTTTTTTTGATTTTAGAAACTGTCAAACAACATCCATTATTTGATACAGAATCTCCTATAGACAAATCAAGCAAAATATTTTTTGGAGAAAGTATACTATAAGTGTATATACTATTTTTTTTTTCTAAAAGAGAAACTGTTCCTATTCCCTGTATAATTCCTGTAAACATAAATTCCTCTTGATATTTTATAAATAAAAAATTAAAAATTTTTATTTATCAAATGATTTTATCATTAAATAATTTTTTATTTAAAAATTACGTCTGAGTGGATTTGAACCACTGGCCCCCACTATGTCATAGTGGTGCTCTGTCCATTCTGAGCTACAGACGTATTTATATTATTTAATAAATTAAAATTTGTTAAATGATAAAAAATTCTAACATGTATTTAAAATGTTTTAAAAAAAATAAAATTATTTTTTTTTGAATTTTCATTTAAAAAAAATAGTTTATCATAATATATTAATTATATTTTTTTAAATTAAATTATATGAACAAAAAAAAACCATTATCATATAAGGATTCTGGAGTTGATACAAAATCTTCCAATTTTTTTATTGATAAAATTAAATTAATTTCTAAAAAAACTAAAACAAAAGAAGTTATAAAAGGCATTGGTCCGTTTTCAGCTATTTGTTCTATTCCAAAAAAATATTTAGATCCAGTTTTAGTATTAAGTACAGATGGAGTTGGAACTAAATTGTATTTCGCTATAAAAGAAAATAATCACAATGATATTGGAATAGATTTAGTAGCAATGTGTGTAAACGATATTATAACTCAAGGAGCAGATCCTCTATTTTTTCTTGATTATTATGCTACTGGGAAAATTGATATAGATATATCTTTGAAAATTATAAATGGTATATCAAAAGGATGTAAAATATCTGGATGTTCTTTAGTAGGAGGAGAAACCGCTGAAATGCCAGGTTTTTATTCAAATAAAAATTATGATTTATCTGGTTTTTGCGTTGGAGTAGTAGAAAGATCTAAAATTATTGATATTAATAATGTGAAAATCGGAGATGAAATTTTGGCTTTATCTTCTAGCGGGCTTCATTCTAATGGATATTCTCTTATAAGAAAAATTATATCACAAAATAATATCAACTATAATGATTATTATTTAAATAATAAAAAATTAATAAATTATCTTTTGACTCCTACTCGTATTTATTCGACTAATATATTAAATTTAATAAAGCAAATAAAAGTTAATGCTATTTCACATATTACAGGTGGATCTTTTTTAGATAATATACCACGTATTACTCCAAAAAATACATGCGCAGTAATATATGAAGATACTTGGAATTGGCCATTAATATTTAAATGGATACAGGAAACAGGAAATATAAAAAAGAAAGAAATGTACAAAACGTTTAATTGCGGAGTTGGTATGGTTGTAATAGTTTCTAAAAATGATGCAAACCTTGCTTTAAAAATATTAAACCAAATGGGAGAAAAAGCTTGGAAAATAGGTAAAATAGTTCATAAAATACATGAAAATAAAAAAGTTCTTTTTAAATAAAATTTGTAATCAATAATTTTTATTAAATTTTAAATTATACTAATTTAATTTTTTACATAATATTAATATTAATATATAATTAAAAAATATAAATATAAAATTAATTATATGAATAACAAGATTAAATAATTATTAATAATTAAATATTAATTTGATAAAATTTTTGTTTTAATTGTATTTAAGGATATTGTATGTTTACAGGAAGTATAGTAGCGTTAATAACTCCAATGAAAAAATCTGGTAAAATAGATTTTGATAGCATAAAGGGATTAATCGAATATCACATTGTCAATAATACTTCTGCTATATTAGCAATAGGAACAACTGGAGAAAATTTTTCTTTAACTTTTGAAGAGCAATGCAATATTGTCAAATATATTTTTGAAACATGCGACAAAAAAATACCTGTTATAGCAGGTATAATATCATCTAATATTGAAAATATTAAGAAACAAATTAATTTTTATAATAAAATAAATATATCGGGAATTTTGATATCTACTCCTTATTATAGTTGTCCGACACAAAATGGTATATTTAATTACTTTAAAGAAATTTCTAAAAATACAGACATACCGCAGATTATCTATAATAATCCTAAAAGGACTGGATGCGATATTTTACCTGAAACTGTTTCAAAATTATCATATATAAAAAATATAATTGGAATAAAAGATTCCAGCAAAGACTTAAGTAGAGTAAAAAAAATAAAGTTTTTTTCTAAAAAAAATTTTTGTTTATTATGTGGAGATGATATTAACATATTAGATTTTATGCAATTAGGAGGATGTGGTGTAATTTCTACCGCTGCAAATATTATCGCATATGAATCTTCAAGTTTATGCAGATTAATTAATAATAGACATTATTATAAAGCAGAAAAATTATATTATAATATTTTAGACTTATATAAAATTTTATTAATAGCTCCTAATCCAACACCCATAAAGTGGGCTTGTAATTTTTTAGGTTTGATAAAAACAAAATATATAAGATTGCCAATGATTGGTTTAAATAAAAAAGAAATTTTTATGTTTAAAAAAATATTAAATAAAATTAAATTAAAAAGCAAAATTAATTGTATTTAATGAATTTAATTTTAAAAATTAAATCTAATAAAATGAAAATCAAAAAAAAAAATAAAATATACCAAGGAAAATCTAAAATAATATATTCAACAAATAATTCTGATGTTTTAATATTAAAATTTAAAAAAGATATGTCTAGATTAAATGGTAAATATATTAAAAAATTTGACAATAAAGATATTATTAATAATAAGTTTAATTATTATATAATGAATAAAATTTCTAGTTTTAATATTAAAACTCATATATTGTCTTTATTATCTGATAACCAAGTAATAGTTAAAAAATTAAAGATGATTCCAATTGAATTTGTCGTTAGAAATTATGCATATGGTTCTTTGCTAAAAAGATTTTTAATAAAAGAACGTTCTTTTATAAATCCTCCGATATTAGAATTTTTTTTTAAAAATGATGGATTAAAAGATCCAATGATAAACGAATATCACTGTATATCATTTAATTTAATCAGTGAAAATCATATTAAAAAAATAAAAAAAATTTTATATAAAATTAATAATATACTTAAAGATATTTTTTACAAAGCAGAACTAATATTAGTAGATTTTAAATTAGAATTTGGTTTGTTTAATGGAGATTTATTTTTAGGAGATGAATTTTCTTTAGATAATAGCAGAGTTTGGGATAAAAACTCCTTTAAAAAAATGGATAAAGATATTTTTAGAGAACAATTAAACGAAAATGTTATAGAATCTTACAAAGAGGTTGCAAATAGAATAGGATGTTTAATAGATTAATATAAAATTAATATTAAATTATTATTTTTTAAATCTATTTTTTTAATCTTTTAATATTAGCTCCTATATTTTTGAGTTTATTTTCTATTTGACAATATCCTCTATCGATATGATATAAACAATCTACAGTTGTAATTCCATCCGCTATGCAGCCAGCAATTATTAAGCTTGCAGCCGTTCTTAAATCTTTTGCAATTACTTGAGCTCCAAATAATTGATTGACTCCATAGCAAAAAATATTGTTATTTTTAATAATAGCTCTTCCTCCCATTTTTATTAATTCTGATATATGCATAAATCTGTTTTCAAAAATATTTTCTGTAATTATACTAGAACCATAAGATATTAAATTTAATACAGTGAATTGTGCTTGCATATCTGTAGGAAAACCAGGATAAGGAGAGGTTTCTATTTTAACAGCTTTAGGCCTTTTGTCTATCATATCTAGTTTAATCCAATCTTTTCCTATTTCTATTCTTGCTCCAGATTCGTGAAGTTTTTTCAATACAATATTTAATGTATTAGGATTTGTATCGTAGCATGTTATTTTCCCTCTAGATATAGCTGCTGCTACTAAAAAAGTTCCTGTTTCTATTCTATCCGGAAGTATTTTATATACACCTCCTTTTAGTTTTTTTACTCCTTTTATAAAAATTGTATTAGTTCCTACTCCATTTATCTTAGCTCCTAGAGATATTAAAAAATTGGCAGTATCAATTATTTCTGGTTCTCTTGCAGCATTTTCTATAATTGTTATTCCTATAGCTAATGTAGCCGCGCTCATAATAGTTAGTGTAGCTCCAACGCTTATTTTATTCATAACAATACGAGCAGAATGAAGACGACCTTTAACATTTGCTTTAACATATCCGTCTTTTAAATAAATTTTTGCTCCAAGTTTTTTTAATCCATATAGATGTAAATCTACAGGTCTATTTCCTATTTCGCATCCTCCAGGAAGTGATATTGATCCTTCTCCAAATCTAGCTAATAACGGACCTAACGCCCAAATAGAAGCACGCATAGTTTTTACTAAATTGCACGGAGCATGATATATGCTTATATTTTTAGCATTTATATATATTGATTTGTTTTCTTCTACAGTCGCCCCTAAATATCTTAATAATTTAATAGCAAAATCAGTATCTTTTATTTTAGGCACATTTTGTATTTCAATTTCTTCTTCTGAAAGAATCGTCGCAAATAAAATAGGCAAAGATGCATTTTTAGAACCTGATATAAATACATCCCCGGTTAATTTATTTGAACCTTTAATAACAAACTGATTCAATTTAAATTCATCTCTATAATTTTATAAATTAATTTTTTTCATTTTTTTTAAAAAAAATATTTTTTTTTATTGATTTCCATTCTTCTATAGAGTATGGATATACTGATATAGCATGAATTAGATTATTTTTAATATATTTCATTAATGGCTTATATATCATTTGTTCTTTTTGTATTCTGTTTAATTTAGAAAAAATTTCGCTCACTGCTATAATTTTGAAATATTTTCCATTGTTATTTACATATATTTCTTTTAGGTTTAATTCACATTTTAGTATGTTTTTAATTTTTTCTATTTTCATAACTTTTTTAAATTTAAAATATTTTTTATTTAAAATATTTAACAAATTAATTTTCTATAATTATAGATTATTTATGTATAAAATAATAACAAATTAAATATTTATTGATAAAATTCTTTATTATAGTTAATAATATTTAAGTATCAAATTTTTATGAATTAATCAATAAATTTTAATTTTCGTATTATATAAATAAATTTTATTTATTAAAAATTTTTTAGTTTTATTGATATGATTAATTTGATTGATAATCAATAATACATATATTTTAAATTTAATAAATATAAAAATAATTATTTATTTACAATCATAATAATAATTAGTTTGCTTTTTTAAGCATAAAAATATTTATAAAATACTATTTAATATTTTATTGGTAATGGTAAATTAAAATAATATAAATCAATTTATTATTTGTTTATTTATAAAATTATTTTTTAATTCTTTAAAAATATTAATTTTATTTATATATTTTAATATTATATAAAATATAAAAATAAAATAATTTTAATATTAATGTTTGAATAGTATTCATAAAAATTTAAATATTATTTTATAATAAAATTCATTTAGGATGTTAAAATGCCAAATAATGATGTTCCATCAAATTTTGATTTTATTTATTATGGTAAACAAGTATTAGATTTAGAAAAAAATGGTATATGTAAATTAAAAAAATGTATTAATAGAGATTTTCAAAAAATTGGAGAACTTTTATTAAAATGTAATGGTAAAATAGCAACTATGGGAATAGGTAAATCTGGACACATAGCTAGAAAATTATCATCTACATTTTCTAGCACAGGAAGTCCTTCATTCTTTATACATCCAACAGAAGCTGGTCATGGAGATTTAGGATCTTTATGTTCCAATGATATTGTAATAGCAATTTCTAATTCTGGAGAATCTAAAGAAATAATTTCATTAATATATTACTTAAATAATTTCAATATTACATATATAAGTATTACTGGAAATCCTTTAAGTACAATGTCAAAATTATCTAAAATTAATCTTTCTATAAAAGTAACTAAAGAAGCATGTTCGTTAGGATTATCTCCTACTACTAGTAGTACTGCTGCTCTTGTAATGGGTGATGCTTTAGCTATATCGTTATCAATAGCAAAAGGATTTAATATTAAAAATTTTTCTTTTTTGCATCCAGGAGGAATTTTAGGAAAAAAATTATCATTAAGAGTTAATGATATTATGAGAAAAAAAATAGATGTTCCAATTGTATATAGTACATATTCTATATTCGACACAATTGTAAAAATTACAAAAAAAAATTTTGGTATTGCAGTAATATTGAATAATAATAAAACTATAAAAGGGGTTTTCAATTTTAAAAATTTAAAAAAAATATATAAATTAAATTTAAACTTAAATGATTCTATTTCAACTGTTATGAATATTAATTTCAATCAAATTAATCCAGATATATTAGTAGAAAAAGCATTTAAAATTATGCAATCTATTAAAACTGATTATTTATTAGTTTCTATAAAAAATTATTTTTCTGGAATAATACATATTAATGATATCAAGAAATATGGATTTTATTAAAAATTATTACCTAAATAAATGCTTTTAATATATGAATTATTATAAATTTCTTTTGGAGATCCACTAGCTATTAATTTACCTTTGCTTATTATATATATTTTATTGCATATAGAAAATATTTCACGTATATTGTGGTCAGTAATAAGGACGCCTAAATTTCTTTTGCATAATTTTTTTATGATATTTTTTATATCACTTATTGAAATTGGATCGACCCCAGAAAATGGTTCGTCAAGCAATATAAATTTTGGTTCAATAGATAAAATACGAGCAATTTCTACTCTTCTTTTTTCACCACCAGATAAAATTTTTCCTAAACTATTTTTAATATGTAAAATATTAAATTCTTTCATTAAATTTTTTACTAATTTATATCTTTGATCATTATTTAAATCAGAACGATTTTGGCATGCTACCATTAAATTATCTTGTACGTTCAATTCAAGAAATACAGAAGGCTCTTGAGGTAAATAACCAATTCCTAATTTAGCTCTAACATGCAAAGGTAAATTACTTAAATCTTTATTGTTTAATAAAATATTTCCTTTGTCTTGTTTAATTATTCCAACTATTATATAAAATGTCGTTGTTTTACCAGCTCCGTTCGGACCAGCCAATCCAACAATTTCTCTTGAGTTAATATTCAAGCTGATATTTGATATTATTTTTTTATTTTTATATGATTTGAATAAATTTTTAACATTTAAAATTGACATAATATAAATATATTTTGTTTTATTCTAAATTTAATATAGTTTGGACTTTTTTGTTAGGATTACTTTTTGTATAAATCTTGTTTTCATTTAAATAAAAAACAGCATAGTCACTGAAAATAACATTTTTTGATTGTTTTAATACTACATTTTCAGATAAAATTATAGTTTTGTCAAAAAAATAATATTTCATTTTTAAGCATGAAATGCTAGTGAAAGAATTATTTTTTTTTAGATTTTTAATAATTATTGGTGTTCCGTATCCTTCTATAATTTTTTTTTTTGTCTTTTCTTTATAAATTATTATAGTGTTTGCTTTGATTAAAATATTTTTATATTCTAAAGTAATATCTTTATTAAATATAATTCTTTCTAAATTAGTATCGAATATTTGTTTTTTAGAAAAAATTTTAATCTCGTTAATCGAAAAACAAAAATTTATTGAAAATATATTAAAAAAAATGAAAAAAAATATTTTATATTTATTGATTTTCATTTAAAGTAGTAATGTTATCTTTTAATAAAAAAATTTTATATTTTAAATTTCCTTGCATTCTAATACCTGTAGAATTAAAATTTGAACCAAACAAAATTGTTTTCTTTCTAGAAAATATATCATGAGTTTTTAAATTTAAAATAGCATTATTAGTATAAATTTTTTTTATGTATAAACTATAAATAAAATTTTTTATTATTGTTTTTCCATATAAAAATAAATAGTTTTCTTTTTTTGAAATTTTTGCTTGCATAGAATCTATTGACCAAATGGGAATTTTATTTTCATTAAAAATTATTACTATAGGATTAGTTATAAATATTTCTTCTTGATTAGAAGATATTATTATATTTTGAGCAAAAATCTTATATTTTATAGATCCATTGATATTGTAAATTCTCATATTGTAGTTATTTATTTGACTATTATCTTTAATAGAACTATATTCTCCAATACATTCAAAAGAAAAAAATATTTGAAAATATATTATAAATATTATAATAAGGTAAAATAATATATAAGTTCTTTTTTTGAATGAGCAAAATTCAATCATATTTTTAAAAATTATATAAAATAAAATAATATTATTGTATTTTTTATTTTTAAAACAAAAATAATTAATTGTTTGCTATAAGAATATAATTCAATTATATTAAATTTTATAATAAAAATTATATTTATTTTTTTTAAAAATATTTATTTGATTTATTAAAACAAAATAAAATTATTTAATTTTTATTGATTTTATTATTATAAAAATAATATTTATTTAAGCAAAAGGAAAATCTATGAAAATAGAAAATATTCAATCTTTAAGATCAATTGATTCATTAAATAACATTGAAAATAAAGTAGATTTGTTATGTCAAAAAAAGAACAATGTAAAAAACTATAAAAAAAATCAATCTAAGATCAAGTTTTATTATGCTTTTGAAAAAATAAAAAATTACGAAAAATATGATATTGATATAAAAAAAGTCAAAATTATTAAAGAAAAAATAAAGAATGACATATTAAATATTGATTTAGATAAAATAGCTAACGAATTAATTTTTGAATCTATTTTCTTTCATAAAAAATAATATTATAAAATTAATTTTTTTTAATTAAAATATATAAAAATCTTTATGAATCAATATTCATTGTCAAATCTAAAGATTTTATATTTTTAGTTAATTCTCCTAATGAAATATAATCAACTCCTGTTGATGCAAATTTTAATAAATTTTTTTTATTTATATTTCCAGATGCTTCTAGAATAGACTGATTTTTGTTTATAATTACAGCCTTAATAACATCTTCATATTTAAAATTGTCTAACATAATTAAGTCTGCTTTTGATGTAATTGCTTCTTTTAATTCTTTTATATTTCTTACTTCTATTTCTAGTTTACTTTTTGGAAAATATAATCTTGTCATATTTATTATTTTTTTAATAGATCCTATATATTCTATATGATTATCTTTTATTAGTATTCCATCAAATAAACCAAATCTATGATTTTCAGCACCTCCGCATAATACTGCGTATTTTAAAGAACTTCTTAATCCTGGTATAGTTTTCCTAGTATCTCTTAATTTTGTTTTTGTGTTTTTAATAATTTCGATATATTTTTTTACTTTACTAGACACTCCTGAAAGTGTTTGTATAAAATTTAAAGCTGTTCTTTCTCCAGCTAATAAACATTTTATAGGACCTTGTATTATACAAATTAATTGATCTTTTTTTAATTCATCACCATCTGAAACTTTCCATATTATATTTATATTATTATCTATTTGATAGAATACTTCCTCTAGCCACATTTTTCCACAGAAAACCCCATTCTCTTTTGTATAAATATTTGATTTTATTAATTTATTTTCTTTAAATATTTTACTTGTAATATCAAAATTAATATTTATTGATTTTCCTAAGTCTTCTTCTAAAGAAGATTTAACTATATTATTAATATCTTTTTTTATTTGTTTAATAATTTTTTTTTTACTAAAATTTATCATAAAAATATATTTTTTAATAATTAATATATTATAATTATAACAAATAAATAAATTTTTATAAATAAATAATTTTATAAAAAAATCATTAAAAAATAAATATTTTATATTTATATAATTTTTTAAAAATATAAAAATTTTTATTTTTATTAAAAATATAAATATTATTTTATTAATTTTTAATATGTAATTTAAATAAAATTTAAAAAATTTTTACAAATTAATAAAAATAAAAATTGTTTAAATAAATATTTAAAATTGAATTTATAAAATAAAATATTTTAATAAAATTTAAATATTTATATTTTACATAGATATATTCTATATATAAATCATTAATATTTAAAATTTTATAATATTATTATTTTTTTATAAAAATTATTTTTTATTGATGTTTTAAATAGATAATAGTTATACATTAATCAACCAATTAATACTTTAATTTTATTTTATTATAAAAATTATTTTTAATAAATAAATTTTAATAAATATTAAAATTAAATTTTTTATAAAATTTTTATTTTTTTTCAAAATTATTAAAAAAAATTAAATAAAATTTAATTTTTATATAAATAAAAAAACAATTATTAAATATAATATAAAATATTAAAAATTTTCATTAAAAATAAAAATTTCTATTAATTTTAAATAAGGAGATAATATAGTGCATAATAAATATTATGATATAGATCCAATCGAAACAAGTGAGTGGCAAGATTCAATTAAATCAGTAATAGAAATAGACGGTATAGAAAGAGCAAAATATATAGTTTCAAAAGTATTTACAGAAATTAAAAAAAAAGACAAAAATTTTATATTTAAAAATGAAAACTATATAAATACTATTTCTAAAGAAGATGAGCCTAAATACCCAGGAGATTTAAAATTAGAAAATAAAATTAGATCTTTTATAAGATGGAATGCAATGATGATGGTTTTAAGAGCTTCTAAAAAAAATCTAGAATTAGGAGGACATATATCATCCTTTCAATCATCTGCAACTATATATGAAGTATGTTTTAATCATTTTTTTAGAGGGCCATTAGCAAAAGATGGAGGAGATTTAGTTTATTTTCAAGGACATATATCTCCAGGGATTTATTCTAGAGCTTTTATTGAAGGTAGATTAAATGAAAATCAAATAAATAATTTCAGACAAGAAACTAATGGATCTGGTTTACCTTCTTATCCTCATCCTAAATTAATGCCAAATTTTTGGCAATTTCCAACTGTATCTATGGGTTTAGGAGCGATATGTGGAATTTATCAAGCAAAATTTCTAAAATATCTTCACAATAGAAAATTAAAAAATACTGAACAAAAAAAAGTATATGTATTTTTAGGAGATGGCGAAATGGATGAGCCAGAATCTAAAGGCAGTATCAATATAGCATCTAGAGAAAAATTAGATAATTTAATTTTTATTATTAATTGTAATTTGCAAAGATTAGACGGTCCTGTTTATGGAAATGGAAAGATAATTACAGAGCTTTCGGAGATATTTTATGGAGCAGGATGGGAAGTAATTAAAGTAATATGGGGAGGAAGATGGGATTCTTTAATAAATAGTGATAAATCTGGAAAGTTGATTAAATTAATGAATGAAACATTAGATGGAGATTATCAGAATTTTAGATCTAAAAATGGAGAATATATTAGAAAAAATTTTTTTGGAAAATATGTAGAAACAAGCAAATTAGTAGAAAATATGAGTGACGATGAAATATGGAAATTAAATTGCGGTGGGCATGATCCTAAAAAAATATATTCTGCTATTAAAAAAGCTAATGAGTCTAAAGGAAAGCCTGTTGTAATATTAATGCATACAATAAAAGGATATGGAATGGGTGATTTAGCTGAAGGCAAAAATATTGCACATCAAGTTAAAAATATGGATTTTGATGGAATAAAAAAATTTAAAAATAGATTTGGTTTAAATGATATAAATGATAAATGTTTAAATTTACTACCTTATGTTTCATTTTCAAAAAAATCTAAAGAATATATCTATTTGCATAATTGTAGAAAAAATCTACATGGATATTTGCCAAAAAGACACAGTTCATGCAATAAATTATTTAATTTACCAGAATTAAAAGATTTTTCTTCTATATTGGAAGAACAGAAAAGAAATATTTCTACAACAATGGCTTTTGTAAGAATAATAAATATTTTATTAAATAATAAATTTATATCAAAATTGTTAGTTCCAATAGTTGCAGATGAAGCTAGAACTTTTGGAATGGAAGGGTTGTTTAGGAAGATAGGTATATATAATTATAATGGTCAAAAATATGTTCCGCAAGACAAAGATCAATTAGCGTATTATAAAGAAGATAAGACAGGTCAAATTTTACAAGAAGGAATAAACGAACTTGGAGCTGGAGCTTCTTGGATAGCAGCAGCAACTTCTTATAGTACTAATAATGTTATAATGATTCCTTTTTATATTTATTATTCTATGTTTGGATTTCAAAGAATTGGTGATTTGTTATGGTCTGCAAGTGATCAACAAGCTAAAGGGTTTTTGATTGGAGCAACTTCTGGAAGAACAACTCTTAATGGAGAAGGATTGCAGCATGCTGATGGACATAGCCATATACAATCTTCAATCATTCCTAATTGTGTTTCATATGATCCTTCTTATGCATACGAATTAGCAGTTATTATCCAAAACGGATTTACCAGAATGTATGGAGATAATCCTGAAAACATATTTTATTATATTACAACTTTAAATGAAAATTATTACATGCCGTCCATGCCTAATGGGGTAGAAGAAGGTATTTGCAAAGGAATTTATAAAATAGATTCTTTAAAATCTAATAAATCTAACAAGGTTCAATTAATAGGTTCTGGATCAATATTACGACATGTAAGAGAAGCAGCTCAAATACTATATAAAAAATATAATATTAATGTTGACGTATATAGCGCTACATCTTTAACAGAAATAGCTAGAGAAGGTCAAGATTGTATTAGATGGAATATGTTAAATCCTTTAGAAAAACCTAAAATACCATATATAAGCAAAATTATGGATAAAACTCCAACAATAGTTTCAACTGATTATGTAAAATTATTTTCAGATCAAATCAGAAATTTTGTTCCATCTAAAACATTTAAATCTTTAGGAACAGATGGTTTTGGTCGTTCTGACAGCAGAAACAATTTGAGAAATTATTTTGAAGTTAGTTCTGAATATGTAGTAATTAGCGCTTTAGCCGCTTTATATGAAGAAGAAAAAATAAGCAAAAAAGTAATTAAAAAAGCAATTAAAGATTTTAATATTGATGTTAATAAAATCAACCCTCGTTTAATATAATCAAGGATAAAAAATGAGTGAAATAATTAAAGTTCCAGATATTGGGCCAGATGAAGTAGAAGTTACAGAAATTTTAGTAAAAATAGGAGATTCTGTAGACATTGAACAATCCTTAATAACAATAGAAGGAGATAAAGCATCTATGCAAGTTCCTTCTCCAAAACCAGGCATAATAAAAGAAATTATGATAAAAATTGGAGATAAAATAAAAACCAATCAAAGTATTATTTTGATTAAAAATTTTGAAAAAGAAATCTGTATATCATCTAAAAAAAATAAAGATTCTAAATATGACAAAAATTATAAAGAAATATATTCTGCTGATTTGGGTATAATAAATACAAAAATAATAAAAATATTTTTTTCCATTAATGATTATTTAGAAGTAAATAATCCAATTTTAATTGTAAAAGATTTTGAAAAAACAAAAACAATTTTATCTCCTCTAAATGGAACGGTAAGTTTCATAAATGTTAAAAATAAAGATTTCATAAAATCTAATAAGTTAGTTTTTTCTTTAAAAAATATTTCTTCTAAAATTAAAAGTAATAAAGTTATTTTAGAAAAAAAATTAAATATTGAAAATAAAATAATAAATGAAAACATATATTCTTCTCCATTTGTTAGAAGAATAGCGTCAAAGTTCAATATTGATCTTTCTAAAATAGATGGAAGTGGAAGAAAGGGAAGAATATTGCCAGAAGATATTAAAAATAGTATTAATATTGATTGTATGGAAAATAAATTTATTGATAATAATTCTAAATTAAAAAATGTAAATTCATTTGAAGACTCTAAAGAAATTTTATATGGAGAGTCAGAATTAATAGAAATAGGTAAAATAAAAAAAATTTCAGGATCTAATTTATATAAAAATTGGATATCTATACCACATGTTACTCAATTTGAACAAGTAGATATAAGCGAGCTGGAAAGTTTTAGAAAAAATCAAAATAATACATTAAAATATAAAGTAAAAATAACTATTTTATCTTTCATAATTAAATCTGTATTTTTTGCTTTAAAAGAGTATCCTTTATTTAATAGTTCTCTTTCAAAGGATAAAAACAAATTAATTTTAAAAAAATATTTTAATATAGGAATTGCTGTTAGCACAGATTATGGTTTAGTTGTTCCTGTAATATTTGATGTAGACAAAAAAGGAATAATAGAAATATCACATGAATTATTTAATATTTCAAATAAAGCTAGAAATAAAAAATTAATCAGCAGAGATATGACGGGAGGATGTTTCACTATATCTAATTTAGGAGGAATTGGAGGAAGAGAATTTACTCCAATTATAAATTACCCGGAAGTAGCAATTTTAGGAGTATCACAGGCAAGCATTCAGCCAATGTGGAATGGAAGTTCTTTTTCTCCAAAATTAATGCTACCTTTATCGTTATCTTATGATCATAGAGTGATTGACGGATCAGAAGGAGCTAAGTTTATTATTTTTTTAAAAAAAATTATATCAGACATTAGGTTATTAACTTTATAGTATTTTATAAAAAATTAATTTTAATTTTTTAAAATAAAATATTAAATTTTTTAAACAGAGGATAATATGAAAGAAAACAAAATTAATACCGAAGTATTAGTAATTGGATCAGGGCCAGGGGGATATTCTGCAGCATTTCGTTGTGCTGATTTAGGATTAAAAACTGTTTTAGTAGAAAGATTTTCTTCTTTGGGAGGAGTGTGTTTAAACGTAGGATGCATACCATCTAAATCTCTATTACATATTGCTAATAATTTAAATTCTATAAATAAATTAAAAAAAATTGGAATAAAATTTAACGAACGTGAAATTGATATGAATCAAATCCGTAAATGGAAATGCGATGTAGTATTAAAACTTACAAACGGATTAAATATGATGTCTAAAGCAAGAAATGTAAAAATTATACATGGATATGGAGAATTCATAGATCCTTATACAGTTAATGTAAAAAGCTTAAAAGAAAACACAAAAATTAAATTTGAGCATGCCATTATTGCAGTAGGATCATCTCCTATAAAAAATCATTTTATGTTGCAACCAGACGAAAAAATTTGGGATTCAACAGATGCTTTGAAAATTAAATTTATTCCAAAAAAGTTATTAATAGTCGGAGGTGGAGTAATTGGATTAGAAATGGCTACAGTATATAATTCATTTGGATCTGAAGTATACATAGCAGAAATGTCAAATCAATTAATTCCTGCAGTTGACACAGATATAATAAATATATTTTATAAAAGCATAAAAAATAATTTTAACATCATGTTGAATACTGAATTAAAAAGTGTTTATTTAGAAGATAATAATATTTATGCCGAACTTGTAAATAATGATAAAAAAATAGAAAAAATATGCTGTAACGCTGTTTTGTTTTCTACAGGTAGAAAATCTAATGGTGATTTAATAAAAGCTAAAGAAATTGGTATTAAATTAAATAATCTAAATTTTATAGAAGTAAATAATCAAATGCGTACTAATATACCTCATATATACGCAATAGGAGATGTCACTGGTCATCCAATGTTAGCTCATAAAGCATCATATCAATCTCATATTGCAGCAGAAGTAATTTCAGGAGAAAATCATTTTTTTGATCCTAGAGTTATTCCTTCTGTTGCATATACAAATCCAGAAATTTCTTGGGTAGGAATTACAGAAAAAGAAGCTATAAATCTTAATATACCATACGAAACTGCTTTGTTTCCTTGGAATGCTCTTGGCAGAGCGATTGCATCAGATCATCATGAAGGAGGAATGACTAAATTAATATTTAATAAAGAAAATAAAAAAATTATTGGAGGATCTATCGTTGGATACAACAGTAGCGAACTATTAGGAGAAATTAGTTTAGCAATAGAAATGGGGTGTGATGTTGATGATATATCTTTAACTATACATGCTCATCCAACTTTATATGAATCTATAGGAAGAGCATCAGAAATTTTTTCTGGAACTATTACTGATTTTTTAAATAAAAAATCAAAAAATAAATAAATTAAATTGATATTGGAGCTTTTATTTTTGGATGATGATTATAATCAATAAGTAAAAAATCATTAAATGCATAATTAAATAAATTTTTAGGTTTTTTTTTAATAAAAATTTTTGGTAATGGTAAAGGGGATCTTGTTAATTGTAATTTTGCTTGATTTAAATGATTTTTGTATAAATGAATGTCTCCTCCTGTCCATATTAAATCTTCAACTAGCAAATCGCATTGATTAGCAAAAATATGAGTCAACAAAGCATAACTTCCTATGTTAAAAGGTAATCCTAAAAAAATATCGCAAGATCTTTGATATACTTGACAAGACAATTTATTATTTATTACATATAGTTGAAATAAAACGTGACATGGAGGTATGGACATCAAATCTAACTCTCCAACATTCCATGAAGAAACTAGTATTCTTCTAGAAGAAGGTTCTTTTTTTAATTTATTTAAAGCTATTTCAATTTGATCAATAGTGTTATTTTTTTTATCTTCCCAAGCACGCCATTGTTTTCCATATATTGGACCTAGGTTTCCATTTTTATCTGCCCATTTATTCCAAATAGAAATATTATTTTTTTTTAAAAATGATATATTTGTGTCCCCTCTTAAAAACCAAAGCAATTCATATACTATTGATTTAAAATGACAATATTTTGTTGTTAATAACGGAAATCCTTCATTTAAATTAATTCTTATTTGATATCCAAACATAGATAAAGTTCCAGTTTTTGTTCTATCTATTTTTGGATATCCATTTTTTAAAATCAAATTTAACAAATCTAAATATTCTTTCATTTAATAAATTAAATTTTATTTTGAATTGATTATTAATATTAATCCATATAATATCATAGGAATTGATAATATTTGTCCTAAACTAATATAATTAAACATCAATCCTATTTGTGGATCTGGTTGTCTGAAAAACTCTGCTATAATTCTAAAAGAACCATATAAAATTAAAAAAAGACCTGACATATATCCTGTTGGTTTTTTCTTTTTTTCGAAAATATTTAAAATAATAAACAGTAAAATACCTTCTAAAAACATTTCATACAATTGAGAAATATGTCTAGGCAATAAATGATATTTATCAAACACATCTTGTAAATGAGGATTATTTAAAAGAAATTTAACATCTTCATCATAAGAACCAGGAAACAACATAGTAAAACAAAAAGAGGTATTTACTCGGCCCCATAATTCTCCATTGATAAAATTTCCAATTCTTCCAAATCCTAATCCAAATGGTATTAAAGGAACTAAAAAATCAGATATTTTAAAAAATTTACAATTATATTTTTTTGAAAAATAATATATGGAAATTATAGATCCTAACAATCCACCATGAAAAGACATTCCTCCTTCCCATACTTTAAATATAAAGTATGGATTAAAAAAAATTTCTTTTGTTTTATAAAATATAACATATCCTATTCTTCCTCCTATAAGAGCATTTAAAAAGGAAAAATATAATATATTTTCTATTTTTTCTTTGTTTAAAGAAATTAATTTATATCTTTTTATAGAAGACCACATGATAAAATAAAAACCAATTAAATACATCAATCCATACCAATGAGCAGAAAATCTTCCAACAGAAAAAATAATCGGATCATATTTCGGAAATGCAAGATAACAATTTAACATTTTTATTTTTAATATATAATATTTATTTTGTATGATATATTCTAAATTAAATATAATAAATATTTTTATAAATTTTATTTTTTAATAGATATTAAAATAATAAAATATTGTTAATTAATTTTTTTTAAATAAAATATTAATTGTTTATTAATTAAAATTTATTTTTACATTAAATATTATACTTTATGAAAAAAATTTACAAAATATTATCTATAGCTGGAACTGATCCAACATGTGGAGCAGGCATTCAATGTGATTTAAAAACTTTTTCTGCTTTAGGTGCATATGGATTAACAGTAATAACTTCTTTGGTCTCTCAAAACACTAAAGGAGTTCAATCTATTTATAAATTACCTATAAATGTAATAAAATCTCAAATAAATTCTGTATTCAGCGATGTAAAAATAGATTCAATTAAAATTGGAATGTTATATGATTCAGCTATTATTGAAACAATATATAAGGAAATTAAGAAATACTATATACCTTGGATTATATTAGATCCAGTTATGTCATCAAAAGATGGATCATGTTTATTAAAAAAAAGATCTATAAACAAGATAAAAAAATTATTGTTTCCTATTTCTTCTATTGTTACTCCTAATTTAAAAGAATCTTCTTTAATTTTAAATTGTTCTATAGCAAAAAATGAATCTCAATTAAAGGAACAAGGAAAAGCTATTTTAGAATATGGATGTAACATGGTACTAATGAAAGGAGGTCATTTAAAAAATAACAAAGAAAGCTCAGATTGGTTAATTTCTAAAAACAAAGAAATTAAATTTAAAGGTGTAAGAATAAATACAAAAAATACACATGGAACAGGTTGTTCTTTATCTTCTGCTATTGCAGCTCTTATGCCTAAATTTTGTAATTGGGAAGAAACTATAAAAAAATCAAAATCTTGGTTAGAGATGTCTATATATAAATCAAATAAATTAAATATAGGAAAAGGAATAGGTCCAATACATCATTTTTATAATTTGTGGAAAAATATTTACTAATTTTTAAAAATCTTTTAAAAATTCTTTTTTTATGTTTTGTTTGGATTTAAAAACTCCACCCAAAGATAGAGTTAAAGTTTTACTGTGAGAATCTTTTATTCCCCGAGCTTTCACGCAAAGATGCTTAGCTTTAATTGCTACTGCTACATTTTTAGTATCAAGCAAAATTTGAATAGCAACTAAAATTTGATTAGTTAATCTTTCTTGAATTTGAGGTCTTTTAGAAAAAAAATCAACAATGCGATTTATTTTAGATAGTCCAATTAAAATTTTGTCTGGAATATATGATACAATTGCTTTTCCTTCAAAAATTAAAAAATGATGTTCACATGTGCTGTTTAAAACAATATTATTTACTGTAATTAAATCATTAATTTTAGAGGTATTTTTTATTAATGTTATTTTTGGAAAATTATTATAATTTAGACCTGAAAATATTTCTTCTATATACATATAAGCAATTCTATTAGGAGTTTTTGACAAGCTATCATTGTTTAAATCTAAATTTAAAAGATCCATTATTTTTTTAATGTATTTAGATATTTTATGTATATCTGGTTTATTTTTTTCATAAATTTTTTTAAATGGAGTTTCTATGCCTTTGTTTAATAAAGCATTTTTTACTAGTAAAGCTTCTTTTGTTAAGACTTCCATATTTTTCTCAACACATTTATAAATCTTTGAAAAATAAGTATTAAAAAATA
This sequence comes from Wigglesworthia glossinidia endosymbiont of Glossina brevipalpis, assembly GCA_000008885.1. Classification (GTDB taxonomy): domain Bacteria; phylum Pseudomonadota; class Gammaproteobacteria; order Enterobacterales; family Enterobacteriaceae; genus Wigglesworthia; species Wigglesworthia glossinidia_A. The sequence continues at coordinate 373,854 of BA000021.3, read as the reverse complement.
ATACAATTATATTTTTTAATTAAATTTAGTTAAAAATACAGTTTTAAAATATTAATTAATAATATTATTTATTCTATATGAAATAATATTAAATATTGAATTTAAGATTTAAATATTTTATATTTTTATTCCAGAACTATCACGTAATATATTAGCTTTATCTATTTTTTCCCACGGAAAATGAATTTTGCTAAAATGACCGTAAACTGCAGTTTCTCTATATATAGGTTTTAATAGATCTAGCATAACAATCAATCCATGTGGACGTAAATCAAAATTTTCATGTATTAAATTAATTAATTTTTTATTAGAAATTTTTTGAGTTCCAAATGTTTCAATGAAAATTGAAATAGGATTTGACACACCAATGGCATAAGAAATTTGTATCTCGCAACGATCAGCTAATCCAGAAGCTACGATATTTTTAGCAACATATCTTAATGCATATGCAGCAGATCTATCTACTTTGGATGGATCTTTACCAGAAAAAGAACCTCCTCCATGTCTTGCCATTCCTCCGTATGTATCAACAATTATTTTTCTTCCTGTCAACCCACAATCTCCCATTGGACCTCCTATAACAAATCTTCCTGTTGGGTTGATAAAATATTTTGTTTTATTTGATATCCATTTTTTTGGCAAGATTGGTTGAATTATTTCTTCCATTATGCCTTCTCTTAAATCAGATAAATTTATTTCTTCAGAATGTTGACTGGAAATAATCACAGTATCTATTCCAACAATTTTTTTATTTTCATATATGAAAGTTATTTGACTTTTTGCATCTGGCCTTAACCAAGGAAGTATATTTTTTTTTCTTACTTCTGATTGCCTAATCATTAATTTATTTGCATAAGTGATTGGAGCTGGCATAAATGTTTCAGTTTCATTTGTTGCATATCCAAAAATTATACCTTGATCTCCAGCTCCCTGCATATAAGGATCTAATTGATTTAATCCTTTTTCAATATCCTTTGACTGCTTACTAATATTATTTAATATTGCGCAAGAATTAGCATCAAATCCCATATTGGAATTTATATAACCTATATCTTTAATTGTATTGCGTATTAATTCTTCAATGTCTATTTTAGCATAAGAATTAACTTCTCCTCCTACTAATACCATTCCAGTTTTAATGTATGTTTCGCATGCCACTCTTGCTTTTTTATCTTGTGTTAAAATGGCGTCCAAAATAGTATCAGAAATTTGATCTGCAATTTTATCTGGATGTCCCTCTGAAACTGATTCAGATGTAAATAAATATTGATTCATATCAGCCTTTATATTTGAATATTAATTCAATCGAAATATTTTATAAAAAATAATAAAACAGATATATTGTTTTTTAATTAGAAGAAATATTACTTTATACTATAAAAATAGTACTATCAACTTTTAATTTAAAAAATTTATATGTTACATAATTTATTTGTAAATTTATTAAATAAAAATAGTATTTAAAATAATTATCTCAAAAAGAATCAATTTTATTGATATCAATTTAAAAAAATAAATATAATTTTTATATTAAATTAACAAATTTATTTAAATTAAAATCAATATTATTTAAATATATATTTAATTTTTTATTTTTTAAATAAAATTTTTATTTTATATTAAAAAAATAAATCAAATACAATTTGAATATAAAATATTTATTTACATTAAATTAATTTTAATATTTATTATTAATAATAAATTTATTAAAATTTTAATGACAACAACAAAATAAATATTTAATATCAATATAAAAACTGATAAAAATTATAAAGAATGCGTTTAAACATACCAACTTGTTTAACTTTATTTCGTTTAATTATAGTACCATTTTTTATTATTGTTTTTTATCTTCCATTTAGTAATGCTTCTTTTTATTCTGCTATAATTTTTATATTAGCAGCTTTAACTGATTGGTTTGATGGTTTTTTGGCTAGAAAATTAAACCAAACAACTTGTTTCGGAGCATTTTTAGATCCAGTAGCTGATAAAATTATTGTAGTAATTGGATTAATTCTTATTATTGAATATTTTCATTCTTTTTGGATTACTATTCCTTCATTAATAATGATAATTAGAGAAATTATTATTTCTTCTTTAAGAGAATGGATGGCAGAAATTGGTAAAAATAATTTATTATCTGTTTCATTAATAAGTAAACTAAAAACTAGCATACAAATGCTAGCGATTTTTTCTCTCTTATGGAAAGAAACATATATAATTATTATTATTGGAATATTGTCTTTATATGTATCTTCTATTTTAGCATTTTTATCTATGTTGAAATATTTTTATATAGCTTGGAGAGATTTATTTAGAAATTAAAAATTAATCTTGATGATTTTTTTTTATTGAGTCATAATACATTTGAATTAAGAAATAATTGCGGAAGTAGCTTAGAGGAAGAGCATAACCTTGCCAAGGTTAGGGTCGCGAGTTCGAATCTCGTCTTCCGCTATATATTTAATAATATTTTATATAAAATAAAAATTTTATTTATGGCGCGTTGGCAGAATGGTTTATGCGATGGATTGCAAATCCAGCAATCTCGGTTCAATTCCGAGACGCGCCTTTTTAAATCAGCCCAGGTGGTGGAATAGGTAGACACAAGGGACTTAAAATCCCTCGGCTTTTGCTGTGCGGGTTCAAGTCCCGCCTTGGGCATTAAAAATAATAATAAATAAAATATAAATTTTTTGTTTATTATTATTTTTTTTATTAAAAAATAAAAATTTTATTTTTTATTAACACCACCATTCCATCTTTTTAGTATTTTATTTGAGATATTAAAATTAAATTTATCCAAAAATCTTCCTACGGTATGATTTATGATATCATCAATATTTTTAGGATTATAATAAAAAGCTGGCATTGGAGGCATAATAATCGCTCCCATTTCCGAAGCTAAAGTCATAAGTCTTAAGTGTCCTATATGCAATGGAGTTTCTCTTACTCCTAATAATAATTTTCTTTTTTCTTTTAATACTACATCTGCTGCTCTAATTAATAAATTATCATTATAACTATTTACTATTCCAGACAAAGTTTTTATTGAACAAGGTAAAATTATCATCCCTATAGTTTTGTATGATCCAGAACTTATATTATCAGAAATATCATTGATATTATGTATAACATTTGACATATTATAAATGTTATTTAAAGATAAATTTGTTTCTAAAGATAAAGTTTTTTTTGCTGAATCACTTATAATTAAATGAGTTATTACAGAATTTAATTCTTTCAATATTTTCAATAATCTTATTCCATATATTACTCCACTTGCTCCACTAATTCCAATTATTAAATTTTTCATATTTTAAATATAAAAATTTTTAGAAAATAATTTTATCATATAAATGATAATAAATTAATAATATAAAATTAATTATATTAAAGAAGTTGGATATATTCCATTAAATATGGACGATTCAAAATTTTTTATTTTTGGATTAAATTTTTTAAGGGATTTTTCTAAATCATTAAGATTTTGAAAAATTAAAGCATCAGCTTTAATCGATATTCTTATATCATTTAATGATTTTTGATGTGCTATTAGTTCTTCTGAATCTGGTATATCAATTCCATATATGTTGGGAAATCTAATTTCCGGAGAAGCTGATGCTAAATATACGCTATTTGCACCTGCATCTCTTGCCATTTCTACAATTTGCTTAGATGTATTTCCTCTTACAATCGAATCATCTACCAAGAGTACTTGTTTTTTGTAAAATTCAGCTTTATTTACATTAAATTTATATCTTATTGATTTTTTTCTAATGCTTGGATTAGACATTATAAATGTTCTTCCGACATATCTATTTTTCACAAATCCTTGCCTATATGGTATTTTTAATATTCGAGCTATTTCTAATGCTACATCACAAGATGTTTCTGGTATAGGAATTACAGCATCAATATTCAAATTTTTCCATTCTCTAGATATTTTTTTTCCTAAAATTTGTCCCATTTTCATTCTAGCTGTGTAAACAGATATCTTGTCTATAATAGAATCTGGTCTAGAAAAATAAATATATTCAAATAAACAAGGGCAATAGTTTGAAGTTAAAGAACACTGCTTGGTCAAAAGCTTTCCACTGTTAGTTAATAACACCCCCTCTCCTGGAGCAACATCACGTAAATGTTTAAATCCTAATATATCTAAAGCAACTGTTTCAGATGCTATTATGTACTCTTTTTTGCATGAAAGAGTACGTTCCCCTAATACTAATGGTCTAATTCCATAAGGGTCTCTAAATGCAAATAACCCATGTCCTATAATCATTCCTACACAAGAATATGCTCCTTTTACTCTTTTATGTGTATTTTTTATTGCTGAAAAAATATTTTCATAATGCAAAGGATAATTATGGAATTGATTTAATTCAGATGCAAAAATATTTAATAAAATTTCAGAATCTGAATTTGTATTTATATGCCTTCTCTGAGTTTCGAACAATTGTTTTTTTAAAAATTTTGTATTTATTATATTACCATTGTGAGCTAAAGTAATTCCAAAAGGAGAGTTTACATATAGTGGTTGGGCTTCATATATATTTTTTTCTCTGGTAGTGGGATAACGTACATGACCAATTCCCATTTTACCTTTTAAATATTTTATATCATTTGGTTTAAAAACATCTTTCACTAATCCACTAGATTTATGCACACGAAAACAATTAAACTTATCTATCGTTGTAATTCCAGCGGAATCTTGCCCACGATGCTGCAAAACTGTTAAAGCATCATAAATAGATTGAGAAATTGAATTAACCCCAGAAATTCCAATAACACCGCACATTGCGCGCTTCCTTATAAAAATTAAGTTTTAAATATTTTTATACATGTTTATTATTTTTTCTATAATTTTAATTATCCATATAATTATATAATCAAAATAGGGAATTAATTTTGAATTAATCCAATGCATACTATTTGTGTAATTTGTAAATTTTTTTAATATAAATATTAAAATTGAGATAATTAAAATACCACGTAACACTCCAAAGCACATTCCTAAAAATTTATTTAATAAAGATAACCCAATTTTATTAGTAAAATTATTTAAATAATTATTAGTTATTGTTCCAACAATTAATACCAATAAGAAAATAAAAAACATAGAAATTATATTTCTTATGTATTTCTCTTCAAAAAAAGTAAAGAAATTAGAAAAAAAATGATAATATTTGCTAGAAAGAAATATTGCAGTTATCCAAATAACTAAAGAAAATATTTCACTAATCAAACCTCTTATTAAACCTATTAAAGCAGAAAAAATTATAATGCTAGCGATAAAATAATCGGTAGCAATCATGTATATCTCCTTTTACAAATAAATTATTAAATATAATTTAATTTTTTAAATTTAAAACAAAATATTTATTATTTATTTTATTATATTTTATAATAAATATTTTTTTTATTTTTAAGAATATAAGATATTGTATAAAATGATCCAAATATTAATATACAATCTTTTTTTGTAGCAATGTTTATAACGTATTTAAAAGCACTTATAACATTTTTAAAATTTTTTACATTGTTTTTTTCTTTATTTTTATTTAAAAAAATTGATATTTCTTCACAGCTTGCTCCTCTTGGAAATTCTGATAAAGAAGCACAGTTCCATATATCAATGATTTTAATAAAATATTTTAATGTGTTTTTTATATCTTTATCTGACAACATTCCTATGATTGCATAAATAATAGAAAAATTTTTTTTTATTCTTTTAATTTTTTTTGCTAAATGTTTAGCAGAACTAGGATTATGTGCTACATCTAATATAATAAATGGTTTTTTATTAATTATTTGAAACCTTCCAGGTAGAGTCGCTGTTTTTAATCCTTTAAATATAGATTGGTAAGGTATTGTAAAAGGTAGAGATTTTATCACAGCTAATGCTGTAGCTGCATTCTCTATATTGAGAATAGGATATGGAAGAAATATATTATTAGTTTTATTACTCCACATCCAATATTTTTTATTTTTTTTATAAAACCAATGAACATTCAAAAAATATGGTATTGATTTATAATATTCAGAAGCTGATTTAAAATTTAAAAGATTGTTAAATCCACCAAATATAGACAATTTTTTATATCTAAAAATTCCAGATTTTTCTTTTGCTATTTCAGAACAATTTTTTCCTAAAAATTCAGTATGATCTATTGAGACATTTGTAACTACAGATATATCTATATCTACTACATTTGTGGCATCTAATCTACCTCCTAATCCTACTTCTAGAATAACAACATCAAGTTTTTTACTTTTAAATATTAATAAAGCTACTAACGTGCTAAATTCAAAATAACTGATAGATGTTTTTTTTATTATTTTATTAATAAAATTCATTGCATTAATACATTCCTCGTCTGAAACTTCATTTCCATGAAGTCTAATTCGTTCATTATAATTAATCAAGTGTGGTGAACTATATACTCCTACTTTTATATTACTATATATAAACATTAATTCTAAAAATCTACATGTGCTTCCTTTTCCATTTGTTCCTCCAACAACAATTGTAATTGGTGCTGGTTTTAATAAATTTAATCTTTTAGCAAAGTAATATACTCTGTCTAATCTTAGATCTATTTCTTTGTAATGCAATTTAGAAATATAATTAGTCCAATCTTTAATAGAAGAATGCGTATTAGGAATTAAAAGTTTTTTCATTATTTTACGTTGAAATAATTAACATAAATATTTATTTTTATTCTTTTTTAGGTTCTGGCTTATTAGTAATTTTTGCTAATAATTTTCCTATAGAAAACCTCATATTTTTTCTTTTTATAATTAAATCAATAATTCCTTTTTGTATTAAGAATTCACTTTTTTGAAATTTATCTGGAAGTTTTTCTCTAACCGTTTGTTCTATAACTCTTGGTCCTGCAAATCCTATTAAAGCTTTAGGTTCTGCAATGTTTATATCTCCTAACATAGCTATGCTTGCAGATACTCCACCCATGCTGGGATCCGTCATTACGGAAATATAAGGAATTTTTTTTTTTCTCAACTTGCTTAGCGCAGCTGAAGTTTTAGCCATTTGCATCAAAGAAATTAGAGCCTCCTGTACTCTTGCTCCTCCGCTAGCAGAAAAACATACCATTGGACAATTACATTTTATAGATTCATTTACACCAAAAACAAATCTTTCTCCAACAACAGATGACATAGATCCTCCTATAAATGAAAATTCAAATGCTGCTGCAACAATTGGCATTTTGTATAGCGATCCTTTCATTACTATTATAGCATCTTTTTCTTTTGTTAATTTTTGCGCTATATATAATCTATCTTTATATTTTTTGGTATCTTTAAATTTAAGAATATCTTTTGGTTCTAAATTTTTTCCAAGTTCTAATATATTGTTTTTGTCTAAAAATTTTTCTAATCTTTTTCTAGCTGAAATTCTCATGTGGAAATTACATTTGGGACATACTTCTAAATTTTTTTCAAGTTCTATTTTATAAATCATTTGATTACAATTATTGCATTTAACCCATATACCTTCTGGTATATTGGTTTTTTTTGTTATAGTGTTTTTTTTTAAAATTCTTTCTATCCAACTCATGTTTTTATTTGATAATTTTTTAAAATTTTTTAATATATAGAAATTACTACCTTTTTAATAAAAATCAAATGATTTATTTTTTAAAAAAACAAATAATTTTAAATTAAAAAATTTTTAAAAAATTTTTTAATTTAAAATTAAATTTAGGAATATTAAAATAGAAAGGATAATATACATTAGACAAATATAAACCTTTAGGATCAGCAGAAAAAATAGAAAATTTATTATTTTTTAGAAACAATAGTTCTGACATCCATTCTTTTGATTTTTTTCCTTTTCCAATTTCTATTAAATTTCCTATAATATTTCTCATCATGTGATTTAAAAAAGAATTCGCTTTAATTTCTACGAAAATATATTCTTTATACTTATTTATTCTTATATAATATATTACTCTATATGTTGTTTTTGATTGACACTCACTACCTTTAAAAGAAGAAAAATCATGTTTTCCTATTAATTTTTGAGCAGCTTTTTTCATATCATTAATATTCAATGATATAAAAACATTAAAGCAATATTTTCTAAATATTCCAGATCTACTAATATTATTATGTATTAAATATAAATACTTTTTTGCAATAGCACTATATCTTGCATGAAAATTATTATGTACTTTTATTACCCACATTATGGATATATCATACGGCAAGTAACTATTTACTCCTAGTATCCATTGACGATAAGATCTTTTTATATCAGTATAAAAATGCACCACTTGCAACAAAGCATGTACTTTAGCATCAGTTCTGCCCGCACAATATATTTTTATTTTTTCTCCAGAAAATTTAAATAAAGCTAATTCTACATATTCTTGTATGCTAATGATATTTTTTTGTGACTGCCATCCACAATAATTATTTCCTTGATAAGAAATTCCTGCAGCTAATTTTTTCATAAATATATTTAAAAAATATAATATCTTAATTTAAAAATTTATTTTTCTTTAAAAAATTTAGAATTAAATCCTATTTTATTTAATAAATTAGAAAACAATATATTATTAGATTTGATAAATAAAGAAGACCATTCTCTACGTTTTCTATAAGAATTTCTTAAATTTACAAAACAATTTTTTTTGTTAAAATTTTTACGTAATTCATGGTCGTCATATAATATATTATTTGATAAAAGAGACAACAAATAAATTTTTGATTGGTCAATTCTACCTTTCATGGAAATATATTCTATTTCATATGGATCTATAAAAGAAGAAATAAAATATTTTTTGTTTTTTTTACCAACAAAGTTACATAGAGAATTAAATATTGAAATTGTTCCTTTGATTTTTCCTTCTAAACTATGTCCTGCTATATGAGGAGTTCCTATATCTATTAATGATAATAATTTAGAACAAATTAAAGGTTCGTTCTCCCATACATCTAATACAACTCTAATTGGTTTGCCTTCTTTTAATATATTTAATAAAGAATTATTATCTATTACAGATCCTCTAGATGTATTGATTAATATGCAATTATCTTTTAGATCAAGAAGTATTTTTTTATTTATTAAATGCCATGTAGGATATTTTCCAGAATAAGTTAAAGGAACATGTAAAGTTATAATATCTGAATTTTGAACGATTTCATTTAAAGATTTTAATTTTATGTTATTTTTTTCTTCAAGAATAGGATCACATAATATTGTTTTAACTCCTATTGCAGATAATTTTTTGTTTAAACATTTTCCAATATTTCCAAAACCAACAATTCCAACTGTTTTTTTTAATAAAGAAAATTTATCACGATAAGCAAAATATAACATGCTAGAAAAAACATATTCAGCTACTGCAACAGAGTTACATCCAGGTGCAAAATCAAAATTTATTTTATTTTTTTTCAACCAATCAACATCTACATGATCTTTCCCAGAAGTTGCACTTCCAATAAATTTTATGTTGCTGTTTTTTAATAAATTTTCATTTACATTAGTGCTTGATTTAATTATTAAAGCATCAAATCCTGATATATTTTTTGCATTTATGTCTATCGAATTTATAAGATTTACTTTTCCAATTTTTTTAAATAAAGAGTAAGAAAATATTATATTATTATCAATTAAAATTTTCATATAAAATATGATTCATATTATTTAATTAAAATTAAAAATAATTTTTATATAATTTGCAAAAAAATTAATTTTTTTTATCAATTAAAAAAAATGGGTCTATTAATTTTCCTTTGTGCCTAATTTCAAACTTTAATTTAACTATATTTGTTCCACTATTTCCCATAGTAGCTATTTTTTGTCCGTATTTTACTTTTTGTTTATTATAAACTAATAAATTATCATTATGTGCATATATACTTAAATAATTATTATCATGTTTTAAAATTATTAAATTTCCATATCCTTTTATCTTATCTCCAGAATACACAACTATACCTGATCGAGAAGCTAAAATTGGTTGTCCTTTTATTCCATGTATTTCTAATCTTTTATCAGAATGAATAACTTTTGTTTTTTCTTTTACTGGAAATACCCAATCTTTGTTTTTTTTTAAATTAGAACTTTTTCTTTTTAATAACTTATTTTTTTTTTCATCTGTAAAAATTTCTTCAATTAAATTTTTTAAAATTTTTTCTCTACTTTTAGAATTTTTAGAAATTAATTTATAAAAATTATTTTGTTTTTCTAAAACAATAATTTTTTTTGGTATGAATTTAAGAAAAAATTATTTTTTTTATTATAATACAAATACAAAACTTTATATAATATTACTGATTTTTTGATTTTCAAATAATTATAATTTATATTAAATAATATAAAATAAGTAATTTGTATTATTATAAAAAAAATAACTATTAATTTATAATATATTTTGCACATAATTTAATTTATTTCATATAAAATTCAAATTTATATCTATAAAAATATTATATACTATTATTTTATTATAAGTATTTTAAATAAAAAAATTTTATGATTTATAAATAAATATAAAATTAAAAAATGTAAATTTTATTAAAAATAATTTTAACTTTTATAAAAATTTTCAAACCAATTACTAATAGAATTAATTTCTTTATTATTAGTTAGATTTGATAATAATGGAGTAACTGAAATGTAATTATTTTTAATAGCATGAAAGTCAGTTCCTATGCTTTCATTGTAACAATTTGTTTTTGGTCCTATCCAAAATATATTTTTATTTTCAGAATCTTTTGATTTTATTACAGTATTTTTAAAATTTTTTCTTCCACATTTAGTGATTTTAAATCCTTTAATATATTTTAAAGGAGAATCTGGTATATTTATATTTAATATATATTTTTTTCTAAAAGGATTATTTAATAAAAATTTTAAAAATTTATATACTATTTCTACAGCAACATCTAAATGTTTATTTCCATCTAAAGATATTGCTAATGAAGAATATTTCAAATATCTTCCTTCCATAGCTGCTCCTACAGTTCCAGAATAAAAAACATCATCTCCTAAATTTGCTCCTAAATTAATTCCTGAAACAACAAAATCTGGCTTAGGTTTCATGAAAAAATTAATTCCAAGATATACACAATCTATTGGAGTTCCAGAATAAACAGTTATGTCTCCGTTAGAAAATTTATGCACTTTTAATGGATTATTAATAGTTAAAGAACTTGAAGATCCACTTTTGTCGCAGCTTGGAGCAATAACTTGTACGTTTAAAAATTTTTTTAATTTTTTTGATAGCTTTTGTATTCCAGGAGAATATATTCCATCATCATTGCTTAATAATATATTCATTTAAATTTATTAATGTTAAATAACGTTAATTATATTAAAAAATAATTTTTTTATTAATTAATGATTAAATAAAAAAATTGCAAAATTATTAATTAAAAAATTATTTAAATTATAAAACATTTATAGAATTTAATAATTTAAATATGCTTTTTAATTTTATTATCATAGAATTTTTAGCATGACTAATCCAATTTCTTGGGTCATAAAATTTTTTATTTGGTTTATTTTTACCTTCCGGATTTCCCAATTGAGATTTAAGATAATTTTTATTTTTTTTATAAAAATTTAAAACTCCATTCCATGTTGCCCATTGTGTATCTGTATCAATATTCATTTTTATTACTCCATATTCAATAGATTTTTTTATATCTTCATATGAAGATCCTGATCCTCCGTGAAAAACAAGATTTAATGGATTTTTATTTAATCTAAATTTTTTAGAAACATATTCTTGAGACAACTGTAATATACAAGGTTTTAATTTTACATTTCCTGGATTATATACTCCGTGACAGTTTCCAAAAGAAGCTGCTACAATGAAATTTGATCCAACTTTTGTTAAATTTTCATATGCATAACAAACATCTTTTGGGTTGGTGTATAATTTATTATCATTTGCTTTTTCCCCTATGATTCCATCTTCTTCACCTCCAGTACACCCTAGTTCTATTTCTAGAATAATATTCAATCTTTTCATTTTTTCTAAATATTTTTTACTAATTTTTATATTTTCTTCCAATGGTTCTGAAGATAAATCTATCATATGAGAAGAAAATAATGGCTTTCCAAAATTAAAAAATCTTTTTTCACTTTCTTTTAATAGTTCATCTATCCAAGGTAAAATGTTTTTAGAACAATGATCGGTATGTAATATTACTGGTATTTTGTATTCTTTTGATATGTTATGAACATGCAAAGCTCCAGATATCGCTCCTAAAATTGCACCTTTGTTGCAATTCATTTTTTTTCCTGCTATAAATGATGACCCTCCATGAGAAAATTGAATTATAATTGGAGATCTATATATAGATGCGGCCTCTAACGCTGCATTTATAGAATCAGTACCAATACAATTTATTGCTGGTATAGCAAATTTTTTTTCTTTAGCAAAAGAAAATAATTTTTCTATATCTTTTCCATAAATCACGCCTGTATTTATTGAATCTAAAATGTTAGACATAAAATTTTACTCTTTTTTAAATTTAGTTTTGTTTAAAGTTTGTATATTTTTTGAATTTTTTTAATTCTGATAGAACAGGAAGTTCTTGTTTTTCTATAAAAGATAAAAATGCTCCTCCTCCTGTAGAAATATATGAAAAACGATCAATAAAATTGAACATTCTCATAGCAAGAACTGTTTCTCCTCCTCCTATTATTGATTTTGCTGAACTATGAATTACAGAATTAGCTATTTCTTTAGTTCCATTTCTAAATTGTTTAATCTCTATCAAGCCTAGAGGCCCGTTCCAAAATATTGTTTTTGCTTTTTTTATAATTTTAATAAAACATTCGCAGGATTTTTTCCCTATATCAACTATATAATCCTCGTTTTTTATTTCTTTTATAGATTTTTCTTTGTACGAAGAAAATTTATTAATATTATCAGTAACTATAAAATCTTTTGGAATTATTATATTTTTTTTATATAAAAATTTTTTAATTTTACTTATATTATTTTTATCGTGTAAAGATTTTCCTATATTATGTCCTTTAGAAAAAAGAATAGTATTTGCTATTCCTCCTCCTACTAAAACATTTTCAGAAATGTTAGATAATTTTTCTATAACTCCTAATTTAGTTGATATTTTTGATCCTCCAAAAATTGTAACTATTGGTCTTTTAGAATTAAATAATGCTTTTTTTAAATATTTTATTTCTTTTAAAAAAAGAAGTCCTATGCAACTAATAGGTGCAAACTTAATAATACCTGTTGTTGATGATTCTGATCTATGAGAAGATCCGAAAGAATCCATGACTAATATATCACATAAATTAGCATATTTTTTTGATAAATTTTTGTCATTTTTTCTTTCTCCTGGATTGAATCTTACGTTTTCTAAAACAATAATTTCTTTTTCTTTTGCTTCAAAACCGTTTAAATAATTTTGTATTAATCTTATTGGATATTTTATAATTTTTTTCATATGATTTACAATGTGTGTTAGAGAAAAATTATAGTCGTACTTTTCTTCTATAGGATTCCCAAGGTGGGATGCTACAATAACACATTTAGCTTCATTTTTTATTACGAAATTTATAGTTTCTAAAGATTTTATTATTCGCATATTACACATAATTTTACCATTTTTAATAGGAACATTAAGATCAGACCTTATAAGCACTTTTTTGTCTTTTAAATTTAAATCTGTAACTTTTATTATTTTCATGTTATACCTAAATAGTTTATGGATTTGTTTTTTAAACTTGACAAATAAATTGATAATAAAAATATTTTATTTTTTTATATTTTTACTTAAAATTTTTATTTTAAGATTTATTAAAATTAGTTGAATTTCATTTCAAGTTAGTTTATCATTTGTTAAAAATAATATAGTAAAAGTACCTGTAAAGTTATCCAATTATTCTTTAATAAAATAACAGTCTAGAAGCTTGATTTAAAAGTCGTAAATAATGAAATTATATATAATAAATTAATTTAATTATATTTTATTTTAACATAGTTTAATTTATCCCTTTTTAAAAAATAAAATTTATAAATATTTATAATATATGATATTTAGAAACAAAATAAATTTTACAAGAAATATAAATTAATACAAAAATTAAATACATTTTCAATTAATGCTAATATTATCTAGTTTTTAGATTACGGGAAAAAAATGAATAATAAAGAAATTATAAGTGTAAACGATGAAGATTTTGAAATAAATGTATTAAAAAACAAAAAACCAGTATTAGTTGATTTTTGGGCTCAATGGTGTATGCCATGTAAATCAATGATTCCTATTTTGAAAAAGATATCTGAAAAATATGTAAATAAATTAGAAGTATTTAAAATAAATATAGAAAAAAATTCGATATATCAAGAAAAATATTTAGTTAAAAGTATACCTTCATTTTTTTTGTTTTTTAAAGAAAAAATTATAGATAAAAAAATTGGAATTGTTTCTCAAAAACAACTTGAAATTTTTATTGATGAAAATTTAAATCGTTTATAAAAATTATATTTTTATTAAAAAATTTTTTATTTTTCATATATAATAAAAAAATTATAATAATTTAATAAATTTTTTTTATTTAAATAATATTAAAATATGTATCTTAGATTAATACCTATCTTTATTCCATCATTATGAATCTTACCGAATTAAAAAATAAGCTGATTTCGGATTTAATTACTCTCGGCGAAAACATGGGATTAGAAAACCTTGCTCGCATGCGTAAACAAGATATTATTTTTTCTACTTTAAAACAACATGCTAAAATAGGAGAGGATATTTTTGGAGATGGAGTTCTAGAAATATTACAAGATGGATTTGGATTTCTTCGCTCTAGCGATAGCTCTTATCTTGCTGGACCAGATGATATTTATGTTTCTCCTAGTCAAATTAGAAGATTTAATTTAAGAACAGGAGATACGATTTCTGGAAAAATAAGACCTCCTAAAGAAGGAGAGCGTTATTTCGCATTGCTTAAAGTTGACGAAGTAAATTATGACAAACCAGAAAGTTCTAGAAATAAAATTCTCTTCGAAAACCTAACTCCTTTGCATGCAAATTCTAGATTAAAAATGGAAAGAGGTAATGGTTCTACCGAAGATTTAACTACAAGAGTGCTTGATTTGGCAGCTCCAATTGGAAGGGGTCAACGTGGTTTAATAGTAGCTCCGCCTAAAGCTGGAAAAACAATGTTATTACAAAATATAGCTCAAAGCATTTCTTATAATCATCCAGATTGTGTTCTTATAGTTCTTTTGATAGATGAAAGACCAGAAGAAGTTACGGAAATGCAAAGATTGGTAAAAGGAGAAGTAATAGCATCTACCTTTGATGAACCATCTTCTAGACACGTTCAAGTATCTGAAATGGTTATAGAAAAAGCAAAAAGACTTGTAGAACATAAAAAAGACGTAATAATTTTATTAGATTCTATAACAAGACTCGCAAGAGCGTATAATACAGTAGTTCCAGCTTCAGGAAAAGTGTTAACAGGTGGTGTTGATGCAAATGCATTACATAGACCAAAAAGGTTTTTCGGGGCAGCAAGAAATATGGAAGAAGGTGGAAGTTTGACTATAATAGCAACTGCTTTAATAGATACTGGATCTAAAATGGATGAAGTAATATATGAGGAGTTTAAAGGAACAGGAAATATGGAATTACATTTATCTAGAAAAATTGCTGAAAAGAGAGTTTTTCCAGCAATTGATTATAATAGATCTGGAACTAGAAAAGAAGAGTTGCTAACTAGTTCTGAAGAGCTTCAGAAGATGTGGATTCTTAGAAGAATTATTCATCCAATGAATGAAATAGATGGAATGGAATTTTTGATGAACAAATTATCTATGACAAAAACAAATAATGAATTTTTTGATATGATGAAAAGATCTTGATTAAATTATTTTAAAATTTATGAAAAAAAAAAATAAAATTATTCCTTTTAATTTACCTGTTTATTCAGGAAAAGAATTAAAATATATAGATTTTGCAATAAGAAATAAAACCTTTTCAGGAGAAGGGTATTTTTCAAATTTATGCACGTTATGGATAGAAAATAAATTAAATATTAAAAAAGTTTTTTTGACACCTTCTTGTACTTCCTCTTTAGAAATGGCTGCTTTATTATTAAAAATAAATAAAGACGACGAAATTATCATGCCAAGTTATACTTTTGTGTCAACTGCTAATCCTTTTGTATTACGTGGAGCAAAAATAGTATTCGTTGACATTAGATCGGATAATTTAAATATTAATGAAAATTTAATTGAATCTGCAATCACAAAAAAGACAAAAGCAATAGTAGTTATGCACTATGCTGGAATTTCTTGTGAAATGGATTTTATAAAAAATATTTCTAATAAGTATAAATTATGGCTAATAGAAGATAGTGCTCAAAGTATGATGTCTAAATATAAAAATTTATATTTAGGAAGCTTAGGTCATATAGGATGTTTTAGTTTTCATGAAACAAAAAATTATACCTCTGGAGGAGAGGGAGGAGCAATTCTTATAAATGATGAGTCTTTAATCAAAAGAGCAAGCATAATTAAAGAAAAAGGAACAAATCGTTCCCTTTTTATTAAAGGAAAAACAAATAAATATGTTTGGAAAGACATAGGATCTAGTTATACTATATCAGATATTCAAGCAGCATATTTATGGTCTCAGTTAAAAATATCAGAAAAGATTCAAAAAAAAAGAGAAATGTTGTGGAAAAATTATTTTTTGTCTTTAGAAAATATAAAATTGTTCAGGATACCGTTTTTCAACAAAAATTGCAAGCATAATGCAAATACATTTTATTTAATTTTTAATGATAAAAAAACTTGTAATTTGTTTATTGAATACATGAAAAATAATAAAATTACAACTTTAAGACACTATGTTCCTTTGCACATTAGTCCAGCAGGAAAAAAATTTGGAAAATTTCATGGAAATGATATAAATACTATTAAAACAAGTAATAATCTTGTTCGTCTTCCATTATTTTTTAATTTAAAAAATAAAGACCAAAAATATATTATAAGTAATATTTATAATTTCATAGATAAATATTCTTAATTATATTTTAATATATATTAAATATTAATAATTTTATTTATTTTAATATAAATTTATTTATTAAAAATAAATTAATGTAAATTTATATTTTATGTGATAAAATTTATTTCATTTTAAAAAATGAATTTATAATATTTAAATATTTTTATATTGTTTATTTTTGCATTAAAAAATCAATTTATATTAGAAATACGAAATAAAATAAAAATATTTATACGCCCGTAGCTCAATATGGATAGAGCGTTGTTTTCCGGAAGCAAAGGTTTCAGGTTCAAGTCCTGTCGGGCGTTTGAACAATGGTGATTGTAGCTCAGTTGGAAGAGCCCTGGATTGTGGTTCCAGTTGTCGTGGGTTCGAATCCCATCAATCACCCAAATATATTTTTGAAACAAAAAATTAATTTTTATTTATAAATAAATAAAATTAATTTTTAAATATTTATTTTTCGGCGAGTAGCGCAGCTTGGTAGCGCAACTGGTTTGGGACCAGTGGGTCGGAGGTTCAAATCCTCTCTCGCCGATTTTTTATAAAACAATTGTATTTTGTTTAATAAGTATATTATTATTAATTTTATATATTTTAAATTAAAAAAAATAATTTTTTATAAAAATATGATTATAATAAGCAAATCTGCAAAACATTACCTTTCTAAATTACTTTCTAAGAAAAAAAAAGGAACTAATATCAAATTGTCTATAGAAAATAAAGACAAAGAAAATTTAACATGTCAAATTAAATACTTTGATAAAAAAGAAGAGAATTTTAATTATACTAAATTTAATTTTATTGATTTTAAAGTATATGTTAAAAAAAATATATTTATTTATATAAAAAAAATAAAAATAGACATTGAAAGTAAATCTTTAAAAGATGAAATTATAATAAAAATTTTTAAAAAAAGAGAAAATTTAAAAAATAGGATATCTAATTTCATAAAATATAAAATAAATTCTAAATTAGAATATCATGGTGGATTTGTTGAGTTAATTGATATAAAAGAAAATATGTTTGTTATTTTAAAGTTCTTTGGAGGATGTAACGGTTGTTCTATGGCAAAAGTCACTTTAAAAGAAGGAATTGAAAAAGAAATAAAAAAAAATTTTCCAAATATAAAAGGCGTGATAGATATTACAGATCATATACATAGTGAGTCTTCTTTTTATTAAAAAACTTTCATTTTTACATTTATATTGTAATTTACAATTATCAATAATCATTTTTTATTTTAGAAATATTTTAATAAAAATTATTAATTTGTTAATTAAAAATATACAAAAGAACAAATTATAAAAATTTTTATATATATAATATATATTTAAAATAATATAGTTTATAATTTTTTATAAAAAAATTTCTATTATAAAAATAATATATTTGTATTTTAAGGATGAATGTATCACTGCAACATTGTAAATTACTATAGCATCCTAACTTGTATATAAATATTTAAGAAAACAATAAAGAACTATGTAAACTAATATAATAGAAAAATTTTTGTTACTGTTACAATTAGAAATATCTTTTAAATTATTCAGAAAAATTATAGAGATTCAATATATTAAAAAATTTAATATAACAAAAATTTTTCGTTATCATAAACAAAAATTCAATTATTTTTTTAATATTATTTAAAATAAAAACTATTTTATTTTAAATATATTAATTATTAACAAATTAATTTAATCAAAACTAAAAATATTATTTGTAATTTAATTTTTTAATTAAAAAAATTAATTTTAATTAAAAATATTTATATCAGATAATCATTAGTATTATATTAGTAATAATTATTTTAAAATTTTTATTATAATATATATTATAATAATAATATAAATGTATTTATAAAAAATAATAAGTATTATTTGAAATCCTTTTTAAAAGAAGTTATATCTTGGAATAATCCAACCTTTAAATCATTAGCAGTATAAATTATTTTCCCGTCGCAAAATACTTCACCATCTGCCATTCCCATAAATAATTTTCTATTAATTATTCTACGAAAATGTATATAGTAAACTACTATTTTAGATGTAGGTAATATTTGACCAGAAAATTTTACCTCACGAACTCCTAAAGCTCTTCCTTTGCCCTTTCCTCCAAGCCATCCTAAATAAAATCCAACTAATTGCCACATAGCGTCTAAGCCTAAACACCCAGGCATAACTGGATCTCCTATAAAATGACAACTAAAAAACCACATATTTGGATTTATATCTAATTCTGCTTTAATAAAGCCTTTATTATAGTTGCCTCCATTTTCTGTGACTTTTACAAGACGATCGATCATAAGCATGTTAGGCGCAGGAAGCTGAGGTCCATATTTTCCAAATAATTCACCTCTAGAAGAACATAAAAGATCTTCTTTTGTATAAAATTTATGTTTTTTTACCATTTTCTTACCTTTTTTAAAAATTAAGAAAATTAGTATAAATCAAATGTATAATTTTTTTGAAAAATTGTTTTAAATGCATAATATTAAATTTACTAAAAATATGTATTTTATATAAATATTTTTAACAAATTTTTTAAAAAAATTTGTTTTTAATTTTATTAAATTAAAATTTAATCTTAATTAATATATTTTTTATATAAAAAGCTGTTTTTAATGAAATAATTATAAAAATTTTTAATTTATTTTATTTTAAAAATAATTTATAATATAACTCGTTGATAAAAAAATAAATATTTTCATAAAATACCTTAAATAATTAAAATGATTATTAAATTCAACATTTTAATTATAAAAATTAATTAAATTAAATTTAATTTTTTTATTTAACTTTTTATTTCAAAATATTATTTTAAATGGTTAAAGATATATTTAAATAAATTATATTAATAAAATAATATGAAATAATTAATATATATTTAACTTTAGTTTTTTTAAAATTATTTTTATATAATTATTTAATCGTATTATTAAAATATAAAAATTTATTAATAATAATTTTTTTAAAAAAATTTGTAGTGATTTTATCTAAAAAATAGCAAATACATTATTTAAAATGAATTATATTTTAATTTTTAATAATTAATTTTAATCGTTATAAATTTTTGTTAATTCATTAAATTAAAAATATTTACATAAAATTTAAAATAAAAATATAAAATAATATATGATTTATGTACAATAAAATAAAATTAAAATATTTTTATTTTTAAATAAAAATTATTTAAGAAAATCATTAATTTATTTAATAAAATTAAACATTAATTTATATAAAATATTTTAACAAAATTTACATATAAATTAATATATTAAATTTAAAAAAACAAAAATATTTTAAGTAAATAAAACTTTATATAATACATTTTATTAAATTAAATAGTTGTTTAACTGTAATAAAAAATTTTTATCTGTTTAAAATATAAATTAAAACTTGAAAACTTAATTTTCAGTCTCATATCAAATTCACGATTACAATAAAATATATTTTAATGGAGATTTTAATGGGAAATATTATTGGTATTGATTTAGGAACCACAAATTCTTGCGTAGCAATTATTGAAAATGGAAAAGTAAAAGTAATTGAAAATAGTGAAGGAGATCGTACTACTCCATCGATTATAGCATATACAGAAGAAAACGAAATTTTAGTTGGACAACCAGCTAAACGTCAATCTGTTACTAATCCAAAAAATACTTTTTTTGCAATTAAAAGATTAATAGGAAGAAAATTTACAGATCATGAAGTACAAAGAGATGTAAATATAATGCCATATAAAATAGTTTCTTCTGAAAATGGAGATGTTTGGTTAAACGTAAAAAACCAAAAAGTAGCACCACCTCAAATATCTGCAGAAATTTTAAAAAAAATGAAAAAAACAGCAGAAGATTATATAGGAAAATCCATTACAGAAGCTGTAATCACAGTTCCTGCATATTTTAATGATACTCAAAGACAAGCTACTAAAGATGCAGGAAAGATCGCAGGGTTAGATGTAAAAAGAATTATAAATGAACCTACAGCAGCAGCTTTAGCTTATGGATTAGATAAAAAAACAGGAAATAGAATTATCGCTGTATATGACCTAGGAGGTGGAACTTTCGATATTTCTATAATTGAAATCGATGACGTAGACGGGGAAAAAACTTTTGAAGTATTATCCACAAATGGAGATACACATTTAGGAGGAGAAGATTTTGATAGTAGGTTGATTAATTATTTAGTAAATGAGTTCAAAAAAGAACAAGGAATTGATTTAAGAAATGATCCTCTAGCTATGCAAAGATTAAAAGAATCTTCAGAAAAAGCTAAAATAGAATTATCTTCTGTTCATCAGACAGATGTAAATCTTCCATATATTACTGCTGATTCTTCTGGCCCAAAACATATGAATATAAAAGTAACACGAGCTAAATTAGAATCTTTGGTAGAAGAATTGATTTATAAAACATTAGAGCCAGTAAAAACATCTCTTAAAGATGCTAAGTTAAAAATTATAGATATTAAAGATGTTATATTAGTTGGTGGACAAACAAGAATGCCGTTAGTTCAAAAAAAAGTTTCAGATTTCTTTGGAAAAGAGCCTAGAAAAGATGTTAATCCAGATGAAGCAGTAGCAATAGGAGCAGCAGTACAAGGCGGAGTACTAGCTGGTGACGTAAAAGATGTATTGTTATTAGACGTGACTCCTTTATCTTTAGGAATTGAAACAATGGGAGGAGTTATGACTACATTGATATCAAAAAATACAACCATACCAACTAAACATAGTCAAATATTTTCTACAGCAGAAGACAATCAATCTGCAGTTACTATTCATGTACTGCAAGGGGAAAGAAAAAGATCAATAGATAATAAATCTCTTGGGCAGTTTAATTTAGATGGAATAGCTCCAGCTATGCGTGGTATGCCTCAAATAGAAGTAACATTTGACATTGATGCAGATGGAATTTTACATGTTTCTGCTAAAGATAAAAATAGTGGTAGAGAGCAAAAAATTACAATAAAAGCTTCTTCTGGATTAAGCGAAAACGAAATAGATAAAATGTTAAAAGAATCTGAAGCTAATGCAGAACTTGACATTAAATTTGAAGAATTAGTAAAGACAAAAAATCAAGCCGATCATTTATTACATAGTACTCGTAAACAAATAAAAGAAGCAAAAAATTTACCATTAGAAAAAAAGACAGAAATAGAAAAATGCATTAATGAATTAGAATTATCAATAAAAGGAGAAGACAAAAAAGACATTGAAATAAAAATTCAATCTCTTATTCAAATTTCTAGCTGTCTTGTTGATTTTTCAAAAAATAAAGAAAATTTAAACAAAGAAGATATCATAAAAACAAATAAAAAAGAAAATAACAATAAAACCAATGATGACGTAGTAGATGCAGAATTTGAGGAAATTAAAGATAAAAAAAATTAATAAATTTTTTATGTTTTAAATTAAAATTTAATAAAATATTTTATTAAAATAGTTTTTATGCTAAAGAGAAAAAAATGGCGAAATCAGATTATTATGATATTTTAGGAATTTCTAAAAATGCAAGTGATCGCGAAATAAAAACTGCATATAAAAGATTAGCAGTTAAATTTCATCCAGATAGAAACCCAGGAAATTTAGAAGCAGAATCAAAATTTAAAGAAATCAAAGAAGCATATGAAGTTTTGTTGGATCCCAAAAAAAGAGCAGCGTATAATCAATACGGACACACGGCCTTTGATCAAGGAAGTTCTAATACAGAATTTACATCAAATGCTGATTTTAGTGATATTTTTGGAGATGTTTTTGGAGATATTTTTGGAAATAATAGAAGAAAAAGAAGCAACCGTGGATCAGATTTACAATATAATATAAATTTATCCCTAGAAGAGGCTGTTAAAGGAATTTCAAAAGAAATAACAATACCAAAATTAGAAAGATGCAATATATGTTCTGGAAAAGGAATGCAGCCTGGAACTAGTGCTCAAAATTGCTCTACTTGCAATGGTCAAGGTCAAATACAAATGAGGCAAGGATTTTTTTCAGTTCAACAAACTTGCCCATCTTGTAGAGGTAAATGTAAAATTATTAGATTTCCATGTAGGAATTGTTCTGGACAAGGTAGAGTAGAAAGATCAAAGAACATTTCTATCAGAATACCTGCAGGAGTAGATAATGGTGATAAAATTAGATTATCAGGAGAAGGGGAAGCTGGTAAATTAGGAGGTTCTTCTGGAGATCTATACGTAAAAATATCTGTAAAAGAACACCCTATATTTAAGAGAGAAGAACACAATTTATATTGTGAAGTTCCTATAAATTTTGCAATGGCAGCATTAGGAGGAGATATTGAAGTACCTGCTTTAGACGGAAGGGTAAAATTGAGAATTCCAGCAGAAACACAAACTGGAAGGTTATTTAGAATGAGAGGGAAAGGAGTAAAATCGATACGTAGCGGGCATCAAGGAGATTTATTATGTAGAGTAGTTGTAGAAACTCCTGTTAGATTAAGCGAAAAGCAAAAATCTTTATTAAAAGAATTAGGAATAAGTTTTGTTGGACGCACTGGTATGTATAATAGCCCTAGATCTAAAAGTTTTTTTGATGGCGTAAAGAAATTTTTTGATGGATTAACTAATTAATTATTATATTTAAAGTTGCAATTTTTAATTAAATGTTATTAAAGGTGATTATTAATTTTTATGAAAAAATTTTTTATTTGTAAATCAAAATTTTTTAAAAATCCAACTTTTAGTGGATTATTATTAATTTTATTTTGTTTTTTAGCTATATTTATAAGTAATACAAATTTCTGGAAAACATATAATTACATCATAAATTATCCTTTAATTAAAATTAATACGCACGATAAAAATTTTTCATTAACTAACATTGTTAATGATATTTTGATGACATTTTTTTTTCTAGAAATAGGTATTGAGATCAAGCACGAGATGTTAGTAGGATCGTTAAAAAATAAATCTAGAGCAATTTTGCCAGGAATAGCTGCAATAGGAGGAATGATTTTCCCTGCATTAATATATAATTTTATAACGAAAGAAGATAGCTCTATCTCTTCAGGATGGGCAATTACAGTAGCTACTGATATAGCTTTTGCCGTTGGCGTTTTAAAAATTTTAGGACATTCTATTCCTCACAGTTTGCTAATTTTCCTTCTTTCTTTAGCTATTTTTGATGATATAGGAGCAATATTAATTATTGCGTTTTTCTATAGCAATCATATTGATCAATATATGATATTGTTATCTACATTAGTTATATTAACAATATTATCAATTAATTATTTAAGAGTAACTTGTATATATATATATATTATTTTTGGAATATTATTATGGGAATCAATATTCCTATCAGGAATACATTCTACTATATCTGGAGTTATATTAGGAATATTGATGCCTCACTCTTCTTATTTATCCAGTAGTAAATATGAAAAATCGATGGCTTTTCTTAAGAAGAGTTTAAGTTTTTTAAACAAATATTTTATTTTACCTATTTTTGCTTTTTTTAATTCTGGAATTAATTTTTCCAATTTTGAAAATCTTTCCTCTTCACTTTTGCCTTTTGGCATTTTTTTTGGATTAGTTCTTGGAAAGCCTATTGGAGTATTTCTATTTTCTTATTTATCAGTAAAATTTAAATTGTCTAAATTACCAGTTGGAATTTCTTTTAAAGAAATTGCAGGAATTTCATTTTTATGCGGCATAGGGTTTACTATGTCTATTTTTATTTCTAATTTAGCTTTTCAAAATATTAATGAAAAAATTATATATATTGCAAAATTTAGTATATTAATTTCATCTATAGTATCTAGCGTAATTGGATTTTTGTTTTTATATTTTTTATATAAAAAAATTAAATTAAAAAATTAATTAATAATAAAATAAAATTTTATTTAAAAATAAATTTAATTTTTTTTGATAATCTTGACTTAAGCCTAGATGCTTTATTTTTGTGTATTAAATTTTTTTTTGCATATCTGTCTAAAATAGATTGCATCTCTATAAATGAATTATTTATTGTGTCTTTTTCTTTTTTTAAGATAGAATTTTTTACTTTTTTAATAAAACTTCTTATCATAGATTTTTTGCTAGAATTATATTTGCGTTTTTTTTCTGATTGAATTGATCTTTTTTTAGAAGATTTTATATTAGCCAAGTATACCTCCTGAAATTTAAAAATCCAATAAATTATAAATATATTAACAATAAATTAAAAATTTTTAAATAAAAAATAACAATTTATTAAATTTTATTTATTTATTTTAATAAATTTTTAAGAATTTGCAAAATTTATATTTTATATTAGTATTAATATATGAAATTTAAACATATTAGAAATATATTTAATTTAAAAAAACAATATATAAATGGATGCGTAATTACAATTGGAAATTTTGATGGAGTCCATTTAGGACATCAAAAAATAATTAGTAAATTAAAAAATGAAAGTTTAAAACGTAATTTGCCTATGATTGTCGTTATTTTTGAGCCTCAACCAAAAGAATTTATTAACAAAAATTCTCCATCAAGGATAACAGGTTTGCGTGATAAAATAAAATACTTCAAAAAAATGGGAATTAAACAAGTATTATGTATCAATTTTAATAAAAATTTTTTAATGTTAAATGCAAAAGATTTTATAAAAAACTTTTTAATTAAATCTTTAAACATGAAATGCATAATTATTGGAAAAGACTTTAGATTTGGATATAAAGCATACGGGGATGTTAAATTATTAAAAAATAGTGGAAAAAAATTAGGTTTTAACGTATTAGAAGTAAAAACTCTAGAAATTGATAGTGAAAAAATTAGCAGTACTGCAATAAGAAATGCTCTTAAAAATAATAAATTAGAAAAAGCAATAAAATTTTTAGGTCATGAATATTCTATTTCTGGTAGAGTTGTTTGTGGAAAAGCTATAGGTAGATTAATTGGATTTCCAACTATAAATATATCTTCTAAAAATATAAAATTTCCTATTAATGGAGTATATGCCGTAGAAGTTAACGGTATTACAAAAAAAATAATTTATGGAATAGCTAATATAGGAACAAGGCCAACTTTCTTTGGATTAAATCAGAAAGTAGAAGTTCATTTATTAAATAAGTCTGGAAATTTTTATTCTTGTCACATTGAAATAATAATAAGAAAAAAAATAAGAGAAGAGAGGTTTTTTAGATCTACTTTTGATTTAAAAAATCAGATATTATATGATATTAATAAAGTAAATGATTATTTTGTTTATTTAAAAAATAAAAGGAAATTTTTTGATGAATGATTATAAAAATACATTGAATTTACCTAAAACTAAATTCCCCATGAAGGCTAATTTATTGATTTCTGAATTAAAAATTTTAGAATGCTGGAAAAAAAACAATTTATATAGCATTATCAGAGAAAATAAAAAAGGAAAAAAAACTTTTTTTTTACATGATGGACCTCCCTATGCAAATGGAGACATTCATATTGGACATGCGGTTAATAAAATTTTAAAAGATATAATCATTAAATTTAAATCTTTATTTGGATTTGACGCACCATATATGCCAGGATGGGATTGTCATGGATTGCCTATAGAACTTCAAGTTGAAAAAAAAATTAATCAAAATATAAACAAAATAAATCATAAAATTTTTAGAGAAAAATGTCGTAATTATGCATTAGATCAAGTAAATAAACAAAAAAAAGAATTTATTAGATTAGGAGTAATAGGAGATTGGAATAATCCATATTTAACAATGGATTTTCATACAGAAGCAAATATATTACGTACATTTAAAAATTTAATTAAGAAAAAATATTTATATAGGGGAATTAAACCTATTAATTGGTGTATTGATTGTAAATCCTCTTTATCAGATTCAGAGATAGATTATAATATAAAAGAATCTAACTCTATTGACGTATCATTTTCTGCTTGTGACAATAATAAAATTTTAAAGATATTTAACTCAGAAAAAAAATTTGATAAAATAAAAGCTATAATTTGGACTACTACTCCATGGACTATTATAGCAAATCGTGCAATTTCTGTTAATCCTAATTTTATTTATTTATTAGTAAAATGCAATAAAGAAATATTTATTATTGCAGAATCTTTGCTGGATAAAACATTGGCTAGATTAAATATAAAAAAATCAAAAATACTAGGCAGTGTATATGGGAAAAAATTAAAATTTTTATATTTTAAACATCCTTTAAATAAAATACATGTTCCTATGATACTTAATGAGTATGTTGATTTTAAATCTGGCTCTGGAATAGTTCATGTTGCTCCAAATTATGGAGAAGAAGATTATATTATAGGAAAAAAATATAAATTAAATATGTATGATCCTATTGATTCAAATGGAAATTATTTGCCTGGAACTTTTCCAGGATTAGATGGATTAAACATTTTTAAATCAGAAGAAGTTGTATTAAATTTATTAAAAAATAATCATTCTCTATATAGCAAAAAAATTATCAATCATTCATATCCTCATTGTTGGAGACATAAATCTCCAACTTTTTTTAGAGCTACAAATCAATGGTTTTTTAATATAGATAATAATAATTTAAGGAATAAAACAATATCAGAAATAAAAAAAATTTTATGGATTCCGAAATGGGGAATGAATCAAATTATAGATTTGTTGTCAAATCGTCCGGATTGGTGCATTTCTAGACAAAGAGTTTGGGGAGTTCCAATTGCTGTTTTTATCAATAAAAAAAACAAAGAAATACACCCTAATACAGTAGAATTAATAGAAAAAGTTTCTAAAAAAATAGAAAAAAAAGGAGTACAAGCATGGTGGGATATAAATAAATCTGAAATTTTAGATAAGGATAGTGATAAATATAAAAAAGTATTAGATACATTAGATGTATGGTTTGATTCAGGATCTACATATTATTCTATATTAATAAAAAAATGGAATTCATTGAATAAAAATAAAGTAGATTTATATCTAGAAGGATCAGATCAATATAGAGGTTGGTTTATGTCTTCTATAATATTATCTATTGCTATTACTGGAGGAATACCATGTAAAAAAATTTTAGCTCATGGATTTGTAGTGGATTCCAATGGTAAAAAAATGTCTAAATCAATTGGAAACGTAATCAGTCCTAAAGATATTATAAATGAATTTGGAGCTGATATACTCCGATTATGGGTAGCATCTTCTGATTATAAATCAGATATTAGCATTTCAAAAGAAATACTACTTCGTACTGTTGATATATATCGTAGAATTAGAAATACTTCTCGTTTTTTATTATCTAATTTAAATGATTTTAATCCAGAATTTAATTCTATTAATTTAGAAAACATGTTAAGCATAGATCAATGGGCGATTATTAAGACTAATAATAGACAAAAAAAAATTAAAAATGCATACGAAGAATATAACTTCCATAAAGTTGTAAGTAATATTGTTGATTTTTGCTCTTTAGACATGGGTTCATTTTATCTTGATATTATAAAAGACCGTCAATATACAAATTATATCGATAGTCTTGCTAGAAGAAGTTGTCAAACTGCTATTCTATATATAATAGAGTGTCTTGTTCGTTGGATAATGCCTATTTTGTCTTTTACATCTCATGAAATATGGAAATACATTCCTGGAAAAAGAGAAAAGTATGTTTTTTTGTCTGAATGGGTGAAAGAAATTCCATGTGAAAATATTAATAGTTATATAAGTAAAAGTTTATGGAAAATTTTAATTAAAATTAAAAATGAAATTAACAAAATTATTGAAATTAAAAAATTAGAAGATAAAATAAAAAGTTCTTTAGAATTAAAAATTACTTTATACGCTGAATCTTTTATATTTGAAGAATTAATTTTATTAAAAAAAGAACTAAATTTTGCTTTTTTAGTATCTTATGTATCAATAAAAAAATATGAAAATTCAAAAGAAAATGCTTTTAAATCTAAATCAATAAAAAATTTAAAAATTTTAGCAGAAAAATTTGATGGAAAAAAATGCTTAAGATGTTGGAACTATACTAATGATATAGTAAATGACGTTAAATATAATAAAATTTGCAATCGTTGTATAAATAATATAAATGGAGTAGAAGAAAAAAGAAAATATTTTTAATTTATTTATTATAATAATATGAAAACAAAAAGCAATTTAATAATAATATCTATATTTTTAATAGATTTTTTTACTAAAAAGTGGATATTAAATAATTATGAGATTTTTGATTCGATAAAAATCTTTCCTATGATTAAAATTACTTATATAAGAAATTATGGTATAGCTCTTGGACTTTTTCAAAGTTACTCCAATTTAATAAGAATATTAATAATTGTTATTTCTATTTTTATTTTATTATTTATATTTTATATGAAAAATTTATGTAAAGATTTATTATCTAATTTAGGATACAGTATTATCATAGGAGGTTCTTTTGGAAATATATTTGATAGAATTTTTTATGGTTCAGTTATAGATTTTATTGACATTTATATTTATAAATGGCATTTTCCAGTTTTTAATTTTGCAGATATTAGTATTTTTATTGGGTTTTTAATACTAATATATAATAAAAAAATATTTATTGTTAATACATAGATTATAAAATTATGAACATTTTTTTGGCCAATCCAAGAGGTTTTTGTGCAGGAGTAGATCGAGCTATTAATATTGTAAAAAACGCAATAGAAATATATGGACCTCCAATATATGTATATAATGAAGTTGTACATAATAAATATGTAGTAAATTCTTTAAAAAAAATAGGATCTATTTTTGTTAAAAAAATATGTGATGTTCCAGAAAAATCAATTTTAATTTTTTCGGCTCATGGGGTTTCAAAAAGCATTTTAAAAGAAGCAAATAAACGTAAATTAATTATTTTTGATGCTACTTGTCCATTAGTAAGCAAAGTTCACCATGAAATAAAACGAGCTAGCAAATTAAGATCAGAGGTAATTATAATAGGTCATAAAAATCATCCAGAAATAATTGGGACAATAGGGCAATATAATAATCCTAATAAAAAAGTTTTTGTAATTCAATCTATAGAAGAAATTTGTAAATTAAAAATAAAAGACCCTAATAATTTATTTTATTTCACACAAACTACATTATCTGTAGATGATACTAATAAAATTATTTTTGCTATAAAAAAAAAATATCCTTACATTATAGAACCTCGTAAAAAAGATATATGTTATGCAACAGAGAATAGACAAAAATCAATAAAAAAAATTATAAAATTAGTGGATATTATATTTATAATTGGATCTAAAAATTCTTCAAATTCTAATAGATTATTTGAAATAGCAAACAAATCTGGAAAAAAATCTTATCTAATAGATACATATAAAGAAATTAAAAAATCTTGGTTAAATGGAGTAAATAATATTGGAATAACGGCTGGAGCTTCAGCTCCAGAAATTTTAGTTCAACAGGTAGTCAATTATCTAAAAATTTTTTATAAAAATTCTGTAAATATTTATCAAGTTGATGGAGATATAGAAAAAACAAAGTTTATGATTCCAAAAAAACTTATTCTTAAAATAAAATAATCTATATTCTATTTTAAGTTTTAATTAAAATTTTACTAGCAGTTTTTTTAGCTTTTCTTAAAGATCTTTCTATTGTTTCGTCCTGATCTAGTATAACTCCAAGTCTTCTATACCCTTTGATATTAGGCTTAGAAAATATTCTAATTTGTTGATTTGTATTAATGCATTCAATATTGCTAAAACTTATTTTGTTTCCATATAATTCATTTCCACATATAACGACTGAAGAAGATGGACCATATTGACGAATTTTACCTATTGGTAGTTTTAAAAAAGATCTCACGTGTAAAGCAAATTCTGATAAATTCTGAGAAATCAATGTAACCATTCCTGTATCATGAGGCCTAGGAGAAATTTCACTAAATATTACCTTATCTTTATAAATAAAGAATTCAACTCCAAATATTCCATATCCTCCTAAATAAGAAACTATTTTTTTAGATATTTTTTTAGCTTTTTCAAAAATAACATTATCCATTTTATGTGGTTGCCAAGATTCTTGGTAGTCGCCTTTTTCTTGTCTATGTCCAATCGGCAAACAAAAATGCATTCCATCTACAGAATTTACTACAAGTAATGTAATTTCAAAATCAAAAGGTATTATTTTTTCTATAATCACTTCGCCTAAACTTGTTCTTCCATAAGTTTGTGATTTTTCCCATGAATGTCTTAGTTCTTTTTCATTGTAAATCACACTTTGTCCTTTGCCAGAAGAACTCATTATTGGTTTAATTAAACACGGATAACCAATAACTTTAGTTTTAATTTTTAATTCGTCAAAACTAGAAGCGAACTGATATTCAGATGTTAGTATGTTTAATTTTTTTGAAACTAAAACTCTAATTAATTTTCTATTCATTGTAATATGGATTGTTTTTGCAGAAGGCACTATATTATATCCATTTTTTTCTAATTCTATTAATGCATTTGTAGAAATAGCTTCAATTTCTGGAACTATAAAATCTGGATGTTCAAGATTTATGCATCTTTTTATCTCTTTAGGATTTAGCATATCAATTACGTGATGCCTATGTGAGACATGCATTGCTGGAGCATTTGAATAACTATCTACAGAAATTACTTCTATTCCTAATCTTTGACATTCTATTGCAATTTCTTTTCCTAATTCTCCAGATCCAAGAATCATAACTCTAGTAGAATTTTTGCACAATGCTGTATTTATAGTAACCATATTTTATAATTTAATTTTATTAAAGTAATTTTTTAATTTATAATTTTATATTATAATTGTGAAAAATTTAAGATTAAAATCATTTATTTCATTTAAAATATATATTTATGATTAATAAAAAATTATATATATTATATAATATTATCGTTTATTTATTACAACCAATTTTTTTGATAAAATTATTTTTTAAAGGAATAAAAAATTTATTTTATTTTAAAAAATTTTATGAAAAATATGGATTTTTCAAAAAAAAATTACCTAAAAATTGCATAATAATACATGCAGTATCTATTGGAGAAATAAAATCAATTCTATTATTAATAATAATATTAAAAAAAATATATCCAAATTTATCAATACTGCTTACTACAACCACAATTAGTGGAATGAAATATATAAAAAAAGAACTTTCTAAAATAGTATATTATTCTTATTTTCCATATGACACAATAGGTTCTGTTAAAAGATTTTTATATCATACTAATCCACAATTGGTAATAATAATAGAAAGAGAAATATGGCCAAATTTTATAAACGAAATTAATAATAAAAAAATTCCAATTATAATAGCTAATGCTAGATTATCTAAATCTTCTGCAAATAAATATAAAAAAGCAAAAAAGTTTTTTTCTGAAATTTTGAATTTTATAAATATAGTAGCTTCTAATAATAAAGAAGATGGCATGAGATTTTTAGATTTAGGATTGGAAAGGAAAAAGTTAAAAATTATTGGAAATATAAAGTTTGATGTTTTAAATTTTAA
This sequence comes from Wigglesworthia glossinidia endosymbiont of Glossina brevipalpis, assembly GCA_000008885.1. GTDB lineage: Bacteria > Pseudomonadota > Gammaproteobacteria > Enterobacterales > Enterobacteriaceae > Wigglesworthia > Wigglesworthia glossinidia_A. The sequence goes on along the minus strand of BA000021.3, from coordinate 341,359 downwards.
CAAAATTAAATATAAAAAAAAATTATTTATAAATTGGGAAAAATCTAGGCCTATATGGATAGCTTCTAGCACTCATTACAAAGAAGAAAATATAATTTTATCTGTTCATAAATATTTATTAAAAAATTTTCCTAATTTATTATTGATAATAGTGCCTAGACATGAAGAAAGATTTAAAAAAGTTATTAAAATTATTAAAAAATTTAAATTTAATTTTATTACACGCAGCAGTAAAAAAACACCATCAAAAAATACTCAAATAATTTTAGGTGATTCTATTGGAGAATTAATGATGTTTTATAAAATTTCAGATATATCATTTATAGGAGGAAGCTTGTTAAATTATGGAGGACATAATCCATTAGAAGCTGCAATAAACAAATTACCAATAATTACTGGACCTTATGTTAAAAATTTTTATGAAATAAACATGAAACTAAGAAAAAACAATTCTTTAATTATTGTTAATGATAAAATTTCTTTAATATCTTGGATAACAATACTTTTAAACAATAAAGATATAAGAAAAGATTACGGAATAAGAGCATTTTCAGTATGCAAAAAAAATACAGGATCGTTGAATAATCTTATTAATTTGATAAAAAAAATTTTAAAAAAAAATAAATAAATATATTATTATTAATAATTGATTTTTTTATTAAATATTTTAAATTTATAAAATATATTAATTTTAAATAAATTAAGGATATTTATGAAAAATAAGAAAGCTATATTTCCTGGAACGTTCGATCCATTGACCAATGGACATATAAATTTAATAGAAAGATCTATAAAAGTATTTGATAAAGTAATAATAATAGTAGCAAATAATTTTAAAAAAAATCAATTATTTAATTTGAAAGAAAGGATGCATCATATAAAAAAAGCTACTAAAAATTACAAAAATATAAAGGTGATAGGAATAAATGATCTTACTACTAATTTTGCAAGAAAAAATAATATTAAAATATTAATAAGAGGTATAAGAAATATTTTTGATTTTGAAAATGAATTCATAATGGAAAAAACAAACAAATATCTTTATCCAGAAATGGAAAGCATATTTATGATATCAGATATAAATTGGTCATATATGTCTTCTAGTATGATAAAAGAAATAATATTTTATGGAGGAAACTTAGACTATTTTCTTCCTGAATGCGTAATAAAAGATATTAAAAAAAAAATTAAAAGAAAAATTGTTAGAAATTTAAATTAATTTGTTTATCTATTTAAATAGCTAGATAATTTTGCAGTTAAATTAAATACTGGATAATCTTTTTTATAATTAAATTTATCTGCAAAAAAATATCCTATTCTTTCGAATTGAACTGGATAGTTTATGTGGTGTTTTTTTATATTTTTTTCTATAAAACCATGCTTAATTATTAAAGAATCTTTGTTGAAAAAAGATAAAAAATTATCCAATTTTTCGGGATTAGGATGAGTGAACAATCTATCGTAAAAACGAAATTCTGCTGGAATATTATTTTTTTCAGATACCCAATGTATAATTCCTAATTTTGAAAATTTATAATTATTTTTTTTTATATTTGAATAATAATTACAATAAACTTTTGTAATATATCCGTGTTTATTTTTTTCTATTCTGTTTGCTTTTATAATATATGAATTTCTTAATTTTACCTTTTTCCCTAATGATAATCTTTTATATTCTAATTTTGGATTTTCCATAAAATCCGAACGTTCTATGTATATTTTTTTGTTAAAAATAACTGTTCTTTTCCCCATATTGTTATATGGATGATTAGAAATTTCTATTTTTTCTTCATATTCATCTGGAAAATTCTCTATTATTAACAACAGAGGATTTATTACAGCCATTAATCTGTATGAGTTAAAATTCAGTTCTTTTTTTATGAAAAACTCAAGCATAGATTCACTAATAGTACTTTCTTGTTTAGTGATCCCAATTCTATTGCAGAATTCACGAATAGATGAGGCAGTATATCCTCTTCTCCTTATTCCAGCTAATGTTGGAATTCTAGGATCATTCCATCCACTTACTAATTTTTTTTCTATTAAAATTTTCAATTTTCTTTTTGACATAATAGAATATTCTAAATTCATTCTAGAAAATTCATATTGTTTAGGAACAAAATCTGTTGAAACTTTTTTTAAAATCCAATTATATAATTTTTTATTTTCTTGAAATTCTAATGTGCATAAAGAATGAGTAATATTTTCAATAGAATCTGAAATGCAATGACTAAAATCATAAGTAGGATAAATACACCATTTATTTTTTGTACGATGATGATTTTTAAATCTAATTCTATACAAAATAGGATCTCTCATTAGAACACATGAAGATTGCATATTTATCTTTGCTCTTAAGCAAGCTGATCCTTCTTTGAATTCTCCATTTTTCATTTTTTCAAACAAAATTAAATTTTCTTTTATTTTTCTATTTCTATACGGGCTTTGTTTTCCTTTTCTTGTCAAAGACCCTCTGTTTTTTCTTACTTCTTTTAAAGATAATTCTTCTACGTATGCTAAATTTTTTTTTATTAATTTTATAGCAAAATTATATATTTGATCAAAATAATCCGAAGAATAACGAGTTTTTCCATCCCATTTAAATCCTAACCATAAAATGTCATTTTTAATTTTATTTATATATTTTTCATGTTTTGTATTTGGATTAGTATCATCAAATCTTAAATTACATTTTCCCTTGAAAATCTTAGCTAAATTAAAATTTAAACAAATAGATTTTGCATGACCTAAATGTAAATATCCATTAGGCTCTGGAGGAAATCTAGTATGAATATATTTGTATTTATTAATAAATAAATCTTTATGTATAATTTTATAAATAAAATTGGATGTTATTTTTTTTTGTTTTTCCATATAGACTAATAAGATTAAAATATAAAAAATTTTAATAAATCAACAATAAAAATTTTTCGATAAAAATCAATTTAAACATTTATTTAAATTTAATTAATTTATTTTATTCTAGAAACATATTCTCCTAGATTAGTATCTACTCTAACAATTTCTTCAGAACGTATAAAAATAGGAGCTTTTATTATAGCTCCTGTTGTTAGTATTATATATTTATTTCCAGATTTTATTGTATCTCCTTTTATATCAAAATTAGCATTACATACTTTAATATCTACAAATCTTGGTAAAGTAATATTTATAGGATTTTCATCCCAAAAAGTAACTATGCATTCTAATTGTTCTATAATCCATTTATATTTTTCTCCTAGATTTTTTTTACTAATCTTAAATTGTTCAAAATTTTCCTTTTTTATAAAGTTCCAATATTTTTTATCTTTATATAAAGATTTAACTTTTACATCTAAAACATCAGCATATATTAATTTTTCATTAGACTTAAAAATTTTAGTAAAGATTTTTCCAGAAATTAATTTTTTTATTTTTATTCTATTAAAAGGTTGTCCTTTACCTGGTTTTACAAATTGATTTTCTAATATTAAACATGGTTCATTTTTTAATAAAATTTTTAAACCAGATTTAGATTGATTTGCGCTATAATAAATTATCATATAATTATTTAATTTTTTAAATATTAAATTCTTTAAAAAACTTAATATAAAAATGAAAAATTTTTATTTAATTAAAATATTCATTAGCTTTATTAAAAATTATTATATAAATAAATTTATATTTTTATATTAAAAATAAAATTAAATATTTATAATAAATTTATTTATATCCAAATATTTTAAAATTTAAATTAATTAACTGTAATAAAAAAATACTTTTATATATTTTATGTATGTAAATAAAAAATTAAAAATTTTATCAAAAAAAATAAATTTTTTAATAATTAGCAGTATTTAATATTAATTTATTTTAATTATATTAATTAAAATTAGAAATAAAAATTTATTAATTATTTTGTTTTAACGTATTTAATAAATATTTGTATATAATAATCATTATGAATGATATAAAAAAATATTAAAAAAATCAACAAATATGTAATTTATAAATTTTAAAATAAATATAAATAATTAAATATTATTAATTTATTTATTTAAATTTCTTATTTAAAGAATCTTATTATATAGAATTTTTTATTAATTTATTTTCACTTTCTTTTTTAGAATAAATTTTATTTTTTTTTAAAATTTTAGATTCTTCTATTTCTAAGTTTTCAGATTTTCCAATAAATTTACCGCCTTTTTTTATTGTAACTATATCACATTTAATTATGCCAAATAATTTTCCATATTCTAAAATATCTAAAATAGATGACTGACATATACCATTTACTTTGCCATCAATAATAATTTCTTTTGCTAACAAGTTTCCTTCAATAATTCCTGTTTGCAATATATAAATAACATTTTCTTTTGCTTCTATATTTCCATATATTTTGCCAGATATATGTATATTATTTTTTACTATAACATCTCCTTTTAAAATTGTATCTTTGGATATTAAGGTATTCTCTTTTTTTTCAAATTTACACACAATATTGTTTTCTTTCTCAAAAATTTTTTCATTATTTAGTGAAATAAATTTTTTATTTTTTTTGTTTTTTAATTTATTATTGTTATTATACTTTATTTTTAATAAATAAAAAATTAAACAAGAAACTACAAAAACAGAAGATGAAATACATAAAATTGTTTTATTCATTAAATATGAAATCAACGCTATTATCCATCCTATGCAAATACAATTTAAAAAAAAGTTAATATTTAGTTTTAACAAAAATAATAATATATTCTTTTTCACAAAAATTTTAATGTACAGTATTTCAATAAATAAAATTTATCATATTAATAAAGTTTTTTATAAAAAGTTTATATAAAAAATTTATTATATTAAAATATTAATATTTAATCAAAAACTTTTGTTTTTTTTATTTAAAAAAAATTATATACTTATTTTAATTTTTTTCTTATTATTAATAGAATTTTTTTTACTATATCAGGATTTCCTGCTAAAATATTTCCAGAATATAAATAATCATGACCTCCAGTAAAATCAGTTATTAATCCTCCAGATTCTCTTATTATAAGATCATTGCTTATAAAAAATTTTTCTAAATCTGATTTAATCAAAAAAAACAAAGAAAATCTATTAGAAGCTACGTATGCTAAATCTAATGCTATAGATCCTGTACATCTGAAGTTTTTAAAATATAAAATTAAATTATTTAAAATAAAATCATAATTATTATTTATATTTTGTTTTTCATTAGAAATTATTGTAGATATAATTATGTCTTTTATGTTTTTAATTTTTTTTGTCCTAATTCTATAACCGTTTAATTGAGCACCTCTTCCTCTTATAGCATTAAACAGTTCATTTTTAATAGGATCGTATATTACTGAAATTTCTGTTTTTAAATTTATTTGAACTGCTATAGAAACAGCAAAATGAGGAATGTTTGTAGAAAAATTCTCATAACCATTTATTGGATCTATAATCCATTTTACATTTGAAATTTCTTTTTTTTTTCTTGAGAAAAAATTATATTTTATTTCTTTATTTATATTTAAAATAATATGATTAGGATAATATTTTTTAATAATATTACAAATTAAATTTTCTACTGCATTATTAATATCAAATGAATTTTCATTTATTTGATATATATTTTCAGATAAATATATTCCTCCATAATATTTATTTATTAATTTTCCTGCTTCTCTGGCAGCTTGAATTGCAATGTTAAGCATTGGATACATAATATGTTTTCTCTTATTTAAATTTATTTAAATTAAAATATTTTATAAATAAAAAATTTTTTAAAATAAGGTAAAATTTACTTATTATAATATATAAATAAAAATATTCATTATTTTAAATTTAATTTATTTTTAACAAATTAAATTTAATGATAATATATTATATATATAATTATTTTTATAGGATTAAAAATAAGTGAAGTTTCCAATATATTTAGATTATGCATCTACTACTCCAGTAGATCAAAGAGTGTATGAAGAAATGATAAAATATTTAAAATATGATGGAATATTTGGAAATCCATCTTCTCGTTCTCATATATATGGATGGAAAGCAGAACAAGCTGTAGAAAAATCTAGAAAAAATATATCAAATTTGATTAATTCAGATGCAAGAGAAATAATATTTACTTCTGGTGCAACCGAATCAAATAACTTAGCAATAAAAGGGTCAATAAATTTTAATAAAACAGAAAAATTACATGTTATTTCTGGGGAAACTGAGCATATTTCTGTTTTAGATACATTATATAATTTGCAAGAAAATGGCATAGAATTAACTTTGTTATCTCCAAATAAAAATGGAATCATTCATCCAAAAAGATTAGAAGAAAAAATAAAAAAAAACACAGTTTTAGTTTCTTTAATGCATGTTAATAATGAAACTGGAATAATACAAGATATAGAATCTTTTTGTAAAATATGTAAATCTAGGAAAATTTTGTTTCACGTAGATGCTACTCAAAGCATAGGGAAAATTCCTATAGATGTTTCGTTGATTCCTATTGATCTTATGTCTTTTAGTTCTCATAAAATTTATGGACCCAAAGGTGTAGGAGCATTATTTTTGAGAAGAAAACCTCCTATTTATTTTAAAGCTCAAATACACGGAGGTGGACAAGAAAAAAATTTTAGATCTGGAACTTTACCAGTTCATCAAATAGTAGGAATGGGAAAAGCATGCGCTATTCTAAAAGACGAAATGAATTTAGAAAATAAAAAAATAAAATTACTTAGAGATAAATTTTTATCTGGAATAAAAGAAAAAAATAATATTTTATTAAACGGAGATCCAATAAACAATATTCCAAATATATTAAATATAACCTTTTTAGGAATTGATAGTAAAACTTTAATTATTTTATTAAAAGATCTAGCTATTTCTTCAGGATCTGCTTGTTCTTCTGAAAAAGAAAATTCATCTCATGTTTTAAAAGCTATGGGGTTGAATCACTTTTTATCTAAAAGTTCGATTAGATTTTCGATAGGAAGATTTACTTCTAAAGAAGACATTTCTTTTGCAATAAATCAAATTAATAATACAATTAAAATTTTAAAAGAAAATTCTAAATATTAATGAATTTTACAAATTATTATATATTTAAATTTAAAAAATAATTTTTTTATAAAAATAAAATTAACATATGAAAAATGAATTTTTAACATGGAAAAATTTTCTATCAAAAGAAAAAAATAAAGAATACTTTATTAAAATTTTTAATTTCATTAACTTTCAAAAAACATGTGGAAAAAAAATTTTTCCTGAGAAAAAAGATATATTTAAATCTATAAAATTAACTCCATTAAAAAATATTAAAATTGTGATTATTGGACAAGATCCTTATTATAAGGAAGATCAAGCAGATGGATTATGTTTTTCTGTTAAAAAAAATTCTAAAATACCACCTTCTCTAAGGAATATTTTTAAAGAATTAAAAAATAGCATAAAAAATTTTATTATTCCTAAACATGGATGTTTAAATAAATGGGCTATTCAAGGAGTTCTTCTTTTAAATACAGTTCTTACTGTAGAAGAAAATAGGCCGAATTCTCATATAAATATTGGATGGCAAAAATTTACAGATAAAATTATTGAAATAATTAATTTTAATTGTTATAAAGTAATATTTATTTTATGGGGATATCATGCTAAAAAAAAAAGTTATTAATTAATTCAAAAAAACATTTTATTTTGGAATCATCGCACCCTTCTCCTTTTTCAGCATATAATGGATTTATTGGATGCAATCATTTTATAAAAGCTAATAAAATTTTAAACGATTCTGGAAGAGATCAAATTGATTGGAACTTATAAACATTTATATAAATATATAATTTATAAATTTTTAATTTTTTATTAATATTTTTTTTAAAATATATTGATATATATTACATAATATTAGTAAATCTTTTACTTTTATATGCTCATTATCTTTGTGAATTGTTTTGTTCAACAAACCTAATTCGATAATTTGTTTACTAATTTTATATATAAATCTTCCATCTGACGTTCCTCCAGAATTTATTATACAAGGAGTAATTTTTTGATAAATTTTTACAGATTCTATTACTGATTTTAATAAATTTCCAGTTTTTGTGAAGAATGGATCACTATGTAAAATGCATTTTATATCATAAAAATATTTATATTTTTTTAAAATTGAAACTATTTTTTCTTTTATTATTTTTTTGTTTGATTTAAAATTAAATCTAAAATTTATAATTATTTCTACTTTACTAGGAGTAATATTAGTAAATTTTTTTATATTGCTTCTTATTCCAATAATTTGCATTGTAGTTTTAGGCAATATGCATTGCACGTCATTCCAAGAGGTTTTTAGTAACTCGCCTATTATTTTATTAGAATGATATATCGGATTATTATTATTTTCAGCATAAGCTACATGATTTTGTTTGCCATAAATAATTATTTTTACGCTTAAAGATCCTCTTCTTCCATTTTTTACTATATCTCCTATATTTTTCTCTCCAGTAGGTTCTCCTATTAAACAGCAATCAATTTTTTCTTTTCTTTTTAAAAGAACATTAATTACTTTTTTTGTTCCATTACTTCCAGAACCTTCTTCGTCTGAAGTTATTAGAAATGCTAATCTTCCTTTAGGCTCCTTATATGATTTAAAAAATTTTTTTGCGGCAATTAGCATAGCAGCTAAAGCACCTTTCATGTCAGCAGATCCTCTGCCGTATAAAATTCCATCTTTTAATTTTGAAGAAAATGGAGGATATTTCCAATTTTTTACATTCCCTGCATGTACTACATCCGTATGACCAGCAAATAATAAAGTATATCCTGTTCCTTTATAGGCCCAAATATTTTCAGTTTTCCCAAATTTCATTTTTTCAACATAAAATCCCATATTGTGCAAGCATTTTATTATTATTTTATTACATCCAGCATCATATGGGCTTAAAGATTGACATTTAATTAAATTTTTAGCAATTTCAACTATATTCATAAAATATATATTGTTAAATTAAACTATTTTTAAATTCATTTAGTGTTGTTAATTTTTAATTGTTAAATTTAAATTTTAAGATTCCAATTATTATGAATCAAATACCAAACAAACACATACAAAATTGCAATAATTGAAATAATTATAATAAAAGACAAAAAAATAGATACATCAGTAATTCCTAAAAAACCATATCTAAAACTATTCACCATATATACAATTGGATTAAATTTAGAAATTTTTTGCCAAAAAATAGGGAGTAATTTTAATGAATAGAATACTCCTCCTAGATAAGTCAAAGGAGTCAAAATAAATGTTGGTACTATACTTATATCATCAAAACTTTTTGCAAAAATACCATTCAACAAACCTGCTAAAGAAAAAAGTATAGATGTCAATATTAATATTGATAAAATTATAATTAATTGTTTTATTTTTATAACCAAAAAAAATAAAGATACTATACTTACTAGTCCCCCTACGCATATTGCGCGTGCTATTCCTCCTCCTATATATCCAAAAATAATAACATAAACTGGGATTGGGGCAATCAACATTTCTTCTATGTTTCTTTGAAATTTAGCGCTAAAAAAAGAAGAAGAAACATTACTATAAGAATTTGTAATAACAGACATCATTATCATTCCTGGAATGATAAATTCCATATAAGAAAATCCTTGAATTTTTTCTAAATTTACTCCAATTAAATTTCCAAAAATAAAAAAATAAAGCATCATAGTTATCACTGGAGGAACTAAAGTTTGACCCCATATTCTAGAAAATCTAGATATTTCTTTGCATAAAATACTTTTTAACGCAATCCAATTAGACTGTTTCATTTTCAATTCCATAAAATTTATTTAGATACTAAATTTAAGAATAGTTCTTCTAATCTGTTAGACTTGTTTCTCATGCTTATTATATGTATATTTTGAGAATTAAGTTGAAAAAATAAATCATTTAATCCTTTTTTTTTATCAACTTCAACTTCTAATGTATTTTTTTGCAAATTTTTAAAATTGTATCCTTCAATTTTTATTTTAGAGATATCGCTAGATGATTCTAAAATAAATTTTTCTGATTTAACTTTAGATAATAATTTTTGAATTGAAGTATTTTTTATTAAAATTCCATATTGCATTATTCCAATATGATTACATAAGAATTCTGCTTCTTCAAAATAATGAGTAGTTAGTATTATTGTTTTGCCATTTTTATTAAGATTTATTAACAATTTCCATATTAGTCTTCTTATTTCTACATCTACTCCTGCAGTAGGTTCATCTAAAATTAAAACTTTAGGTTTATGCATCAAAGCTCTAGCAATCATTAATCTACGTTTTGTTCCTCCAGATAGAACTCTTGCTGGTTTATTTCTTTGATCCCATAGTTCTAGTTTATTGAGATATTTTTTAGCTCTATCAATAGCTATGCTTTTTTTTATTCCATAAAATCCAGCTTGATTGATAACAATTTGATTTATAGTTTCAAATGGACTAAAATTAAACTCTTGAGGAACAAGTCCAATTTTTTTTTTAGTGTTTATTTTATCTTTGTCTATGTCATATCCAAATATTTTTACCAATCCAGAACTCTTTTTTATTAAACTGCTTAATATGCCTATAGTTGTAGATTTTCCAGCCCCGTTTGGACCTAGCAAAGCATAAAAATCACCAATTTTTACTTTTAAATCGATCGAATTTATAGCACATATATTCGTTTTATATATTTTTCTTAATTTTTTTATTTCCAGTGCGTACTTCATTAATAAAATTTCCTTTTGTGCAGAAAAATAATAAAACTAATTTTTTATATAATCTATAAGATAAAATTCATACATAATAAAAATATATTTTTTATAATTTTTTATTATAAATAACTTTGTTTTAAATTAACATATATTAAAATTTTAATTAATATTTTTGTAAAAATATTAATTAAAATTTTATTTTTATAATATATTAATCTATAAATTTAAAATTTATATATATTATGTATTTAATTAATTATATTTATTAAAAACAAACTTATTTTTTATACACTATATTATCAAATCTTTTTTTAAACTTACTAACTCTTCCTCCTATATTCAATTTTTTTTGAGTTCCAGTATAAAATGGATGACATTTATTACATACATCTAACAATATATCCTTTTTTATTGTAGATTTTATTTTCAAAGAGTTTCCACAAGAACATGTAGCTAGTATATCTAAAGACATAGGATGAATTTTTTTTTTCATATTATTTTATATTATTTCATATATTTAAAATATAATAATAATTTTAATATACAAAACATTTTTTATATATGCAAATAAAAGTTTAAAAATAAAATTTTTATTAAATTGATAAAAATAAATTTAAATAAAAAATTAATAAATAAAACAATTTTAATAATTTAATAAAATTTAAAATTTGTTAAAAATAAATTTATATTTAATTTAAAAAATAATTCGTTTATAAATAAAAAATTTTTATTAATAAATTTTATTTGGTTTATAAAAAATTTGGTATTTAATTACAATCATAAATATTTTTATTTTTTATAATTAAAATTATAAATTTGAAAAAATAATAATAAATTATATACTTAATTTTTAATTAAAATAAAAAAAAAAATAATAAAATAATTTTAAAATTAAAAATTAAATTTAAGTCACATCAAATATCGTTGAAAAAAGATTACGTTTATTGCAGAAAAGTATTAAAAAATAGTAAAAAGAAAAAAAATATTTTTTATATATTCTTTTCTAAAAATTCAATTTTTTCAAAATTTTTAATTATATTAATATTATTAATAATTTATATAATTCATTTTAAAATAAATTTTTTTAAAAATACCACAGATATTATTGTGCTTGAAAAGTACATGTCAAAAGATCCTCCACCAAAACCTATAATTCGTTGGCATTATGCAAAAGAATTAGAGAACTTATGATGTTTTACTTATAATATAAATTATTAATGTGAATAAAATAAATTTTTATAAAAATATAAAATTAATAATATTAATTAGATATTTATAAAATATACATATTAATATGACTATAGATTTTTTTTTTAAATTAAAGTACAATTAGTTTGTTTAACTATATAATTCATTTAGTATATTTCAATTATAATATGATATAAAAATTATATAATTATATTAGACAATATAAGTTTTTTTTAATAAAATAAGGACGTTTTATTTTAAATTTTTATTAATTTAAAAAATATATATATTTAAAAAATAAATATATTCTTTAAAATAAATTTTATTTATATACAATAAGTATTTTAAAGAGGTCTTATTTTATGACAACAATTGTAAGTGTACGTCGCAATGGTCATATTGTTATTGGAGGTGATGGACAAGCTACTTTGGGTAATACTATCATGAAGAATAATGTAAAGAAAGTTAGAACATTATATAATGATACAGTTATTGCTGGATTCGCTGGAGGAACTGCAGACGCATTTACTTTGTTTGAGCTATTTGAAAAAAAACTACAAATTCATCAAGGACGTTTTGTTAAATCAGCTGTTGAATTAGCTAAAGATTGGCGTACAGATCGTATGTTAAGAAGGTTAGAAGCTTTATTAGCGGTAGCAGATAAAAATACTTCTTTGATAATTACTGGTAATGCAGATGTAATTCAACCAGAAAGCGATGTAATAGCTATAGGATCTGGAGGTCCTTATGCTCAATCAGCAGCTCGCGCTTTGTTGGAAAATACTGATTTATGCGCACGAGATATAGTAAGAAAATCTCTACAAATATCAGGGGATATTTGTTTATACAGTAATCACTTTTTTTCTTTCGAAGAACTTATACATGAAAATAAGGACATCATATAATATGTCTAACATGACTCCAAAAAATATTGTTAAAGAATTGGATAGCCATATAATCGGCCAACACGATGCAAAAAAAGCTGTAGCTATAGCTTTACGTAATCGCTGGAGACGAATGAAATTAGATGATTCATTACGTCATGAAGTTACTCCAAAAAATATTTTAATGATAGGCCCAACAGGAGTTGGTAAAACTGAAATAGCCCGTAGATTGGCAAAACTCGCTAAAGCTCCTTTTATTAAGGTAGAAGCAACAAAATTTACAGAAGTTGGATATGTAGGTAAAGAAGTAGATTCTATAATTAGAGATCTTACAGATGCATCTGTAAAAATGATTAGATTACAATCTATTGAAAAAAATAGATTTAGAGCAGAAGAGCTTGCAGAAGAAAGAGTTCTAGATGTATTAATACCTTCTGTAAAGAATGATTGGGGAAACTCTGAAAACAAAAAAGAGCCTTCTAAAACACGTCAAAATTTTAGAAAAAAACTAAAAACTAAAGAACTAGACGATAAAGAAATAGAAATAAATTTAGCATCTACCCCAATAGGTGTTGAAATAATGGCTCCTCCAGGGATGGAAGAGATGACAAGTCAATTGCAATCTATGTTTAAAAATTTAGCAGGACAAAAACAAAAACCAAGGAAAATAAAAATAAAAGAAGCAATGAGATTATTAATTGAAGAAGAATCGGCCAAACTAATAAATTTAGAAGAAATAAAAGAAAAAGCAGTCGAAGCTGTAGAACAAAATGGTATTGTTTTTATAGACGAAATAGATAAGATTTGCAAAAGAGGTGAAATTTCAGGACCTGATGTATCAAGAGAAGGAGTACAAAGAGATCTTTTGCCTTTAGTTGAAGGTTGCACTGTATCAACTAAACACGGAATGGTTAAAACAGATCATATTTTATTTATCGCATCTGGAGCGTTTCAAGTTGCCAATCCTTCAGATTTAATTCCAGAATTACAAGGTAGACTTCCTATAAGAGTAGAGCTATCAGCTTTAACTATTGAAGATTTTGAAAAAATTTTAACTGAACCCAGTGCTTCTCTTACAAAGCAATACAGCGCATTAATGGCTACAGAAGGAGTAATCATATCTTTTACTCAAGAAGGAATTAAAAAAATTGCAGAAGCTGCATGTCAAGTAAATGATTCTACAGAAAACATTGGAGCAAGAAGATTACATACTATTTTAGAGAGATTAATGGAAGAAGTATCATATAATGCAAGTGAATGGAATGGAAAAAAAATTAATATAGATGCTGATTATGTAAGCAATCATTTAGACAAGCTTGTATCAGACGAAGATTTAAGTAGATTTATTTTATAAAAAATTATATTTTTATTAATTTAACATTTTAAATTTTTTCTAATCTAGATAATTTCCACCAACATAAAAAAATTATAACTCCAATAATGAAAGTAATCATTCCTATACTAAATTGACCATTTTTAGGAAGAAATGTAGAAATAAAAGCAATAAAGCTAGACCCAATATTTTGTATTCCTCCTAATAATGCACCAGCTGTTCCTGCTGATCCTTTGCAAGGAATCATAGCTCCAGTTGTAGCTAAAGGAAATAACATTCCTGCGCTAAAAAAAAATAAACTTGCAGGAATTAAAATTGTCCATATTTTCATTATTTTAAACCATCCAGGCAACCACATAAAAAACCCAGACAATAAACAAAGTATTACTGATTTCCACATCAAATAATTAAAAGATTTTTTTGAAAAACCAATATACCATGATCCAAAAAATATACTAGGTATAGGTAAAATAAATAATATACTAACTTCTATATTAGAAAAACCCATTTCACTTAACAATACTCCGCTATTTGATTCAAATACAACTATTCCAGATAATCCACTTGTAAGAATTAATAAATAATAATTAAATTTTTTTTTATAAATTAAAATTTTATATCCAAAAATACTATTTTTAATTTGTTTTTTTGTACAAGTTTCAGGAAGAAATATAAAAATTGTTGTACTTATTAAAATTCCTATTATTAATAAAAATACAAAACACATCCTCCATTCAAATAAATTAGAAATTATTCCTCCTATTAAAGGAGCTATTAATGGGCTAACTAAAATTCCCATGTTTAAAAAACCATTTGCTTTTTTTAAATTTTCATAATTTAAAAAAATATCTCTAGGCAATGTACGAGCCATAACTCCGCCAACTCCTGTTCCTAATCCTTGTATACTAAAAAGTATTATCATTAATTCTAAAGAATTTGCGAATAAAATTAAAAAAGTACTTAATATAAAAATCATCATTCCAACTAAAATAACAGGCTTTCTTCCGACTTTATCAGAAATAGGTCCATATATTAGTTGAGATATTCCATAACATAACAAATATCCAGACATTAATTTTTGAACTTCTTCCATGTTGACTTTTAATTCTTTTGCTATGTTAAAAATGCTAGGAACATATATAGTTTGTGACATTTGTCCTATAGAAATTAGAAATATTAATAAAATTAATATATGTATATTTTTTATTTTGTTCATAAAATTTAATCAGAAAATATTTTATATTATTATGTAAATATATAAATTAAAATTCAATGTTATTTATTTTTTAAAAAATTGCAAAATTATATATATATTTTTTCAATCTTTTCGTTAATAAAATACATATTTATAAGTTTATAATTTATTTGTTATAATTTATAATATAAAAAAAAATATATTTAATACAAGGGTTTAATATGACTGAATGGGTTCCTGGCAAAATAATAAAAGTAAAAAATTGGACTGATAGATTGTTTAGTATTATACTTCATGCTCCTATTTCTCCATTTATAGCTGGACAATTCGCTAAATTAAAATTAAATATAAATGAAAAATATATACAACGCGCATATTCTTATGTAAATGCTCCTAAAGATAATAATTTAGAATTTTATTTGGTAGAAACAAAACTAGGTAAATTTAGTCCAGTTTTAAAATCATTAAATACTGGTCAGAAAATTTTAATAACTAAAAATTCTTCTGGATCATTTATTTTAGAAATGATTCCTGATTGTAAAAATTTATGGATGATAGCTACAGGAACTGCAATAGGTCCATATTTATCAATATTACAACAAGGAGAAGATTTAAACAGATTTGAAAAAATTATATTAATTCATGCTGTAAGATTTTATAAAGATTTAAGTTATGTTGAAAAAATTTATAATTTAAAAAAAATATATAAAAATAAGTTATTTGTTCAATTAATAGTTAGTAGAGAAAAAACAAAAAATACTTTATTTGGTAGAATACCAGAATTAATAAATAATGGAAATTTAGAAAGATCTTTAAAAATATATATTGATTTAAAAGATACTCATGTTATGTTATGTGGAAATCCAAATATGATACATGATACTTATAGTTGTTTGAACAAAAAATTTAAAATGACTAAAAATTATCAAAATAAAGTAGGTAATATAACAAGCGAATTATATTGGAAATAAATTTATTTTAAAAAAATATATTTTATTAAAAAATAAATATTTTAAATATTATATTTAGGATTTTATAAAAATGAAATTGAAACCGTTGATATTATCAAATTGGAAATTAAATGGTAATTGTTTGTTGGTAAAAAAGATTTTGCTTAAATTAAATGAAAAATTGAAAAACAAAAATAATTTAAAAGTTGTTATTGCTCCTCCAGTAATATATTTAAGTGAATTTAAAAAATATGTTTTAAAAAAAAATATTTTTTTAGCTGCACAAAACGTGGATGTTAATTTAACAGGGTCTTTTACTGGAGAAATTTCTCCAATAATGTTATATGAATTTGGCGTAAAGTATGTAATTATAGGTCATTCTGAAAGAAGATTATACCATAATGAAAGCATTGAAGATGTAACTAAAAAATTCTTAATACTTAAAAAATTTAATTTAATTCCAGTATTATGCATTGGAGAAACAAAAAAAAACAAAGATGATAAATGTATAGAAAATGAAATAGTTAAACAAATTGATTTTATATTGAAAAAAATTGGGATAGAAGGTTTTATAAATACAGTTATTGCATATGAACCTACATGGGCTATAGGAAAGAAAGACTCTGCTAGTCCTAAATATATTCAAAAAATTCATAAATTCATTAGAAACTATTTATCAAAATATGATAATGATATTTCTAAAAAAATTATTTTACAATATGGAGGATCTGTAAATTCAAAAAATGTAAAAAAAATTATTTCTCAAAAAGACGTTAATGGTGTTTTATTAGGGAGATCTTCTACAAATATAGAAGAATTTTTATATATTTTAGATATTATAGAAAAAACAAAAAAATCATAACCATTTTTTTCTTCTAAAATATAGATATGGAGCTAATCCTGCTAAAATCATTTCTAAAATTGCAATAGGATATCCTAATGGCCATTTTAATTCTGGCATGAAGTCAAAATTCATTCCATAGCTAGATGCTACAAGTGTAGGAGGAAGAAATATTACTGATACTACAGAAAAAATTTTTATAATTCTATTTTGTTCTATGTTTATAAAACCCATAGCTGCTTGCATTAAAAAATTTACTTTTTGAAATAAAGATTCATTATGTGGCAATAAAGAATCAATATCATGCAATATTCCTTTTGCTTGATCTAATTGTTCATATGGAATATGTTTCTTTTTTGATAAAAAATTAATGGCTCTTTGAGTATCCATTAAACATAATCTAACTTTCCAGCCAACATCTTCCAATTCAGCTAGCGTAGAAAGCGCATTATCGTATTCATTTGATTTTCTACCTTCCATTATTATTATGCTTAAAGTTTCTAAATCACTATAAATATTTTCTATTTCGTCTGCTAATTGTTCTATTTTAGTTTCGAACAAATCTAATAACACTTCATATGCATTTCCATCTTTTAATGTTTGATTTCTAGCTCGCATTCTATATAAACGAAATGCAGGTAAATCTCTCTCTCTTAAAGTATATAATATATTATTTTTTATAATAAAAGCTACAGTTGAATTTCCAACGTGGTCTTCAGCATCTGCAAAAAAGAAAAAAGAATGTATATGTAATCCTTCTTTATCTTCAAAAAATCTAGCTGAAGCTTCAATATCTTCTAAGTCTAAACTAGTAGATAAATTTTGTCCTAGTTCATTTTGAATTCTTCGTCGTTCTTCTTCTGTAAGATTTACTATATCAATCCATATCGATTTAATCAAAGACGATTGATCTATATTAATACGAAATAAATTTTTTTTATGTAATTTAAATGCATTAAGCATAATATGTTTTAAAAAATGTCAAAATTAATTTTACAAAATAAAATTTTCATCAAAATATATTTTTATAAAAAAAATTATTATATATTTTATATTTAAAAATAAAACATTCTGAAAATTATTTTTAGTGTTTTATTAACATAATTCAAGCCTTGCATATTTTGCAACTAATTTTTTTATTCCTATTTTTTTAAATTTTATCTCTAATATTTTATTTTTTTCTATATGTATTATTAATCCGAATCCAAATTTTGGATGAAAAACTTTTTTTCCTATTTCGTAATTATTTTTTGTGTTGTTAGTTGTATAATAATAATTATCTTTTTTTATTTCATTTTTACTTGTATTAGTTTTATTTTCATAAATTATTTTTTTATAATGAGATGGAATTTCTTCTATAAACCTAGATGGTTCACGTTTTATTATTTTCCCATAAATATTTCTATACTTTACATAAGTAATGACTAATTTTTTCATAGCTCTAGTCATACCTACATACGCTAATCTTCTTTCTTCTTCTAATTTCTCTTTGTTATTACTATATATTATATTAGGAAATAATCCTTCTTCCATTCCAATTATGAAAACTATAGGAAATTCTAAACCTTTAGAAGAATGTAATGTCATTAATTTTATTTTATAATTTTCATCGTCATAAGATGTATATCTTTCTGATTCTAATGTAGAAAATGCTAAAAATTTTTCAAGAATATTTTTTTCTTTATTATTTTCTATGAAAAATTGTTTTGCAGAATTTACTAATTCTTGCCAGTTATCTATCCTAGAGTTATTTATATTTTTTTTTTCTTTTTCATAAAAATTTAATAAACCAGATTTTTTTATTACAAAATTAAATTTTTCATGCAACGATAAATTTTTTATATTTTCTTTTAAATAGTCAATTAAATAAAAAAAGTTTTTTAAAGAAAATGATTTTGCATCATTTAAATTATTTTTTATAAAAAAATTAGTTGATTCCCAAAGGGATAATTTTTTATTTTTAGAAATATTTTTAATTTTTTTTAATGTTTTTTCTCCTATTTTCCGTTTTGGAAAATTTATTATTCTTTCATATGAAAGATCATCTTTTTTATTAACTATTAATCTAAAATAAGCTAATGTATTTTTTATTTCTTGACGAGAAAAAAATTTTAAACCTCCATAAATATCATATTTTAAATTATTTTTCAATAAATTTTCTTCTAAAGATCTGGATTGAGAATTCTTACGATAAAGAATTGCATATTCTTTTTTTTTGTTATTTAATTTTTTTTGATTATTTAATATATATTTTATTATAAAATTAGATTCATCTTTTTCATTATATGCTTGATATATAGTAATAAGATCTCCAGATTTTTTTTCAGTCCATAATTTTTTCCCTATTCTTAAATTATTATTCATAATTAAAGAATTAGCTGCTTGTAATATATTGTTAGTAGAGCGATAATTTTGTTGTAACTTTATTATTTTTGTTCTAGAAAAATCATTTATAAAATTTTTCATATTTTCTGATTTAGCTCCACGCCATCCATATATAGATTGATCATCATCTCCAACTATCATTATAAAGCATTCTTTAGATGAAAAATTTTTTATCCAAGAATATTGGATATCATTAGTATCTTGAAATTCGTCTACCAATATATATTTAAATTTTTTTTTATAAAATTTAGATATACTTTTATTATTAATAAATAATTCATTTATTCTTAATAATAATTCTGAAAAATCTAATAATCCTAATTTATCGCATGTTGTTTGATATTCTTTGTATATTTTATTGTACAAAATATTTTTTTTATTATTTATATTTATTTCACAAAATGAAGGTCTGATTCCTTTATCTTTATAATTTCTTATATACTCAAGTATATTGTGATAAGACTTATTATTAAAATTTAATTTCATTGATAAATTAATTTGATGTATCAATTTTAATTGATCTTCTGAATCTATTATTTGAAAATTTTTAAATAATTTAGATTCTGTATAATGCATACATAATAATTTATATGATAACCCATGAAATGTACCTATCCATATATCTTTTAAATTTTTTATTAAAAATTTCATTCTATTTATTATTTCTTTTGCTCCTTTGTTTGTAAAGGTTACTGCCATAATTGAACTAGAATGATATTTTTTAACGTCAATCAACCATGCTATTTTATTTGTTAAAACTTTTGTTTTTCCACTTCCAGCTCCTGCTAGCACTAATATATTCTTGTAAGAAGAAGTGATTATTTCTTTTTGTTTATCGTTTAAATTTTTAGTTAAAAAATTATTTTTCATATCTATTTTGTAGAAAAATGATATCTATTTTTATATAAAATTCATAAGATATTTTAAATCAGAAATTTCAAAATGAGGAAGTGTTTTTGCGCTTAAATCAGATATTATTTTTTTTTTTTTAAAATTAACCCAACAGGATTGCATTCCATATCTTATGGAACCAAATACATCAGTTTCTAAACTATCTCCTACATGTAAAATATGATGTGGAGATAATTTTAATTTTTTTGCTGATAAATCATACATGTCAGAAAAAGGTTTTGGGTATCCATCTTTTCCAGATCTGAAAATTTTTAAAAAATATTTATTTAAATTACATTTATTTATGTCTAAATCTCCATTTGTAATTGCTATTAATGGAAATTTTTTGCTAAGTTTGTTTAGAATTCTATGTGTATTTTCTGATATAAAAACTTTATTTCTCCAAAAATTTGCTATTTTCATGGCTTTTTTTGCAATAATATTCGTTTCAATAGAGTTTATTTTAAAAATTCTTAATGATAATTTAATTGATAATTTTCTCCAAAAGTTGATATCATAATAAATACAAGGATTATTCAATAATAATTTACTTTTACAAAATTTATAATACTTATGATTAAAATTTTTTAAGTTTGGATGAGATTGTATTAAAAATTTTACTAAATTTTTTTCAGCAAGATCTATTACTGGTTTATTATCATAAAGAGTATCATCTAGATCAAATGTTATTGCTTTAAATGGTTTTATTAATCTGTAAAAATACATTTTATTTACTTTTCATAAAATAGATAATTTTTATTTTTTTAAGTATTTCTAAAAATTTATTTTTCCATCATAAATATGATTTGCAGGACCAATTATAGACATAAAATTTCCAATTTTCTCCCAATATACATAAAGATTTCCTCTTGAAAAATTTACTTTTATTTTTTTATTAAGTTTCTTATAATATATAGCTACAGCAGCAGCTGCTGCTGCTGCACTTCCACAGGACTGTGTTTCTCCAGATCCTCTTTCATATACTTTTAATTTGATAAGATCAAAATCCAATATATTCATTATGCTGATATTTATTTTATTTGGAAATATATTATTTTTTAATAAATATTTAGATAATAAACTAAAATTATTATATTCAATATTTTTACTTATTATTATACAATGAGGATTTCCTACAAACACAAAATAGCATGTAATTTTTTTTTTAAATATTCTTAATATTATTTTTTCTTTATTATTATATTTTGGATTTACAAGTATATCTTTTTCAATATAAAACCTCGGAGGTTTTATTTTTACACAAATTAATTTATTTTTTGTCATCAAAGTTTTAGAAAGTCCTAAATTATTTCCAATAAATGCTATGTTTTTTTTTATTAATTTTTTTATTTTTAAAAACATAAATACGCATCTAATTCCATTTATGCATTGAAAAGACTCAGAAGAATCAGAGTTAAATATTTTTATTTTAAAATAAAAATATTTTTTACAAAAAAATTCTATTAAAATTAATTGATCAAATCCTATTCCTGTATATCTATCAGATAATTTTTTAATAAAAATAGGAGAAATATTGTTTTTTTTATCAATATTGTTTACTATTACAAAGTCATTTCCTAAACTATGCATTTTAGAAAATTTCATATTAATTAAATTTAATACATTAAAAGTATTATAATGATATAAATTCTAAAATAATTTCACAACATTTTTTAAAATTTTGTTTTTAAAAAATTAAAATTTATATGTCATTATTAATGAAAAATTATTATATTTATCAATATTATTAATTTTATTATTTTTCAATTTTATTAGATAACTAAAATTAGTTTCAATATTGTTATTTATTTTTATTAATGTCCCAGCAAAAATATTTTTTTCTTCTTTATCTTTTATTAATTTTAAATCATATATTTTTTTTGATTTATACACAGAATAACCTAAAAAAGGTCTAATATTTTTATCAAAATTATAACATGTTAATAATTCTATAGTAGAATTATCAAATATATTTTTTTCTAAATATTTATCATTTTCATTTAAATTAAAATTGTTCCATTTTTTCCCATGTATTAAAGAAAAATAAAATGGAAATCTTTCGTATTTTAACCCCATTCCTAAAAAATTTGTATTATATTTTTTTTCATGCATATTTAAATTATAAATAGAGTTATTTCTTAAAAATGATGCTATGAAATACAGGTAATTATCTTTAATATAATATGATATCATAGCTCCATTAGAATAATTTTTTATATTATTAAAGTTATCAATTATTTCATCGCCTAAAATAGTACTGTTCCATTTTAATATTTTTTGAAAAGCAAGTTTAATACCTGGAATTAAATTATATAAATCCTTATTATAGTAAGTTATTACTTTTTTTGGTTTACTTCCAATAATTATATTATCGAAATTAAAACTTTTATTAAATGTATCAATTCCATTTCTTAAATCAGATATGCTATTTATTATAATATCATCTTTTCCATATTTTATGGTCTGATATTGATCTAAATTAATACCTAATATATTTAAAGAAATATTATTATCTTTTTTAAATTTTTTTTGATATTTATTTTTTATAAAATCATAATCTATCTTCCAAAACAAAAAAGTATCTCCGTATAATTTCCATTTAGCATCTATTCCATATGTTAAATATACATTTTTTTTTATGCTGCTTATATCTGGATGTGTATATTTACTAAATATCTTTCCATGGAAATTTATTAATTTATCGTTGTCATTATTTATTGTAATAGAATAAGAATTTTTTTCTGTAATAAATAGAATTGATAAAATTAAAATATATTTAATAAATTTCATATTATTTACTATAATAAATTTTTTTAAAAATTTATATTTTTAAAAAATAAAAAAAATTATATCATATAAATTAATTAGTTTATAATTTTTATTTATTTTAATTTTATATCAATGATTATATTTTTTTTTATTTAACAAATAATATTTTTCTATCCCTTCAAAAATAGCTTTTGCTACTTTTTGTTGATAGATAGAGTTATTTAAATTTTTCTCTTCTTGCAAATTACTTATAAAAGCTATTTCTATTAAAATAGATGGAATCTCTGGAGCTTTTAAAACTGCAAATCCAGCTTGACCAATATTTTTTTTGTGTAAATCAGTTATTTTTTCTAGAGAATTTAATATTTGCTTTCCGAATTTTACGCTTTCATTTATTGAAAAATTTTGAATTAAATCAAATATAGTATGATCTATGTATTCATCATTACTTTTTTTTATTCCAATTATATTTTCAATAAAATGATAATTATTAGAATAGTATTTTTCAGCAACAATATTTGCTTCTTTTCTAGAAATAGAGAATACTGATGCTCCTTTAACAAATTTTTTTTTTGCTGAGTCAGTATGAATAGAAATGAAAATATCTATTTTTTTTCTACGAGCTTTAATTATTCTATCTTTCAAAGAAACAAATACATCTTTATTTCTAGTCATATAAACGCGCATGTATGGTTTCTTCTGTATTAAATTATAAATTCTTTTAGCAATTTGTAAAACAACATTTTTTTCATACGTATTTTTTTGACCTATAGCTCCAGGATCTTCTCCTCCGTGACCAGGATCAAGCATTATAGTTATAATAGATTTATTTTTTGATAATTTTTTTTTGTTTTCTTTTTTTTTATTTTTTTCGTTTATATTATTGATTAATTTTGATATATTTTTTTTTATATAATCATTAGATATATACTTATCTTTATATATTACTATGCTTAATGAAAATAAATTTTTTTTTTAAATAAAAAATATCAAAAAAAGAATAATTTTTTAATTCTATAACTAAACGAGTAATATTTTTTTTAAAATATCCTAATCTTATTAACTTTATTGTATTACTGTTTAATTTTATTTTTTTATTTACATTTTTTATATCAAGATTTATATTTGTTTTTTTAAAATCTACAATCAATCTATATGGATCATATAATATAAAATAATTATAATTTATTTTTTCATTAGATATAAAATTTATTTTGCTTGTGTATTTTTCATTTTCTATAAAAATATCATTAATATTTTTAATATTACTAGAGCATGAGTAATTTATAATTAAAAAAAAATAAATAAAAACAATTTTTAAATAAAAAATATTTTTTATTTTTATCATAACTAAAAATTTTTATAATTTTATATTTTATATATTTGTAAATATTTAATTTATATTATAATAATATACTATTATTTTAAATAAATTTAAAAATTTTTGTTAAAATATTAATAATTAAATTATTTTATATAATTATTTTTTATTATTTTATTTATATAATTTTTTACAAAAAAATTTTTAACTTACATCTTATCTTTAAAATTATTTTGTTTAATAATTCTTGATGTATAAAATTCAATTCATTGTCAAAAACAATTAAAAATAAATTTTGAAAATAATAAATGAATTTAAAATATTTTTTATATATATCGTAAATTCTGATATATTTTAAATTAAAAAATAATTTTCTTTTATTATTTTTTTTACAAAAAAAATATAATTTATTCCAAATTTATTTATTAAAATTCCTATATCGCTTTTATATATTTATAAATACAAATGATCTTTTTCTAAAAGAACTAATTTTCCTATATAATAGTATTTATTTATTATCATTTTTTTATTTTAGTTATATAAATAAATATTCTTTTATTTTCAATAATTTTATTTAAAAACAAGATATATACTTGTCATTTTTTGATGTACATACAATATTAAAATAATTTATCAAAATATTTAATTTATGTTTTTTATTTTTTATATTTGTTCTAATTTAAAAAAATATTTTAAATGATATAAATAATTTTTTTCTATTATTTTCTTATATTATAAGAAGTTATTAATTTATATATATTTTATTACGTTATAAGTATTTTTTTTAAAAAATTTAAAACATTTTTACAATTTACTAATTTAATTAATTTTTCAGACTAATCTATATTAGGATGTTGTATGTATTTTTTTTTATTTTCTTCTGTTATACAAACACAATCTGATATTTTAGATTCATTTGTAAAATTTAATTTATTTGATATCTTTATATTTTCTTCTATTTTGTTTATTCTTTTTATAAAAGAAAAACTTTTAGAAAATTTTCCATAATTAAACATTCTTATTAGAATGGAATTTTTTTCTAAATTATTTAAACAAGAATAATTTTCGATGAATATGATTCTAAACAATCTTTTATTATAAAGAGAGATAATATCATACATAATAGATAAATTTATCATGAAAGAATCATATATAATAATTATATCAAAATTTATAGGATATTTATAATAATAAATTATATTACTATTATTATTTAATATATCTTTAAGCAATAATACTTCTATTATAAAATTATTATTTTTACACTTATTTTTTATTTCTTTCAATATTTTTGACAGAAAATAAATTGATTTTTTATTTGAACTGCATATCATAATATGAAAGTTTTCTTTTTTTAATTTAAAAAAAATTGATAAAATATTTTTTATTAGATAATTTTTTGTAGAATCATGTTCTGTAAATACCCATACTACTTTATAAAGTAGTATTGTTAATATAATTTGTTTATAATTATTTATGTTTGAGTATATATTTTTATTTATAATTTTTAAGATATTAAAGTTATCTAATGTAATTGGACTATATGTTAAATTTTTTAAAAATTTTTTAAAAGCTTTCTCTTGAATCCAAACTTTATAAAAATAAAAATTTTTTTTAAATAAAACAAATGGTAATTTTTTTTCTCCATTACTTACTATATTTGAATCGATTAAATTTTTTTCTATTTCTTCAATATTTTTTATATTTCCTAATTTTTCCAATATTAATTTTGATATTGATTTATTAAATTTATAATTAAGATTTTTAAAAGAAAGATTTTTCAAAGGTAAGAAAGACTTTCCAAGTCTATATTCTGCGCTTAAATAAGCTATAGACATCATTAGCCATGGATTGTATTTTTTAGGTATTGTACATGCTAAATATACGTCTAAAGAATTAAATATTCCTATTTCTTTTATTTTTATTAGAATGTTTTTTATAATTTTTACCTTATTATTTAATATGTTTTAATTTAATATAAAAATTTTACAAAAAATGTTTGTTGATTTTATTTATTAATGAATAATTAGGTTTTATAAAATAAATACCATTTTTGGTTTTTCTGCATAAATTATTTATCCCTCTAACAAACAAATAATAAATTCCGCCAAAGTGTTTGTTATAATCATATTTTTTTATTTTATATTTTAAATATCTATGAATCGCAACTGAATATATTTGATATTGTATATCATATCTATGTTTAATCATTTCTAATGTCATATTTTTTTTATTATAAAAACTACTATTTTCTCCTAACCAATTAGATTTATAATCTAAAAAATAATATTTTTTTTTCCACAAAAAAACAAGATCAACAGATCCAGTTAATATTCCATTAATGTTGTTAATATTTTTTAAACAAAAACATTTAGATGATATCGGATCGTATTTTTTTATTAAAAAATTAAATTCTTTCTCTTTTATTTTAGAGTTAATTGATAAATAAAATTTTAATTCTGTTAATTTGTTTTTTTGTTTAATTCTTGAAAGAGATAAAAAATCTTCATTTAATGGTTTTTTAATAATATTTTTAATCCATTCAGCTAAATCGTTTGTTAAAGATAAGTCAAATTCATATTTAACCAAATTTTCTTTAATTATATTTTTATCAATGTTTTTTGTAAAATTTAATTTTTCAAATATTTTATGAATAAATTTTCCAAAAATTTTTCCTTTTGGCAAAAATGATGTATTAAAATCATAAATTTTTTCTTTATTTTCTTTTTCATGTTCATAAATATAATTTAATTTGTTAAAATTATTTTTTTTTATATAAGAAAAGCTTATACTTTTAAAAAAGTAATCTTCTTTTTTATTGGAAATAATATTTTTTTTTATATTAAAAAATGAAAAATTTGTTTTTAAAATTTTTTTGCATAAATTTTTTTTTAAATTAACAGAAATATTACCTTTTGAATAAAATGATATATT
The DNA here is from genome assembly GCA_000008885.1 of Wigglesworthia glossinidia endosymbiont of Glossina brevipalpis. Classification (GTDB taxonomy): domain Bacteria; phylum Pseudomonadota; class Gammaproteobacteria; order Enterobacterales; family Enterobacteriaceae; genus Wigglesworthia; species Wigglesworthia glossinidia_A. The sequence continues at coordinate 313,959 of BA000021.3, read as the reverse complement.
TTCTAAATACTTTTTTAAAGTATTCCAATCACTTTTTTTTCTTTTTTGTATTATATACCCTATGGATGTGCGATGAGTATGACTCATTACAGATTTAGTTTGATTTCCTATAGATAAAGAACAAATCCCTATGCTACAATGATAAATAGCTCTTGTTATTGCAACATAAAACAATCTTATATCTTCTGATAATCTTTCTTTATCTGATAATTTTCTATTTTTTAATGTACTTTTTAGATCTAAAATTAATTTATATTTTTTTTTACTGTGAAATAAAACATGTTTTTTTGTTCTAAAACTTGACAAAAATGGTAAAAATACAATTGGAAATTGTAAACCTTTTGATTTAAAAATTGTCATAATTTTTACCGCTTTGTCTTCATCAAAAACTCTTATTTTATGATTTTCATTTTGAACATCGTTAAATGTAATTTGATAATATAACCATTTTAATAATTCATGTTTATTTTTAATTTTTTTTGAAGTTTCATGAAGTATTTCTACAATATGAATTATGTTGGAAAAATATTTTATATCTTTTTTAAATTTATTAAACATTGTAAAATAATTTTTATTATCTAAAATATAATTCATCATTTGCATAATTCCAAATTTATCCCATAAATCGCGATATAAAATAAATTCTAAAATAATTTTTTTAAAAATTTTTTTATTATAGTTTAATTTTTGTATTTCAACGTTAGTTAATCCAAACATTTTTGTAAGTAAAGCGCATCTAACTATATTTTCATTTTCTGGAAATAATATAGCATTTAATATTTGTATTATGTCTTTAGCTTCTAAAGTATGAAATACGCTACTATTATCTGATAAATATATATTAGGAATAGACAATTTATCACATGCTATTTTCATAAAATTAGCTTCTGTGCGATTTCTAACTAATATAGTAATATCAGATATAATTACATTTTTATGACTATATTTGTTTTCTAAATAAGTTTTTTTATAATCAGATGAATTAATAATATTATAAATTTTTATTGCATACTGTTCTGCCATATATTTTTGATAGTTATGCAATCCAATATTATTTTTCGGATACATCACGAATTCTATGGCGGATTGTAATTTATTTTCAATGAAAAAATTTAAATTATTATTTTTTTTTATGCTTAATGCTTTATCAAAATTAATATTTTTATAAATAAATGGATTTTTTATCCTGCTAAATAAAAAGTTTACTGCATTTACCATCCTAACAGAAGATCTCCAATTTGTCTGAAGAGAATAAATGTTCTTTATTTTATTTTTTATTTTAATATAAGTAAAAATATCTGCCCCTCTAAATCCATATATTGCTTGTTTTGGATCTCCAATCAAGATAAGAGAACACATTTTTTTTTTATAATATATTTTAAAAAATATTTTATATTGAATTAAATCTGTATCTTGAAATTCATCAATTATAGCCACTGGGTATATATTTCTTATAATTTTAGATAGTTTATTAAATTTAAACAATTCTGTTTTAAACAAAATTATTAAATCATCGAAATCTAATTTTTCTTGATTTTTTTTTTCTGTTTTCTTGTATTCTCTCATCTTTATGATTGATTTTTGAAATATTAATTCTTTTAATTTTTTATAAAATTTGTAAGATTCGTCAACTTTATTGAAAAATATATTCTGTAAAATATTTTTATAATTTTTGTAATGATTTTTTAATAAATTTTTAATTTTTTTTATTTCTATTGGAACATCAAAATTTTCAGTTTTATTATTAGACCAAGCATCAATTATATTAATATATTTTAAAATTTTTTCTTTTTTGTTTGCATTCATCAAATTAGAAACAATTTTTAAAAGCATTTTTATAATTAATTTTTTCCATATTCTTTTTATTTTGTTTATATAAATGATTTTTGAATAATAAAAATTTTTTATTGATTGTTTTTTATTTACTGAAGATAATATTGTTGGTTTTTCCCCTTTTATAAAAGGCAATGTATCTTTCAACAAGAAATCTGAATCCTTCCAGTAAGAAAAAATAATTTTAGATATTAAAATTGGTAATTTAGAACAATATTTTTCCCAAAAATTTTTACTGATTTGATTATATAAATATGATTCATCTTCTATTGTATTTTTATCTAAAAAAAATTTAGATTCAATTAAATTTGCACTTAACATTTTATGACAGAATCCATGTATAGTAAAAATAGATGCTTCATCTATGTTATGTTCAGCATAAATTAGTTTTATTAAAGATTTTTTAACATTTTTTATTTCCTTAAACAAGGGATGAGTTTCATCTTTATTTATGCAAGCACTTTTTAAGTGTATTATTCCTTTTCTTATTCTTTCTTTTAGTTGGTTTTTAGCAAATTCTGTATAAGTTACTAATAAAATTTCTTTAACACTTAATCCGTGGGGAAAACTTTTAATGTTTAAACCAAGCAATAATCTTAAATAAAAAATTATTATAGAATATGTTTTTCCAGTTCCAGCTGAAGCTTCAATTAAACATGTACCTTTTATTGGAAAAGAAATAGGATTTAATTTTCTATATTTTTTCATGAAATTAATTTGTTAATTTTTATAATTTTTTAAAATTTATTTTAATAATTTATTGAATTTTAATGGAAAAATAAAATATTTTTTTGATTCATTTATAATTTTATTAATATTATTTTCTGTTAGAAATGGTATAACTTTAGATATATAAAAGTCTTGAGAATCTCCATTTATGAACTTATTTCCTTGCCAAGCAGAAATTAATTTAGAACGGGCATTTTTTTTAGTTTTTTCATCTAAAATTAACTTATTTTTTTCTTTATTAAAAGAATGATTTATCCATGCTCCTCCGGATTTATTTAGAAGAAAAATCGGATTTTCAATTCCTAATTCATACCCAACCAAGAGTTTTTTAAAAAAGTGTTTTGCTTTTTTGTAATTTATATTCTTAAAATGCCAATATGATTCTATCCCTAAAAAAATGCTATCTCCTTTTCCTCCTATGATACAATAAATCAAATGTTCTATCCAAAACAGAAATCCATCTTGCAAAGATAAATTTTTAGGATTCCATCTTAATAATCCGGAATTTTGTAAATTAGGCAACCACCCAAATATTATTGTACGATCTAATTTAAAAAAAACTTTTTTTGTTTCTTTTTTCATTAATAAATGTTTATTTATATTATTTATTAATTTTATTATTTGATAATATTTTTTTTCTATAATAATTTCTTCAAAAACCCCATCAAAAAAATATTTAATTGTATTTTTTAATAAATCTTTTTTATTTAAATATTTATTTTTAATTAAATATTCAAATAATATTATATTTATTCTATAGCTATTAAATTTATTTTTTAAAATAAATTCATTATCTTTATAAAGATGTTCTTTACTGAAATTAATTTTTAATTTTTTTTTACACCAAAATTTAATAGGATTAGAATAAAATAAAAAAAATTCGTTTATTGATATCTTAGAAAAAATTTTTTTATCTGAATTTATATTTATGTTATTTAAAAAATATTTTTTATTAAAAATTTCTATTTTTTCTTTTCTAAAAAAATAAAAGTTATTATATTTTTTAAATAAAATTTTTTTTATATTATTAATATTTTCTAAAAAATTATATGATTTGCAATTTTTGATATAAAAACTTACAGAAATATATTCTATTAATTCATTTATTATTATAGAAATATATTTTGATCTTTCTTCATTAATATAATTTTTAATAAAACTTATATAAAGATGTTCTTTTGAAGATAACAAAATAATTAAGAAAGAATATAAATCTTCTTGTCTTATATTTTTATCATCGTTTTTTAAATTTTTATAAATTGAATCAAAATTGTAATTTATGTCTTGCCTAGGATAAGTTCCATCATTAATTCCTAACAAACAAATAATTTTGCTTGGTATTATTTTTGATAATTTTAAATTACAAAAATGTATTGAATTAAACTTATTTTTTTTAAAAAAATTTTCTTTCTTAAATCTTTTATACAAGATATTTTCTAATGTTTCAATATAAATCGTTTTTTTGTATTTCGTGTTTATTCCTTGAAAAATAATATCATTCCAATTTTTTTTTAATAAATCTAAAACATAATTTTCTTTTTTATCTGGATCAAAAAAATTTTTTATTATTTTTTTTATAACATCATTCCATTCGTATAATAAATGAGGTTGAGATAAATAGTCATACCAATAATTCAATTTAGAAATAAAATTTTCTAATTTTATTAGAGAATTAATCTTTTTTTCATCTAAATCATTAGAGTATATATATTTAAAGTAAACTTTATTGTTTATTCTTGTATAATATTCTGATACCGTTTTTTTTATTATATTATTCCAAGAGTATTTTTCTTCAAAATTAGCATTACATTTTTTAAATCTTTTATTACTTATACCCCATTGAACTCCTAAATTAATAACTAAATATTTTAACATCTTAATTTCATCTTCTTTCATTTTAAACTTATTAGAAATAGATGAAAATTCTAATAGATAAAAAATTTGTTCTATAGAAAATTTAAATTTTGGTAACTTTAATATGTTAAATATAGCAGAAATAATATTGAATCTTTCATATATTTTAATATCTGAAATAAAATAATTTATTTTGTAATTAATATTATTAAAAATAGAGTTAATGTATGAAGAATAGTCTTCTATATTTGACGCCATTACTAAAATATCTTTAAAACAAATTTTTTTATTATCTTTAGTAATTTTTACTATGAAGTTATAAAGAGAATTTATTTCTTCATATTTATTTTTACAAGTATGAATTGTGATAGAATTATCTTTTGAATTTAAAACGCGTAAATTTTTTTTTTCAAATTTATTAAACTTTTTTGATATAATTATATTATAATATTTATTATATAAAATATCATTTTGAATAGTATGCAGCAAATTATCTTTTTTTGGTTTATAAAAAATTTTATTTTCTATGTTTTCATTTAAATTATTTAATAATTTTAAATATTTTGCCCCCAGACAACCCCAAAATGATAATAAAGAAATTTTTATTTTTTTTCTAAAAAAATTTTTTTTATTTTTAATTTTATTTTCGATTAGATTTGAGATATAAAATCTATTATCAATATCAAACCAATATAAACAACATGGATTTATACAAAATAAATGTATATCGATTTTTTTACTCAATGTTTTTAAAATTTTTAAATAAATTTCAGGAATATAATATATTCCAAATATAAAAATTCTATCAGCAATATCTTCAAAAATAAGATTTGATTTTTCTATTTTTTGTATACACGATTCATATATGCTAGAAATACAAAAATCTTTTTCTTTTTTTATTTTTTTTACTAATAAATTCCATATAATTAGTTGAAAATATTGAGAATCCTCTAATTTTTTAGATTTTTTTTTAAAATTTAATAAATCAATCCAATCAGGTTTGAATATTAAATATTTATTATATAATTCAGATAATTTATATGATAAATAAAATATTTGAAATTGATTTAAATTTTTATAAACGTTTTTTATTTTAATATTTTTATTTATTTTTGGAATTATTTGAGCAATATACCAAGAAAGCATTAATCTAAATGCAAAATTATCAAATGGAACATTTTTTGTTGTTAATATAACTAATTTCCAAATAAAACTATTAAGAGATATAAATTCTACATTAGCTAAAATATTTATATTTAAAGTAATATTTAATTTTAACCATTCAGAAATATTTGAACTACTAGTAATTATTATTTCTTTTTTCATAGGGTTATTTATAGGGAAATTCTTTAATATTTTTGATAATATTTTTTGTATAAGATCAATTTGATTAGATTGATATATATAAATCATCTTTTTAATTTTTAAATTACAAATATTATTTTTTTATTTGAAAAGAAATTTTAAATTCACCAAATTGGTAATTTTTTACATTTTATTTTTTTTAATTTGCTAATAAGAGAGCTTCCATCTGGAAATTTTAAATTAGGAGATATTTCCATTAATGGATAAAGGAAAAAACATCTATTATATAGATCGTAATGAGGTATAATTAAATCAGATGAATAAAAATATTTATTTCCAAATAATAATATATCTAAATCTAAAGATCTAGGACCCCATTTAATTTCATTATTTTTTCTTTTTTGTTTTTTTTCTATTATTTTAATATGCTTTAACAATTCATAAGGATATAATTTTGTAGATATTTTAATTACTGCATTAAGAAAATCTGGTTGACTTGTTATTCCAAGTGGTTTGCTTCTATAATAAGAAGAACAAGATAAAATATTAGTAAAAGGAATTTTATTTATATGTTTTAATGCTAAATTTGCCTGTTCTTTAGGATTTTTTAAATTGCTTCCTATAGATATCCAACAATTTTCTATTATATTCAACATAAAATTTTTATTTTTAGAAAAATTCTATTTTAAATTATTTACCCAAGTAAATTATCAGAATTTTATATTGATTATTTTAAAATAAATAATTTTTAGTTAATTACATTAATTTAAAATTTTACTTATTAAATATATATTATAAAATGATAAAAAAATATATGTTTAATAATAAATATTTTAATTTTTTATTTAATTAAATTTTTTTAAGTTATATATTTATTTTGAAATAAAAAAAATTTTATTATATTTATTTATACATTGCAATAAGATTTGTTAAATAAATATTTTTAAAAAATTTTTAAAAAGAAAAATACAACTTTATTGATTTAATTTTAAATTAAAAAATATATTTTATAAAAATATTAAATTATTTATTTTTATTAAAAAAATTTATAATATAACAGATGATTACATTAAAAAATGATAATTTTAATTAAAATAAAAAATAAATAAAATAAATTTTTATTATTTATTATAATATTATAAATTAATTTAAAATGATGCATTTTTTGAACTTCTAGGGAAAGGAATAACATCTCTTATGTTTTTTAATCCAGTAACATATGATATTAGTCTTTCTATTCCTAAACCAAAACCAGAATGTGGAACTGTCCCATATTTTCTTAGATCTCTATACCATTCATAATTTTTATGAATAAGTCTTTTTTCTTTTATCATTGAATCTAAGTATTCCAATCTATCTTCTCTTTCAGAACCACCTATTATTTCTCCAATTCCTGGAAGTAAAATATCTGCTGCAGCTACAGTTTTTTTATCTTTATTCAACCTCATATAAAACGCTTTTATTTCTTTTGGATAGTTCTTAATAACTATATGTGATTTATAGTATAAATCAGATAAATAACGTTCATGCTCTGAAGATAAATCCATGCCCCATTTTAATTGTATTCTAAAATTTTTTTCACAATTTTTTAAAATTCTTATTGCTTCACAATATTCAACTTCTATTAATTTTTTTTCAATAAAATTTTTTAATTTTTTAATAATATTTATATTTAATTTTTTTTCCAAAAAAATTAAATCATTTAAACATTTATTTAAAACTTTTTTAAATATATTACTTAGCAAGTTATATGCTAATAAAATAATATCATTTAATTTAGCAAATGCTATTTCTATTTCAACCATCCAAAATTCTGCTAAATGCCTGCTAGTATTTGAATTTTCAGCTCTAAAAGTTGGTCCAAATGTATATACTTTAGACAAAGAACAAGCATAACTTTCTATGTGCAATTGACCAGAAACTGTCAAAAATGTTCTTTTTCCAAAGAAATCTTTTCTGTAATTTATTAATTTGTTTTTATTAAGAGGAATTTTTTTAAAATCAAAAGTGGATACTTTAAACATTTCTCCGCTTCCTTCTGTATTTAAAGAAGTAATAATTGGAGAAGGAACCCAAATAAAACCTTTTTTATTTAAAAAATTATGAACTTCTTGAAAAATAATATTTCTTATTCTAGATACTGATCCTATTATATTAGTTCTAGGCCTCAAGTGAGAAAAGCTTCTTAAATATTCTAAAGTATGAGGTTTTGAAGAAATAGGGTATTTACCTGGATCTTTAATCCATCCCAATACTTTTATGCATGTTGCATGTAGTTCATAAATTTTTGAATTTTTTAAAGATTTTTTCAAAACTCCAAATATTTTTACTGAACATCCAGAAGTTAATCTTAAAATATCTGATTTATAATTTGATAAATCTTTTTTTGCTATAACTTGTATATGCTGCAAACAAGATCCATCATATACATCAACAAAAGAAATTCCTAATTTAGAATTTCTTTTTGTTCTTACCCAACCATTTATTTCTACTAATTTTTTTTTAAAAATTTTTTTTTCTATAATATCTATTATCGAAACGGACTTCACAAATTTATTCTCCTTGATTAATTTTTAAATATTAATAATAATATATTTTATAAATTAAAATTACATTACACTTTTAAAATTTTTAATTTTTAAATAAAATAAAAAATTTTATTATAAAATAGTATGTTAAAATCATATTTTTAAAATTTTTTAGACTAAAAATAATATATTTATTTATGCTAAACGAAAAATTTTATTTCATAAAATTTAATTTCTTACTATTTTTTTTAAAATATATTATTACATATAATCTATTATTTGTTTAAAAAATTAAAAATTAATATTTCGCATTTAAATCAAACATCAATATTTTTATTGATGTTGTAAAAGTTAATTAAAATTTTCATGAAATATAATTTCATAGAATTAGTTTTTTATTTTATTAAAAATTAAATATTATTAATTTTATTAATAAAATTTATTTGGAGAAAATATGCGTCATTACGAAATAGTTCTTATGATACATACTGATCAAAGCGATCAAATTTCTAATATTATAGAACATTATACTAAAATGATTAAAATCAATAAAGGGTCAATACATAGATTAGAAGATTGGGGAAGAAGACAACTAGCATATCCAATCAAAAAGTTAAATAAAGCTCACTATATTCTTATGAATATTGAAACTTCTACAAAAGTATTAAACAATATAATACAAGATTTAAATTTGAATAACTTTATAATAAGAAATATGATAATGAGAGTAAAAAACGCCATAAACGAACCTTCTCCAATGAAAAAAACGAAGGAAAATAAAGAATTAAATAATTAAAAAAAATAAAAATTTTAACTTTAATTAACAAAAAATTATATAATATTCTTATAAGTTAATTTTAATATTAAAAAGGTTAATTTGTAAAAATAATTTTAAAAATATAGAGAAAAAATTTATGATACGCAATTTTAGAAGACGTAAATTTTGTAGATTTACTTTAGAAAAAATAAATAATATAGATTATAAAGATATAATTTTGTTAAAAAATTATATTACGGAAAATGGAAAAATAGTACCAAGCAGAATAACTGGAACTCGAGCTAGATATCAAAGGCAATTATCTAGAGCGGTAAAAAGAGCACGTTATTTATCTTTGTTGCCGTACACAGATCATCATCGTTAAATAAAATTTATTAAAAGTATATTTTAATTAGGCTATATAAAAATGCAAATTATTTTATTAAAAAAAATTATTAATAAAGGAAATATTGGAGATAAGATCAAAGTTAAAGCAGGATATGCTAGAAATTTTTTATTTCCTAAAAAAATAGCTATTATAGCATCAGAAAAAAATTTAAAATTTTTTGAAAAAAAAAGAAAAATATTAGAAGAGCAATCAAAATATGAAAACTTTAAGTTAAAAGAAAGATTTAGAAATATAAAATCTTTAAAAGAAATAGAAATTTATTGTAAAGCAGGATCAAAAGGTAAACTTTTTGGTTCGATTGGAGCTAATCATATTATAGAAAAAATAAAGGAGCGAGGAATTCGTATAATGAAAAATGAAATAAAATTAACGAATGGACCTTTAAAAACAATAGGCAAACATAACATAAAAATTAAAGTTAAAAGCAACATGTGTACAGAAATATGTGTTATTTTAAAAAATAACATTTAACCTATAAAATAAATACATTATAAATATAATTTTATTTATTTTGCTAAAAATTTTTTTAAAAAATTTCTACAAATTATAAATAATTATTAAAATTTATTAAAATAAAATATTAGTGAAATTTAAAAAATATTTTTAATATTATTAATGTTTTAAAAATATATTTTTTATTAAAAAAATTAAAATAAAAATAATTTTCTTTTATAAAAATTAAAAAATTTTAAAAATTAAATTTAATTTTTAAAACAGAATTTTATTTATTATTGAAAATAAAATTTAATTCCATAATGTTAATTATTTGTGAATTGTTAATAATTTAACACGGAGAAACATATGACTGATGAAGTAGATTTGGCAAGTCAAAGCGAAGAAGAATTTCGTCAATATTCTTTGTCTAGACATCAAGCTTATACATTGCCAATAAATGGAAAATGTTACAATTGTGATGAATCAACATCAGGAAACTTTTGTTGCGTAGAGTGTAGAGAAGATTGGGAAAAAAGAAAATACTTTGAGCGTCAAAGAAAAGTTGATTCTTAAATTCAAATTATTTTTATACAACATCTGCTTTCAATTGTAATTTGAAGGCAGATTTTAATTTAATTAATTTATTTTTTTTAAAAATACATATACTAAAATACAATTAGCATTAATATTAAACTAAAATAGAAATTTTTTTCCTGTCATATAAATGATTTTTTTTGCATACCCCTTGAAGGTTTGTTAAATAACCCCCATTTAGGTATCACTAACGCCAAAATCTATTTTTAACAATGTATTATTAACTTTATAAATTAATAATTGTTGATACAAATATGTTTTTGGATTTTAATTTAAAATTAATACGGACTTTCTTTCTCAAGGGGGAGCTATTAAATGAAAATTCGCCCACTACATGATCGCGTTATCATTAAGCGAAAAGAAGCTGAATCTAAGTCTGCAGGAGGAATAGTTCTTACAGGTTCTGCTGCAGGAAAATCTACAAGAGGCAAAGTATTAGCAGTAGGTAATGGACGTATTTTAGATAATGGTGAAACAAAACCTTTAGATGTAAAAATTGGAGATATAGTAATTTTTAATGACGGATACGGTGTAAAAGTAGAAAAAATTGATAATGATGAAGTGCTGATCATGTCTGAAAGCGACATTCTGGCTATAGTTGAGAAATAATCTGCATATAATCATATGAACTGACGAATTCGAGGAATAATCAAAATGGCAGCTAAAGACGTAAAATTCGGTAACGATGCTCGTTCCAAAATGCTTCGAGGAGTAAATGTTCTAGCCGATGCAGTCAAAGTAACCCTTGGACCAAAAGGACGGAACGTTGTTTTAGATAAATCTTTCGGATCACCAATGATAACAAAAGACGGTGTATCTGTAGCACGAGAAGTCGAACTAGAAGATAAATTTGAAAACATGGGAGCTCAAATGCTAAAAGAGGTTGCTTCTAAAGCTAACGATGCAGCTGGAGACGGTACTACAACTGCTACCGTTTTAGCTCAATCCATAGTTAATGAAGGACTAAAAGCAGTAGCAGCTGGTATGAATCCTATGGATCTAAAAAGAGGTATTGATAAAGCTGTTATAGGAGCAGTGGCTGAACTAAAAAAATTATCTGTTCCATGCTCAGACTCTAAATCAATAGCCCAAGTTGGAACAATTTCTGCAAATGCAGACAAGACAGTAGGAACCTTGATAGCTGAAGCTATGGAAAAAGTTGGAAAAGAAGGAGTTATAACTGTAGAAGAAGGATCTGGACTGCAAGACGAATTAGATGTAGTAGAGGGTATGCAGTTTGATAGAGGTTATTTATCTCCTTACTTTGTTAATAAGCCAGAAGCTCGTTCAGTTGAGTTAGACAACCCTTTTATTTTGTTGTCAGATAAAAAAATCTCTAATATTAGAGAAATGCTTCCAATTTTAGAATCTGTGGCAAAAGCTGGAAAGCCTTTATTAATAATAGCGGAAGACGTAGAAGGAGAAGCTTTAGCTACACTAGTGGTAAATAATATGAGAGGTATTGTAAAAGTAGCAGCGGTAAAAGCTCCTGGTTTTGGAGACAGAAGAAAAGCCATGCTTCAAGATATAGCTATATTAACTTCAGGAACTGTCATTTCTGAAGAAATGGGATTAGATTTAGAAAAATCTACATTGGAAGATATGGGTCAAGCGAAAAGAGTGGTAATTACAAAAGACACTACTACCATAATTGATGGAACAGGAAATAAATCAATGATAAGTAGTAGAGTTTCTCAAATAAATCAAGAGCGTGACGAAGCAACTTCAGACTATGATAAAGAAAAACTTCAAGAAAGAGTTGCAAAGTTAGCAGGTGGAGTAGCAGTAATAAAAGTAGGAGCTGCAACTGAAGTTGAAATGAAAGAAAAAAAAGCTAGAGTAGAAGATGCTTTACATGCAACCAGAGCAGCTGTAGAAGAAGGAGTAGTAGCAGGAGGAGGAGTAGCATTAATAAGAGTAGCAAATCGCATTGTAAATTTAAGAGGTGAAAACGAAGACCAAAACGTAGGAATACGAGTTGCTAGAAGAGCTATGGAAGCTCCACTTCGTCAAATAGTGGCAAATGCAGGAGAAGAACCATCTGTAATTGCAAATAAAGTAAAAGCAGGAGAAGGAAATACCGGATATAACGCAGCAACAGAAGTATATGGAAATATGATTGATATGGGAATTTTAGATCCAACTAAAGTAACTAGATCTGCTTTACAATATGCAGCTTCAATAGCTGGATTAATGATAACAACTGAATGCATGATCACAGACCTTCCAAAAGAAGAAAAACCTGATTTAAGCGGAGCAGGAGCTGGAATGGGAGGAATGGGAGGAATGATGTAATTCAATAATAAAAATATTATTGAATCATTATTTATTTAAAATATAAAATCGCCCCGAAATTTAAATCGGGGCGAATTTTTTATTAAAAATAAAATTTCATTATTAAATTTTTATGAAAAAGTTAATATTAATAATTTTTTTATATACAGGATTTTTATTTGGACATGCTAAAATAATACCTTCTGAAGGTAAAGAATATTATAAGCTAGATTACATAATATCTGATGAATATAAGATTATAGAGTTTTTTTCTTTTTATTGTTCTTATTGTTATAAATTTAATTCAATTTATAAAATAAATGAAAATATAAGAAATATAATATCAGAAAATGATAAAATTATAAAATATCATACCAACTTTTTTGGCCCTAAATCAGTGGATTTGTCTTTGATATGGGCCATTTCCACATTTTTTAATGTAGAGAACAAAATTAGTGATATTTTATTTCAAGAAGTTCAAAACAACAAAAAAATTTTAAATAAAGAAGACATACTTATTGTATTCAATAAATTAGGAATTTCTAAAAAACAATACGAATACGCTAAAAATAGTTTTTTAGTGAAATGTTTTATTAAAAAACAAGAATTCTTTTTAAAAAAATTAAATATAATAAGTGTTCCCACGATAGTAATTAACGGACGTTATGTAATTAATAATGATAAAATTTATGCTTCTTCAATAGAAGAATATTCTAATAAATATATTGAAATTATTAAATATTTACTTAATAAAAGTATATAAATTATTTTTTATTTATTAAAAATTTTTGTTAAAAATAATGTCTTATATGAAAAAGTTAGATAAATTCGTAATATTAATTGATGGATCTATATATCTTTATAAAGCATATTTTGGAGCTCCAAATATAAAAAATATATCAGGAAAATCAGTTGGAGCTATATACGGAATAATTAAAATGATAAAAAAGACATTAAGACTATACAGCACAAACTGTGTGGCTATAGTGTTTGATTCACATCATAATACATCAAGAAATAAAATCTATAAAAATTATAAATCAAATAGAAAAAAAATGCCAGAAGATTTAAAGCATCAAATTCCAATTATAAAAAATATTCTTAGCTTTATGGGTTTTTCTATTTTTTGTATAGATGGAATAGAATCAGATGATATAATAGGAACCATGTCCATAAAATTAGAACAACAAGGAAAGAAAGTTTTTATATTTACTAACGATAAAGATATGATGCAATTAGTTTCTTCAAATGTTAATATAATTAATATTAATAATTATAAGATATATGACGTTATTGAGGTTTATTTAAAGTATAAAATATTTCCTTGTTCTATAGCTGACTATTTAGCTTTAGTTGGAGATTGTTCTGATAATATACCTGGTATTCCAAGAATAGGAGAAAAAACTGCTGTAAAATTATTAAATAAGTTTCCATCTTTATTGGATATTTATAATAATATAAGAAAAGTTGATAAATTAACTGATATAAAAAGCAAAAAAGTTATTTATTCTCTAAAAAAGAATAAAAGAAAAGCTTTTTTATATTATAAATTAACAAAAATAAATACAAACATAAAAATAAATTTTTCTTTTAAAGACATAATTAGAAGATCTTGTGATAAAGAAAAATTATTTAATTTATTTAAAACAATAAAATAAAATTATATAAAAATAATTTTTCATTTAATCAACTTAATTGTACCTTTTGGTAAAATGCTTGTAATAAAATCTTTTTTTATTAAAACTGAATTATTTTCATTTAGTTTTAGTACAACATAATCAGAACTTGTTATTTTTAAAATATAACCAATAAATCCAGAAGAAGTTAAAACTTCATCTCCATTGGATAAAGAAAGCATTAATTTTTTATGAGCATTTGCTCTTTTTTGTTGAGGCCTTAAAATAATAAAATAAAATATTATGCTAAAAACAAGAAGCATTATTAATAAGGTATATGGGTTATTTTGAGAATTAGGAATGGCAGATGAATCAAAATTAATTTTTTCAAAAAATATATTCATATATTATATCTCTAAATTATATATTTATAATATAAAACTTTTTAAAATTATATTGCTTTTTTTTATTTTTTGATATATTAAATTTATTTTAAATTTATTAAAAATAATTTTATTTTTATTTTAAATAAAATTTAAAATTAATTAAAACATTTTAATATAAAATATAAATTATGCAAATTAATTAAATGAATTAAATTAAATTAATTTATTATTTTTTTATAAAATTTTAACTTAAAATATAAAAAATTAAAAAAATTTAATTTATATTAACATTATATATCTTATTTTAATTATTTATAATAATAAATATTTTATATTTAAAATATAAAAATAATAAATATATACATTAATTTTAAATTAATAATGAATAATAATATATTATTATAAATTATTAAAAATATTTAATATAAAAATTTTATAACTAACAGAATTTAATTTATAATAAAATTATAATTTAATACAATTAAAACAAACATCTAATATTAATAATTATTATCCTTCAATAAAATTTCATAAATATTTAATTTAAAAATTAAAAATATATTTTTTAATTAAAAAATATAAAAAATAAGTAATTTTAAAAATTTTTTAAAAATATATTATTAGGTAAAATATATATGCTAAAAAAAAATTTTTCTACTTGGCGAATTTTCTGTCGTTTATGGCCAATTATTTCTCCTTTTAAATCTGGATTGATTATATCTATTGTTGCTCTTATTATTAACGCTACAAGCGACACATTAATGTTATCTCTTTTAAAACCACTACTAGATAATGGTTTTAAATCATCTGAAAATAAAATATCAATATGGATGCCATTAGCTATTGTTGCTTTGATGCTATCCAGAGGAAGCAGTGGATTTATTTCAAGTTATTTTATTTCTTGGGTATCTGGAAAAGTAGTTATGAATATAAGAAGAAATTTATTTAGGCATATGATGAATATGCCAGTATCTTTTTTCGATAAAAGATCAACAGGAGCCTTATTATCTAGAATTACTTATGACACAGAACAAGTGGCATCATCTTCTTCTAGCGTTTTAATAACTATAGTAAGAGAAGGTTCTCTAATTATTGGATTATTTTTTATGATGTTTTTTCATAGTTGGAAATTATCATCGGTTTTAATTATTATAACACCAATAGTATTCTTTTCTATCAATCAAGTATCAAAAAGATTCAGAAAAATAAATAAGAAGATACAAAACAATATGGGTCAAGTTAATTTTATTGTAGAACAGATGCTGAAAGGGCATAAAGAAATTAGAATTTTTGGAGGACAAAAAGAAGAAATTGATCGATTTAATTATGTTAGTAATTTTATTAGACAACAAAGCATGAAAATAGTTATATCATCTTCAACTTTAGATATAATAATTCAATTTATTTCATCTATCACTTTAGCTGTTATATTATACATTTCGAGCTTGCCAAAAATAATAGATGAATTAACAGCTGGAACTATAACAGTTATTTTTACTTCAATGATTGCTTTAATGAGACCCTTGAAATCACTTACTAATGTAAATGCAAATTTTCAAAAAGGCATGGTTGCATGTAAAACTTTATTTTCTATATTTGATATTAAGCAAGAACAAGATATAGGAAAATGCTATATTAATCGTGCTCGTGGAGAAATAAAATTTAAAAATATTACTTTCACATATCCAGGGAAAGAAAACCCATCTTTAAAAGATATAAACATAAAAATTTCAGCCGGATGTACTGTAGCTTTAATTGGATCTTCCGGAGCAGGAAAATCTACTATAGTAAATTTATTAACTAGATTTTATGAAGCAGACAAAGGATCAATTTTTCTAGATAATATAAATTTAAAAAAATATAAATTATCCAATTTGAGAAATCAAATAGCCTTAGTGTCACAAAATATATATTTATTCAATGATACAATAGCTAATAACATAGCTTATGCTAAGAAGAAAATTTATTCTAAATATCAAATAGAAAAAGCTGCATATATGGCTTATGCAATGGATTTTATAATAAAAATGAAGCATGGATTAAATACAATAATAGGAGAAAATGGAACTTTATTGTCTGGAGGTCAAAGACAAAGAATTGCAATAGCTAGAGCTTTATTGAGAGATTGCCCTATATTAATTCTTGATGAGGCTACTTCTGCTTTAGATATAGAATCAGAAATTAAGGTTCAAAAAGCAATTGATAAAATAAGAAAAAATCGTACTTCTCTAGTAATAGCACATAGAATTTCTACTATAAAAAAATCTGATATGATTTTATTAGTAGAAAAAGGGAAAATAATAGAATACGGAAATCATAATGAACTTATAGAAAAAAAAGGAGTATATGCGCAAATCTACCGTTTACAGCTGGATCAATAAAAAAAAATATATTTTAAAAATAAATGTAATTTCTATTATTAACTATATTTGGTTTAAAAAAACCATAATGAGGTTTTTTTTGTATCCATTTTCTTTAATATATTTTTTAGTTATTAAAATAATTTATATATTATATAAATGTAATTTTAAAAAAACATATAACTTTAATATTCCTATTATAGTTATAGGAAATATTACAGTAGGAGGGAATGGAAAAACTCCTCTAGTAATATGGTTATCTAAACAATTAAAAAAAAGAAAATGGAAAGTAGGTGTAGTATCTAGAGGATATGGAAGAAAATATGATTTTCCTATAATTATAAATTCTAATTTTACCCATGATATTTGCGGAGATGAACCAATTTTGATACATAAAAGATCTAATGTTCCAGTTGCGGTAAGTTCAAATAGAATATTAGCTATAAAAATGCTTTTAGAATATTATAATTTAGATATTATAATTTCTGATGACGGTTTACAACATCATTCTATGGGAAGATGTATAGAATGGATTGTAATAGATAATAATAGAAAATTTGGAAATAATTTACTTCTTCCAGCTGGTCCAATGAGAGAAACCAAAAAAAAATTAAATAAAGTGAATAAAGTAATAATAAATGGATGTTGTAGAAATAAAAATATAATTAAAATGAATTTATATCATAAAAATTATGTCATTAATTTATTAAATGGAAGCAAAAAAAGACTAAATGATTTATTTCCTACTATATTAATATCAGGAATAAGCAATAATAAAAATTTTTTTTCAATGGTAAGAAAAAGCGGAATAATACCAATTAGAGAAATAAGCTTTCCTGATCATTATATATATGATAAAAATATATTAACTTCTTTGACCAAAAATAACGAACATTTATTAATGACAGAAAAAGATTCTATTAAATGCAAATACTTTGCAAAAATTAATTGGTGGTATCTTCCAATATATGTTTTTTTTTCTAAAAAATGCAAAGAAGTTCTTTTGAGCTCTGTAGAAAAAAAAATAATAATTTTTAAATTTAAAAATAAAAAAAATAATATTTTTAATAAAATTTAAAAATTTTTATTTGTTTTGAATAAAAAATTTTATTTATTTTATAAATATATAAGTTAATAGGACGATGTATGGATAAAAAATTGTTAAATATAATTGCTTGTCCAATCTGTAATAAAAAATTAAATTTTGATTTGATTAGAAAAGAACTTATTTGTGAATTTGATTCAGTAGCTTTTCCAATAAAAGATGGAATTCCAATTTTGCTTAGGGATTCCAGTTATCCTATTAAAAAAAGGTAAAATAATGGAATTTATTGTAATAATACCAGCAAGATTTTTTTCTAAAAGATTTCCAAAAAAACCATTAATTAATATTAATGGAAAACCTATGATTATACATACTATAGAAAATGCTAAAAAATCGGGAGCATCTCGTGTTATTGTTGTTACTGATAATAATGAAATTTATTCATTAGTAAATAAAAATGGAATAGAAGTATTACTTACAAAAAAAGAATATAATTCTGGAACAGAAAGATTAATAGAAGCTATTGAAAAATTTAAAATCAAAGATAACCAGATAATAGTTAACTTACAAGTAGACGAGCCTTTTTTAAATAGCGATAACATTTTTAATGTTGCAAAAAAATTAAAAGAAAAAAATTTAATAGTATCTACTCTAGCTATTCCTATATTAAATAAGAAAGAAATTTTCGATAAAAATATAGTTAAAGTTGTTATTGATATAAATGGATATGCTTTGTATTTTTCTAGATCTGTAATTCCTTGGTGTGAAAATTATAATTCATATTATATTAAAAATAATTTTTTAAAACACGTAGGAATATATGCATATTATGCAAAATTTGTTCGTTTATATTCCAATTATAATTCTTCTAAATTAGAGAAAATGGAAAATTTAGAACAGCTAAGAATTTTATGGTACGGAAAAAGAATATACGTATCAGTTGAAAATATTAAAAACTGTTTTAGCATAAACACTCCTAGTGACATGTTAAATATAAAAAGTTTTTAAAATAAAAATTTATTATTTTTTTAGTCTTTGCTTAATTCTAGAAGATCTTCCTTTTTTATTCCTTAAATAATATAATTTAGATTTCCTAACAAGGCTATGCCTATTAACAATAATGCTTTCTATTATAGGTGAATGTAAAGGAAACATTCTTTCTACACCTTCTCCGTTAGATATTTTCCTTACAGTTATTGATGAACTAATTCCTTTATTTTTAATAGCTATTATAATTCCTTCAAATATTTGAATTCTCTTTTTATTTCCTTCTAACACCCAAATATTTATCTTTACAATATCTCCAGAAAAAAGTTTAGTTATATTGCTCTTTTTTTGAGAGTTTTCTATTATGTTTATGAGGTTCATTTTTTATTATCCTTTTTTAAAAAAATTCATTTTTAAATTCATGTAATAATTTTTTTTCTTCGTTTGTTAAATTTTTGTTTTTTAACATTTCAGGTCTTCTTTCCCAAGTACGCCCTAAAGATTGCTTTAATCTCCATTCTTTTATACTTTTATGATTTCCTGATAATAATACTGAAGGAACTTCCATTTTATCAAATACTTTTGGTCTAGTATATTCTGGATATCCTAATAATCCTTTGAAAAAGGAATCTGTCATATATGAATTTTTTTTTTAATTACTCCTGGTATTACTCTAGATATGGAGTCTATTAATATCATGGCTCCTAATTCTCCTCCGCTTATAACATAATCTCCTATTGATACTTCCTCGTCTATTTCAGATATAATTAATCTTTCATCTATCCCTTTATATCTTCCACAAACTATAATAATATTTGAGTAATCTAAAAATTTCATTACTTTTGATTGACATAATTTATCTCCTTGTGGAGATAAATAAATTACTTTTGAGAAATTTCCTATATAAATTTTTGCTTGATGAATAGCATCCTTTATAGGTTGAATAGTCATTAGCATTCCTGAACCTCCTCCATATATTTTACTATCTATTTTTTTTCTTTTATCAGAAGAAAAATTTCTAGGATTCAAGAATTTTAATGTTAAAAGATTTTTTTTCAATGCTCTATTTGTAATTCCATAATCCATGAAAGAAAAAAACATTTCTGGAAAAATAGTAATAATTCCAATTTTCATATTATTAATAAATTTTGTTTTAAAAATTTTTATTCCAATCTACTAAAATAATTTTAGATATTATATTTACTTCTTTAATTACTGTTTTTTCTATAAAAGGTATCAAATATTCTTTTTTTTTATTATTAAATTCTTTGCCAAGAACTAATAAAACATCATTAGATTTAGTATTTATTATATCAATTACATTTCCTAATATTATATTTTTCGTATTTATAACTCTTAATCCTATTATATCTTTAACATAATATTGCTTATTTCCAAGATCAGGTAGATGATCACAAAAAATCATAATTTTTAAATTTTTAAAAATAAATGCTTGTGATCTATTATTAATGTTTTTTATTTTTACTATAATTTTATTATAGTGTAATTTCCATTGAGAAATACATATTTCTTTACAAAAGTTATTTTTGGTCAATGTCCATGGTTGATATTTAAGTATATCTTTTTTTTTTCTGTAAAAGATATAATATTAATCCATCCTTTTATTCCAAAAGGAGAACATATTTTACCTACTAAAATAAGATTTTTATTCATATAAATAACTACTTTTTATATTTATGCAATAAATTTTTTACTCTATCAGATAATTTGGCTCCTTTAGACATCCACAAATTTATTCTATCTGTTTTTATAAAAATTTTTTTAGATTTTTCTATAGATATAGGATTGAAAAAACCTAATTTTTCAATAAATTTACCATCTCTAGGTTTTCTATTATCACTTGCTACTATTTGGTAGAATGGTTTGTTTTTGGAACCTTTTCTAGATAAACGAATAATAACCATATTTTTCTTCTTATAAGAGTTTTAGATAAAAAATAATCTTTTAAATATTAATTTTTTTTAAATTTGAATGGAATTAAATTTTTTATTTTTTTCATAGTATTTATTAAACCATTATTTTTTATTTGTTTAAATAAACGATCCATTTCATTAAATTGTTTCAATAAATTATTTACATCTTGTACTGTTGTTCCAGATCCATGTGCTATTCTTTTTTTTCTAGATCTTTTTATAATATTTGGATTTATTCTCTCTTTAACGGTCATAGAATTTATTATTGCTTCCATTTTTACACAAATTTTGTTATTTATTTTAGGTGAAATATTAGACATAATAGAAAATTGATTTACAATTTTATTTATTCCCCCTATTTTTTTAACTTGATTTAAATGTAATAAAAAATCTGTCAAGTCAAATTTTTTATTTTTTTTATATTTAATTTTTTCTTTTTTATATTTATTTATTTTAATTTCTACATCATTTATTATAGAAAAAATATTTTCCATTCCTAATATTTTTTTAGATAATTTTTCAGGAGAAAATATTTCTAATGTATCTATTTTTTCTCCTGTACCAATAAATTTTATTGGTTTTCCAGTTATGTATTTTATTGATAGAGCTATTCCTCCTCTTGAATCTCCGTCTAATTTTGTTAGTATCACCCCTGTCAAAGAAAATTTTTCGTTAAATGTTTTAATACTGTTAATAGAATCTTGCCCCATCATAGAATCTACTATAAATAATGTTTCTGAGGGAGATGAAATACTTTGCAATAATTGTATTTCTTTTATCATTTTTTTATTAGTATGAGAAAATCCAGCTGTGTCTATAAGCAACACATCATATAAACTTGATTTATTCATTGCAGATTTAACTATTTCATATGGAGTTTTATATAAATTTTCCGATAGAAAGCAATCTACATTTGCAGATTTTGATACTAATTCTAATTGCTTTTGAGCTGCTGGTCTGTAAACATCCGATGAAACAGTTAAAACTTTCTTTTTGTTTTTTTCTTTTAAATATTTTGCTAATTTTCCAGTAGTAGTTGTTTTTCCACTTCCTTGCAATCCTATCAAAAAAATAACAGATCTGCCAGAACAAAAATTTAAATTATTATTTTTACTACCTATTATTTTTATTAATTCTTTTTGTACAATTTTGATAAATTCTTGTCCTGGAGTGAGATAATTATTTATTTTTTTATCTAATGAAATTTTTTTAATTTCTTGAATAAATTTTTGAACTACAACTAGAGCTACGTCTGCTTCTAAAAGAGCTATTCTCACTTGTCGCAAAGTGTCATTTATATTTTCAGATGTTAAACGACCTTTCTCTTTAATTTTATAAAAAATTTTATATAATTTATTAGATAAATTTTCAAAAATCATTTTAGTGTGTAATTATAAATTGTTTAAGTTTTAAAAATTAATAAAAATAATTTTTATGTTTCATTCTTTTCAAGAACAATTTGTTCTTTTATAGATTTTTCTGCTTCTTTAATCAAAGATTGATAATTAATTACTTTTAATTTTTTATTTTCTATGTTTATCTTATGAGATTTAGACATATCTAATCCCAATCTTTCAACACCATATTCTATACTTTCTTCTAATAATTTTCCAGATAAAGTTTTGTTTGGATTATCTGTCATTTTATGTAAATCAAAAAAGATTTTTTGATAAATTTTATTATTTTTTTTAAATGCTAAACTCTCTACGAGAATTTGTAGATCATTTAATATAAACTTTAAAATTTCAGATAATTTTTTTTCTTTTTTTTTAAAAAAATTAATTAATTTTATTTTAGGATTTCTTCCATATAGAATAACACGATTCCAATTTTCATTAATAGATCTCAATTCTTCATCGTTTATTTTTGGAGATTCTATTAATATACACCAAATAAGAAAAATATCTAAAAAATATATTTGATTTATTTTTATACCTATAGGAGAAAATGGATTTACATCTAAAGAACGTATTTCTATGTATTCAATTCCTTTGTAAATCAAATCTTCTAATTTATATTTATTTTTATTTAATGATCTTTTTGGTCTAACATGAGAATATAGTTCATTTTCTTTTTGTAATAAATTTACATTAATTTGCAGATTTTTTTCATTGTTTTTTAATTCAATTTTTTTATAATTTAAATATGGTGTTTTCATGGCTTTTTTAACAATATCAACATATTCTTCAATATTATTAAATTTTAATTTTATTTTTTTTTGAACTTTATTAATATATCCTATTTCGCTTAATCTCAAAGAAGTAGAGAAAGGTAAATATATATCTCCAAATTTATTTTTCTTAAATATAAGATCAGTATTTAATCCTTTAAAAAAGGAAGAATGAGCTATTGGAGAAGCTCCAAAAAAATATGGAATAATCCATCCAAATCTATAATAATTTCTTATTAAATTAAAATAACCTATGGATGAAAATTTGTCTTGTATTTTATAAAAATTATTATATTTTTTCCAAAAATCTTTATGAAAAGAAAAATTGTAATGTACTCCTGATATTATTTGCATTTTAGCACCATATCTATTTTTCAATCCATTACGATATATTGTTTTTGTTCTTCCTAATTTTGAATTTCCATATTGCGCTATTATAATAGAAGAATCGTTATTAATTTTACATGGCATGCTCATTGGCCATAAATTTTCATTAATTAAATTTTTTATTATAAAAATATGTAAATCATTTAAGAAATTTATAGTATATTTTTTACTATTACTTACTGGAGTGATAAGCTCTAAAAGAGATTCTGAAAAGTCAGTTGTAATCCAATTATGAGTAAGAGGAGATCCAAAAATTATTGGATGTGGTTTTTTTGAAATATTGCCATCAATATCAATTCTCAGAGATTCTCTTTCTATTCCTTTGTATGTTTTTTTTAAAAATTTTTTGTTATCTTTAATCCAAGGTATTATTTTAGATACTTTTGGTATCAATTTTATCTCCTTTGTTTTATTAAATTTATATTTTTAATTTATTTCTTTTATTTTTTTTATTAACCACAATAAATATTTTTTGTATTCTAATGGTAACTTTTCTTTTAAAATTAATAAACTTTTTTTAATTTTATTATATTTATCTGAAATAATATTTATATGCCCTACTTTTCTATTATGTTTTACTTTTTTATTGTACCAATATATATGAAGCAAAGGATCTTTTAAGAAAATTATATCAATTTTATGTCCAATGATATTTATCATTATAGAAGAAAAATATATTTTTGGAGTATGGATTGGAAGATTTAATATTGATCTTAAATGAAGTTCAAATTGACTTATTGAAGATCCATTTTGCGTCCAATGACCGCTATTATGAACCCTGGGAGCGATTTCATTTACTATTAAATTATTTTCAAATAAAAAAAACTCCATTGCCATAACTCCAATATAATTTGTAAATTTCATTAAAGATCCCAACATTTGTTCAGCTTGTTTTTGCAAATTATGCCTTTTATGAATGTATGGAATACTACATCTTAATATCCCAGAATCATGTAAATTAAATGTAATTGGATAAAATACTTTTCTTCCTTTATTATTTCTAGCTCCAATTATTGATAATTCTTCTGCGAATTTGATTTTTTTTTCTAAAATAAAATTATTGTAATAATTATTATCAAGTTCAATTTCTTTATCTTTGTTTATTATATATTGATTTTTACCGTCATACCCTCCGATTCTAGATTTCATTATTATAGTATCACCCAATTTTTCAAAAGTTTTTTTCCAATTTAATGGTGATTTTAATAATTTCCATGTAGCTGTAGGTAGTTTTAATTTATCGAATAATTTTTTTTGATTTAATCTATCTCTTAATGATATTAATATATTATAATTAATAAATTTATTATTTTTATGCAAATAATTAATTAATTTTGTTTCTTTCCAGTTTTCAATTTCAGCTGTAATTATGTTATTATTACTTATATAATTAAAGTTTTTTAATTTATCTTTTTCGCTTATAGAAATAATCTTAATTCCCAAAAAATATCCGGCTTGAAATAACATTTTTGATAATTGTCCATTTCCAATCACATAAACTATTTTTTTATAAAATTGAGTTCTCATAATTTAATATTTGATTTTCTTTTTCTTTTCTTCTCAATTTTAATCTAATATATAATTCGTAATCATTTAATGATAAAATTTGAGAAGCTAGTATAGCGGAATTAATAGCACCAGATTTTCCAATAGCTAAAGTTCCTACTGGAACTTCAGATGGCATTTGTACTATAGAATATAAACTATCTAATCCATTCAAAGGACTATTTTCTACAGGAACTCCTAAAACTGGTATTAATGTTTTAGATGCTAACATTCCTGGTAAATGAGCTGCTCCACCAGCTCCAGCAATAATCACACAGTAACCATTTTTTTTAGCTTGTTCAGCAAATTCAAATAATTTATCTGGAGTCCTATGAGCAGAAATAATATGTGTAGTAAATTTAATTTTTAAATCTTTTAGAGCATTAGATGCATGTTTCAATGTATTCCAATCGCTTTTAGAGCCCATAATAATTGCTACTTTATTGTTTTTATTCATGTTTTTGAAATTTAATAAAACAAATAATATTTTAAATTAATAAAACTTTTTAAAAGTTAATATTTTAATGGATACGAAGTATAAGAACAGTATAATTTAGAAAATTTAATTAATGATAATTTTTTATTTATTTCTAATATAGAACCTGATTTATTCCACATTCCTAAAACAATTCTATATTTTCTATTTGGTAAAACGTGTACTTTTGGCATGTGAATATGTCCATGAATCATTATATTAGTATTTGTTTGTTCCATTATTTTTTTTATATATTCTTTATTTATTTTTGTTAAATAGTTCATTCTTTTTAAATTTAATTTTTTTCTTTTGTTTATAATTAAATTACTTATTTTGATTCGAGCACATAAAGGTAGCTTTAAAAAGAATTTTTGCAACCAATCTTGATTGACTAATTTTTTAAATTTTTGATAATTTTTGTCATTCAAGCAAAGCGTATCTCCATGTAAAATAATAATAGATTGCTTATTTATGTTTATAATTTTTTTATACGGCAGCAAAGTAATTTTAGATGATTTAAAATAAGATTTTCCTATTAAAAAATCTCTATTTCCTTTGATAAAATAACAAGATGTTCCATTATCTGCTAAATAATTTGTTATATTTGCTAGTTCTTTTGAAATATATGTAATATTATCATCTCCCACCCATGTTTCGAATAAATCTCCTAAAATATATAAAGAGCGTGATAGAATTGCTTTATTTTTTAAAAAATAAAAAAATAAATCTGTTAATTTAGGATTTTTTTCAGATAGATGAACATCTGAAACAAATAATGTGCTCATTTTTATAAAAATTAAATTTTAATATATAAATACATATTTAAAAATTTTTTAAAATGTATCAATAATTTGTTATAATTATCAATTTAAGTAATAATAATAACTTATTTAGAAAATATCTATATTTATTTTAAAAATAAACAAGATGATGAAAATTTTTAATACATTAAAAAATAAAAAAGAAAAATTCAAACCTATAAATTCTAATATAGTAAATGTTTATGTATGCGGAATAACTCCATATGATTTATGTCATATTGGTCATGCTAGAACATTAGTATTTTTTGATATAATGATAAAATATTTTCAATATAAAGGATACAGAACAAATTATATTAGAAATATTACTGATATTGATGACAAAATTATTAATAAAGCTTTTCATAAAAAAGAAAAATATAATTTATTGTCTGACTTCATGATAAAAGAAATGAAATATGATTTAAATTCATTAAATATAATGCCTCCAAATAATGAACCGCGTGTTACGAATCATATTTCAGACATATTAGAAATGATTAAGATTTTATTAGAAAAAAAACACGCATATATTTCAAAAACTGGAGATGTTGTTTTTGACATATCTACATATAGAGATTATGGAAAATTATCAAAAAGATTTGAAGAAAAAAAACAATTATTAAACAACAAAAAAAATAAAATTAATTTTAAAACAAAAAAAGAAAAAGACTTTGTTTTATGGAAGATGTCAAAACCAAATGAGCCAAGTTGGAAATCCCCATGGGGGCATGGTAGACCTGGATGGCACATAGAATGTTCTGCTATTAGCGATAAAACATTGGGCAATATTTTTGATATACATGGAGGAGGGTCTGATTTAATATTTCCTCATCATGAAAATGAAATAGCTCAATCTAAATGCGCTAATTCAAAATTTAATGTAAATTTTTGGGTTCATACTGGAATGGTTATGTTTAAAAAAGAAAAAATGTCTAAATCTTTAGGAAATTCCTGCTTAATTAGAGAAATAGTTAAAAAATATGATGCTGATACTCTTAAATATTTTTTAACTTCTTCTCATTATAGAAGTCAAATCACTTATAGCGTAGATAACATGGAAAAATCTAAATCTGCTGTAAAAAGACTTTATAGATCTTTGCATAATACAAATTATTTTTATAATTTACCAATAAAAGAAAAATTTACATCTAAATTTATAGATGCAATGAATGATGACTTTAACACTCCAAAAGCATATTCTGTATTATTTTCTATATCTAGACAAATTAATTATTTTAAAAATAAAAATCCAGAAAAAGCTAATCAGTTATCCACTGTTTTAAAAAATTTATCTAATATAATTGGAATTTTGAATGAAAATCCAGATTCTTATTTAAACAATAAATTAAAATTTTCAAAAGATAAAATAAATAAAATAAAATCTATAATAAAAAAGAGAGAAAATTATAGAAAATTAAAACAATGGGAAAAAGCAGACGAAGAAAGAAAAAAACTAAAATATATCGGAGTTTGCCTAGAAGATACAATACAAGGAACTAAATGGTTTAAATTGTAAAATTTTATTATTTTCATTAATAATCAATAATTATTTATATAGATTTGCATAGTGTTTTCTATCAACATGGCAATAGTCATTGGACCTATACCTCCAGGAACAGGAGTAATGTAAGAAGCTTTTTCTATGGCATCCTCATAATTAACATCTCCTACTATTTTTCCACTTTTTAATCTGTTAATCCCTACGTCAATAACTATTGCGCCTGGTTTAATCCAAGAACCAGGAATGAATTCCGCTTTTCCTATTGCAACAATAAGAAGTTCAGCATTTTCAATATATTTTTTTAAATTAATAGTAAATCTATGAGTTATTGTGACCGTACATCCTTCTAGCAATAATTCCAAACTCATAGGACGACCAACTATATTAGATGCACCAACAACAACTGCGTTTAATCCTAAAAGATTTATTTTATAATACTTTAATAATCTTATTATTCCTTTAGGGGTACATGGTACTATAGTAGGTTTTCTCTGGCATAATCTTCCTATATTATATGGATGAAATCCATCTACATCTTTTTTTGGAATTATTTTTTCTAATACATTTAATTTATTTATTTCTTTGGGCAAAGGAAGTTGTACTAAAATACCATCAATTAAATTATTCTTATTAAGCTTTATTATCAAATTAATTAAATCTATTTCTGATATATTTTTCGAAAAATTGTATAAATAAGATATTAGTCCTATTTTTTTGCATATCTTTTCTTTATTAGATATATAAATTTTAGAAGCTGGATTATTTCCTACATTAATCATTGCCAATGATGCTGGTCTCATTCCTAGTTTAGAATATTTTTTTATTTTCAAATTAATTTTACTAATAATTTTTTTAGCAATGTTTTTACCATTAATTACTTTTGCGATCATATAATAATAATGATTTTTATAATATATAATAAATACTTAATCATTAAATTTATAAATTATCAACAAGTTGTGCAAAATAATATTTTTATAAAGATTTTAACAAAAAAATAATCTATATAGATTTAATGTTTTTTTTTTAGTATAATGCTTATATGCGCCCTTAGCTTAGCTGGATAGAGCAACGGCCTTCTAAGCCGTGGGTCACAGGTTCAACTCCTGTAGGGCGCAATTTATCTTACATAACATTTTAATTATTAAATATTTTTATAATAAAGATTGAATTATATCTTTGTTTTTAGAAGATTTGGAAACTATTATATTTTTCCATCCTAAATTATCTGCTATATCACTTATTCTTTTGCTAACTACGACTAACTTAAAATTAATTAAAAAAAAATTTATATAATTTAAAGGAATATTATTATGCAATTGATGTAAAATTTCTGAGCTAGTTACAACTAAAGTATTAATTTTTAAATTTATAATTTTTTTCAAATAATCATATTTATTGTATTTAATGAAATTTCTTTTGTAACATTCAACATTTATTATATAAGCTCCATATAACTTTAATTTATTTTCTAAAAATTTACGTCCATTATTTCCTTTCAAAATTAATATTTTTTTTTTAACATCCTCTTTTGATATTAAATCTAATAAATTTTCACTATTTTCTGTTAATTTAGGATAAATAACTTTGCATTTACTGTATTTACTTAAATAAAATGCACTAGTTTTTCCTATAGCATAGTAATTTATTTTTTTAGGCCAATTGCATTTTTCTAATAAAATTTGATAATTAGCGTATTTAGTTGCCCTTGGAGAAAGTGAACATATAATATCTTTTTCCTGTAATTTTTTAAAAAAGTTAGTAAGGGATAATAAACCTATTCCAGATGTAAAATAAATTAAAGGCAAATACCAAGCTTCTTTGCCATTTTTTCTAATCATGTTTATAAGATGTTGTCCATGTGGATAAGGCCTTGTAATTAATATTGTCATTTGAATTTTTTAAGAATGTTTTTTGCTCCAAGATTAATTAAATTTTTTACTTGTTTTTTGCTTAATTTTTCTGCATTAGACACGCAAGATTTTCCCTCGCTACGAATTATATTAGATCCATCTATAGATCCAACCAATGCTCTTATCCATATTGTATTTTTATTTTCAATTTTTGCGTAACTACCAATTGGAACTCTGCAACCTGTGCCAAGCATAGATACTACAATTTTTTCAGAATTAATACATAAAGCAGTTTTTTTGTTGTTTATATTTCTAACAATATCAATTATTTTATTATCATATAATCTGCATTGAATGGCTATAGATCCCTGGCCCATGGCTGGTAACAAATATGACGGATCTATAGGAGTATACATTTGTTCGTTAATTTTTAATCTTTTTAATGCAGCAGTTGCTAATATCAAAGCGTCAAAAACTCCTTGGTTAAGTTTTTTTAATCTACTGTGTATATTTCCTTTACAAGGAAATATTTTTAAATCAGGACGTATAGATAGCAGCTGACATTTACGACGCAAACTAGAAGTACCAACTTTAGCATTATTAGGAAGAGATATAATATTGTTATAATAATTACTTACTATTGCATCTCTTGGATCATCTCTTTTGCAAATTGCTGCTAACCCTAAACTATCTAAAAAAGAAGATGAAAAATCTTTCATAGAATGGACTGCAATATCTGATTGATATTTTAATAAAGATTTTTCTAGTTCTTTTATAAATAATCCTTTTTCATTTGTTATATTATTTCTTATTTTGTTTATTAAATCTCCTGTAGTTAAAATAGGTACAAGTTTAATATTTAGCTTTGGATGATAGTGTAAAAGTTTTTTTTTACATAATTTGCTTGCCACATTGCCAAAGGACTAGTCCTAGTAGCTATTTTTAAAATATTTAATTTCATTTTATTTTTTTATTAATAGATTTAAAAATAAACCATTTTATTAATTTAACAATTAACGACTTCTAAAAATTATTCTTCCTTTGCTTAAATCATAAGGAGTTAATTCAACCGTAACTTTATCACCAGTTAATATTCTTATATAATTTTTTCTCATTTTTCCTGATATATGAGCTAAAACAACATGTTTATTCTCTAATTCTACTTTAAACATAGTATTTGGAAGTGTATCAAGGACTATTCCTTGCATTTCTATATTTTCTTCTTTTGTCATTTTTTTATATTTATAAATTTAAATAGTACTATATTAATATAATTTTTTTAAATATCAAATAAACATATTTTATTTGTATATAATAAAATCATTATAAATAATATTTTCTCTTCTTTTCATAAGTTCTTTTTTTATGTTTATCCCTATAAATCCATCTTTTATTATATCTTTTGTTTTTATTGAATTTAATTTTTTGTATAAATTTTTTATAAATTTTTCTTGTTTATGCATTGATTTTTTTTTATATCCAATGCTAATTCCATAAGATTTACTTATTATTATTAAATCATCTATTATTTTTGGATTTTTCCAAGCATTAATATCATTTAAAAATTTTATTACCATTTTTGCACTGATAAAAAAAATTTTATATAAAGTATCATGGTGATCCAAAGCTATTTTTGATAACTTTTTTATTTCATTTGATAATTTTAAACGTTTACAAATTTTATTTAAAATTAAGTTTCCGTTTATTTTATTGCAATAAAAGGAATTTTTTTTATTATTGCTGTTAAATTTATCAAAATTATGACATAACATTGAAAATCTTATTTTTATTTCATTTGAAATTAATGATGATTCATAAAGAGCTCTCAAAGTAAGAGATCCTAAATTTATATTTTTATTATAAAAAGATTTTATGTGAAATAAATTTTCAATTTCAGGAAATATTTTTTTTAATGCACCGCATTTTAAAAGAACTTTAAAATAAACATGTGGATTCCTGCAAAGAAGAGCTTTCTTTGTCTCTAGCCATATCCTTTCTACTGGAATAAAAAATAATTCATCAATCATTTCAGACATTATTTTTAAAGTTTTTGAATCAATAAAAAAATTTAAATGAAACAAATATGCTGCAAATCTAGCTGTTCTAAGAACTCTTAATGGATCTTCTTTAAAAGAATTTGAAATATGTTTTAATTTTTTTTCATATAAATCTTTTATCCCTCCATATGGATCTATCAAATTTCCATTTTTATCTTTTGCTATAGCATTGATAGTAAGATCTCTTCTTTTTAAATCTTCTTCAAGAGTAATTTTAGAAGAAGTATATAATTTAAATCCTTTATAACCATATCCATTTTTACGTTCTGTTCTAGCTAGAGCATGTTCTTCATGGCTTTTAGGATGTAAAAATACAGGAAAAGATTTACCTACAGGTTTATATCCTAATTTAATCATTTCTTCTGGAGTTGATTCAACTACCACCCAGTCTTTTTCTTTTATTGGCATGTTTAATAAACCGTCTCTTACTGCTCCACCAACTAAATATTTTTTCATATTTTTAATAAAAATTTTTATTTAAAAAATATTAATTTAATCAAATTAAGTTTTATTATAAACTTTAAAAATAAAATAAAAAATTTATTTATAATTTTGTTTTTTTATTTATAAAATTAATAATAAATATATATTTTAATATTTAAATCATTAATAATTTTAATTAAAAAAAATAAATTTTAAATGTAAAAATATTTTAATTAATAATAAAAAACAATTTATATTTTATTTTTTATTGAAAAAAAATAAATTTAAAGGTATATTCTTTTACTATAAATATATTTTCAAAAAGTTTATATTCAGACAAATAATTTTAGTACTTTAAATATAAAATATATTTAATATCAAATATTAGTAGAGGAATTAAACAATGAATAAAAAACTTTTGTCTGAATTTGGTGATCCAGTTCAGAGGGTAAAAAATGCTTTACAATCTTTAAAGAGAGGGAATGGGATTTTAGTATTAGACGATGAAAATAGAGAAAACGAAGGAGACATGATATTTGCTGCAGAAAATATGACGGTTAATCAGATGGCTTTAGCTATTAGGTTTGGAAGCGGAATAGTATGTATATGTTTAACTAAAGAAAAATGTAAAATATTAAATTTACCAATGATGGTAAAAAAAAATAATAGTAAATATAAAACTGCTTTCACTGTAAGTATAGAATCAGCTTATGGAATTACCACAGGTGTATCTGCATACGATCGTATAATTACTATAAAAACAGCAATAAAAGATAACGCAAAACCAGATGACTTAAATCGTCCAGGTCATGTTTTTCCATTACAAGCACATCCAGGAGGAATTTTAAGCAGAGCCGGTCATACAGAAGCTGCAGTAGATTTAACAAAATTAGCAGGGCTAAAACCAGCAGGAGTTATATGTGAAGTAATGAACGATGATGGATCTATGGCTAGAATGCCAGAAATAATAAATTTTTCTAAAAAATATAATATGCCAGTTTTGATAATAAAAGATATTATAGAATATTATAACTTTATTAATTAATAAAATATAATTAAAAAATAAATTTTATTCAAATTTTATTTGAAAAATCAATTATTTAAATTAGTTTTTTATATATTTATTGATTCATATAAATTATGTAAAAAAAGTTTAGTATCTTTTAAATTAATACAAGGACTGGTTATTGATAATCCATATTTTATTTTATTTTTAGGAAAAATAAACTTCTGATTTCCAGAATTAATATAGCTTTTTATTATTAGTCCTATAATTATTTTATTATTTTTTTTTAAAAACTTAATACATGATTTAATTACTTCTATTTGATCATTATAATTTTTATAATAATTTCCATTGTTGCAATCTATCATTATAGATGTAGTAATTCTAGAATTCTTCATTCTTTTTTTGCAATCATATATATTTTGAAGAAAATAATTTGGAAAATTTCCACCTATTAATATAATATGATTATTAATATTTCCTGGGCTTCTTATAATACAAGATTTTCCACTTTCATTTATTCCAATAAATTCATTAATTTTAGAATACTTTATAATTGCATTTAAAGTATTTTCTATATTTCCATCTGAACTATTTTTAAAACCTATTGGGATTGATGAATTAGACGAAAATGCTAAACTAATTTGAGAATTTATTAGATCAGATCCAATAGATGCCCAACTAATAACATCATCGAAATAATAATAAAAAAATGGATTCAATATATCTATTGCTATAGGTTGTTTGATTTTTATTAACTTAATTAACAAATTTCTAATAACTTTTAATCCATGATTAATATCATGTAATCCATTCAAATATGGATCATAAATCATTCCCTTCCATTCTGAAAAATTTATTTTTTTTTCATAACGTATCATTATTACAATATATATTTTATCTATTAATTTTTTGTACAAAATATTTAATTTTCTTGCATATTCAATTGTGGATTCTATATCATGAATAGAGCAAGGACCACATATAATTAATTTTCTATTGTCTTTTTTATTAATAATATTACTAATAGTTTTTCTAGATCTTAAAACAAAAAATTCTTCTTCTTTTTTTATTTTAAAAATTTTTTTTAATTTTTTTGGGCTTATTAATTTTTTATATTTAATTTTTTCACAAATATAATTCATAATTAATTTAAAATTTAATATATAAAAATTATTTTAAATAAAATTTATAAAAAATAAAATTAAATATAAAATTTTTTTATAAAAAATACAAAATAATTTTTTTATATATACATTATTTTGAGGAATTAAATGATAATTGAAAACAATAAAAAAAAAGCTTTAGAAAAAGCTTTAGATAAAATTGAAAAACAATTCGGAAAAGGATCTATAATGACTCTTGGAGAAAATAGATCTATGGATATAGAAACTATTTCTACAGGGTCTTTGTCTTTAGATATTGCTTTAGGCACAGGAGGTCTTCCAATGGGAAGAATTGTTGAAATTTACGGTCCTGAATCTTCTGGAAAAACAACATTAACATTAGAAGTTATTTATGAAGCACAAAAAAAGGGTAAAATATGTGCATTTATAGATGCTGAACATGCTTTAGATCCAATATATGCTAAAAATCTAGGAGTAGATATTAATAATTTATTATGCTCTCAACCTGATAATGGAGAGCAAGCTTTAGAAATTTGTGATTCATTAACTAGATCAGGAGCAGTAGATCTTATTATAGTAGATTCTGTGGCAGCGTTGACTCCAAAAGCTGAAATAGATGGAGAAATAGGCGATTTACATTTAGGATTAGCGGCTAGAATGATGAGCCAGGCAATGAGGAAGCTGGCAGGAAATCTTAAAAATGCCAATACTCTTTTGATTTTTATCAACCAAATTCGAGTTAAAATAGGAACTATATTTGGTAGCCCTGAAGTTACTACTGGAGGGAACGCTTTAAAATTTTATGCTTCAGTAAGATTGGATATTAGAAAAATTGGAACTATTAAAGATGGAGATATTATTATAGGAAACGAAACTAGAGTAAAAGTAGTAAAAAATAAAATATCTGCTCCTTTTAGGCAAGCAGAATTTCAAATTTTATATGGAAATGGAATAAACACTGAAGGAGAATTAATCACTTTAGGAGTTAATCATAATATAATTGAAAAATCAGGTTCATGGTATAGTTATAATAAAAATAAAATAGGACAAGGAAAAAATAATGCATGCAATTTTTTAAAAAACAATCCAAATATTTCTAAAGAAATTTCTAGAAAAATCAGAGAAATTAATTTGATTAAATAAGTTTTTAAAAAATATCATTAAATATTTTTGATTAAAAAATTTATTTATTTTTATAATTTAATTTTTATTTTATAAATTTTATTTCAAAAGATATTTTTATTATGAAAAAAACAACAGAAATAAGAAATATATTTTTAAATTTTTTTTATGAAAAAAAACATAAAATAATGGATAGTAGTACATTAATACCAGATAATGATAAAACTTTGCTATTCACTAATTCTGGCATGAATCAATTTAAAGATATATTCCTTGGTTTTAAAAAACCAAAATATATTCGAGTAGCAACTGCTCAAAGATGCATTAGGGTTGGAGGAAAGCATAATGATTTAAACATGATAGGAAAAACTAATCGTCATCATACTTTTTTTGAAATGTTAGGAAATTTTAGTTTTGGGTCTTATTTTAAATCTGACACCATTCAATTCGCTTGGGAGCTATTAACTAGTAAAAAATGGTTTGATTTATCTAAAGAAAAATTAATAGTTACAATATATTACAAAGATATTGAATCATATAATTTATGGGTTGAAAAAACCAATATTAATCCTAAAAACATAATTTTTATAAAAGATAAAAACAATATATTATACAATTCAGATAATTTTTGGACAATGGGAGATACTGGACCGTGCGGTCCATGTTCAGAAATATTTTATTTTTTTGGAAAATCAATAAATTATAAAAATATAAAAATTTATGATGAAGAATATATAGAAATTTGGAATCTAGTATTTATGCAATTTAATTTGCATCTAAATGGAAAATTATCTCGTTTACCAATAACTTCTATTGATACTGGAATGGGGTTGGAAAGAATATCATGTGTTTTACAAAAAGTTAACTCTAATTATAGTATAGATTTATTTAAAAAACTTATATATGAAATTTCAAAAATAATAGAGATAAAAAACATCAAAAATTATTCTTTAAGAATAATTGCCGATCATATACGTTCTGCAATTTTTTTAATTTATGATGGAGTCATTCCTTCAAAAGAAGGAAGAGGGTATGTTTTAAGAAGAATTATAAGAAGAGCTATATTTCATGGAAATTATATATTAAATAAAAGTTGTTTTTTTTATAAACTTGTATCCCCTGCTATTAATATAATGAGCTATATCGATTCTAAAATTATAAAAAAGAAAAAAGAAATAGAAAACATAATTAAAGAAGAAGAAAAAATTTTTTTCTTTTCTATAAAAAAGGGAATGATTTTCCTAAATAAAAATTTAAAAAAAATAAAAAATAATATTTTAAAAGGAGAAATAGCATTTAAGTTACATGATACATTTGGATTTCCAATAGATCTTACTAATGATATATGTATAAAAAATAAAATAAATGTTGATGAAAAAGGTTTTTTTCATGCCATGAACGAGCAAAAAAATAAATCTTATAAAAATAGTTGTTTTAATAAATTTAATTTAAAATTATTAAATAATTATTGTACAAAATTTTGTGGATATTCTTATTTAAAATGTGAATCTCAAATATTAAATATATATAATTTAAAAGAAGAAATAAAAGAAATAAAAGAAAATCAAGAAGGAATTATTATTTTAGATAAAACACCATTTTACGGTGAATCTGGAGGACAAGTTGGAGATTCTGGAGAAATAAAATCTAAAGATGGAGTTTTTTCAGTAATTGATACTAAAAAGTTAGGAAACTATTTTTACCATTATGGAAAAGTTATTCAAGGTATATTAAAAATAAATAATAAAATAACTGCATATGTAAATAAAATAAAAAGAAATAAAATTTCTTTAAATCATTCTTCAACTCATTTATTACATTATGCTATAAATTGTTTATTAGATAAAAATATTATTCAAAAAGGTTCTTTAATATGTGAAAAATATTTAAGTTTTGATTTTTCTTATGGTAAAAAAATTAATATAGAAAAAATTAATGAAATTGAAAATATAATAAATGAGAAAATTAGAGATAATGTAATTATTCATTCTAACAATATGGATTTAAAAAATGCATTAAAAATTGGAGCTAAAGCTTTATTTAAAAATAAATATAAAGATTTAGTTAGAGTATTAAATATTGGAGATTTTTCTATCGAATTATGTGGAGGAACTCATGCTAATAGAACAGGAGATATCGGATGTTTTGTTATAACTAATTTTTCTAAAATTTCCTCTGACACTTATAGAATAAAAGCAATAACAGGAGAAACTGCAATTGCATTCATACAAAAAAAATTTAATGATATTAACACTATTAGTTCTTTAATAAAAAGTAATTCTAATGAAATTGTTAATAAAATAGAAAAAATAACAGAGAACTTAAAAATTCTAGAGAAAAAAAATAAAAATTTAAAAAATAAAATAATAAAAAATTATATAAAATTGATTTTTAATAAAATTAAAAAAATTAATAATTTTGAAATAATAATGGATTATTTTAATGAAGAGATTGATAAAATTATATTAAGAGAAATTTTAAATAAAGTAAAAACAAATTTAAAAAATGGGATTGTTATTTTGGCTTCGATCAAAAAAGATAACTTATATATTGTAACAGGAGTAACTAATAATTTAGTTAATATAATAACAGCAAAAGAGATTATATCATATTTTAAAGAAATAAAATCTATAAAAGGCGGGGGAAATTCTTATTTTGCAGAAGCTGTAGGAGTAGTAAATTTAATAGATTTAAAATCTATGTTTAAAAAAATATTTATGATATTATCAAAAAATTTAAAATAACATAAAAAATGCTTTTAATAATAAGTATTATTTTTGCCTTTTAAATATAGGTGAGATGGCCGAGCGGATTAAGGCGCTCCTCTGCTAATGGAGTATGTAATTAATTTGCATCGAGGGTTCGAATCCCTCTCTCACCGTTTTTGCATCCGTAGCTCAGTTGGATAGAGCACTCGGCTACGAACCGAGAGGCCAGGGGTTCAAGTCCTCTCGGATGCATTTTAGTAAAAATTATTTAACATATATTGTTATTTACAAATATAAATATAATTATAAAAATTAATCATAATAATTTAATTTAATTTATTAATCACTAATTTTTTAAAATTGTAAGAGATGCACTTATGAATTACATTCCAATGACCTTGAAAGGCGCAGAAAAATTACGTGAAGAGCTAAAATACTTAAAACAGACAAAAAGATCTGAAATTATTAAATCTATATCTGAAGCAAGACAATATGGAGATTTAAAAGAAAATGCCGAATATCAAGCCGCAAAAGAACAACAATATTTTTGTGAAAGCAGAATTAAAGAAATTGAATCTAAATTAATGCATTCTAAAATAATTGATATTAAAAAAATCCCATTTAGAGATAGAGTAGTATTTGGGTCAACTATTACTATAAAAAATTTAAAAACTTTAGAAGAAAAAACTTATAAAATAGTTGGAGATGATGAAGCAAATTTTAAAAATAATTTAATATCTATTAGTTCTCCTTTGTCTAGAGGATTAATAGGGAAAAAAACATTAGAGATAGTTAATATAAATACTCCTAGTGGTATTATAAAATATAAAATACTAAAAATAAATTATTTGTAAATAAATTTTTTAAAAATTAATTATATTATAAAATATTCATAATATTTTATTTTTTAAATAAAAATTTAAACAAAAATTGTTAAATATATTAAATTTTAAAAAGGTGTAAAATGAAAAATATGTGTTCTAATTGGTGGTTGTCGGAACATTATTCAGATAAATTTGTAAAAGAATCCAAAAAATGTAAATACAGGTCTAGAGCTTGGTTTAAAATTGACGAAATACAAAAAAAAAATAATATTATTAAACCAGGAATGGTAGTATTAGACATAGGATCATCTCCAGGTGGTTGGTCTAAATATTCATCTCAAAAAGTTGGAATGTCAGGCAAAGTAATTGCTTGTGATATTGATTTGATGAATCCCATTCCAAATGTATCTTTCATATTAGGAAATATTTTTGAAAAAATTACTATTAAAAAAATAAAAAAAGTAAAAAAAAAGTACACATAATATTATGTGATATATCACCTAATATAACAGGATTATCAATTATAGACCATTCTAGATGGATTTCTTTAAATAATAATATATTAAATATATGTAAATATTTATTGTTAAAAAACGGAAAATTAATAATTAAAAGTTTTAATAGTGTAGAAATTAAAAACTTTTGTAAAAAAATTGAAAATTCATTTAAAAAAATAAAAATATTTAAACCTATTTCATCAAGATCTCGTTCTAAAGAAATATACATTGTGGCAGTTAATTATAAACTATAGTATTCTGATTATACTATTAAAACATTTACAAATGAGGTTGCCCTTTGAGTGACATGGCTAAAAACCTAATTCTTTGGTTAATAATAGCAGTTGTTTTAATGTCTATTTTTCAAAGTTTTGGCCCAAATGATTCAAATAGAAGAAAAGTAGAATATTCTGCTTTTATTTCAGAGCTTAATCAAGATCAAATAAAAGAAACTAGAATTAATGGTAGAGAAATTTTTGCTTTAAAAAAAGATGGAAGTAGATATGTTACATATATTCCTATTAATGATTCTAAATTATTAGATATATTATTATCTAAGAATGTAAAAATAATAGGCGAACCTCCTGAAGAACCAAGTTTATTAACTTCTATTTTTATATCTTGGTTTCCAATGCTATTATTAATAGGAGTATGGATATTTTTTATGAGGCAAATGCAAGGAGGAGGAGGGAAAGGAGCAATGTCTTTTGGTAAAAGTAAAGCTAAAATGCTTACAGAAGATCAAATAAAAACTACATTCTCAGACGTTGCAGGATGTGATGAAGCTAAAGAAGAAGTAAGCGAATTAGTAGATTATTTAAAAGAGCCAAGCAGATTTCAAAAACTTGGTGGGAAAATCCCAAAGGGAATATTAATGGTAGGGCCTCCTGGTACTGGAAAAACTCTTTTAGCAAAAGCTATTGCTGGAGAAGCAAAAGTTCCATTTTTTACAATTTCTGGATCTGATTTCGTAGAAATGTTTGTAGGAGTTGGAGCATCTAGGGTACGAGACATGTTTGATCAAGCTAAAAAAACTGCTCCATGCATTATATTTATTGATGAAATTGATGCAGTAGGAAGACAAAGAGGGGCTGGATTGGGAGGAGGTCATGATGAAAGAGAGCAAACTTTAAATCAAATGTTAGTAGAAATGGATGGGTTTGAAGGAAATGAAGAAATTATTGTAATTGCTGCTACAAATAGACCTGATGTTTTAGATCCAGCTCTTTTAAGACCTGGTAGATTCGATAGACAAGTTGTAGTTGGTCTTCCAGATGTTAGAGGTAGAGAACAAATACTTAAAGTTCACATGAAAGCTATTCCTCTTTCTTCTGATATAGATGCCGCAGTTATTGCTAGAGGAACTCCTGGATTTTCTGGGGCGGACTTAGCAAACTTAGTAAATGAAGCAGCTTTATTTGCTGCTAGGAAAAATAAAAAAAATGTGTCTATGATGGAGTTTGAAAAAGCAAAAGATAAAATAATGATGGGTGCAGAAAGAAAATCACTTGTTATGACAGAAAAACAAAAAGAAGCCACTGCATATCATGAAGCTGGCCATGCAATAGTTGGCAGGTTAGTTCCAGGTCATGATCCTGTTCATAAAGTGACAATAATCCCTAGAGGAAGAGCTTTAGGAATTACATTTTTTTTACCTAAAGGAGATGTTATAAGCATAAGTAGACAAAAACTAGAAAGCCAAATTTCAACTTTATATGGAGGTAGATTAGCAGAAGAAATTATATATGGACTATCTAATGTATCTACTGGTGCGTCTAATGACATAAAAGTAGCAACATCTATTGCAAGAAATATGATAACTCAGTGGGGATTTTCTGATAAATTAGGTCCGTTGTTGTATTCAGAAGAAGAAGGAGAGATATTTTTAGGACGCTCAGTGACAAAATCTCAAAATATATCTGATAAAACTGCCAGAATTATTGATCAAGAAATAAAAATATTAATAGAAAAAAATTATTTAAGAGCTAAAAATCTAATTATAGATAACATTGATATATTACATGCAATGAAAGATGCTTTGATGAAATACGAGACTATAAATGCATATCAAATAGATGATTTAATGAAAAGAAAACCAGTTAGGCCACCATGTGATAACCAAGATTCTAAAAGACATAATAATAAAGATGATATTATAAATAAATCTAAAAATAACATATCTAACAATACAAGTGTTACTAATAATATACAATGATAAAATAAACAAAATATAATTTTAATAAATATTAAAAATTTATGAAAAAAATTAAAAAAAAAATCAAATATAGTTCTGAATAATCCATCAGTTATGGGAATTTTAAATGTTACAAGTGATTCATTTTCTGATGGTGGAAAATTTATTAATGTTAAAAATGCTATAAAACAAGTTTCAAAAATGATACTTGAAGGAGCAAGTATAATCGATGTAGGAGGTGAATCTAGCAGGCCAGGAGCGAAGAGAGTTAGTGAAAAAGTTGAAGAGAGTAGAGTTATTCCTATAATAAAAGAAATAATAAAAGAATTCAATATAATTGTATCCATAAATACTTCTAGACAAAATATTTTAACAAAATGTATAGATTTAGGTGTTCATATGATAAATGATATTAGATCTTTAAGGGAGTTTAGTTCTTTGCATGTTATTTCTAAAAGTGATATTATGATCTGTCTAATGCATATGAGGGGAAGCCCTAGATTTATGCAAAAAAAACCAAAATATAATTGCATTTTGTCAGAAATAAAAAAATTTTTTGAAAAAAAAATAAATTTTCTTAAAAGCAAAGGAATAAGTAAAGATCGTATCATTATAGATCCAGGTTTTGGTTTTGGCAAAACAATAAATCATAATTTTACTTTATTGTCAAATTTAGGAAAATTTAAATCTTTTAATATTCCAATATTAGTAGGAATGTCAAGAAAATCAATGACAGATGAAAATAATTTATTTACTCCAGAAAGCCGTTTATCTGGAAGTATTTCATGTGCTATTCTTTCCTTGATTGAAGGGGCTTCTATAATTAGAGCTCATGATGTAAAAGAAACAATTGTTGCAATTGATATATTTAAAAAATTTATCTTAGCAAAAAAAAATTTATTTTATGGAAAATAATAAATATTTTGGAACAGATGGAATAAGAGGGAAAGTTGGTAAAAACCCAATCACTCCAGAATTTTTTTTTAAGTTAGGTTTTGTAATTGGAAATTTATTATATAAAGAAAATTCTTTTAATAAAGTATTAATAGGAAATGACACTAGACAATCTGGATTTATACTAGAGTCTACACTAGCATATGGTCTATCATGTTCTGGTCTTTCGTCTTTATTGATTGGATCTATTCCTACTCCAGCAATTTCTTATTTAACATCTTATTTAAAAGCAGACGCAGGTATATCAGTTTCTGCATCACATAATTTATGTTCTGATAATGGAATTAAAATATTCTCTGTAAATGGAAAAAAGTTATCAGATAAATTAGAAAATGATATAGAAATCAAATTATCTAAATTAACAATTTTAAAAAAAAATATATATTGTAAAAATAAATATCAGAAAGTAAATTTAATAAATCAATACATTAAATTTTGTAGATCTACAGTATCAAATAATATAAATTTAAAAGGGTTAAATATTGTTGTAGATTGTGCTAATGGATCTACATATCAAATAGCACCTGTTTTGTTAAAAAATCTTGGAGCAAATGTTTTTAAATTAGGATGTAATCCAAACGGAAAAAATATAAATTATAAATGTGGAACAACAAATATATCACTTTTAAGAAAAAAAGTTTTACAAAATAAAGCTCATTTAGGAATAGCATATGATGGAGATGGAGATAGAATTATTATGATAGATCATCTTGGAAATATTGTTAATGGTGATCAAATTTTATATATTATAGCTTGTGATAAATTAAAAAATAAAAAATTAAATGGAGGTGTAGTTGGAACTCTAATGAGCAATATGGGACTAGAAATAGCTCTAAAAAAATTAGAGGTACCTTTCATCAGGTCTAGAATTGGAGATAGATACGTATTAAACGAACTAGAAAAACAAGGATGGAAAATAGGAGCTGAAAATTCAGGTCATGTAATTTTGTTAGATCATACATCTACTGGAGACGGAATAATAGCAGGATTGCAAATTTTATCAATTATAGCAAAGAACAATACAACATTGAAAAATCTTTGCAATGGAATAAATTTATTTCCCCAAATTTTAATTAATGTTCAAATAGATAAAGAAAATAATCCTTTAGAATCAAATATAGTAAAAAAAATTATTGAAATATCTAAAAAAAATTTAGATGGTAATGGAAGAATATTATTAAGAAAATCTGGAACAGAACCTTTGATAAGAATAATGGTAGAAGGTAAAGAAGAAAATAAAATAATCAAGCTAGCTTATAATATAGCAAATGCAGTAAAGTCAGTTATATAAATCTTATTTATATATATGTAATAAGAGTTTTTAATTAATTAATTTT
Source organism: Wigglesworthia glossinidia endosymbiont of Glossina brevipalpis (assembly GCA_000008885.1). Lineage (GTDB taxonomy): Bacteria > Pseudomonadota > Gammaproteobacteria > Enterobacterales > Enterobacteriaceae > Wigglesworthia > Wigglesworthia glossinidia_A. Next base: position 269,930 of record BA000021.3, on the reverse strand, counting down.
ATTAGGAAATAATATGTATTTTATTTTTTTAATTATTTTTTTGTTAATATCTTGCGGGCTAATTTTTTTAGTAATAATTCAAGATGAAAAAGTATATGAATTGTATTCTTCTTATAATCCATTCTCTGGAAGTATTTTTGGTCAATCTACTTCCAACAGTTTTTCAAAAAAACTTACAAGTATTTTTGCTGTTTTATTTTTTGTATTTAGTTTGATATTAGGAAATATAAACAACAATAACGATAAAGATAAAAAATGGGAATATTTGCTTTCAAGCGAAATTCATAAGAATGACATCAAAAAAGATAGCGAATTTGAAAAAAAATTTAATTTTTCAGATAAAAATAAAAAATAAAATTATTTAATATTTTAAATGCCGAGATGGTGAAATTGGTATACACGTTACTTTGAGGTGGTAATACCGTAAAAGGTATGCGGGTTCAAGTCCCGCTCTCGGCACTTTTTAAGCAAAATCAACTTGATTTTTTGAATTTTTTATCTTATATTATAAATCGCGGGATGGAGCAGTACGGTAGCTCGTCGGGCTCATAACCCGAAGGTCGTCGGTTCAAATCCGACTCCCGCAACCAATTTAAATAATTAATTTATATCAAATTATTCAATGCTTGTTAAATGTAAAAATTTTTTTAAGAATTAGTTATTTAAGTATTAAATTATAATTAATTTATTGATTTCATTTTTACTATAAAATGAAATAATTTTTTTATTTTTAACAATTTAATTTATTAAAAAAATCGATAAATGAATAAAGAAATTTTAGCTGTAGTAGAAGCTGTTTCAAATGAAAAAGCTCTTCCAAGAGAAAAGATTTTTGAAGCTTTAGAGAAAGCTTTAGCTGCTGCTACAAAAAAAAAACATGAGAAAGATATTGATGTAAGAATTAGCATTGATAGAAAATCAGGATCATTTGGAACTTTTAGACGATGGATGATAGTAGATGAAGTGACACAACCAACTAAAGAGATTACTTTAGAAGCAGCAAAAATAGAAAATCCAGAAGCTAAACTAAAAGAGTACATTGAGGATAAAATAAAATCAGTTCTATTTGATAGAATAACTACACAAACTGCAAAACAAGTTATCGTACAAAAAGTAAGAGAAGCAGAAAGATCTATGATAGTAAATAAATTTAAAGAGCGCAAAGGAGAAATTATTACAGGAATAGTAAAAAAATTAAATAGAGACGGAGTTAGTTTAGATCTAGGAAGTCATGCAGAGGCAGTGATAAATAAAGAAGATATGTTGCCAAAAGAATATTTTAGACCAGGAGATAGAGTTAGAGGTGTTCTTTATTATATTAATCCAGAATCTAAAGGAGCTCAGTTGTTTATAAGTAGATCTAAAAAAGAAATGTTAATTGAATTGTTTAGAATAGAAGTTCCAGAAATAGGAGAAGAAGTTATTAATATAAAAGCTACTGCTAGAGATCCTGGTTTAAGATCTAAAATAGCAGTTCAAACTAACGATAAAAGAATAGATCCAATTGGGGCTTGCGTAGGAATGAGAGGAGCTAGAGTTCAAGCTGTATCTAGAGAATTAGGAGGAGAAAGAATAGATATAGTTTTATGGGATGAAAATCCAGCTCAATTTGTAATTAATGCTATGTCTCCTGCAGATGTTACTTCAATTGTAATAGATGAAGATAATCATACAATGGATATTGCAGTTAATAGTGAAAATTTAGCTCAAGCTATTGGTAAGAATGGTCAGAACATCAGACTTGCTTCTCAACTAAGCGGTTGGGAGTTAAATGTTATGACAGAAAAAGATTTAAAAAATAAAAATAAAGCTGAAGAAGAAAATTCAATGAATTTATTTTTAGAACATCTAAATATTAATCAAGAGTTAGCAAAAAATTTAGTAAAAGAAGGTTTTTCTAAAATAGAAGATATTGCTTACATTCCAATTAATGAATTATTATCCATAGATATTTTAAACGAAAAAACCGCAAAATTGTTAAAAGAACAAGCACAATATGCATTAACAAAAATTGCTTTGATGAAAGAAGAAAAAGAGTTAACATCGTTAGATGAAAAATTAATAAAACTATCTGGAGTAAATTCTAATATAGCTTATAAATTTGCAGAAAAAGGAATATTTACATTAGAGGATTTAGCAGAACAAGGAATTGATGATATATCTGATATTAAAGACTTAAGCAATAAAAAAGCCGGTGAATTAATTATGGCCGCAAGGAATATATGTTGGTTTAATAATAACACATAATTTAATTTATGAGAAAAACATAATGAAAAATGTGACCATAAAATCTTTTTCTGAAGAAATAAAAATACCTATTAATAAATTAATACAAAAATTTGCTGATGCTGGAATAACGAAAACTAACATAGATTATGTAAGTTTAGAAGAAAAAAAAATATTACTTTCATACATAAACAGTCATCATGTTAATTTACCAAAAAATTTAAGTTTGCAAAAAAAGACAAAAAGCAAATTAAATATTTCTTCATTAAATGGAAAAAATAAAATTGTAAAAATAGAAGTAAGGAAAAAAAAATATTTAAAATGTGATTCTTCTCTTTTATTTAAAGATAAAATAGTTAAAAATAACATTGATAAAACTTTTTGTAAAAAAAACATAAAAGATTTAAATAAAACAAAGAAATATGTTGAGCTTTCAAAAAATATAAATGAAAGGGAAATAAATTTTGAAAAAAAATTAATTAAAGAACCAATTTTAGATAAAAGTAAATTAAAAATTTCTAAAAATTTAATCAAAAAAAATGTAAAAATAAATAAAAATTTAAATATTTATAAAAAAAATGAATTTAAACAAAATTTAAAAAAAAATAAATTAAATAAAAAAGAAAAAAATAAAAAAATAGAAATAAATTATAAAGTTAAAAATAAAAATGAAAATATATTTAAAAAAATAAAAAGCAATCGTTTATTTGGTTCAGAGACAAATTTTTTTAACAATAATATAGATAAAAAAACAAATATTAGAAAAAAAATTTCTTCTTTAACTCACACATTTAATAAACCTTTAAAAAAAATAATCAAAGAAATTACAATAGGAGAAACTATTTCAGTATTTGAATTATCAAACAAAATGGCAGTTAAAAGCCACAAAGTTGTTTCTAACATGATGAAATTAGGAATAAAATCTTCTATTAATGAGGTTATAGATCAAGATATTGCTCAAATAATAGCAGAAGAAATGGGTCATAAAGTTAAATTAATCAAAAACAATGCATTAGAAGAAGAAATAATAAAAAATCAAAATAAAAACTTATATGAACTAAAAAATAGAGCGCCAGTAGTAACTATAATGGGTCATGTAGATCATGGTAAAACATCATTATTAGATTATATTAGAACAACGAAAGTTGCTCTAAAAGAAAAAGGTGGAATAACTCAATGCATTGGAGCTTATTACGTAAAAACAAAAAAAGGAATAATAACTTTTATTGATACTCCAGGTCATGCGGCATTTACAGAAATGCGTATTAGAGGATCTAAAATAACTGATATTATAGTTATAGTAATAGCTGCAGATGACAGTATAATGCCTCAAACAGTAGAAGCTATTAATCATGCTAAAATTGCAAAAGTACCTGTTATTATAGCAATAAATAAAATAGATAAAATTACATCTAATCCAGAAAAAGTAAAAAAAGAACTAATTAAACATGGAATCTTTTTAGAAGAATATGGAGGAGATACTCAATGTTTATTAATTTCTGCAAAGTCTGGGTTAGGAATTGATTTTTTATTGGATGCTATACTTTTGCAAGCAGAAATTTTAGAGCTAAAAGCGATGCATAAAGGTATGGCTAGCGGTACTGTTATTGAATCTAGATTAGAAAAGGGCAAGGGCCCAGTATCTACTATTTTAATACAAGAAGGAAGATTACATCAAGGAGATGTAGTTCTGTGCGGATGCGAATATGGAAAAATAAAAGCAATGCAAGATTCTTTTAAATGTAAAATTAAATCAGTAGGTCCTTCTATTCCAGTAGAAATACTTGGTCTTTCAGGAATACCTATATCAGGAGATAAAATTACTGTAGTTAAAGAAGAAAAAAAAGCTAGAGAAGTTGCTATTTATAGGCAAAACAAATTAAGAGAAAGCAAGTTAAGAATAAATAAGAAAATAAAAATAGAAAATGTTTTTTCTAATTTAAATTTAAGTACAAAAAAAAATATAAACATAGTTTTAAAATCAGATGCACATGGTTCTTCTCAGGCAATTTCAAATGCTTTAATACTTTTATCTAATGAAGAAATAAAAATAAATATTATTTATTCAGGAGTAGGTCCTATAACAGAAACAGATGTAGCATTAGCAACATCTTCGAATGCAATAATAATAGGTTTTAATGTAAAGCCTGATTTTTCTAATATTAAAAATACAGAATCTATAGGATTAAACATTAAATGTTGCTCTATTATTTATGAAATAGTTGACTTTGTAAAACAAAAAATATATTTGTCTTGTAATACAAAATACAACAAGAAGATTATAGGAATTTTAATAGTAAAAAATATTTTTCAACTTCCAAAGCTTGGTTCTATTGCTGGATGTATAGTAAAAGAAGGAATTGTAAAAAAGAATAGTATTGCTAAGATTTTAAGAAATAAATCTTTTGTTCATGAAAGTAAAATTATTTCTTTGAGAAGATTTAAAGAAGATGTAAATGAAGTCAAATCAGGAACAGAGTGTGGAATTGTAATAAAAAATTTTAATGATATTAAACCATTAGATATTATAGAAATTTTAGAGCTAGAAGAATTAAATAAAAAAATATAAATATAAAATAAATTTAAATATATTATAATTTATAAAATTATTTTTATTCTAAAAGGTATAAAATGCATTCAAGAGAAAATAATAGAAAATTTAAAATTTCTAAAGAAATACAAAGAAAAATTGCTCTTATTTTGCAACAAAAAATTAATGATCCCAGGATAGGTATATCAACTGTATCAGGGGTAGATTTATCATCAGATTTTTCTCATGCAAAAATATTTGTGACTTTTTTAAATAAAAACACAAAACAACAAATTAAATCTGGTTTGTTTATATTAAACAAAGCTTCTTTCTTTATAAGAAAGATATTAAATAAAACAATGAGATTAAGGATAATTCCAAAATTAACTTTTATTTATGATTATTCATTAATAAAAGGAAGAAATATAGATGATTTATTTAATAATAATATTGTTAAAATTTCAAAAAAATCTATATGATTTATTATATTCTGTGATTATAAAAGAAGATTACTTAAGAAATATAAATGGAATACTTTTATTAGACAAACCAATAGGTTTATCTTCTAACTTGATTTTACAAAAAATAAAAAAATTATTTAAAGCAAAAAAAGCAGGATACATTGGCACATTAGATCCTATAGCATCCGGAATGCTTCCTATATTTTTCGGAGATGCAACAAAATTTTCTGATTATTTGTTAAACACTAATAAATGGTACAAAATAAAAGCAAAATTAGGAGAAAAAACTAATACTTTAGATTCTTTTGGAAAAATAATATGTATAAGGCCAATTTTAAACATAAAAAAACTTAATATAGAAAAAATATTATCAGAATTTCAAGGAGAAATATATCAAAAGCCTCCAATGTTTTCTTCATTAAAACACCTAGGAAAACCTCTTTATAAATATGCTAGACAAGGAATTTATATACCAAGAGAAAAAAGAAAAGTGTACGTACATTATATAAAATTATTGAGTTTTTCAAAAAAATATTTTTCTTTAACAATTAAATGTTCTAAAGGAACTTATGTTAGGAGTATAGTTGATGATATAGGAGAAAAATTGTTTTGTGGGGCTCATATAGTAAAATTAAGAAGAACAAAATTATTTAATTATAAAGAATCACATATGATTGATTCTAATAAATTATATAACATAAAAAAAAAATTTAATGATTTAAAAAAATTAGATGAATGTTTACTTCCAATTGAATCTATATTTAAAAAATTACCTATTATTGTTGTTAATGATGATATAATAAATAGATTAAGAAATGGTATAAAATTAAATTTTTGGAAAATAAAAAAAAATAATTTATTTAAAATTATATCAAAAGATACAAAAAAGTTTGTTGGAATTATAGATATTAATAAATATGGACGAGCTAATTCTATTAAATTAATTAAATAAATAATTTATTTTATAATTATAATTTTCTTGCGATTAAATCAAACTCGGAGTAGACTAACAATTAACTTGTTGATTTGTAAAAAAATAATAAATTTTATAAAATAAATTCAGGATGTTTTAATGTCTCAAAATTTAAAAAAAAAAAATAAATCTTATAAAGAAACTTTACATACTCTTAATATAAAAGAAGATTCTGAAAAACAAATAACTCTTTTGACAGAAAAAATTAAAAGTTTACAAAAACATTTTTTGGAAAATAAAAATGATCTTCATAGCAGAAGAGGTTTATTGAAAAAAGTATCTAGAAGAAGAAAAATATTAAATTACTTAAAAAGAAAAAATAAAATGCGTTATTTTGATCTAATAAAAAAATTAAACTTAAGAAATTAATTAATAATTTTACTTTTTGTTCAAATAAATATACATTGTTTTACAAAAAACAAATTACAAATTAAGTAATATTTTTAATAAAAAAGGAAAATAATTTTGTTAAAAGCTACTATTCAAAAGTTTCAATATGGAAAAAATATTGTTACTATTGAAACCGGAATGATTGCTCGTCAAGCAACATCTGCAGTAATGGTTAGAATGGACGATACTTCAGTTTTTGTTACTGTAGTAGCTGATAAGAAAGAAAAATTAGGACAAAAATTTTTTCCCCTCACAGTGAATTATCAAGAAAGGACATATTCAATAGGAAGATTTCCTGGAGGATTTTTTAGAAGAGAGGGCAGGCCAAATGAAAATGAAGTATTAGTTTCTAGATTAATAGATCGTTCTGTTAGACCGTTGTTTCCAAAAAATTTTTTTAATGATATTCAAATTATAGCAACAGTAATGTCTGTTAATCCACAAGTTAATCCGGACATAGTATCTATAATAGGAGCTTCTGCTGCTTTGAGTTTATCTGGATTACCTTTTAAATGTCCAATAGGATCATCTAGAATAGGTTATATAGATAACAAATATATTTTAAACCCAACTACATCAGAATTAATTGATAGTAAATTGGACATGATAGTATCTGGCTCTTCTAATGCAGTATTAATGGTTGAATCATCTTCAAATATTCTACAAGAAAAAAATATTTTAGAAGCAATTTTATTTGGTAATGAACAAAATAAAATAGTAATTGAAAATATTGATAAATTAAAAAAGAAATTTAAAAAAGAAAATTTAGAATATGATTTGAAATCATTAAATAACAATGATATTCAATTTGTAATAGAAGATTTATTTTTTGATAGAATAAAAGATTCTTACAAAATACCAGAAAAGAAAAAAAGATTAGAAAAAATTGAAAATATTAAAAATGATATTTTAAATAATTTTATAAATAATAATAATACAAATGAAGAAGAAATATTATATATTATACAAAATATAGAACGAAAAATTGTAAGAAATAGAATAATATCAGGAAAACCAAGAATTGATGGACGTACAGAAGATATGGTACGTAATTTAGATATCCATCTTGGCATTCTTCCAAGAACTCATGGTTCATCGTTATTTACTAGAGGAGAAACACAAGCTCTTGTAACAACTACTTTAGGAACAGAAAGAGACGCACAAAACATAGATGATCTTGTAGGAGATAAGATAGATAGATTTTTATTTCATTATAATTTCCCCCCTTATTGTGTAGGTGAGGTAGGAATTATAAGTTCTCCAAAAAGAAGAGAAATAGGACATGGAAAATTAGCAAAAAGAGGAATGTTGGCTGTTATGCCAGACATAGATAAATTTCCATATACTATTAGAATAGTTTCAGAGATTACAGAATCTAATGGATCTTCTTCCATGGCATCTGTGTGCGGAGCTTCTTTATCTCTTATGGATGCAGGCGTTCCTATTTCTTCATCTGTTGCAGGAATAGCAATGGGTTTGATTAAAGAAAAAGATAAATTTGTTGTTTTAACTGATATATTAGGAGATGAAGATTATTTGGGAGATATGGATTTTAAGGTAATGGGAACAAGAGAAGGAGTTACTGCTTTACAAATGGATATAAAAATAGAAGGAATTACATCAGAAATATTACAAGTATCATTAGATAAAGCAAAAAATGCAAGAATCAATATATTGAATGAAATGGACAAAGTAATAAAAAAACCAAAAAACGAAATTTCAATATTTGCGCCAAGAATATATAAAATTAAAATCAATCCAGAAAAAATAAAAGATGTTATTGGAAAAGGTGGTTCCGTAATAAGAATGTTAACTGAAAAAACAAAATCTTCTATAGAGATAGAAGATGATGGAACAGTAAAAGTAATTTCTACTGATATAAAAAATGCGCAATGTGCATTAAAAAAAATAAAAGATATAACTCATGAAATAAAAATTAATAAAATTTATGTTGCCAAAATCACTCGTATTTCTGAATTTGGAATATTTGCATGTTTAATAAACAATAAAGAAGGATTAATACATGTATCCAAAATTCCTTATAAAAAATTTAGCGATATAAATAACAATTTTAAAATTGGTCAAATAATTTCCGTAAAAGTTATAGAAATTGATAGATATGGAAGAATAAGACTAAGTTTTACAGGAACAGATAAAAACAAAAATAAAAAATTTTTTAATAAAAATAATTAAAATTATAGATAATAAAGGCTCGAAAAAGATGAATAAAAAAGAATTATCTTTTTCTGAATTAGGTTTGAAAGATTTTATTTTACTAGCGTTAAATGATTTAGGTTATAAAAAACCATCGCCAATTCAAGAAAAATGCATTCCTTTTTTGCTAAAAGGATATGATGTTCTAGGAATAGCTCAAACTGGAAGTGGAAAAACTGCTGCTTTTTTTTTGCCATTATTGAATAATATTGATTTAAAATTAAAACTTCCCCAAATAATAATTTTGACTCCAACAAGAGAGCTTGCTTTACAAATAAAATTTGCTTGTTGCAGTTTGTCAAAATATATAAAAGAAATTAATATAATTGCTTTATATGGAGGCCAAAATTATTCAATACAAATAAAATCTTTAAAAAGAAATCCACAAATAGTTGTGGGAACTCCAGGACGAATATTGGATTTATTAAATAAAAAATATTTAAATTTATCAGAAATTACTAGTTTTGTGTTAGATGAAGCAGATGAAATGTTAAGAATGGGTTTTATAGAAGACGTTGAAAATATATTTCTAAAATCATCAAAGCAACATCAAACTATATTATTTTCCGCTACTATGCCTGCAGCTATTCATAGAATAACTAAACGTTTTATGAAAAAACCTAAAGAAATAAGAATTAAAGCAAGCGAAAATACTAGACCTAATATTAAACAAAATTATTGGATAGTTTATGGATTATGTAAAATTGAAGCATTATTAAGATTTTTAGAAGTAGAAATTTTTGATGCAGTGATTATTTTTGTACGCACTAAAAATGCTACTTTAGAAGTTTCTGATGTGTTAGAAAAAAATGGGTATAACAGCTCATCTCTAAATGGAGATATGAATCAAATTTTAAGAGAAAAAACATTAAATAGATTCAAAACAGGTTTATTGGATATTTTAGTAGCTACCGACGTAGCTGCAAGAGGTTTGGATGTAGACCGTATCAGTTTAGTTATAAATTATGACATACCATTAGACGTAGAGTCTTATATTCATAGAATTGGAAGAACAGGCAGAGCTGGAAGAACAGGAAAAGCTTTAATGTTTGTAGAAAATAGAGAAAGAAAAATATTGTACAATATTGAACGTAATATTAAAGAAAAATTATCTCAAATAAAATTACCTAGCGTAGAACTATTATGTAAAAAACGTTTAAATAATTTTTCTGAAAAAATTAAAAATCAAATAAATAGTTTAGATTTGAATAAATATCAAAATTTATTATCTAAAATTATTTCTTTTATAGGAATATCTGATGTTAAAATTATTTCCGCTGCCTTATTAAAGGTAGCTCAAAAAAACAAGCCTTTAATAATATCTCCAGATAATTTTTTTAACAAAAACAAAAAAATTAATTTGTTAATAAACAAAAATAATAAGCGCAAAAAATTAAATATTATAAAAAATAAAAAAAAATCAATAAGTTTATATAAAGCTGAAATTGGAAAAAAAGACGGAATAGAATCAAAACATATAGTTAGGACAATGATAAATTTAGGAAAAATAAAATCCAATGATATTGGTAGTATAAAAATATTTTTTAATTATTCTACTATTGAAATATACAAAAAAATACCTTTAAATTTATTATCAATATTATCAAAATCTACAATTTTCAAAAAATCTTTAAATTTAAAATTATTAAATCACAATAAAATTTCAAAAAAGCCTATTTTAAAAAAAATAGGATCTAGATTATCTAATAGAATTTCAAAAAATACATCAAATAAAATCTCATATAATAGACAAATTTAAATTAATAGTTCATTTTGACAAAAATTTTTAATAATTTTTTAAAAAATAGAATTTGTTATCTAGTATAATATTACGAGATTAATTTGATTAATTGCAGTATAATTATACTACAATATTAGTTTTATATAACAGTTTAATATTTTTTTGGAAAATTAATTGTGAAATTTTTTTTAAAATTAAAATGGTTTTTTATAAGAGAAAAAAAACAATATTTTTTATCTATAATTTTATTGATAATTATTGCTATGCTAAAACTTATTTCTCCATGGGCTGTTGGAATAATTGTAGATGATGTAATTAATCTCAGGTCTACAAATATTAGTGTAATAATATTAGTTGTTTTAATAATAGTTTCTTCCATTTTAGTATATTATATACGTTATATTTGGAGAATTATATTATTTGGATCAGCATATCAATTATCATTAGATTTACGTGATAAATTTTATTTTATATTAAGCAATCAATCTCCAAGTTTTTATATAAAAAACAAAACAGGAGATTTGATTAGCAGAGTAACAAGCGATGTAGACAGAGTTGTATATGCTGTTGGAGAAGGTGTTCTTACTTTGGTTGATTCTTTAATAATGGGTTTTTCAGTATTATTAATTATGAGCATAAAAATAAATATAATACTTACTATATTTGCGTTAACTCCAATGCCAATAATGGTTTTTTTAATAAAAAAAATAGGTAAAAAACTTTATAACAGTGTTTTTATATATCAAAACGAATTTTCTAAATTAAACAACAAAACTCATGAAAATTTAAATAATATAAAAACAATAAAATCTTTTGGATCAGAGAAATATTATTTATCTTGTTTTTCAAGTTCAGTATTTTATGCTAATGAAAAAAACATGCATTCAGAAAAAATAGATGCAAAATTTGATCCTATTATTTATCTTACTGTAGGAATTTCTAATTTATTAGCAATTTATGGAGGTATATATTTAATATACAATGAAATTATTACTATAGGACAATTAACAAGTTTTATAATGTATTTAGGGTTAATGATTTGGCCTATGTTAGCATTTGCTTGGACGTTTAATATAATAGAAAGAGGACATGCAGCATATAATAGAATTAATTTAATATTAGAAAAAAAAAATAATAAAGATGGAGATATATCTATACCAGATAAAAATGGAATAATTTTAGTTTCAATTAAAAAGTTCATTTATCCTTATAGTAAAAATATTATATTAAAAAATATAAAAATTAAAATAAATCCAGGAAAGTTCATTGGAATATGTGGTCCTACAGGATCTGGAAAAAGCACTTTAGTTTCTTTGATTTTAAGATATTTTGATATCATAGATGGAGAAATTTTTTTTAAAAATTTACCTTTAAAATCTTTAATTTTGAATGATTGGAGGAATTTAATTTCTGTAGTAAATCAATCACCTTTTTTATTTTCAGATAGTATTAAAAATAATATATCACTAGGAAATCCGAATGCAAAAAAAAATGAAATAGAAAAAGTAGCAGAATTAGCATGCATACATAATGATATAATAAATTTTCCTAAAAATTATAAAACAAAAATAGGAGAAAATGGATTAATTTTATCTGGAGGCCAAAAACAAAGAATAGCTATTGCTAGAGCTCTTTTGATTCCATCAAAAATATTAATACTAGATGATCCTTTATCTTCTATAGATAGTTGTACAGGAAATAATATATTGAATAACATTAAAAAATTTAAAAATCATAAAACTATAATTATGATCTCTAATAAACTCTCTTCTATAAAAGAAGCATCTGAAATTTTAGTTTTAATAAATGGAAGAATTAATCAAAGAGGAAATCATAATTTCCTTTTAAGATCTAAAGGGTGGTATTACAAAATGTATAAATATCAAAAAATAGAAAATTATTTAGTAAAAGAAAAAGGAAAATAAAATAGATGTATATTAAATACAATTTAAAAAATTATTTAAAACGTCTATTAATATATGCATATCCTTTTAAGAAAAAATTCATATTAGCATGTTCTATGTTATTGTTGTCCTCAGCTATGGAAATTTCTGGTCCAATAATAATTAGTTATTTTATAGATAATCTATTTAAAATAGTTAAAATGCCAATATGGATGTTTTTAATTTTTATGTTTAGTTTTTTAGTTTTACAAATTATGTCTGCGATTTTGAGGTATTATCAATCTTACATATTCAGTAAAATATCTTTAAATATAGTAGCTAAAATTAGAAATATTGTTATGAATTCAATTTTACATAAACCATTATCTTGGTTTGACAAACAATCAATGGGCAAATTAATTTCGATCATAATAAATGATACTGAAATTATAAAAAACTTACTTATACATTTTATATCTTCTATAATAAAAAGTATAACATTAATTTTTAGTATATCTGTAGCTATTTTTATATTAAATTGGAAGTTAGGATTTATTTCATTAATTTTATTTCCTATAATAATTTTCATAATGAAAACTTATCAGATTTATAGTATACCAATTTTTTTTAGAATAAGGCATTGCGTAGAAAATATTAATAATTTTTTTAATGAAATTATTAAAAATATGAAAATTATTCAACAATTTAGACAGCAAAAAAGATTCAGAGAAAAATTATATAAAATAAATAAAGAACATTTTAAAGCTCGTATGGACAGTCTAAAACTAGAAGGATATCTTCTTAGGCCTTTACTAAGTTTAGTATTTTCTTTAATTCTTTGCATTATATTACTTTTATTTGGTTTAAGTCCAAATAACATTGTTGGAGTAGGAACTTTATATGCTTTTATTCATTATTTAGGAAGATTAAGCGAGCCATTAATAGAAATTACTTCTCATCAATCTATTTTACAACAAGCACATGTTGCATGTGAGAGAATTTTTAATTTGTTAGAATCACCAATCCAATCTTATGGAAAAGATAATAAAAAAATATTTAGCGGATGCATTCAAGCAAAAAATATAACTTTTTCATATGACTATAAAAATTTAATTTTAAATCATATATCTTTTTATGTTCCAGAAAAAAGTTTTTTAGCTTTAGTAGGTCAAACAGGAAGTGGAAAAAGCACTTTAGCTAATTTAATTATGGGTCATTATTCATTGAAAAATGGAACTCTACTAATAGATAACAGACCAATAGAAACATTGTCTAGAAAAGTAATTCGTAAAGGAATATCAATGGTTCAACAAGATCCAGTTATAATATCAAGATCAATTTACGATAACATCGTATTTGGAAGAAAAATTAAAGAAAAACAAGTTTGGTCTACTTTAAAAAATTTAAATCTTGTATCTTTTATTAATTCTTTTCCAAATGGAATATTTTCTAAATTAGACGAATATGGAAACATGCTTTCTGCTGGACAAAAACAATTAATATCTTTAGCAAGGGTTTTAGTATCTGTACCTTCAATATTAATATTAGATGAATCTACATCAAACATTGATTATGATACAGAAAAATTAATTAATAATATTTTATGCAAGATAAAAAAAACTACTACTATAATAGTTATAGCTCATAGATTTAGTACTATTTTAAATGCTGATAATATTTTAGTTTTACATAAAGGAAATATTGCAGAACAAGGAAATCATTTATCTCTTATAAAAGAGAAAGGAAAATATTACAAAATGTATAATTTACAAAAAAATTAAAAATATAACTTATAAATTTTTATTTAATACTTTTAATAAAAATTTTAATAATATTTATCTATCAAAAAGAAAATATTTTTTTTTAAAAACCATATTATAATCAAATTCATATATTAAAGGTATACCAGTAGGTATATTAATTTTTATAATTTCTTTTTCATTAAGATTACATAAAATTTTTATTATAGCTCTAATTGAATTTCCATGAGCTACGATTATTATTTTTTCTTTATTTTGCAATCTTGGAAATATATTTCCATCCCAATATGGCATTATTCTATCAATTGTAGATTTTAGACTTTCTGAAAAAGGAAGTAATTTTTTTGTTTTTAAATTTAAATATCTTTTATCATTTAAAATAAAATAATTATCCTTTTCATTTATCTTTGGAGGTGAAATAGAAAATCCTCTTCTCCATTCATTTAATTGATTCTTTCCATATTTCTTTTCAATTTCATATTTACTAAATCCTTGCAATGCACCGTAATGTCTTTCATTTAATCTCCAAGATTTTTCTACTGGAATCCAAGATTGATTTATTTCTTTTAAAATAACCCATAAACTATGTATTGCTCTTTTTAACAAAGAAGTATATGCAAAATTAAATGAATAACCAAAAGATTTCAACATTTTCCCTGCATATTTGACTTCATTCTTTCCTTTTTCAGATAAATCAATATCTGTCCATCCAGTAAAACGATCTTGATCGTTCCAAATACTAGAACCATGTCGCATTAGAACTAATTTAATTATAGACATTGTTTAATCCTAAAAGTATTTATTAAAAATTTTAATTAAAAAATAAATATTATATTATTTATAATATTAATATTTATTTTTATTTAAAAAAATAACTATATTAAAATTTTTATTTATATTAATAATATAATATTGAATATTAAAAAATACAAGTTACAATTTTTTTAAAATTCAATATAAAATTTTTAATAATATATAAGTATTAAGAGAATTATAAAATGAAAAAAACAGTTGCTGTTTTATTTGGAGGTGAGTCCAAAGAACATGAAATATCTTTACAATCTTCAATTAGCATTATAAATGCAATTGATAAAAAAAAATATAATATTATATTAATAGGAGTGGAAAAGAATGGTAAGATTGGAATAAGAAGCATTAATAATTATATTTTATTTAAATATAATATAAATTATATCAAACTTGCTCCTGCAGTTTCATATTTATATATCATACCAGGTAAAAATAATTATCAATTTTACAGTTTAAAAAATAAGAAAATGTTGAAAATTGATGTTATTTTTTCAATTTTGCATGGATCAAATGGAGAAAACGGAGCATTTCAAGGACTATTCAATACTATATATACTCCATTTGTTGGATCAAATGTTTTGAGTTCAAGCATATGTATGGATAAAGATATTTCAAAAAGAATTTTAAGTACATTTGGAATTTCTGTAGTTCCATCAATAACATTGTATTATGAAAACTATAAAAAAAAAATTAACAAGATAATAAATAATATAAAATTTCCTTGTTGCATTAAGCCATCAAATCAAGGCTCTTCTTTTGGAGTAAATGTAGCAAACGATTTTATTTCTTTAAAAGAATCTATAGATGTGGCTTTTTTATATAGTAAAAAAATATTAATTGAACCTTTTATACAAGGAAGAGAAATAGAGGTGGGAGTGTTAGGAAATAGAAATGTTATTTCTAGCGTTTGCGGAGAAATTAAATTTAAAAAAATTTTCTATGATTATAAAGAAAAATACATTAGTAAAAAAACAAAAATCATTATTCCTGCAAAAATCTCCAATGAAATATCTAATAAAATAAAAAAAATAGCTAAGCTTGCTTTTATTAGTTTAGAATGCAGTATAATGGCTAGAGTAGATTTTTTTTTAACAAAAAATAAAAAAATTTTTTTGAATGAAATAAATACTATACCTGGATTTACTAAAAATAGTATTTATCCTAAATTATGGAGTAAATCTGGATTAGACTTTAAATCTTTAATAAATAAGTTAATTTTATTAACTATTTATAAGAAATAAGATTATTGTTGATTTTATATTTTTTTAAAAGATTTTTTTAATTTTTTAGAAATTATCCTATAATATATTAATCTTTTTCTAAAATATGATAATAAATATTCTGGTTGATTGTTTTCTATTTGCTCTATGGAAACTGGCATGTTGTATCTTTCTCTGAATACGACTCCAGAAGACGCAAGATCTACCATAATTTTTTCTCTATTTTTTTTAGATATTTTAAACAAATTTAATGTTATTTGATTCATTTAAATTTCCAATTTAAAAATTAATTTATTTTTTAATTATTATTAGGATATCTTATCATGATTAAGCAAGAAATGGTGGTTAATTTAAACAAGCAGTTAAATCTTGAACTATTCTCTTCCAATTTATATTTACAAATGAGTTCTTGGTGTAATTCTAATAAATTAGAAGGGTCTAGCAAATTTTTCAAACAACAATCTATAGAAGAAACAAGTCATATGCATCGTTTGTTTGATTATTTAATTGATTCTGGAAATACACCAAAAATAAGTTCAATTGACTCACCTCCAGAACATTTTCCTTCTCTAAAAGAGATAGTACAATTTTCTTACGAACATGAAAAAATGATTAGCAAAAAAATAAAAAATTTATCTTTTCAGGCTATAGATACAAAAGATTATTTGACATTCCATTTTTTAAAATGGTATGTTGAAGAACAATGCGAAGAAGAAAAAATGTTTAAATCTATTTTAGATAGAATAGAACTAGTAAATGAAGATCCAAGTGGTTTATATTTTGTAGATCAAATATTAAAAAAAATAAATAATTCATAATAAATATTACATATTAATTACATAATTATTAATTTTATTTAATTTAAATTATTTTTTGCAAAAAAATTAAATATTATTTAATAGTATTTAAAAAAATTTTTAATTAACAATTTTTTTAATTAATCAATGCCAATATATGCACATACCTGTAATGTTAAATGAAGTTATAAAATCTATTAAAATAATCCCAAATGGAACATATATTGATGCTACTTTTGGATGTGGAGGTCATTCTAGATGTATTTTATCTAAATTAAATGAAAAAGGAAAATTAATAGTAATAGATAGAGATCCTAAATCTATAGAATTTGCTTGCTCTATAAAAGATAGAAGATTAATCCCAATTCATGGAAATTTTTCTAAAATATTAAAATATTCAATTAAATATAAAATATTTGGAAAAGTTCAAGGAATTTTATTTGATTTAGGTCTATCTTTTTCTCAAATAAAAGATAGTAATAGAGGTTTTTCATTTATGCATGATGGACCTCTTGATATGAGAATGAATAATTTACATGGAATTTCTGCAAAAGAATGGATAAACAATGCTAATATAAAAGACATATCATTTGTAATAAAAGAATTTGGAGAAGAAAAATTTTATAAAAAGATATCAAATGTAATTTGCAAATATAGAAAAATAAAAAATATTAACACAACTAAAGAGCTAGTTAATTTAATAAATAAAGCATGTGGATATTTTTATAAAAAAAAGCATCCTGCTAGAAGAAGTTTTCAAGCTATTAGAATTTACATTAATAACGAATTGCAAGAGCTAAAATTAGCTCTTAATGATATTATAAAAATAATTTCCCCAAAAGGAAGAATAGTTTTTATTAGTTTTCACTCTTTGGAAGATAGAATTATAAAAAAATTTATAATAAATAATAGCAGAAAAAAAATATATCCTTACAAATTACCTATTTTAGAATCAAAAATCAAAAATGATAATATTTATAAATTGAAATATTTTAAAAAGATCCAACCGTCTAAAAAAGAAATTTTATACAATAAAAAATCTAGAAGTGCAATTTTAAGATTTGCAGAAAAATTAAAATATGACTAATAAAAAAAAAATAAATCAAATAATTATAGAAGATGTTTTAAGTTTTTCTAAATTATCTATATTTATAACTATTTTGATATTAATCACATCGGTTTTAACAATATATATTACTTATAAAACTAGATATTTTATAAATGAAAGAGAAAAAATTTTTTTAGAAAATGATTTTTTAGAACATGAATGGAATAATTTGATTTTAGAAAAATATGTATTAGGAAACAACAATCGTATTGGATCACTTGCTAAAAAAAATTTTAATATGAATTATATAGACTATTCAAAAGAAAATATTATTATTTTAAAGTAAATTTATAATTAATAAAAATTTTAATATATAAATAAATGAGTATTATTCTTATCAAATGGAGATTTTTGTTTTTAATTTTATTAATTATATTTTCTTTTTTTATTTTGATACTGAGAATAACTTATTTACAAATTATTAATCCGTATTATTTAATAAAAGAAAGTAATATGAGATCATTGCGTATAGAACCTATATCTATAACGAGAGGTATGATTCTAGATCGTAAAAAACGTCCATTAGCAATAAGTGTTCCAGTAAGTTCTGTTTGGGCTGATCCTAAAGAAATTAATAGCAACTTTGGAATAGTAAAAGATATTTATTGGAAAGCTTTATCTGATGCATTGTCTATTTCTTTTGACCAACTAATAAAAAAAATAAATGACAACCCAAATAGTAGATTTGTATATCTATCTAGACAAGTAAATTCAGATATAAGCGACTACATAGATCAACTTAAATTACCAGGAATTTATTTAAAAAAAGAATTCAAAAGATATTATCCTATAGGGCAAGCTGCAGCTCATATTATTGGAATAACTAACATAGATAGTCAAGGAATAGAAGGAATAGAAAAAAGTTTTGATGATTGGTTATCCGGAATTCCAGGAAAAAAAAAGATAAGAAAAGATAGATTTGGTAAAATAATTGATTTTTTATTATTGAAAAAATCAAAAAAATCAAAAGATCTAATATTAAGTATTGATATTAATTTACAAACTTTAATATATAAAGAGTTAAAAAAATCGGTAGAATTGCATAAAGCAGAATCAGGAACAGCTATTTTAGTAGATGTAAATAATGGAGAAATATTAGCCATGACTAATGCTCCTTCATACAATCCAAATAACCTGTCTAAAACAAAAAAAAGTATTATGAGAAATATAGCAATTACCGATAATTTTGAGCCAGGATCTATAATAAAACCAATAGTAATAATTTCAGCATTACAAAAGAATATAATAAAAGAAAATACTTTAATAGACACTCGTCCATACATAGTAGATGGATATAAAATAAAAGATGTAGTTGATTACAAAGAACTTGATACAGAAGGGATTCTAAAAAAATCTAGCAATGTCGGAGTATCAAAAATAGCATTATCTATGCCATTTGGATATTTATTAGATACTTATAGATTGTTTGGGTTAGATAAATCAACTAAACTAGGATTAGTAGGGGAAAGCAACGGATTTTTCCCAAAAAAAAATAAATGGTCTGAATTAGAAAAAGCAACTTTTTCTTATGGATATGGATTAATGGTTACACCATTGCAATTAGCTCATATGTATGCAACTATTGGGAATATTGGTTTGATGAATCCTTTATCCATAATAAAAGTAAATGAACCTATTAATGGAAAACAAATATCATCTCCTAGCATAATTAGGAAAGTTATTAATATGATGGAGAGCGTTGCTCTTCCAGGTGGAAGCGGAGTTAAAGCATCTGTACAAGGATATAGAGTCGCAGTAAAAACTGGAACTGCTAAAAAAGTTGGTCCATATGGAAATTATATTAATAAATATATTTCTTTTGCCGCTGGAATTGCTCCAGCAAATAATCCTAAATTTGCTTTAATAGTAATAATTAACGATCCAAAAGCAGGTAAATATTACGGAGGATCTGTTTCTGCTCCTATTTTTAGTAAAATAATGAACAATGTATTACATGAAATGAATATAATTCCAAATTATTTTCCAGAAAATACTATTTTTATAAATTAAACATAAACAAAATATATAATGATTAAAATAATTAATTTAAAAAAATTTCTTTTCCCTTGGATATCTACTGATATATCAAAAATTAAATTGAATTCAATTAAATTGAATAGTAAAAAAATAATTAAAAATGATATATTTATTGCATTATATGGAAATTGTAATCATGGAAAAAATTTTATCTTTGAAGCAATAAAAAATGGTTCTTCAATTATTTTAATAGAAACTAAAAATATATTAAAACATGGTATTATTTATTTTATAAAGAACATTCCAATAATTTATTTTTATAATTTAAATTATTCTCTTTCTGAATTATCAGGTAAATTTTATTTACATCCATCTAGGTATATGAATGTAATTGGAATAACTGGAACAAATGGGAAAACTACAATATCTCATTTTATTGCAAAATGGTTATTTTTGTTAGGGGAAAAAATTGGAATTATTGGTACATTAGGATATGGATGTTTAAATAAAATGAAAAAATCTAAAAATACTACAAACTCTGCAATAAAATGTCAAAAATTACTTAATTTTTTTTTAAAAAAAAATATAAATACTGTTGTAATGGAAGTTTCTTCTCATGGATTGCATCAAAATAGAGTAAATAATATAAATTTTTTTTCTGCAATATTTTCAAATTTAAGCCAAGATCATATTGATTATCATAAAAATATGATGCAGTATGAGCAGTCTAAATGGAAATTATTTTCTAAATTAAATGTATATAAATATATTATTAATTATGATGATGTAATTGGAAAAAATTGGATAAAAAAAATACCTAATTCTATAATTGTTTCTACAAAAAAAAATTCAATAAAAAAATTTAAAAATTTAAAAATGTATGTAAAAGATATATTTTTCCATTATTTTGGAACAAAACTTTCTATATCATCTAGTTGGGGGTCTTGTGTAATAAATACAAAAATATTTGGAGAATTTAATATTAATAATTTATTATTATCTTTTGTTGCACTACTAACATTAGGATATAACTTTAAATCTTTAGCCAATGTAGCAGAAAATTTGACTATGCCCAATGGGCGTATGAAAATATTTTATGTAAAAAAAATTCCAAGAGTTATAGTGGATTATGCTCATACTCCAGATGCTTTAGAAAAAGTATTGTCAGCAATCAAGTTGCATTTTAAGAAAAATATTTGGTCTATATTTGGGTGTGGAGGAGATAGAGATAAAAGCAAAAGAAGAGTTATGGGCAAAATTTGTGATCTTTATTCAATTAATATAATTCTTACAAATGATAATCCTAGATCTGAATCAGAAACAAAAATATTTAACGATATAAAAATTGGAATAAAAAATTTAAATAAAGTAAATATAATTCCATCTAGAGAACACGCTATTAAGTTTGCAATTGATAATAGCAATGAAAAAGATATTGTTTTGATATTAGGAAAAGGACATGAAGAGCATCAAGTGTTTAAATATAAAAAAGTATTTTTTTCAGATCAAATATTAGTAAATAAGATATTATATAAAACATGATTAATCTTTATTTAAAAGATATAGCGCTTATCTTAAATGCAAAATTAATAGGAAATAATTGTAAAATTAATTCAATTTCTATAGATTCTAGAAAAATTTTTAATAAAAAAAATTGCTTATTTATTGCTATTAAAGGAAAAAAATTTAACGGAGAATGTTTTATTAAAGAATCTATTAAAAATGGAGCTGTAGCAGTTATTAATGCAAGGAAAGTTAACATAAATATTCCTCATTTAATTGTAAAAAATACTATCATATCTTTATTAAGGCTATCTAAATGGATCAGGGAGAATTCAAAAGCTAAAATAATAGCAATAACTGGTTCTTCTGGAAAAACATCAGTAAAAGAAATAATTTTTAATATTTTAAATACATTTAGCAATACAATTGCAACAAAAAAAAACTTTAATAATAATATTGGAGTTCCTTTAACTTTGCTTAGATTGAACAAAAATCATAATTTTGCAATTATTGAAGTTGGTGGAAATAAATTCGGAGAAATAAAAACTTCTTCTAATTTAATTAAACCAGATATAGCATTAATTAATAATATTTCAGAGTCTCATCTTTCTGGTTTTAAATCTATTAATGGAGTTTCAAAAGCAAAAGAAGAAATTTTTTCAGGAATTCAAGGCAAAAAAAATGGAATAATAGTATTAAATTATAATAGTAATGATTGGAAAGAATGGAAGAAAAAGTTAAAAGATAATTTAGTTTTTTGGTTTGGAATTATAAAAAATAAAAAAAAATATTTTTATTTAAAAAATATAAAAAAAGAAAATTTTTGTATTAAATTTTCAATATCAACTCAAAAAGAAGAGTGTGAAGTTTCTCTGCCATTAATAGGATATCATAATTTATTTAACGCTATGGCTGCTATTGCAATATCTTTTTTAGTTGGAGCAAGTATGGAAAGCATAAAATATGGATTAAAAAAATCTTATCCATTCAAAAGAAGATTATTTCCTATTTTTTTAAACAAAAACAAAATAATTATAGATGATA
The DNA here is from genome assembly GCA_000008885.1 of Wigglesworthia glossinidia endosymbiont of Glossina brevipalpis. GTDB lineage: Bacteria > Pseudomonadota > Gammaproteobacteria > Enterobacterales > Enterobacteriaceae > Wigglesworthia > Wigglesworthia glossinidia_A. Next base: position 247,293 of record BA000021.3, on the reverse strand, counting down.
GTTACAATGCCAATGTAGGATCTATGATATCAGCTATATCTGTGTTAAATAATATGCCAGGTTATAAAATAATTATTATTGGAGACATTTTAGAATTAGGAAAACAAAAAGAAATAATTATTCACAAAAACATTGGATTTTTTATTTCAAAATCTAAAATAAACAAAGTCTTTAGCATTGGTTATTTAAGTTATTTTTCTAGTATTTTTAGCAAAAAAGGAAAACATTTTTATAATATAGATTATTTAATAAGCGAAACAATTAAAATGATTTCTAGATATCCGATTATTACTGTTTTAATAAAAGGTTCTAATAAAACAGACGCATACAACATAGTAAAAATGCTTCAGGAGAGCGCTAGACATGCTAGTATGGTTATGTGAAAAGTTAGTTTATTTATATTCTGGTTTCAATGTTTTTTCTTACTTAACAATCAGATCTATAATAAGTTTATTGACATCTTTTTTTTTATCCTTATTTTTTGGCCCTAGAGTAATTTTATTCTTAAAAAAATTTCAAATAAAACAAATTATTAGACTAGACGGACCTAAATCTCATTTATATAAATGCAACACCCCTACAATGGGTGGGGTGATGATTCTTGTGTCAGTAATTTTTTCTGTTCTTTCTTGGTCTCATTTGTCAAATTCTTATATTTGGTACGTTTTATATGTTTTAACTGGATATGGAATAATAGGATTTTTTGATGATTATAAAAAAATCATTAATAAAAATTCTCAAGGATTAAAAGCAAAATGGAAATATATTTGGCAGTCTATAATAGCAATTTCAATTTCTGTTTTTATATTTTTAAAATATCAAAATACTAATGCTACTAAATTAGTAATACCATTTTTTAAAGATATTATGCCACAATTAGGTTTATGGTATATATTGTTATCTTATTTTGTTATAGTTGGTTCTAGCAATGCTGTAAATTTAACAGATGGATTAGATGGGTTAGCTATTATGCCTACAGTATTTATATCTGCTGGTCTTGCTATTATAGCTTGGGTTACTGGAAACATAAATTTTTCTAGTTATTTAAATATTCCTTATATAAAATTTTCAGGAGAATTAGTAATAATATGTACTTCAATAATTGGATCTGGTCTTGGTTTTCTTTGGTTTAATACATATCCTGCTAAAATATTTATGGGGGATGTAGGTTCTTTATCTTTAGGTGGAGCTTTAGGAATAATTTCAGTATTAACTAGACAAGAAATATTATTATTTATAATGGGAGGTGTATTTGTATTAGAAACAATATCTGTTATTTTACAAGTAATTTTTTTTAAAATATCAGGGCAAAGAATTTTTAAAATGGCTCCTATACATCATCATTATGAGCTAAGAGGATGTCCAGAACCTAGATTAATTGTAAGATTTTGGATTATTTCTTTTATTTTAGTATTATTGGGAATTTCCACACTAAAAGTGAGATGATATGAAATCATATTTAGGTAAGAAAATAGTAATTATTGGTTTAGGAATAACAGGATTGTCTTGCGTTAATTTTTTTTATAAAAGAGGAATAAAAACATACATAATGGATGATTCATATTCACCTGAATATTTAAAGTATGTTCCATATGATATTCCTTGCCATTTAGGTAGCTTAAACGTTAAATGGTTAATTAATGCTAAATTAATAATTATTAGTCCAGGAGTATCTTTGTATCATCCATCTTTAATTATTGCAAAAAAATTAAATATAGAAATTATTGGAGATATTGAATTATTTGCTAGAGAAGCATCAAGACCAATTATAGCAATTACTGGGTCAAATGGTAAAAGTACTGTGACTTCTATGATAGGAGCAATTGCATTAAATTCAGGATTAAGTGTTGGAATAGGAGGTAATTTAGGAACTCCGGCTTTAGATCTTTTAAATGAAAAAAGTTATCAATTATATATTATTGAATTATCTAGTTTTCAACTAGAAACAACCTTTAACCTCAAAACAATAGCTTCTTCTATATTAAATGTAACTCATGATCATATGGATAGATATCCATTAGGAATAAATCAATATCGTCTAATTAAATTAAAAATATATAAAAATGCTAAAGTAAAAATAATAAATTTAGATGACTATATGACATGGCCTGTTCATAAAAATAAATCAGTTTGTATAGGATTTTCTTCCCATAAAGGAAAATATTGTATAAAAAAACATAAAAAAAATAATTGGATGGTAGTTAATAATAAATTTTTATTAAAATGCTCAGAAATGAAAATTTCAGGTTTTCATAATTATTTAAATGCATTAGTTTCATTAATATTTTCTGATATTTTAAAAATTCCAAGAGAAATAAGTTTGAACACATTAAAAAATTTTTCTGGATTACCTCATAGATTTCAAATAATACATAAAAAAAACAATATTTCTTGGATAAATGATTCTAAATCTACCAATGTTTCAAGCACAATAGCTGCTTTATCATCAATTAAAATAAAAGGAAATATTCATTTATTACTAGGAGGAGATAGCAAAAAAGCAAATTTATTGCCTTTAATGAAAATTATAAGAAATAAAAAAATTAAATTATATTGTTTTGGAAAAGACGCTTATCTTTTGTCAAAGATTTCTACTGATTCATTTATAAATGATACATTATATCATTCTATGATAAAAATAAAAGAAAATTTAAATCATGGAGACATAGTTTTGCTTTCACCAGCTTGTTCTAGCTTAGACCAGTTCAAGAACTTTAAAGAAAGAGGTGAAAAATTTACCAAATTAGCACAAAAAATAGGTTAATTAAAATCAATACAATGAATAATAAAAAAAAAATTGTAAAAATATTTTTTTATGATAAAATTTTGTTTTTTTTATTGATATCTTTAAGCATTATAGGAATTATAATAGTTTCATCTGCATCTATATCTTTTGGAATAAGATTGCATAACGATTATTTTTATTTTGCAAAACGTAATTTATTGTATTTTTTTTTATCTTTTTTTTTATTTTTTCAGATCATAAGGATTCCTATAAATCAATTGGAAAAATATAATAAAATTGCATTACTTATTAATTTATTTTTATTAATTATAGTTTTTATTATTGGAAATTCCATTAATGGAGCAATTCGTTGGATAAAAATTGGATTTTTTAGTATTCAGCCTTCAGAATGCTCAAAATTAATATTATTTTTTTATATATCAGATTATATAGTAAAAAAAAATAAAGAGTTAAAAAATAAATTATGGGGTTTTTTAAAACCTATTATAATTATGTTAATATTTGTAATATTATTACTTATGCAACCCGATTTAGGAAATTCTTTAATATTATTTTTAACAACATTATTGTTATTCTTTTTAGCAGGAATAAATTTATGGAAATGCTGTTTTATGTTTTTATTTGGACTATTAACTATTTTTATTTTAATCATATTTAAACCTTACAGAATAAGAAGGATTTTATCTTTTTTAGATCCATGGGAAGACCCATTTAATAGCGGATATCAACTTACTCAATCATTGATGGCTCTTGGAAGAGGCAAGATTATCGGGACTGGACTTGGGAATTCAATACAAAAACTTGAATATCTTCCAGAAGCTTACACAGATTTTATTTTTTCCATTTTAGGAGAAGAACTAGGATATATAGGATCTATTATAATATTGATAATGTTATTTTTCGTAATTTTTCGTATATTCTTGATAGGTAAAAATTCTTTCATACAAAAAAAATTTTTCTCTGGATATTTTTCTTTTTCTGTAGGAATTTGGATTAGTCTACAAACAATAATGAATGTTGGAGGAGTGATTGGAATTTTGCCCATAAAAGGATTAACATTGCCATTTATTAGTTATGGAGGATCAAGTTTAATAACTATATTTTCTGCTATAGCCATAGTAATAAGATCAGATTTTGAATTGCGAATAAATAAATATCAAGCTTATTTAAAACAATGAAAAATACAAAAATAAAAATTATTATAACAGGAGGAGGAAGTGGAGGTCATGTATTTGTAGGTTTATCTATAGCTGAACAATTAATAAAAATTGGATGTGAAATATTATGGATTGGATCTTCTGATAGAATAGAATCTTATTTAATTCCAAAAAGTAATATAAAAATTTATAAAATAAATGTCATTGGATTCAATGGAAATAATATTTTTTTAAAATTAATTAGTTTAATAAAAACAGCATATTCTATTTTAAAAATAAAAAAATTAATTAAATATTATAAACCAGATATTGTTTTATCTATAGGAGGATACGTATCTTTTCCAGGAGCAATAGCAACATGGATATCTAAGGTTCCTTTAATAATTCATGAACAAAACAGTGTTCCTGGATTATCCAATTATATTTTATATAAATTAACTAATTGTAAAATTTTACAAGCATTTCCTAATACATTTCCTAGAGCTAAAGTTGTAGGGAATCCAATAAGAAATGCTATTTTAAAAATAAAAACACCAGAAAAAAGATTTTTAGGAAGATTCGGGCCATTAAGAATATTAGTAATCGGAGGAAGTCAAGGAGCTAGTATATTAAATCTAGTAATTCCAGATGTAGCTAAATATTTGCCTAATAAATTCCATATATGGCATCAATCCGGATATAGCGAATATGAATTAGTAAAAAGTAAATATGAAAAATTATTTCATCATACAGAATATAAAGTGTTTGATTTTATAAAAGACATTTCAATAGCTTATGAATGGGCAGATTTAATAATTTGCAGATCTGGAGCTCTAACAGTAAGCGAAATTTCTAGTATAGGAATTGCTGCATTGTTTGTTCCATATAACCATAAAGATAATCATCAATATTGGAACGCTAAAATATTAGAAAAAATAGGTGCTGCAGAAATTATAAATCAAAAAGATTTTACTAAAAAAAAATTAATAAAATTATTATCTAGCTGGGATAGAAAAAAATCATTAATTATGTCACAAAAATCTAAAAATTTATCAATTACAAATTCTGCAAAAAAAATAATAAAAGAAATTAATAATTTAATTGGTCTTGTTAAATAAATAATTTTTATAAAATAAAAAATGAATAATTTATTTTTTTCTAAAATTTTAAGATCTGACAATATTCATTTTGTTGGAATAGGAGGAGTTGGAATGGGAGCCCTAGCTGAAATTTGTATTAAGCTAGGATATAAAATCAGTGGATCAGACATCAAAGAAAATTTAATAACAAAAAAACTTTCTGTTTTAGGAGCAAAAATATACAATCAACATTGTGCTAATAATATTATCGAATCAACAATTATTGTAGTTTCTAGCGCAATAAAAGAAGATAATTTAGAAATAATTTACGCAAAAAAATTAAATATTCCTGTAGTAAAAAGAGCTGAATTTCTTTCAGAACTTATGAGATTTAAATATGGAATTATAGTGTCTGGCACACATGGAAAAACAACTACAACTTCAATAATATCTTATATTTACAAAGAAGCCAAATTATTTCCTACTTATTTATACGGAGGCAGATTAAATAATTCTGATGATTATGGAAATTTAGGAAACAGTAAATACTGGATTTCTGAAGCAGACGAAAGTGATAATTCATTTTTATTTTTTAGACCAATTATATCTGTGGTTACAAACATAGAAAAAGATCATCTAGAATCTTATCAAGGAAATTTTAAAAAATTAAAAGAATCTTTTATTAAATTTTTGCATAATATACCATTTTATGGATATTCTGTATTATGTCTAGATGACATAGAAATTAAAAAAATAATTCCATTAATAAATAAAAAAATTGTAACTTATGGATTTAATAGAAATTCTGATTTTTGCATAACAAAATTTTTTCAATCAAATAAAAAGATAATTTTTATTGTTTATATTAAGCATCAAAAAAGATATTTAAAATTTGTATCTAATCTTTTAGGAAAGCATAACGCATTAAATATAACAGCAGCTATAACTATTGCAATAAAAGAAGGAATAAAATATAATATAATTTTAAATTCTATAAAAAAATTTCCAGGTATAAATAGAAGATTTGATTTCATAAATAAATATGATTTGTCTAATTTAAACAATAAAAAAGGTACTATAACAATAGTAGATGACTATGGTCATCATCCAACCGAGTTGAAATTAACAATTAAATCTGTTAAAAAAATATGGAATAAAAGAAGATTGATTATGATATTTCAACCTCATAAATATACTAGAACTAAATATTTGTATAATTATTTCGTAAAAGTATTATCTACTGTAGATATTTTATTAATTATGGAAATATATTCTGCTGGAGAGAATCCTATTTATAAAATAAATAGTAAAAATCTTTGTCAATCAATAATGGCTTTAAAAAGATCTCACGTTATATTTATACCTAATGAAAAATTTTTATTTAAAAAATTAGAGTTGTTATTAAAAAATAATGATATTTTATTATTACAAGGAGCTGGTACGATAGAAAACATTTTTAAAAAATTAACAAGTAAATTGTTATTATAATATTTTAATAAATAACATAAATGAAATATATAATAAAAAATTATAAAAAAATATTAGAAATTATTTTATTTTTTTCATCTTTATCTAGCATATTTTGGTTTATTTTAAAAATTTTAAATATTTCAAATATATTATCTCTATTCCCTATTTCTCATATAATCATAAAAGGAAACATGAATTTTACTCCACAAGAAGATATTCGTCAAATTTTTTTAAATTTAAAATTATCTAAAAATTTTGTAAAGAAAGATATTGAATTTATCAAGATTCAAATCGAAAAAATGTCATGGATTAAAAATTATATTATAGAAAAGAAATGGCCTAATTGTTTAGTGTTAAATTTATCGGAATATGTTCCGATAGGAATTTGGAATGATTTTCAATTAATTGATTATAATGGAACAATTTTTAATATTCCATTTATTAAAAAAAAAAATATTAATCTTCCAAAGATATATTTTAAAAATAAAAATAAAAAAATAATTATAGAAACATTGCTAATTATAAAAAATATACTAAATAATAATAATATAGAATTAAAAACAGTTAATATTAATAATATATTTTCTTGGGAAATAACATTAAATAATAATTTAAAATTAAAATTAGGTCGTTATGATAAAATAAAAAAATTAAATATATTTATCAAAATATATCCAGAATTAATAAAAAAATCTTTTAATGAAAAAAAAAATATTAAATATATAGATCTAAGATACAATTCAGGAGTAGCAATTAAATATAAATAATAATTTTAATATACTAAAATAAGTATGGAAAAAAAATTTAATGAAAGCGACTGATAAAAAACTAGTAGTTGGGCTAGAAATTGGAACTTCTAAAGTCGCTGTTCTTGTAGGTGATATTTTACAAGATGGTATAGTAAAAATTATTGGTTATGGAAATTATCCTTCTAAAGGAATAGATAAAGGAGGGGTAAATGATTTAGAAGCAGTTGTTCAATGTGTTCAACAATCTATTAATCAAGCTGAATTAACTTCGGAATGTAATATTAAATCAGTATATCTTGCGTTATCTGGAAAACACATTTCTTGTCAAAATGAAATAGGAATAGTTCCTATACCAGAAGAAGAAGTAACACAAGAAGATGTAGAAAATGTAGTACATACAGCCAAATCAGTTAGGATAAAAAATGAACATAGAATTTTACATGTGATTCCACAAGAATATACAATTGATTATCAAGAAGGGATTAAAAATCCAATAGGTTTGTCAGGAATTAGAATGCAAGCCAGTGTTCATTTAATTACATGCCATAATGGTATGGCAAAAAACATGATTAAAGCAGTAAGAAGATGCGATGTCAAAGTAGATCAAGTAATTTTTTCTGGATTAGCATCTAGTTATGCAGTTCTAACAGAAGATGAAAAAGAACTCGGAGTATGTGTAGTAGACATTGGGGGTGGAACAATGGATATCGCTATTTATACAGCAGGAGCTTTGAGACATACAAAAGTCATACCGTATGCAGGAAATGTAGTAACTAGAGATATAGCATATGCATTTGGCACTCCTCCAATTGAAGCTGAATCTATCAAAATAAACTATGGATGTGCATTGGGATCTTTAGTAAAAAAAGAAGAAAATATAGAAATTGCAAGCCTAGGAGGTAGGCCTTCTAGAATATTACAAAGACAAACGTTATCAGAAGTAATTGAACCAAGATACATAGAATTATTAAATTTAGTTAAAAAAGAAGTTTGTAAATTACAAAAACAATTAAAATCTGAAAGCATAAAGCATCATTTGTCAGCAGGAATAGTTTTAACTGGAGGAGCATCTCAAATAAATGGTATAATTTCTTGCGCTCAAAAAATTTTTAATACTCAGGTTAGAATTGGTGAACCATTAAATGTAACTGGTTTAATTGACTATTCTAATCATCCTTATTATGCTACTGCAGTAGGGTTATTGCATTATGGAAAAGAATATTTTCTTAACAAGGAAATAGAATCGATGGAAAAAAATAATTTTATTGAAAATTGGATTAAAAAATTTAGCAATTGGATAAAAAAAGAATTTTAAAAAATTAAAATTAATCAAATTACTTTATTTTAATTTGATTAATTTGGAGAAGCATTATGTTTGAGCCTATAGAATTAACTAGCGACGCAGTAATCAGAGTTGTTGGAATTGGAGGTGGTGGAGGAAACGCAGTAGAACATATGGTAAGAGAATGTATAGAAGGAGTAGATTTTTTTGCAGTAAATACAGACGCTCAAGCTCTTAGAAAAACAGAAGTGAGTCAAACTGTTCAAATTGGTAGTAGTATAACTAAAGGTCTAGGAGCAGGTGCAAATCCAGAAGTTGGAAAAAATTCTGCAGAAGAGGATAAGGATGCTTTAAGAATTATTTTAGATGGCGCAGATATGGTTTTTATAGCCTCAGGAATGGGAGGAGGCACAGGGACTGGGGCAGCTCCAGTAATCGCTGAAATAGCAAAAGATCTTGGGATATTAACTGTTGCTGTAGTAACAAAACCTTTTAACTTTGAAGGTAAAAAAAGACTTATTTTTGCAGAACAAGGAATAGATGAGCTTTCAAAACACGTTGATTCATTAATTATTATACCTAATGATAAACTATTAAAAGTTTTAGGGAAAGGAATATCTTTGTTAGATGCATTTAGCGCGGCAAATGATGTATTAAAAAATGCAGTACAAGGAATTGCTGAATTAATTACCAGGCCAGGATTGATTAATGTAGATTTTGCAGATGTAAAAACAGTAATGTCAGAAATGGGTTATGCTATGATGGGGTCAGGAATCTCTAAAGGTGATAATAGAGCTGAAGAATCCTCAGAAATAGCTATTTCTAGTCCGCTTTTAGAAGATATTGATCTTTCAGGAGCTCGTGGAGTTTTAGTAAATATTACAGCAGGTTTTGATCTTAGGCTTGATGAATTCGAAGCTGTTGGAAATAAAGTACGTTCTTTTTCTTCAGATAATGCGACTGTAGTTATAGGAACATCTTTAGATCCAAGTATGAACGATGAGTTAAGAGTTACAGTTGTAGCTACAGGAATTGGAATGGATAAAAGGCCAGATATTAAATTGGTTACAAATTCTACATCAAATAAAAATATTATGGATAGATTTGGATATCGTTACTCTGATAAGGAAAATACAATGTCTAAAAACAATAATGAATTTAGTAAGATAAAAAATAAAACAAAAGAAGATTTACAATCTGATTATTTAGAAATTCCCGCTTTTTTAAGGAATCAAGCAGATTAATTATTAATTAAATTAATATAATTTTAATATTAATGATTAAACAAAGCACTTTGAAAAAATCTATTAATATAAAAGGATTTGGATTGCATTCTGGGAAACCAGTCAAATTAACTCTTAATCCAGCTCCAGTAAATTCTGGCATTATTTATAGAAGGATTGATATTAGCCCTCCAGTAGAATTTATATCTAATGTAAATTTAATAAAAAATACTAATTTGTGTACTTCTTTAGAGAACAAAAATGGAGTAAATATATCTACTGTAGAGCATTTAAGTGCTGCAATATGTGGTTTAGGAATTGATAATATTATTATTGAAATTACATCATCAGAGATTCCTATTATGGACGGAAGTTCTTGGCCATTTGTTGATATCATAATAAATTCTTCTGGAATTAAAACATTAGAACATGATAAAAAATTTATATATATAAAAAAAATAGTAAGAGTTGAAAAAGAAGATAAATGGATAGAAGTAACTCCATCTAATAAATTTACTTTAGATTTTAGTATTGATTTTGATCATCCAGTAATTTCATCTACTTCTCAAAATTTCTTTTTTACTTTTTCTGTTAATTCTTTTATTAATCAAATAAGCAAAGCAAGAACCTTTGGGTTTTTAAGAGATATAAAATATTTACAATCTAATAAATTAGCTTTAGGAGGAAATTGTAATTGTGCTATTGTTATTGGAAATAAAAGAATTTTAAACAAAGAAGGTTTGAGATTTTCAAATGAATTTATTCGTCATAAAATACTTGACGCTATTGGTGATTTTTTTGTATCAGGATATAATATAGTAGGAGCATTTAAAGCATTTAAACCAGGTCATAATATGCATTATATGTTATTAAAAAAAATATTTAGAAATAAAAATACATGGGAATTCTCTACTATGAAAAACAATCATTCTTATGTAAATAATTTTTAGCGTAAAAATTTTAAAAAAATTATTTTTGTTATAAATAAATTTATAAAATATTTTAATAAATTTATTAAATTTAATTAAATTCAAAATAATTTAAAATTAAAAATTTTTAACTTATAAAATAAAAATTAAGAGTTATTTTTTAACGATATGTTAATTAAATTGTTTGGTAAAATTTTTAAAAATTCTAATGATCGTGCTCTAAAAGTAATTAATTTAATTGTAAAAAAAATAAACAGTCTAGAATCTACAATAGAAAAATTAACTGATCAGCAGTTATCTAGCAAAACAATAGAATTTAAAAATAGGATTTCAGATGGTGATAATTTAAATAACATATTGCCTGAAGCATATGCTGTTGTGAGAGAAGCGAGTAAAAGAATTTTTAATATGAGACATTTTGATGTCCAGTTAATGGGAGGTATAGTTTTAAATCGTAGATGTATAGCAGAAATGAGCACAGGTGAAGGAAAAACATTAACTTCTGTTCTTCCTGCTTATTTACATTCTCTTTTGGGAAAAGGTGTTCATATAGTTACAGTTAATGATTATTTAGCAAAAAGAGATGCAAATAACAATAAACCTTTGTTTGAATTTTTAGGAATAACTGTAGGAATAAATTTGCCTGGATTAAATAATATAGAAAAAAGAAACGCTTATTTAGCAGATATTACTTATGGAACAAATAATGAATATGGATTTGATTATTTAAGAGATAATATGATATTTAATGAAAATGAGAAAGTTCAAAGAAATTTATATTTTGCTCTAGTGGATGAAGTAGATTCAATTTTAATTGATGAATCTCGAACTCCATTAATTATTTCTGGGCCTATAAAAAGCAATTCAGATATTTATTATAAAATAAATAAGTTAGTTCCAAATTTAATCAAACAAGAAAAAGAAGACTCGGAAAATTTTCAAGGAAATGGACATTTTACAATAGATGAAAAATCTAAACAAATTAACATGACAGAACGTGGTTTAATATTAGTTGAAAATTTATTAATTAAAAATCATTTAATGAATAAAAATGATTCTCTTTATTCTTCTAAAAATATTTCTTTGATGCATCATTTTATTTCAGCTTTAAGAGCTCATAAATTATTTTTTAAAAATGTAGACTATATTGTAAAAAATAATGAAATTATTATTGTAGATGAACATACAGGAAGAACAATGCATGGTAGAAGATGGTCAGATGGTTTACATCAGGCTATAGAAGCAAAAGAAAAAGTTAATATTAATAACGAAAATCAAACTTTAGCTTCAATTACATTTCAAAATTATTTCAGATTGTATGAAAAATTGTCTGGAATGACAGGAACTGCATATACAGAAGCAGCAGAATTTAAAGCAATATATAAACTAGATACTATTATAATACCTACAAATCGTCCAGTCATAAGAAATGATTTACCTGATTTAATATACATGACTGAAAAAGAAAAAATTAATGCAATTATAAATGACATAAAAAATTGTTATTCAAAAAACATTCCAGTATTAGTAGGAACTATTTCTATAGAGAAATCTGAAAATATTTCAAATATTTTAAAAAAATTAAGAATTAAACATAACGTTTTAAACGCCAAATTTCATGAATTAGAAGCTGAAATTATTTCGCAGGCGGGATGTCCTAAATCCATTACTATAGCTACTAATATGGCTGGAAGAGGAACAGATATAATATTAGGTGGTAATTGGAAGTCTGAATTTTTTAATAAAAAAAATATAAACAAGAAAAGAATTAAAAAAATAAAAGAATCTTGGGTAAAAAAAAATAACTACGTTATTAAACTTGGAGGATTGCATATTATTGGTACTGAAAGGCATGAATCTAGAAGAATTGATAATCAACTTAGAGGTCGATCTGGAAGACAAGGAGATCCGGGGTCTTCTCGATTTTATGTTTCTATGGAAGATAATTTAATGAGAATTTTTGCATCTAATAGAATCATACAAACAATGCAAAAACTAGGAATGAAAACTGGAGAATCAATAGAACATAAATGGATAACAAAAGCTATTTCTAATGCTCAAAAAAAAGTAGAAAACAGAAATTTTGATATGAGAAAACAATTATTAGATTATGATGACGTTGCAAATGAACAAAGAAAAGCAATATATAGTCAGAGAACTGAAATTTTAAACTCTTTAGATATAAAAGATATAATTGATAACATAAGAAAAGATGTTCTAAAAAAAATTTTTGAAAAATATAAAACAAAACATTCAGAAAAAATAAATGTTAATTTAATAAAAATAGAAAATTTAATAAAAAAATATTTTTGCATAGAAATATCTATTCTATCTTTATACAAAGAAAATAAATGTAATTTAGAAAAACTATATAAAAATATTTTAATTATTATTTTAAAAAAATATAATGAAAAAGAAAATAAAATTGGTTCTACAAACTTGCGTATTTTTGAAAAAAATATAATGATAAAAACATTAGACTCTTTTTGGAGAGAACATTTGTCTTCCATTGATTATTTAAGACAAGGAATTCATTTAAGAGGATATGCTCAAAAAGATCCAAAACAAGAATACAAAAGAGAATCATTTATTATGTTTGAAAATATGTTGTATGAATTGAAAATAGAAGTAATTACTATTATTAGTAATGTTAAAATAAAATCTTGATTTTAATTTTATAAAAACAAAAAATTTAAATTATATATTTTCTTTAAGCCTAGATCTAAGTCTTTTTATAGCTAAGCTATGTAATTGACTAACTCTAGATTCGCCTACTCCTAACACTTCTCCTATTTCCTTTAAGTTCAATTCTTGTTGATAGTATAAATTTAGTAAAATTTTTTCTCTTTTAGGAAGTTTCTGTATTTCTTTTATTATTTTCTTTTTTAAAGAATTTATTAGCAGCAATTGACAAGGATCTTTGCTATGGTCTATTGGAATATTCATTCCAAATGAACCTATTATTTCTTGATTATTTAATTCATCTAAAGAAAAAATTTGACCACAATTAGTTTCCTGAAGCATCTTTTGATATTCACACAAAGAAATTTTTAATTCTTTTGCTATTTGTTTCTCACTGGCAGATGATCCTAATCTTTGCTCTAAACGTTGAATTGCAGATGCAATATCTCTTGCATTCCTTCTAACACTTCTTGGAACCCAATCTCTTTCTCTTAATTCATCTAGCATACTCCATCTAACTCTAGATCTAGCATATGTAGGAAAGCTAGCTCCTTGATTAATGTCAAAATTATCTATAGCTGATAAAAAACCAATCATTCCTGCTTGAATGAGATCATCTAATTCAACGCTTCCTGGTAATTTTACCTGTAGTCTTAGAGCTTCTCTTCTTATCATTGGAGTATATTTTTTCCATAAAAAATTGTCATCTTTTTTTAGAAGATAACCTTGATGGCTATACATTGTATTTGCATTCATTTCAATATCTCTTTTTTAGAAAAAAATAATTTATAAATTTTAAGATAAAAATAAATTTATCTAAAAATTTTGGAAATTGTTTATAAAAATATATTTCGTACAAAAAAGAAAAACTATGAAGTAAAATATTTAAATTTTAACAATAAAGTTATTTTCATTTATAAAAATTATGACAAAATTATATTTGTTCTATTATCTTCAAATATTACTGTAGCACAAGCATATTTACGTTCGTCAGTCAAACTAAGATGTATATTAGTTATATTTAAAGCTTTTATTAAATTTTTAGCAGTATTATTAAACTTAAAATATGGTTTTCCAAGATTATTATTCAATACTTCAAATTGAGAAAAATACAAACCTTTCTTCATTCCCAATCCAAAAGCTTTACTAGCAGCTTCTTTTGCAGCTAAACGTTTAGCTAAAAAATTAACAGAAATATTTTTTTTTTTATTTTTTAACTCATAATATTTTTTTTTCTCATTAAAGGATAATATTTTTTTTACAAATTTATTCCCATAACATAAAATTATTTTATTTATTCTTTCTAAATTTACAATGTCTATTCCTATTCCTATTATTGCCATTTTATTTTTTCCGAATATATTATATCTTTCATTTCTTTAACGGCATTTTGCATTCCTACTATTAAACTTCTGCTTATAATTGAGTGTCCAATATTTAATTCTTTTATTTCTTTAATATTTACAATACTTCTTACATTAAAATAATTTAATCCATGTCCTGCATGAACTTCTAATCCTAATTTATTTGCGTATTTTGCGCATAATTTAATTAAATTTATTTCTTCTTTATTTTCTTTTTTATCTTGTTCTGAATATTTTCCAGTATTTATCTCAATGCAATCCGCATTAATTTCTGAAGATGATAAAATTTGATTTTTTATTGGATCAACAAAAAGAGATACTTTTATTCCTAAACTTTTTAATTTACATATTACTTTTTTTAAATATTTTTTATTTTTTATTACGTCTATTCCGCTCTCTGTTGTTATTTCTTGCCTGTTTTCTGGAACTAAACAACAAGAATATGGCAATATATTTATTGCCTTATTTATCATTTCTTTTTTTGTGGAAATTTCTAAATTTAATCTTGATTGGATTGATTTTTTTATACAAATAACATCTTTTTCATTTATATGACGATTATCTTCTCTTAAATGAGTTGTTATACTGTCAGCACCAGCTATTTCTGCTAATATAGCTAATTGCACTGGATCTGGAAATTTTCCTCCTCTAACATTTCTCAAAGAAGCTACATGATCGACATTTACACCTAAAAGTAATTTAGACATGTTTTAAAAAATTTTTACTATTATTAGTTTCATAATATTGTATTATACAAAATATAAATATAAATGTACTTAATTTTTGTAAAGATTTTTATTTAATTTTTTTAATTTATAAAATATTAAATAATAATAAAGCTTGTTTTGCTGCTGACTGTTCCGCTTTTCTTCTTGTTTTTCCATATCCAATAACTGATTTTTTTAAATCATCAATGAAACAACATATAGTAAATTCTTGATTATGAGATTCTCCAGTTATATTTTTAATATAATACTGAGGTAAAGAAAATTTATTCCCTTGAAGATATTCCTGTAATCTTGTTTTAGGATCTTTCTTTAAGTTTTTTAGACTCATAGAATATAATCTATTCTTATACCATGATATCACTATTTCATGAGTTTTATTAATATTGCTATCTAAAAAAATTCCTCCTATAATAGCTTCCATAGCATTAGATAATATTGAATCTCTATTTTTACCTCCAGTTTTAACTTCTCCAATTCCTAAGATTAAATAATCTCCTAAACAAAATTCGCGTGCTATTTCTGCTAGAGTATTTCCTCTAACTAAATATGATCTCATTTGGCTTAACTTCCCTTCAGGGATATTCGTAAAATTATTATATAAAGCGTCTGATATAATATAGTTTAATATAGAATCTCCTAAAAACTCTAATCTTTCGTTATTTTTGCTGCTAAAGCTTCTATGAGTTAATGCTTGCTTTAATATTATATTATTGTGAAATAAATACCCCATTTTTTTTTGTAATTTATTAAAAAATAAATTTTTCATATAAAATAAATAATTTTATTAATAAATAAATTTTATAACAAAAATTTTAAATAAAATTCAAAAAATTAATAATTTCAAAAAGTAAATTTTATCTATTTAATTTTTCCAATACGATTAATTCGTATACCAGTAGGCCATTTATTTTCATTTTTTTTAAAGCTCATCCAAATAATTTCAGCTTTTCCAACTATATTTTTTTCAGGAACAAAACCCCAATATCTGCTGTCTGAACTATTATCACGATTATCACCCATAACAAAATAACTTTTTTCTGGAACTATCCAATCTCCAAATGATCTGTTTTCTTGATAAAAATAATCATTTAAATGATCTCGGCACAATGGAAGATACAAAATATCATGGATGTTTTTTTCGAAAGTTTCTGTTCTAGATAACATTCTTATGCCTATATTAGAATTTTTTTCTATAGGAATTATTTCAAAATCATTAGTTATTTTTGAATCATTATTATAATTTAAAGTTTGAACAAAAAAACTTTGTTTTATTTCACTATATAATATTTCTAAATATTTAGAATATTTGTTTTTTTTTGTATTTTGATTTGGTTGTATTTTGATTTCTTTATTTATTGGATTATATGTTATTCTATCTCCTGGAATTCCAACCACTCTTTTTATGTAATCAAGTTTATAATTTAATGGATATTTAAATACTATAATATCTCCTCTTTCTGGTTTTTTTATTCTAATCAAAGTATCTTGATTGACTGGGTTTTTAATTCCATAAATAAATTTATTAACTAAAATAAAATCCCCAATTAATAAATTGGGCATCATAGATCCAGAGGGTATTTGAAACGGTTCAAACAAAAAAAATCTAATGCTAATCATTGTTATAAGAATTGGAAATATAGAAGAAATAGTATTAATCAAATAACTATATTTATTAATAAAATAATAAAAAAATTTTTTTTTAATAAAATTAATTTTGTTATTTTTTATTTTATTAATTACAAATAATACTCCTGATATTAAAGTAATAATAATTAAAGATAAAGAAAACAAATTAATCAAAATTTTTCCTTTAATATGAAATTTTTATTTTTTATTTTTTTTAATATTCAAAATAGAAAATAATGAATCTTGAGGTAAAAAAAAGTTTCCTATTTTTTTCATTCTTTTTTTTCCAATTTTTTGTTTCTTAAGTAATTTTTTTTTTCTACTTACATCTCCGCCATAACATTTTTCTAAAACATTTTTTCTTACTTGCTTTACTATTCCTTTAGATATAATTTTATTATTTATTTTTATATGAATAACAATATCAAATTGCTGCCTTGGTATAATTTTTTTTAAATTTTCTATTGTTTTTTTGCTATATAAATTTATATAATTTTTATTAATTACTTTTGTTAAAGAATCTATTAATTTTTTATTAATATATGTTTGTATTACAACAGAATCAGTTTTATTAAAACATTTAAATTTATAATCTAAAGATGCATATCCATTAGATATGGATTGTAATTTATCAAAAAAATCTAATATTATTTCAGACATTGGAATTATATAAATTATTATAACTTTATTTTCAAGATATATTAAGTTATTTTGAATACCTCTTTTTTCAACACATAAAGATATTATTTTACCTAAATATTTTTTAGGAGATAATATTTTACAGTTTACAATTGGCTCTCTTAGTTCATTTATGTATTTTTTATTAGGTATTTTAGATGGAGATTTAACATGTATTTTAGTATTATCTTTTTTTAATATTTCATAAATCACTGTTGGTTCAGTTATTATCAATTCAATTTGATATTCTCTTTCTAATCTTTCCTTAACAATATCCATATGCAATAATCCAAGAAATCCACATCTAAAACCCATTCCTAGTGAATCAGAATTTTCATATTCATAGAATAAAGATGAATCATTTAAGCTTAATTTGATTAATCCATTTTTTAAAGATTGATATTTTTCTGAAATCGTAGGGAAAATACTCGCAAAAACTTTTGGGAAAATTTTTTTAAATCCTGGCAACATTTTTTCTGATGGATATGATGCAAGGGTTATTGTATCTCCTACAGGAGCTCCTTTTATTTCTTTAATAGAACATGCTATCCATCCTACTTCTCCACATTTAAGAATATCTGTTTTAGTTTTATTTGGAGAAAAAAATCCCATTTGAGCAATACTATAAACTTTTTTAGTGCTCATAACTATTATTTTTTCTCCGTTCTTTAAATTACCATTTTTTATTCTTATTAAAACTATTATTCCTAAATAATTATCAAACCAAGAATCAATTATTAATGCTTGTAATGGTTTATTTATATTACCAATAGGAGGTGTTAAATTACATACTATATTTTCAAGTATTTCATAAACTCCGTATCCTGTTTTTGCAGAACATTTTATTATTTCTTTTGATTTAATTCCCATCATAGATTCAATTTCTTTTGAAATTTTATCAGGATCAGAATTTGGTAAATCTATTTTATTTAAAACAGGTATTATTTTTATTTTCATCTCAATTGCACAATAAAAATTTGCTATAGTTTGAGCCTCTATTCCTTGAGATGAGTCTATTATTAATAAAGCGCCTTCACATGCTGATAAAGATCTAGAAACTTCGTATGAAAAATCTGCATGTCCAGGTGTATCTATTAAATTTAATTGATAATTTTTTTTATTTTTTGCTTTATAATTTAGCCTTACACTTTGTGCCTTTATAGTTATTCCTCTTTCTCTTTCTAAATCCATTGTATCTAGTATTTGATTACTCATCTCTCTATTAGAAATATTTCCACAAATTTGAATAAGTCTATCAGATAGAGTTGATTTTCCATGATTTATGTGAGCTATTATAGAAAAATTTCTTATATTTTCCATTTTATTTATAATATGTTTTAATTTTAATATTTAAAAAATATTTATTTTTACTATTTTTTTAAATCTTTTAAATAAAACAACAATATTTATTGTAAATTAATTAAAAATTTATTTAAATATAAGTAATTAAAATTTTAAAAATATCATATAGAAAAATAAAATACTATTTTTAATTTAAAAAAATTTTTTTAAAAATTTAATTTTTATAACATTTTAAAATAATTTAAAAAAAAATAATATTTTATTTATAAAAAATAATATATTATCTAAATAATATAAAATAAATTTTAAATTTATAAAAATGTTAATAAATTCTCCATATATTGTGGCAATGACTGGAGGTATTGGCAGTGGGAAAAGCACAATAGCTAAAATTTTTTCTGAACTAAAAGTTCCAATAATAGAATCTGATATAATTTCTAAAAAAATAATGTTTTCAGAAAAGAGTATTCTTAATTCTATAAAAAATAAACTAGGAATAAATTTTTCTTTGAATAATAATAAATATAGCAAATTAGTTTTAAGAGAATGTATTTTTGAATCTAAAAGTTCTGTGCTATTTATAAATAAAATTTTGCATCCTGTTGTTAAAAAAAAAATAAAAAAAATTATTAGTAATGTAAATTTTCCATATATAATATGGGTAACTTCTTTACTAATAGAAGAAAATTTATACAAATACGTAAATAGGATTTTAGTAATTGATGTGGATCCAGAAATTCAAATTAAAAGATCAATATTAAGAGATAATGTAAGCAAAAATCAAATACTTAATATTATTAATTTTCAGATATCAAGAGAGAAGAGGTTGACATTTGCTCATGATATTATTAATAATTATGATTATTCATGCATTAGGAGAAAAGTTTTTGAATTACATAAATATTACTTATTTAAATCAAAAAAATATTTTAAATATGACATGTGATATAAATAAATTTAATTTTAATAAAATTTTATTTTTTTAATTCAAAAAAATTTATTTAGGAGCAAAATTGAATTTTGGTAATAAAATAAAATGCTCAATATGCAAAAAAAAAATTTTTTTAAGAGAGAAAAATTTATTTTTTCCATTTTGTAGCAAAAAATGTAAAATAATAGATCTTTATCAATGGATAAGTGGAAAATATAAATTATTTTAAATATAAATTTCAAATATTTATTTTAAAAAATAAAATTATTAAATATTTATTTAAAAAAAGGAATAAAATGTTAAACAAAAATTTTTTTAATTCATTGTTAAAATCAATTATACTAATTAGTTTTTTTATATTTAATTTATCATTTGCTTCAAAGCTAGAGGATATAAAAAAATCTGGATTATTAAGAGTAGCTATATTTGATTCTAATCCTCCATTTGGAAAAATAGATTTAAAAAATCATAGTATAATAGGATATGACGCTGATTTTTCCAAAGAAATAGCTAATATACTTGGAGTTAAATTAAAATTAATACCAACTAATCCATCTAATAGAATACCATTATTACAATCTGGCAAAGTAGATTTAATTATTGCAGATATTACTATTACTAAAGAAAGGGAAAAAGTAATTAATTTTTCTGTACCTTATTTTGTTACTCATCAAAAACTTTTAGTTAACAAATATTCTTCCAACGAATTAAAAGATTATTCGTTTGATAAAATTGGAGCAGTAAAAGGGACTACAGGTCAAAAAACTTTACATGATATTTTGCCAAAAGCTCAAATTATTTCTTATGAAGACATTCCAATGGCATTTTCTGCATTAAGAAATGGAAATGTAAAAGCAATTACTCAGGATAGTACAATACTTTCAGGTCTTTTATTAGCAGCTCCAGATAAAGATAAATATAAAATTTTGCAAGAAACTATTAGCAAGGAAGTTATTGGTATAGGTGTAAAAAAAGGAGAGGATGATTTATTATCAGAAGTTAATAAAGCATTAAAAATTCTAGAAGAATCTGGAAAAAAATTAATAATTTATAATAAATGGTTCGGAAATAAAAAATAAATAATATATCTAATTAAAAGTTATCATTTAAAATGAATTCAAAAATATATAAAAAAAATTCAGAAATAATTATTGAATTTATTAATGTTAATAAAAAATTTAAAAATCAATTAATATTAAAAAACATTAATTTAAAAATTAAATCTGGAGAAATTATTGTAATTTGCGGACCATCTGGATCTGGAAAATCCACTCTTATAAGATTGATTAATAAATTAGAAATGTTTGATAGTGGAGAGATTTTTGTATATGGAAATCCTATATCTAATTTAAAAGGGCATAAGTTGAGAATATTAAGAACAAAAATTGGTTTTGTTTTTCAACAATTTAATTTATATGCTAATTTAAATGTTTTGGAAAATGTGGCTTTATCTTTGATAAAGATACAAAAATGGGAAAAAAATCATGCATATGATTATTCTATTTCTAAATTAAAAGAAGTTGGATTAATAAATAAAAATAAATGTTATCCACACGAATTATCTGGCGGCCAACAACAAAGAGTAGCAATAGCTAGAGCTTTGGCTACAGACGTGAAAATTATGATACTTGATGAACCAACTTCAGCATTAGATCCAGAAATGATAAGTGAAGTTATGGTTGTTATAAAAAAATTAGTAAACCACGGTATTACAATGGTTATTGTAACTCACGAAATTCAATTTGCAAAAAAAATAGCAGATACTATTGTTTTTATATCTTCTGGAGAAATTATTGAAAAATCAGATCCAGAATCATTTTTTTCTTCTCCAAAGCATCCAAGAACAAAAAAATTTTTAGATAAAATTTTATTTCCAATAAAATAATTGAGAATAATTAGTTATGAATTTATTTGAGCTTGATTGGTATGGAATAATTCAAAAAGAATCATTTGCATGGATAATTATCGGGTTATTTAATACTTTATTTGTAACAATTATTAGTATATTTTTTTCTACAATTTTTACAGCTTTTTTATTTTTTTTAAAACAATCATTAAATAAATTTTTTAAATTTTTCATTATATCATTAGAATCAATTATTAGAAATACTCCAATTTTAGTACAATTGTTTTTTTGGTACTTTTCTGTTTGGAATAAAGTTTCTAACTCTATAATAAGTATAATTTCTTCTAGCCCAAGCTTTACTATTTTTTCAAATATTATTTATTTATTTACTTCAGAGCTTATATGTTCTATTTGGTCTTTATCTATTTTTTCTTCTGTTTATTTAGTAGAAGAGTTACAAACAGGGCTAAACGCTATATCTAAAGGACAAAAAGATGCAGCAAAATCACAAGGATTTAAAAAATGGTATATATATAAAAAAATACTTATTCCTCAAGGTATAAAAAATGCTTGGCAACCAATGATAGGGCAATACTTAAATTTGCTTAAATTATCTTCTTTAACTTCTGCTATAGGATTTGGAGAGTTGACTTATAGTATAAATCAAATAGAAAGTTATAATGCCCATGCAATTGAAGCATTTGCAGTAGGAACATTTTTGTATTTAATATTGGGTTATTTAATTAGCAAAATATTATCTTGTTTTTTAATAAAATAAAAATTAAATAACATCTTTTATTTAAGATAAATAATTTATATGAATTTTGAATGGTCAGTTATATCAGAAAATTTATCGTATTTTATATTTGGAAATATTTCAAATGGAAATTTAGAAGGTTTGCTTCTTACTTTATTTATTGCTTTTTTTTCAGGAATAATTTCTTTATTACTTGGTGTGATTTTTACAATGATTTCATGGTGTTTTCCTAATTTTTTTTATAAAATATTATTTTTTTTGTCAGAAATTATTAGAGGAATTCCTTTAATATTTATTATTTTTTGGATTTATTTTACATTTCCGTTGATTTTTTCAAGTTATATATCACAAGAATTAACAATTATAATAGCTTTAGTATGGTTTAATTCTTTAGCTATAATGCACTCTACATTATCTAGCATTAAATCTTTGCCAAAAGGGCAAACAGAAGCTGGATTATCAGAAGGATTAAATTATTTTCAAGTATTTTGGATAATTCTTTTACCTCAATCAATAAAAAATGCGATTCCATCCTGGAGTGTATTAATTATTTCTTTAGTAAAAGATACATCTTTAGCATTTATATTAAATGTTCCAGAACTTACAACTATTGGTAGTCAATTAAACAATTTATTTCAAATTTATTCTTTGGAAATTTTTGTTTTTGTTGGTTTTTTGTATTATTTATCATGTTCTTTGTTTTCTTTTTTTGTAAAGTTGTTTTTTTCCAAAAAATAAAATAAATAAAAATTTTCCCTCATAAATTATTTATAATAATTTTTAAATAATTAAGCAAAAAAAATAAAATTAATTTTTAAACAAAATATATAAAAATATTTTAAATTAAATTAAAATTAAAAATAAATGAAAACCAAAGGTTTTACAAAAAAAATATGCTATTTTGATCTAAATAAAAATCAACTAAAAATAGTTTTAATAACAATTTTTATTACATTGGCAGAATTTTTTGACTTATTTATAATAAGTTTTGTAGTTTCTTTTATATCAGAAAAAGAAATGTACAAGGACATGTCAGATAATACAGGCATTATACTTTCTTCTTCAGGTTTTGGGATTATACTAGGGTATTTAATATTTGGTTATATATCAGAATTATATGGTAGAAAATCTACAATAATAATATCTATATTTATAATATCCTTTTTTAATTCTTTATTTATATTTATCAATGAAAACGATTGGATGTTATTTTCTTTTATAAGATTAATGATAGGTTTAGGGTCAGGAGGTATAAATGTTACAATATTACCTTATTTACACGAATTCATTCCTTACAAAAGAAGAGGAGTAATATCAGGAATATCTTCTCTATTTGTTCCGATAGGTTTATTTTTAGGATCTTTTGCAACTAGTTATTTTATAGATAAAATTGGTTGGAAAGGAGTTATAATTCTAGGTTCTTTTCCCATAGTATTGTTAATATGGATATATAATTTACCTGAATCTCCATATTTTTTGATCAAAAAAAATAGAATAGAAAATGCAATAAAATCATATTCTTGGGCATTTATGTTGTCAAGAGAAAAGGTATTGAAGAATTTTATAAAATTAAAACATAAAAAAGTATCAATAAAAAAAATAATTAAGAAAAATAAATTTAATTTAATTATAATAAGTTTAGGTTTTTTTTGTTTTACTTTGAGTAGTTTTTTTATACAATCCTGTGGTCAAATTTTGTTGAAAAACATATTTTTTATAAAAATTAATGAAATATCTAAAATATTTTTATATTTATCCTTGGGAAATTTATCAGGAAGATTGTTATCTTCATTTATTTCAGATTATATAAAAAGAAAATATGTAATTTTTATATTTGGATTTTTTGGTTCAATAGGATATATATTTTTATTTTTTTCTGTTTTTCATGAAATGAATTCAGAATATGATTTTCCTAATATTAAAATTTTTATTATAGGATTATTCATTATTATGATATTTGGAGATGGAGCTTTTGGTGTAATAAATACATTTGGAAGCGAAATTTTTATAAAAGAAGCAAAATCTATATGTTTAGGTATATCCCATGGAATTGGAGCTACTGCAAAAATAATTGGACCAATATACTTTAGTAATATTTATAAAATAAATTATTTTAGCTATTTTGATTTACCAAAATATTTTATTTTATTATCATTTTTTTTTCTATTTGGTTGCATTATTTATTTATTTTCTAAAGAAATTAAATTGTAAAATTTATATTTACTTTTACAAAAAAAAATAAATTAATTTTTTTTATTTTAATAAAATAAATTTTTTATTTATTATTTAATTATTATTTTGAATTCAAATTTACTTAAGTGTTATTATTTTTTTAAGTGCAATTTATTAATTTTTATTAATTTATATTTATTATTTTTTTATTAAAAATTTGATTTTAAATTTTATTTAAAAATAAAAAATATTTTTTATTTTATATTAAATTACAACATTTTATTAATTTGAACTAGATTTTCTAAATTTTTAGATATTTATATAAATATTTTATATATTTATATATATTAAATATAATTTTTAATCAATTAATTATAATTTTGTTTTTATCAAAACTTCTATTTTTTAATTTATTTTTTTAAAAAAGTTATTAATAATAAAATAATTCTTTTATTTATTTTATATAAATATCATTCTAAAATATTTAATAAAATTATTTTTTTAAGCATTTATTAAAATAATTTTTATAATTATCAATTACAAAAGATGTAATTTTTTTAATATGTATTATTTAAATAAAATAATTTTTTAAAAACGTGAACGATCTATAAAAAAAGTTTTTAAAAAAATTTTATTCATATTTTTAATATTTATTTATTTTTTATTTTTAAGAAAAAAAATCTTTAATTTATAAAAATTAAAATTAATTTAAATTATTTAAATTTTTTATTTAAAAAAGTAAAAAGTTATTAAATACATAGAACATTTTAAAATATATTAAAAATTTTTATTTAATATAAATATAATCAATTTAAATTTTTTGAAAATATAATTTTATATTATTTATTTGAATTATTCATAAAACGTAAAAAATTATTACTTGAATCTATTAAAATAAGATCTTGGTTTCCCTTAAAACTATTTTCATAAGCCCTTAAACTTCTTATAAATACATAAAACTCTGGATCAGCATTGAAAGAAAAAGCGTAAAGTTTTGCTGTTTCTGCATCTGCCTCACCTTTTATTATTAATGATTGTTTTTTAGCTTCTGCTAAAATTCTAGCAACTTGATAGTCTGCCGCAGCTCTTAATTTTTCTGCCTCTTCTTTTCCTTGAGATCTATGACTTCTAGCAACCGCTTCTCTTTCTGCTCTCATCCTTTGATAAATAGCATCTGATACTTCTGAGGGTAAATTAATTTGCTTTATTCTTACATCTACAACTTTAATTCCTAAAGCTGCCATACTGTTTGGATGAATTTCAATTTCTTGAGGAATGTATTCTGAATTTATTATTTTATTATCAAAAATTTTTTTATTATATAATATTTCTTCTTCTTCGTTTCCTGAAGTTCCATTATTTAAAGCAGATCTAACATCACTCATTAATCTATTTCTAGAATCTGTTACAATTCCTTTTACGTCTAATTTACCTAATTCAGATCTTAACCTGTCAGAAAATTTTCTTTTTAACAATACCTCTCCTTGAGATACGTCTCCACCCCCTGTAGCTAAATAATATCTACTGAAATCAATAATTTTCCATTTTATATAAGAATCTATAATAAGATCTTTTTTTTCCATAGTAACAAATCTGTCTGCTTGATTTTCCATAGTTTGTATTTTAGCATCAAGATGTTTTACAGTTTCTATGAATGGAATTTTTATATGCATGCCAGGTTGATATATAGTTGGTGTATTATTTTTATCTCTTAAAACTTTTCCAAACCTTAAAACTAACCCTCTTTGGCCTTCTTGTACTATAAACAATGCAAAATACATAAATAAAAAAGCAAATAATAAAACAATAGTTATAAAATATTTTTTCATATTATTTATAATATTCCTGATTAATTTAAAATTTATTAATTTCTAATATTTTTTCTCTTTGTATCTCTTATATTTTTTTTAGAATATAAATTTTCATTATTTTCTTGATTGTTTTTTGATATAGTACTTTGATCATTATTAGAAACTTGTTTTTCTATATTTTCTGTTAATTCTTTACTAGAATAATTTTTAAGAAATTGATCTAATTGTAATAAAATCAAGTTTTGATTAGAAGACTTTGAATTATATGTAAATATTTTTTTGTTTTTGCTTAAAATTCTTTCCATAGTATCAATATATAATCTTTCTCTTGTTATTTCTGGAGCTATTTTATATTCTGGTAAAACTTTTGAAAATCTTTGAACTTCACCTTGAGCTTCTAAAATAGTGCGAGACTTATAAGCGCGTCCTTCTTCTAGAATTCTTTGAGCTTTACCATTAGCTTGTGGTTGAACTTCGTTTGCATATGCTTCAGCTTCTCTTATATATTGTTGTTCATTTTCTCTAGCAGCAATTGCATCGTCGAAAGCAGCTTTTACTTCTTCCGGAGGCCTAGCTGTTTGAAAATTTACATCTAATAATTCAATACCCATATTATATGGTTGGATAGTTTCTTCTAAAACTTTTTGAGTATCACTTCTAACTAATGTTCTCCCCTCTGTTAAAATACGATCCATAGTATATTTTCCGATTACTCCTCTTAAAGCACTATCAGTCGCTTGACGCAAGCTATCATCAGCATTAGTTACACTAAACAAATAATTTTTTGGATTAATAACTTTATATTGTACATTCATTTCTACTCTAACAACATTTTCGTCAGATGTTAACATAATTCCAGATGCAGCAAGTTCTCTAACTGATTCTATATTAACAGGATATACAACATCAATAAAATTTGGTTTCCAGTTTAATCCTGGTTTTACTATATTATTAAACTTACCTAACCTTAAAATTACACCTCTTTCAGCTTCTTTAATAGTATAAAATCCACTAGTTATCCATATAGAAATCAATAAAATTATTATAAAGCTTATATATAATTTTGAGTATTTATTTTTTTTATGCGTAATATTTTTATTTTTAAATTCATTAAATTTTTTACTTAATTTTTTAAAAACATCATCTAAATCTGGAGGCAAAGATTCATATTTGCTATTTTTTTTGTCTTGAAATTTATTAATTTTTTGATCCTTTTTCCAAGGATCATTATTATGATTTACATAAGTAAAACCTTGGTGCATTTTATACTCCATTAATTTTAATATACTAAAATTTATTTTTATTAAAAATTTATTAATAATTTTTAATTCTAAATATTAATTTCATTATAAATTAATAATTTAAAATAACATGTTTGGAATAAATTTTTACATAATTTATATTTTATTGTAAAATATTTTTATATAAAATTTTTATTTCTGCCTAAACAAATTATTATCTTAATTAATTAATTTATAAATTTTAAATATAATTTTCATAAAATTTATATATTAATAATTTTCATTTTATTACTAAGGTTTAGAAATACATGCATTATTATTATTATACTGAGATTGATTATGTTCTTGATTATTAGTATGGTTTGGCACCACTGTAGAAATAGCGTGTTTATATATCATTTGACTAATGCTATTTTTTAAAAGAATAACAAATTGATCAAAAGATTCAATATACCCTTGAAGCTTTATTCCATTTACTAAATAAATAGAAACTGGAATACGCTCTCTACGTAAAGTATTTAAAAAAGGATCCTGCAAAGACTGTCCTTTAGCCATTTTTATTTCCTGATAAATTGTTGTAAATTTTATAAAATTATTAATTAATTTGTATGATTTAATCAATAAAGTTATCTTTTTTTAGAATATTAAATATTTCTTCAGAGGAAATATAAACATCTTTATTGTATATATAATTTATATTTTTCCATTTTTTTAGCCAAGTTGATTGTTTTTTAGCGAGTTTATTAGTTGCGCTAATGGTAAATAATATCATTTCTTTATAATTTATTTCTCCAGATAAATATGCAAGCATTTGTTTATATCCTATACAACGCATTGAAGGCATATTTTTATTTATTTGTTTTTTATTTTTTAAAAACTCAACTTCTTTTTTGAATCCATTCTTTAACATATTAAAAAAACGATCTTTAATTTTTTTATATAAAATCTTTTTATCAGAAATCATAATAGAAAATTGACGTATATTGTATTCTAGTTTTTTTGTCTTAGCTTTAAATAAATTAGTTGGAATATTCCCTGAAGAAAAATATATTTCTAAAGCTCTTGTTAATCTGTAATGATCATTAGGATGAATATTTGAAGCAAATATAGGATCAATTTTTTTTAAAAAAATATAAGATTTATACCACCCTATTTCATTTATTTTTTTTTTTAAAAGATTTTTATTTTCAATATTATATGAAGGTAAATTAGATAGTCCATGTAACAATGATTTAAAATAGAACATACTACCTCCTACTAATAATGGTATTAAGCCTTTTTTAGAAATTTTTTCCATTATTTTTAATGCATCTAATCTAAAATTTTCAACTGAATAATAATCATTTGGTTCACATATATCAATCAAGTGATATTTATCTGAACTTGATTTTTTAACATTAGGTTTATCTGTTCCTATGTTCATTCCTTTATATATACATCCAGAATCAACACTTATAATTTCTACTGGTAATTTTTTTTTCAAAATTTCTGCAATTTTAGTTTTTCCAACTGCTGTTTGACCCATAATAAAAATAGCTTTTGGTAAATTATTTATTTTATCTGTGCATTTATTTTCATTCATAAAATATATTCTAAATCATACAAAATAGAATTAAAACTTTTATTAAAATTAATTTTAATTTATGAAAAATAATTAATTAATTTAAGTATTAATAAATAATAACTTTTATAAAAATTTATAATATAATATTGTTTATTTTTAATTGATTTTTATTTATAAAAAATTATATTAAAAGTTTTTGAATTAGTAAACTTAATATTATATTAAGTTTTTGATTTTATTTTAAAAATATTTTTAAACCTTATATTTAAAAATTATTAAAACTTTGTTTTTATATAGATAAAATAATTTAATATATTTATGATAGATAATTTAATTTGGTTTAGAAAAGATTTAAGATTAAATGACAATCCTGCATTATATTATGCTTGTGTTGATGAGTATAAATCAGCATCAGGAATCTTAATTTTAAACAAAAAAAAATGGAACGAAAAAATAGTATCTAAAAATAGAATTAGATTTATGTATAAAAATATATTTTCTTTAAAAAGAAATCTCAAAAAGATAGGAATTGAATTAATTTTTTATACATGCAGAGACTTTTTTGAATATACTTGCTTATTATATAATTTTTGTTATACAAACAAAGTGAAAGAATTATATTTTAACAAAGGCATAGAAAAAGAAGATTTAGAAGAAGATAAAATAATAATTAAAAAATTAAAAAAAATAACTAAATGTATTTGTTTTAATGGGAATTTGCTTATTGATCCTGAAAAAATAAAAAATAAAAACAAAAAAACATATAAAGTATATTCTTATTTTTTGAAAAGTTGTATATCATTTATTTCTAATAATAATATAAATATTATTCCTTTTCCAAAAATTCGTAAAAATAAATTAAATTTGATAAAATCTTATAATGATAGTATTAAAATTAAAAAAAAATTATCTCCATGTTATGAAGAACATGCACTAAATAAATTAAATAATTTTATTAAATTAAAAATAAATAAATATCACATTACACGTGATTTTTGTATTAATTCAACTAGTTTTTTATCACCATATATAAATATTGGAGTTTTATCTCTCAGAGAATGTATTAATAATATTAAAAATAATAATTTTGATTTCATTGAAAAAAAAAATAGTGGTCATTTTAAATGGTTTAGTGAAATAATTTGGAGAGAATTCTGTCATCATTTAATAATAGAGTATTCTGATTTTTTTGATTCAAAAAAATTAATAAAATGGACTAAATATATAAAATGGGAAAATAAAATAAAAAAAATACAGGCTTGGAAAAATGGAACGACAGGATTTCCTATTATAGATGCGGCAATGAGACAATTAAAAAAAACAGGATGGATGCATAATAGATTAAGAATGATTACTTCAAGTTTCTTAGTAAAAGATTTGTTAGTAGATTGGAAGATAGGAGAAAAATATTTTTATTACCATCTCATAGATGGGAATTCTGCAATAAATAATTTTAATTGGCAATGGATATCCTCTTCCGGAATTTGCTCGTCTCCTTATTTCAGGATGATAAACCCAATTACTCAAAGCAAAAAATTTAAATCAATTTATAAATATATAAAATTTTGGATTCCTGAATTAAAAAATATTCCTTTTAATGAAATTCATGAGCCTTATAATTGGATTATTAAAAATAAAATCAATTATCCCAATCAAATAATTGAACATAAAACAGCTAAAATTAATTTTTTTAAAGCATGCAAAAAAGCTATATATATTTTTAAAAGTAAAAATATTAATAAATAGTTAAATATTATTTAATAAATATTTTTATTTGAAATAAATATTTATATTCATAATAAATAAGGTTAATGTTAAATTATATATTTCCTATAATAATTTAATTAAAATATTTGTTTTTATAAAATATATTGTTAATACTTTAATATTTTTAATTAAATTAAAGGTATTTTATGTCACAAAATTTAATTTTGGTTTTAAACTGTGGTAGTTCTTCGATAAAATTTTCTGTTATAGATCCAAAAACAGAAAAAAAATATATTTCTGGTATAGCAGAATGTTTGAAATTAAAAGAATCTTCAGTAAAATGGAAAATTGATAAATCGTATCATGAATCAAGCTTAAATGAATATTCGGATCATAATCTAGCATTAAGATTTATTGTAAATGAAATTTTACAACACAAAAAAGATATTTTAAAAAAAATAGTAGGAATAGGACATAGAATTGTAAACGGGGGTATTAAATGTACTAAATCTACAATAATAGACGAAAAAATATTAAAAAATATAAAGGACTCAATTCCATTTGCTCCATTACATAATCCAGCTCATTTAATAGGAATATATGAATCTTTTAAAATATTTCCAAATCTTATAAATAAAAATGTAGCAGTTTTTGATACAGCATTTCATCAAACTATTCCAGAAGATTCATATTTATATGCAATACCATATTATTTTTATAAAAAATATAATATTCGTAGGTATGGAGCTCATGGAATAAGCCATTCTTATGTAAGCAAAAAAGCATCAAATATATTAAACATTCCTATTGAAAAATCTAATTTAATTACGTGCCATCTTGGTAATGGAGGATCAGTTTCTGCAATTTTAAATGGAAAATGTATAGATACATCTATGGGGTTAACTCCTTTAGAAGGAATAGTTATGGGCACTAGATGCGGAGACATAGATCCATCTATTATTTTTTATTTGCATGAAAAATTAAAAATTTCAGTCAAAGAAATTAGAGAAATATTTTCTGAAAAATCTGGTTTATTAGGATTAACAAACATTAGTAGTGATTTTAGATATATTGAAGATAATTTTTTAAAAAATAAAATAGCAAAAAGAGCAATGAAAATATATTGCAATAGATTGTCCAAATATATTGGAGCATATATTACTTTGTTAGAAAATAAATTAGATGGGATAGTTTTTACAGGAGGAATTGGAGAAAATGCATATAACATGAGAGAATTATTAATAAATAAACTTAAAATTTTAGGATTTGAAATAAATAAGGAAAAAAATTTTAAAATTAGATTAGGTCGTTCAGGTATTATTACTAATTCTAATAGTATTCCTGCTTTAGTTATACCAACTAATGAAGAACTAGTGATAGCTAAAGAATCTATTATTTTTACATAAATATAAAAAATTTTAAAATATTTTATATTTCAATATATATCAAGAGGTGTATGTGTCTCGTACAATTATATTCGTTCCATTAGAAAAAAGAGTTGGATTAAATTACGTATTTTCAGGAATAATTCAAGCCATTAAAAGAAAAAATATAAAATTTACTGTATTTCAACCGTTTAAATATTTTAATAATACAAAAAAAAATTTCAATATTATTGATTATACATTAAAAAAATATAATATAAAAGGTAATGATCATAAAGAACAATTTTCCTTTGATTATATAGTAAATGTTTTATCATCTAACAAAAAAAATTTTTTATTAGAAAAAATAGTTGAAAATTTTTACAAACAAAAAAAAAATAATGAAATAGTTTTAATTCCTGGAATCAATATATATAATGGTTATGAATTTTTGGAAAAATTGAATTATGAATTAGCTAAAATATTAGATGCAGAAATAGTTTTAATATTAAGATTATACAAAAATTTTTTGGATTATATTAAATTATTATCTTTTAAGTTCGGATTTGAAAAGAAAAATAAAATTTCTGGGATTATTTTAAATGAATTAGATTGTACAAAAAATTCAAATCAATCTATTGATTGTAAAAGATTATTAAAGAACGATAATTTATATGAAATAAAAAAAAATAATCATGAGAACTGTTCATTGATAAATGAAAAATCTATACCAATTATTTCAAAAATACCTTTTAATGAAGATTTTTATTTTGTATATCTATACAAAATTAAAGAACATTTTAAAGCAAAATTTTTAAACAAGAATTATAATTATGTCATAAAATCAATTTTATTTTGTGAAGTATATAAAGAAAACATATTTAAAAATAATTTTAAACAATCATTATTAGTGATATCTAAGAAACAAATAAATAAATTTTGTTTGATGCATTTAAAAGAATCAAAATATAATTTTTATAGCTCAATACTAATTATTGGATGCGACAAAAATGAAAATGAAATAAAAGTTTTTTGCGAAATAGCAGAAAAAAAAAAGATATCAGTTATATATAATAATATGAGTTTTATAAATTTTTTTTATTATTTAACAAAATTTAAATTTAATTTTTACAAAAAATTTAATGATATTATTAAAATAAGTAATTATATTTCTAATTATATTTCAGATATTTGGATTTCTAATTTTTCTTTAAAAAAAAAAGAAAAAAAATTTTTTTCTCCAGAAATATTTCAATATAATATTTTACAGTTATCTCGTTATACAAAGAAAAGTATTATCCTTCCAGAAGGAGAAGAAATTAGAATATTATGCGCTGCAAACATATGTTCAAAAAAAAATATTGCTCATTGCATATTATTAGGCAATCCTAAAAATATTTTAGAAAAAGCTCGTTTGAATGGAATTACTATAGAAAAAAATATTGATATTATAAATCCTGTAGAAATACGTGAAAAATATATTTCTCATATTATTAATTTAAGAAAAAAAAAATGCATATCAGAAATTTCAGCAAGAAAGCAAATAAATAAAAATATTGTATTAGCTACTCTTATGTTAAACGAAGGGATAGTAGATGGATTAGTTTCAGGAGCTACAACTACTACAGCAGACACTCTTAGACCAGCATTTCAATTTATCAAAACTGATCCTAAGCATTCTTTGATATCTTCAATTTTTTTTATGCTATTACCAGAACAAACTTTAATATATGGAGATTGTGCTATTAATATCAATCCGAATTCTAAACAATTATCAGAAATTGCTTTTCAATCTCATAATTCTGCAATCCAATTTGGAATAGATCCTAAAATAGCTATGATTTCTTATTCTACTGGATATTCTGGGCAAGGAGAAAGTGTTGAAAAAGTCAGACAAGCAACTTTAATTGCAAAGAAGAGTTATCCTAAGTTAGTTATAGATGGTCCTTTACAATATGATGCTGCGACAGTTAAAAGTGTTGCAAAATCTAAAGCTCCTTTTTCTGAAGTAGCGGGAAAAGCAACAGTTTTGATATTTCCTGAATTAAATACAGGAAATACTACATATAAAGCTGTGCAAAGATCATCAAATATAATTTGTATAGGTCCTGTTTTGCAAGGCATAAAAAAGCCAGTAAATGATTTATCTAGAGGAGCTAGCATAGATGATATAGTATATACTATAGCTATAACCGCTATTCAA
This sequence comes from Wigglesworthia glossinidia endosymbiont of Glossina brevipalpis, assembly GCA_000008885.1. Taxonomy (GTDB): domain Bacteria; phylum Pseudomonadota; class Gammaproteobacteria; order Enterobacterales; family Enterobacteriaceae; genus Wigglesworthia; species Wigglesworthia glossinidia_A. Next base: position 212,703 of record BA000021.3, on the reverse strand, counting down.
TCTATTAAAAAAGATCAAAATTAAAATATATAAATGTTTTATTTCATAAAAAATATGAATATTATTTATTAAATAATTAATAAAAATATTTTAATTGTTTAAAATAATATAAAATATACATAGAATATTATAAATAATATAAATATTTTTTAAAAATTTTAACAATCAAGCATTAATATATTAATTGAACAAAATAAAAAAATATAATTCTATTTTATAAAAAATATTTATTATTGAAAATATAAAAAATGAAAAAAAACATTATAGTTTTAGGAGCTCAATGGGGCGATGAAGGAAAAGGAAAAGTTATAGATTTCTTGTCAAAAAATATAAACTATGTAGTAAGATGCCAAGGAGGAAATAATGCAGGTCATACAGTAGTTATTAAAGAAGAAAAAACTGTTTTACATTTACTGCCATCTAGCATTCTAAATAAAAACACTATTAATATTATATCCAGTGGAGTAGTAATTTCTCCAATCGATTTAGTAAAAGAAATTAATATGATAGAAAAAAAAGGAATTTCTATAAAAAATAGAATATTAATTTCAGAATTATGTCCATTAGTTTTAAAATACCATGTTTCTATGGATGTAGCTAGAGAAAAAAACAGAAAAAAAAAAGAAATAGATAGTATTGGAACTACTCATCGTGGAATTGGCCCGGCTTATGAAGATAAAATTGCTCGTAGAGCTTTAAGAATTCATCATTTGATAAACAAAGACAAATTCAAAAAAAAACTGAAAAATATAGTTGAGTATTATAACTTTCAATTAATAAATTATTATAAAGAACAACCTGTAAATCACGAAAAAATTTTTAATGAATTAATTAATAAATCTAAATTATTAAATAATATATCAATAGATATACCAAGTTATTTGAACAGTATTAACAAAAAAAATAAATCTATTATATTTGAAGGAGCTCAAGGTGCTCTTTTAGATATTGATTACGGAACATATCCTTATGTAACATCTTCTAATACAACTGTTGGTGGAATTATTTCAAGCACAGGAATATCTCCATTTAGTATTAAATATATATTAGGAATAATAAAAGCATATTCTACTAGAGTTGGAAATGGACCTTTTCCTACAGAAATTTTTGATGAAACAAAAAATATTATATTAGAAAAAGGAAAAGAATTTGGATCTACAACTGGAAGAAAAAGAAGAATCGGTTGGTTTGATGCAGTTGCTGTTAAAAGAGTTATACAAATAAATTCTTTTTCAGGATTTTGTTTAACTAAAATAGATGTATTAGATAATATAAAAGAAATAAAAATTTGCACTTCATATATTTTACCAAATGGAAAAATATTGGATAATATTTCTAATATAGACGATTGGAATAAAGCGAAACCTATATATAAATCTATGCCTGGATGGTTGTCTAAAACTAAAGGAGTTAAAAATTTTAAAAATTTACCTATTCTAGCAAAAAATTATATAAAAAAATTACAAAGTATTATAAAAATTCCAATTGAAATTATTTCAACTGGATCTGATAGAAATGATATTATTGTATTAAATAAGAAATTAGTTGAATAAAAATTTATATTAATTAAATTTTTATAAAAACATATTACATATTAAATTTATGTTTAAATTTTAATATTTGTTGTTATAAGTAATAAATTTTTATAAAAAATGTTAAATAATAATATTATAAAAAATTTTAAAAAATAAATATGAATGAAATTATTTATGGGATTCATGTAATAGAAGAATTTATTAAAAACAAATCAAATAAAATTTTATGCATTCTTTTTCTTAAATCTAGAAAAGATATTAAATTTAAAAAATTAATATTAATTTCTAATGAAAAAAATATTAAAATCAAATTTGTTGATAAAAAATTTTTAAATAAAATAACAAATAATAAAAAACATCAAGGAATTGTAGCTTATATTAAAAATTCTAAAATTTTAAAAGAACCTTTTTTATTAAAAATGCTTGAAAATAAAAAAAATTACTTTTTTTTGATATTAGATGGTATTATGGATCCAAGAAATTTAGGCTCATGTATTAGATCAGCTTATATATTTGGAGTCCAAGCTGTAATTATTAGAAAAAATAGATCTGCAAAAATTAGTTCTGCTGTAAAAAAAGTGGCTAGTGGTTCACTAGATCTTATTCCATTAATTTATGTTACTAATTTAGTGCGTACAATAAATTTATTAAAAAAATATAATATACAAATTATTGGAACTTCTAGAAAAGCACAATTAGATATTTGTAATAAAAAATTAAAACAATCAATAGCCGTTGTAATGGGATCAGAAAATTTAGGAATAAGCCGTTTGGTAAAAGAAAATTGCGATAATATATTAAATATACCTACCGTAAAAAATAATTTACCTTTAAATATATCAGTAGCAACTGGAATTTGTATATTTGAAATTATTCGCAAAAATTATTTAAATAAATTTAATGTTAGTTAAATTATTTGTTTGATTTTTTAAAAAAAAATAATAATATTAATGAATATTTAAATTAAAAAATTAGATATATTAAAATTTAAATTTTTATAAATTTGAATAAGATAAATATCTAAAATTTTATTTAAATAAAATATAATACTTTAAATTTTTCAAAAATTTAAAGATATTAAATAAAAGCCTATTTGGCAATATTTAAAATTTTATGATTAAATATTAAAAATTAAGTTTATTTTATTTATTATTTTTTCATATGATTTACATCTATAATTTTATTAAAGGTAAGTTTAATGTCTAAAATTAAAGGTAATGTAAAATGGTTTAACGAATCTAAAGGATTTGGGTTTATTACTCCAGAAGATGGTAGTAAAGATGTATTTGTACATTTTTCTGCTATTCAAAGCAATGGTTTTAAAACTCTTGCAGAAGGTCAACGTGTAGAATTTGAGATTACTAATGGGGCTAAAGGCCCTTCAGCTGCTCATGTTACTACTATTTAATTAATATTGTATTTTGAAAATAAGGTGCAGTAATATTTTTAGATAAACTTTTTATCTATAGATAACTGCACCTTCTATGTTTTAATAACAATTAATTTGATTTTCTGCATGATAAGAAGATCTCACAAGAGGTCCGCACATAGCATGTTTAAATCCTAAATCAAAAGCTATTAAATTAAGCTCTCTAAATTCTTTTGGATGAACATACCTATTAACAGTAAGATGATTTTTAGTTGGTCTAAGATATTGACCTATAGTTATCATACTTACATAAGATTTTCTTAAATCTTTCATTACTTCAATTATCTCTTCTTTGGTTTCTCCTAATCCAAGCATTAATCCTGATTTAGTAGGAATGTTTGGATTGATGAGATTAAATTTTTCCAATAATTCTAAAGATCTTTTATAATTAGCTCCAGGTCTTACTTTAGAGTATAATCTAGGAATGCTTTCTAAATTATGATTAAAAATATCTGGAGGATATGTACTAATATTATTTAATGCTAACTCCGTACATCCTCTAAAATCAGGAACTAAAATTTCTATTTTTATATCAGGATTTTTTTTTCTTATAAATCTAATACAATTAGAAAAGTGTTCTGAACCACCATCTTTTAAATCATCTCTATCAACCGAAGTAATTACTATATGTTTTAATTTCATTTTTATAGCAGCCTTTGATAAATTTTCAGGTTCTTTTGTGTCTACTAAAGATGGCCTTCCAGACGAAACATTACAAAAAGGACATCTTCTTGTACAAATTGATCCTAAAATCATAAATGTTGCAGTTCCTCTATTAAAACATTCTGCTAAATTAGGACATGCTGCTTCTTCACATACAGTATGTAAATTATTTTTTCTCATTATTAATTTTATTTTATTAATTTTTTTATTATTTAAAGGTAATTTAATTTTTAACCAATTTGGTTTTTTTAAACCATATTCATTTTCTTTTGCAAATATAGTTTTAGATGGTATTGATAATTTTTTTTTATTTTTTTCTTTTGTATTTAAATATGATATTGATTTCATTATTTATATCTCTTGTATAAGATTTTTTAAAATATTTTAATTGAGTTTAAAAAATTTATTTCAAAATTATTCATCATTAAAAATTTTTTACAATTATTTATTATTTGTGTATTTAATTTTTCTAAATTAATATTTGATATTAAATCTCTTATTTGAGTCATTTTTATATTTTTATCTCCACAAGGATGTATATGCGAAAAAGGATATAAATCCATATCAACATTTAATGCTAAACCATGCAAAGAATAACCATCTTTTATTCTCAATCCTATTGAACAAATTTTTTTTTTGTCAACATACACTCCTGGAGAATTTTTTATAGAATAAGAATTTATTTTAAAATAAGATAAAGTAGAAATAATAATATTTTCTAAATAAAAAATTAATTTACTTATTTTGATATTTAAATTTTTAATATTTAATAAAAAATATATAATTTTTTGGCCAGGCCCATGAAATGTCATATGGCCTCCTCTATCAGTTTTAACGACAGGAATGTTAAATATATATTTTTTATTAAAGTTATCAGAATTACCTTGAGTAAATACTGGATAATGTTCTAACAACCATATTTCATTTATATTGTTTTTTTTTAAGCAAGTAATAAATTTTTGCATTATATAATATATATCTTGATATTTTTGTAATCCTAATATTCTAAAATTAACTTTATTCATGAAAATTTTTATTTTATTTAATAATAAATAATTTGCTTTAAAAATATAAAATAAATAAATTTTAATTATTTACAAAATGATTTATTGCTAATTTCATATAATCTAATATTTTATTAAAAATATTTCCAGAATCAACATTTTCTAAAACTAAAAGAGGATGTTGCTGTATAATTGAGTTATTTAATTTAAAAAATATTTTTCCTACTTGCTGATATTTTTTTAAAGGAGCTTTTAAAGTTGAATCGAAAAAAATATATTCTATTTTTATTTCTTTTTCTTTTCCTCTTGGAACTGTGATATATATATCATTTTTAACTCCTAAATAAGCATAATTAGTTTTTCCAAAAAAAATATATTTTTTAACGAATTTTTCATTAGATCTTAAAAATAAAATTGTATTGAATGATCTTAAACCCCAATTCAAAAGAGATTTACTTCCATTATCTCTTTCATTTATAGATCTTCCTCCAAGTATTACTGATATTAATCTCATATTTTCATTTATTGCAGACGCAACAAGATTATATCCAGCCAATTTTGTATGCCCAGTTTTAATACCATCAACATTTAATGTTTTATCCCAAAGTAAATTATTTCTATTTAATTGTCGTATATTGTTGTATGTAAATTCTTTTTCTTTATATTTTATATATTCTTCGTGCACATCTTTAATAAGATAAGTTCCAATAATAGACATATCTCTAGCTGAAGTAAATTGACCTGCGTTATCTAATCCATGCACATTTTTAAAATGTGTGTTTTTTAGTTTTAATTTTTTAGCATAATTATTCATAAGTTCTACAAATGATTCCTGATTTCCAGATATGTAGTTTGCAATTGCTACACAAGCATCATTTCCAGACTGAAGAATTATTCCTCTGCTTAAATCTGATATAGAAACAAGATCTCCTGGTTTTAAAAACATCGAAGATGATCCTTTTAAAGAAGGATTTCCTAACATCCAAGACTCTTTGCTTATTTTTACTAAATCACTTGATTTAATATGACCAGATTTAATATACATACCTATTATATAGCTGGTCATCATTTTAGTTAAACTTGCTGGTAATCTTTTAGAGTCTGCATTCATTTCGGCTAATACTTGACCAGAGTAATAATCAATAAGAATATAAGATTCTGCATTTATTTTTGGAGGTTTTATTTCTACATTATATTGTTCAGAATAAGTTTTTCCTATAAATAAATAAATTATTGTAATAAATTTAAATATTTCTAAAAATTTTTTATAAAAAATTTTTATATAAAATATATTTTTATTAACAAATGGATTCATACTATTATTCGAATAAAATAAAGTTGTTATTATATTGTTTTATTTAACATTTTTATGATTATTAATTGAAATTATTATACCAAAACCTGACATTAATGCTATTAATGCAGATCCTCCATAACTTATTAATGGCAATGGAACTCCTACAATTGGAAGTATTCCACAAACCATTCCAATATTTACAAAAATATAAAGAAATAAAGTTAAAATTAAACTTCCAGAAATAACTTTGCAAAAAATGTTATTTGCTTGCATTGAAATTATTAATCCTCTTATTATTAATAATAAATATAAAAGAAGTAATATTATACTTCCTAAAAATCCAAATTCTTCTCCTAATACAGAAAAAATAAAATCTGTATGTCTTTCTGGTAAAAATTCTAGCTGAGATTGAGTGCCAGAAAGCCATCCTTTACCATATAAACCACCTGATCCAATTGCAATTTTTGATTGCAAAATATGATATCCTATACCAAGCGGATCTAGTTCAGGATTTAATAAAGCCTTTATTCTATTACGTTGATAATCATGCATTAAAAAATTCCATAATATTGGTATGCTAAATAATAAAATAGAAAATCCATAAAAAATTATTTTTATGCTTATTCCTGATAAGAATAATACAAATATTCCAGAAAAAAAAATCAAAATTGAAGTTCCAAGATCTGGTTGTTTTGCTACTAAAAAAGTTGGTATCAATATTAGAATAAAAGATAATAAAATACATCTAAAAGAAATAAAAATATCTGAACGATTTACTATTCTTGATATCATCAATGGAACAGCTATTTTTGCTATTTCTGCTGGTTGAAATTGTATTATTCCAAAATCTAACCATCTTTTTGCTCCTTTAATAACTTTTCCAAAAAAATGTACAGATATAAGTAATGTGATACATAAAAAATATAAATATGGAGCTAATTTTTCGTATTCTTTCGGAGTAATGTAACTAAGAAATATCATAATTAACATTCCTATCCATATTTGTATAATTTTTCTTTGAATTATTTCTAAATTTTTTCCGCTAGCACTCCAAATTATAAAAATGCTATAAATTAGAAGTAACAATATTACTGTTATAAACATAAAGTCAATTTGAATTTTTCTGTGAAAAAATTTTTTGTAAAAATTAATGTACATGTACACGCCTTAATATATAAATTATGATTTTTTTAATAAAATATAATCTAATATTTTTCTTGAAATTTCTCCAGCAGAAAGATAGTCTCCGCCGTTTTCTAAAATAACTACAATACATACGGTAGGGTTATTAAACGGAGCAAATGCAGTCATCAGTTTATGATCTTTAAATTGAGTAGACAATTTTTTAGGATCGTATATTTCGTTTGGCTGTAAACTAAATAATTGAGCTGTTCCAGATTTAGCAGCTATTTTATATTTTGCATCATAAAAATTTTTATATGCTGTTCCATTAGAATGATTTGCCACTCCATACATTCCATTTTTTACTATTTCCCAAAAATTAGATCTCGGGTCTCCTATTTGTAAATATTTAGATTGAAAGTATGGAATAAATTTATTATCTTTTTCTAAAATTCCGTATAATAAATGAGGATTTTTTACTAATCCATTATTTATTAGTGTCATTAATGATTTTGATATTTGAATAGGAGTTGCTGTCCAATATCCTTGTCCTATTCCTACAGAAATTGTATCTCCTTGATACCAAGGATCTTTTATGTATTTTAATTTCCAATCTCTATTCGGCATCACACCTATGCTTTCTTCTGAAATATCAATACCAGTATATGTTCCATATCCAAATTTTTTCATCCATTCTGACAACCTATCTATTCCCATATTATATGCAATTTGATAAAAAAAAGTATCAGAAGATTCTTCTATAGCTTTTGTTATATTTAAATAACCATGGCCCCATTTTTTCCAATCTCTATATTTTTTTTCTGATCCAGGTAATTTCCACCAACCTGGATCAAACAAAAAAAAGTTTGTATTAATTATTCCTGAATGTAATGCAGAAATTAAAATATATGGCTTTATTGTAGAAGCAGGAGGATAAGTCCCTTGTGTTGTTCTATTTATAAATGGACGATCTAAATTTGTTAATAATTCTAAATATTTTTTGTTAGAAATTCCATTTACAAATATATTAGGATCGTAACTTGGATTAGATACCAAAGCTAATATTCCTCCGTCTCTTGGATCTATAACTACTACTGCTGCGCGAATTGAAGATATTAAATTTTTAATATATTTTTGTATATTTAAATCTAATGTTAATATTATATTTTTTCCTGGTTGAGGAGGAAAAAATCTAAGTTGTCTTATTATTTTACCTTTGCTGTTTACCTCTACTTCTTTAAATCCAGGTTGTCCATGTAATTTTTTTTCATAAAATTTTTCTATTCCTATTTTTCCTACCGATTTTGTTTTATAATAATTTAAAAGATCTTTGTTGTAACTTAAGCATATCATGTCTTTATTGCTTATTTGAGATACATATCCAATTACATGTGCTATATCCTCTCCATAAGGATAATACCTTGTTTGATAATTTTTGACATGCACTCCAGGAAATCTATATTGATTTATAGAAAACCTAGCATGTTGAATATCTGTAAGATTTGATTTTATTAAAAATTTATTTAAATAATTATATTTTTTTCTTTCTTTTTCAAAATAAAAAATATCTGATTGATTTAAGTCAACTACTGATTTTAGTTCTTTTATAGTTTTTTCGATATTTTCAACTTGTTTTAAATTAATTTCTAATTGATAAATAGTACGATTCAATGCTAATAAATTTCCGTTTCTATCTGAAATAGTGCCTCTTGATGGAGGAATAGAAATTATTTTTATTCGATTATCATTAGATTTGGTTTGATACATAGAAAAACAAAATATTTGAAGATAATATAGATTAGAAATTAATATCACAGTTAAAAATATAATAAAAAAAAAGATATCATTATTCTTTGCAAAAATATTTTTGATTCTGTTTCACGTTTATTAAAATATTTATTTATTTTTTTCATAATATTTTTGTATCAAATTTTTTAATAAAAAATTAAATATATAAATTTTGAAAGATTATTTTTAATTTTTTATAAAAATTTTGTTTTTTTTAAAATTAATAAAATTTAAATTATTTATTTAATTATTTTATAATATAATTTTTTTAATTTTTATAAAAATTCTTAATAATAACATTATAAAAATTCCTATTTATCTTTTATATATATTTTTTTTATTTATATATTTTTGAACAGATGAAGATATTAATCCATTACAAGAAATTCCAAATTTATATCTTAATCTAATATTTCTAGAAGAAATTTTTATTATTGGAGTGAAAGCATAATAAATTAAACCAAAAGGAATATAATGCAATATTTTTGGATCTATAAATTTAAACTTTATTTTTTTTAGATTAATCATATTATTAGATCTTGCACATATTAAAAGATGACAAAATTTTAATATATCATATCCTCTATACCATGTATGTAATTTCATAAATGAGTCTTGTCCTAAAATAAAACCCAGAGGTGCTTTTGGTCCATATTCTTTTCTCAAATTTTCGAAAGTATTTATAGTATAAGAAGGTATTTTATTATTAATTTCTCTATAATCAATTTCAAATATATCTTCTGATATTTCAGAAATAGCAAGATTAATCATATTTATCCTATCTTCTGCAGATGCAACAGGTATTGGTTTATGCACGGGAGAACCGTTTGGTATTAAAATAATACGATTTAAATGTATTAACTTTGCTAAAGCTATCGCAGATTTTATATGACCGTTATGTATTGGATCAAATGTTCCTCCGTAAAAAGCAGTAAGAATAGATTTTTTCATTATTTTTTTTTTATTTTAGGAGTTTTGAATCCACATAATATTAAAATAATTTTTTCAAAAACATGCCAAACAATTTTACTTTTACAATTTTTTTTAATTTGTATTTCTAAAAACAAAATCAAATTTATTGATTCATGCAATTGATATATACTGGTGTTTTTAGAAAAATTTATAATTAAATGTTTATTTTTTTCATAATTTTTGTTTATATATAGAAAAAAATTTAAATAAAAGTTATTAATTTTATTTTTATATTTGATATGTATTAAATATATTATATTATTTTGTATATTTCTTAAAATTATAATAGGATCAAATAAATTTTGAACTTTCATTTTTTTCAAAATAAATATTGATTGTTTATGATTTTTTAAAAAAATTTCGTTAATTAGTTTTTTTGGAGTTTGTATTATATAATTATCTAATAAATTTTTAATATTATTTATTTTTATCTCTTTTTTATCATATAAAACACTTAATTTTTTTAAAAATTTTATTGTAAAACTTATATTTTTTCTAAAATTTTTAATTAAAAATTTTTTTGAATCAGAATCAACATTTATTTTAAAATATATTAAAATTTCTTTTATAAAAAATAAAAATTGTTTTTCGTTTTTAATGTTACAATTTATTACTGTTATATTTCTTTTTATTTTAAAAAACCAAAATTTTTCTTTGTTTATATCATTAATATCAAAGATATTAATTATTAATGTTATATTTTCTTTTGCAAAAGAAACAATAGTATAAATGTTTTTATTTATTTTTTCGGTTATGATTTTTGGCAAGATCAATATAATAATTAACTCTTTATAAAATAAATCTAAGTTTTCTACTTTTTTTATCAAAAAATTCCAATCTGTCGTTAAATCTATATCAAATTTATAAATTAAAGTAAAATTTTTTTTTATTTTTTTTAATATTGACTTAGTTTTCATTTGTAATAAAAAATTTTCTTTTCCAAATAAAATATAATGCTTATTTCTTTTTATAAGAAGTTTTTTTTTATTTTTATTTTTTGATAAATTTTCCATATAAAACATTTCTAATCATTTATTATGTTAATTTAAAATTATTTTTATATATTAAAAATATGCATTTTCTCGCCAAATTTGTTATAGCTTCAGAGTATAATTCTGAAAAAAAAATATTTTTTTCTTCATATCTATGAAATGAAGAAAAGTTATTATCGCTGTAATTACGATTTATCGTAGATGAAATTAAAAATTTTTTATTTTTATTTAAAATAAATTCTGCACTTATTGACATTGTTATTTCGTAATCAATATTAAATATATTTTTTTCATCAAAAGATCCTATTTTTTTTACATGTTCTGATTTATCAATAATTCTTATAATTGGATTTTGTTTGTCATTTGTTAGATTTAAAATATTAATTCCATAAAATAAGAATTTACTATTTATTATTTTTGTTTCTAAATCATTTAAATTGTTATTATTTAAATAAATAATACTTATTTTATCATTAAAATAATTTTGTTCTTTTAAAGAAGAACATCCTATAGGAAGAAGGCAAAAAAAAAATAATTTTATTTTTTTTATCAAATTATTTATCATCTAATACTATATTAATTATTTTATTTTTAACATATATAATGTTTTTTATTTTTTTTTTATTTAACAGATTTTTTATTTTGTTATTTTCTATAACACATTTTTTAATTAAAAATTCATTACAACTTATATCAAATGATATAACTGTCTTTAGTTTTCCATTTATTTGGACAACTATATTTTTTTTCTTATTTTTTATAAATGGCATTTTTATTTTCGGCCATTTTGTTTTATCTATATCATTATTTTTATTAATTTCATTCCATAAAACAAAACAAACATGAGGTATAAAAGGATATAATAAACGTATAATAATCATTAATACTTTTTTTATAATTGATATATTATTGTATTCGTTCTTGTTAATATAAGAATTCAGATGATTAGTAAGTTTCATAATTTCTGCGATAGCAGTATTAAAAGTTTGATTTTTATCTATATCTTTTGTTACTTTATTTATTACATAAAAAGATTTTTCTAATAAAATATTATCTTGTTCTTTTAGTTTTTTATAAAAAACATAATTATTATTTTTTTTTAAATTTAAATAATTATATGTTATTTTCCATAATTTTTTAATAAAACGATTTGCTCCAATTATTCCTTTATCGCTCCATTCCAAAGATAATTCTGGAGGAGCTGCAAACATTATAAATAAACGAAGAGTATCTGATCCATATTTATTAATAATGCCTTGAGGATCTACCCCATTATTCTTTGATTTAGACATCTTACTCATTCCAATATGAGTTAATTTATTTCCTAATGAATCTATTGCATTAATAATTTTATTATCTTTATTTCTTTCAAAATTTTTATTTTTTGGAGAAGTCCATATTTTATTTCCAGATTTAGAAAAATAATAAAAAGTATCAGATAAAACCATTCCTTGACATAACAATCTATTTACTGGTTCATCGCATTTAACAAAATTCATATCTCTCAATATTTTATGGTAGAATCTTAAATACAAAAGATGCATTGTAGCATGTTCAATTCCTCCAATATATTGATCTACTGGAAACCAATAGTTTGTTGCATTAGGATCCAAAATATCTTTTGTATATTTTGTACAAGTATATCTATGAAGATACCAAGAAGATTCCATAAATGTATCAAAAGTATCAACTTCTCTCTTTACTAATTTGTTATCATTTAATACATAAATCCAATCTTTATAAGAATTTAAAGAATGTATTATATTATTGTTTTTTGCTTTAGGAAGAATAACAGGCAATTCATTTTCTGAAACAACTAATATTTTGTTTTCTTTTGTTATTAAAACAGGAATTGGAGCTCCCCAATATCTTTGCCTAGAAATACACCAATCTCTTAATTTATAATGAGTTGATCGTTTTCCAATTTTATTACTAATTAAAAATTTTGATATTCTATCATAGCCATTTTTTAAATTTAATCCATTAAATATATTAGAGTTAAATAATATACCTTCTTTTAAATTATTATATTTTTTAAAATCTATTATTTTTTCAAAGTAATCTTTTATAACATACCTTATAGGTAAATTATATTTTTTAGCAAAGTCTAGTTCATTCTTGTTGTAAGCAGGTATTGCTGCTATAGATTGATAAATATCATTATTAGTGAAAAAAAAGTTGGAAATCCATATAGGAAGAATTTTTTTTGATATTGGATGTATTGCAAATAAAGATGTAAAAATCCCATCTTTTGTTTTTTTTCTTAAATTTAGTTCCAAAGTTTTTTCATTATTATAATTTTTAATTAATTTTGCAATACTTGGAAGTTTATTTTCTATAAATTTTATTAATTTATGTTCTTTAGATATTACTATGAATGTAATACCCATAAATATTTCTAATTTACTAACATATATTAAAATTTTTTCATTTGTATCTTTTATATGAAATAAAACGTCTATTCCTTTAGACTTTCCTATCCAATTTCTTTGCATAACTTTTACTTTTTTAGGCCAAAGTTTCAAATCATTTAAATCATTTAGCAATTCATCTGCATAATCAGTTATTTTGATAAACCATTGAAAAATTTTTTTCATTTCTATATTAGAACTGCAGCGCCAACATAAATTATCGATTACTTGTTCGTTTGCAAGAACTGTTTTATCTTTAGGACACCAATTAACTATTGATTTTTTTTTATATGCTTTGTTTTTATTGTATAATTTAGTAAACAACAATTGCTCCCATTTATAATATTTAGGATCACATGTTATTATTTCTCTACTCCAATCATAACTGCATCCTAATAATTTCAATTGATTTTTCATATATTCAATGCTTGAAATAGTCCATTTTTCTGGAGATATTTTATTATTTATTGCTGCTGTTTCAGCTGGTAAGCCAAAAGCATCCCAACCAATTGGATGTAAAACGTTTTTTCCCAACATTCTTTGATACCTTGCTATTACATCTCCCAATACATAATTTCTGACATGACCCATATGTAATTTTCCAGATGGATATGGCATCATTGAAACACAATAATATTTATCTTTTTTGGAATCCTCTAAAACTTTAAAAGTGTCGTTAATTTCCCAATGTTTTTGTACAAATCTTTCTATTTCTTTGCAAGAGTATTCTTTTTTCATAAGAAAAATTTTTCCTTTAACATATAAAATATAAATTATAAAAATTTTATTATTAATATATAATAAAATTATAAATATAATTTTTTATAAAAAATATATTATTATTTTCTATATAAAATTTATAATTATATAATATTATTTTATATGTAAAAATTTTAAATTAATACTTAATATTATATTAATAATAAATAAAAAATTAATAATTTAATTTATTTTCAATTTTATATTTAAAAATATGTTAGAATTATAATTCAGTAATTTTTTAATTTTAAAAAATTTGACAATTGTTTTTTATAAAAATATGAAAATTCCTAGAATATATGTTAATTTTTTATTAAAAAAAAACAAATAATTTTACTTTCAGAAGATTCTACTTCTCATTTAAGATTTTCTTTAAGAAAAAAAAAAGGAATGCTTGTTTTGATATTTAATGGAAAAGAAAAAGAATTCCTAGGAAAAATTTTAAAATATAAAAATAAAAATACATATATATTCTTAATGCATCAAATACACAAATATGTCGAATCTACTTTGAAAATAAATTTAGGGCAAGTTTTATGTAATAAAAAAAGCATGGATTTTTTAGTACAAAAATCTGTTGAGCTTGGAATACATACATTAACTCCATTATTTTCTTCACGTTCCAACGAATTTTTAAATAAAAAAAATTTAAATAAAATAATTGATCGTTGGGAAAAAATCATTATTCAATCTTCTCAGCAATGCGGAAGAAATTTTTTGTTAAAAATAAATGATCCAATATCCATATATAAATGGTGTGATACAAAAAGCACTTCTTTTAAAATTTATGCCGATCCTTATTCTGAAAAAAAAATAAAAGAAATAAATCAAAAAATAAAAAATATTAATTTATTGATTGGACCAGAAGGTGGTCTTTCTAAAGAAGAAGTATTTCATGTAGAAAAAAATAATTTTAATAAGATTAAATTTGGTCCAAGAATTTTAAGAACAGAAACAAGCGTAATATCAATAGTTTCTATTTTACAAATGTATTTTGGAGATTTTTAATTTTGAGAGGTCTATAATTTTGATAAAATTAGGAATAATAATGGATCCTATTTCTTCTATTAAAATAAAAAAAGATACAAGTTTTTCTATCATGCTAGAAGCACAAAAAAGAAATTATTTTTTATATTATATAGAAATGAAAGATATATATTATGAAGTTGGAGAAGTATACGCAAATTCATACTTAATATCAGTTAAATATGATGAAAAAAAATGGTATTCATTTAAAAAAAAATATACGATTAATCTAAAAGAATTAGACGTAATCTTAATGAGAAAAGATCCTCCGTTTGATATAGAATTTTTATATATTACATATATTTTAGAGCATATAGAAAATTTTGGAGTTCTTATTATTAACAAACCTAAAAGCCTAAGGGATTATAATGAAAAGATATCTACTTTATCATTTAAATACTCTCCTAAAACTTTAATAAGTTGCAGCAAAAAAGCTATTTATTCGTTTCAAGAAAAATTTGGAGATATTATATTAAAACCCATAAATAAAATGGGAGGAGATTCTGTTTTTTATGTGAAAAAAAATGATCCAAACGTCTCTGTAATAATCGATCAATTAACTAATTATGGAAATTCTTTTTGTTTAATACAAGAGTATATAAAAGAAATTTTAAATGGGGATAGAAGAATTATAATGATTAATGGTTCTCCATTACCATACTGCCTTGTAAGAATTCCAAATGATAAAGAAATACGTGGAAATTTAGCTGCTGGAGCTTCTTTTGATATTCTTCCTTTAAGGAAAATAGATTATGAAATTTCTAATAATATTTCATCCTTCCTTAAGGATAAGGGATTAATTTTTGTTGGATTAGATATAATAGGAAATTATTTAACAGAAATTAATATCACAAGTCCTACTGGTATTAATGAAATTGAATCAGTATACAAGGTATCTATTTCTGGAATTTTATTGGATAGTATTGAGAAACTTTTAAACATAAAACATTAAATATTTTATAATTTTTATCAATAAAAATTGTATAATAATATTATTTAAAATAAATTTTTAATTATAAAAGTATAAAATATATGAATTTAAAACATCATTTTCTTATAGCAATGCCATCTATAAAAAATCCATTGTTTAGGAGATCTGTTGTTTATATATATCAACATAGCACAGAAGGAGCGATGGGTATTTTAATAAATAAACCTATTCATAAATATACAATAAAAAATATTTTAAATAAACTTAAAATAAATATAGAAAAAAATATTGATATGGATAAATTAAATCATCCAGTTCTATTTGGAGGACCATTGAGTGATGATCGTAGTTTTATTTTACATTCTCCATGTTACAGTTTTAAATCAAGCGTAAATATTTCTAGAGAAATAACAATTACAACATCAAATGATATTTTTAATACAATAGGAACTTCTTCTCAACCAGAAAAAATATTAGTTGCTCTAGGGTGTTCTGAATGGGGAAAGGGGCAATTGGAACAAGAAGTTATACATAATGCATGGATTACAACTTTAGCCAACTTAAAAATTTTATTTAATACTCCAATTTATGATAGATGGTATGAATCTGCAAAAATTATAGGAATAGATATTAGAAATATATCTAGTGAAATAGGTCACTCATGATGTATAGAAATAATTTATTAATATCATTTGATTTTGGAACAAAAAATATAGGAGTTGCGATTGGGCAAATGAAAACAAATACTTCTAAACCATTAGAATCAGTATCTTATGTAAAAGGAGTGCCAAACTGGGGAAAAATAAATAACATAATATTATTATGGGAACCAAAATATATTATAGTAGGATTACCTCTTAATATGGATGGAAGTTATCAGACGTCTACAATTAAAGCCAAAAAATTTGCAAAACAATTAAGAAATAAATTTTTTATGCCAGTTATGATGCATGACGAACGTTTAACAACGATTGAAGCAAAATCTGTTTTATTCAAAAAATATGGATATAAAGGATTGAAAAAAAAATTGATTGATTCTGAATCAGCAGTTATTATTCTAGATAGTTGGATGAATAGTATTTATTTTAAAAAATAAAAGTTATTTTTAGGTTGTTATTTACGGTTTTTAAAACATTCTAATTTATTGAAAATATTTTTTATTACTAATAATATTAAAATTATATAAATAATTAAAATGAATAATATAAAATTTTTGTTAAGTGCAAATAATTTATTTAATCTTCCAAAAGATAATGGATTAGAAATAGCTTTTTTTGGCCGTTCTAATTCTGGAAAATCAAAGGCTATAAACGCTTTATTCGATAAGAAAAAAATATCTATAAGCAGTAAAAAACCTGGGAGAACAAATTTCATTAATGTGTTTATCATGAATAAAAAATTAAGAATAATAGATTTACCTGGATTTGGATATTCTAAAATTTCTAAAAAAAAAAAGTAAAATTAAATATTTATTAGATGATTATTTTAAATCACGCAAATCTTTAAAAATTCTAATTATATTAGAAGATATAAGAAGATCAGTATCAGAATTTAATGAAAAATTAATATATTTATCTTTTAATTTAAAAATTCCAGTTTTAATATTACTGAGCAAATCCGATAAAATAAATTTTGAAAAAAGAAAAAAAAAATTATCATTGTTCAAAAAATATATTGAAAAAACAACTCATACAAAAAATATATATATAGAAGTATTAACATTTTCTTCTATAAGCAGAGACGGAATACTTTTTACAAAAAAAATATTAAATAAATGGACTAATATAAAATTATTTAAATTAAATTAAATCTTTTTATTTAATTAAAAATTATATTTTAATAAAATTAATCTTTCATGTTGAAAAAACTTTTTTGTTTCTGGAACATTAAATTTTTTCCAATTATAATGTTTATCTGGTAATAACATAACAAGAGATATTTTTTTTTCTTTATTTTTTGACAACCAATTTTTAAAATCTTCTTTTTTTATGAATCTATGTTTAGAATCTAAATAACTTAATCCATATTCTAGTTCTCCTTTGTTTTCAAAAATAAAAATATTATTCTTTTTTATTTCCCAAGATATAGCAGTAGATAAACCTATGTTGTTAGAAAAAATAAAATCTGAAGATTCTAAATCATCAAAAACTTCTTTAATAAATAATTGTGGTTGTTTAGCGTAAATTATTTTTTCTGGAACATATAATCCAAATAAAAATGCTATTCCAATAATACTAAGAGATGTAATTCTCCAAAATTTAAAATCATTAAAAATTATACATAAATTTAAAAAAATCCATACAAAAATACTAAATATGCATAATATAAGTTTATAATATTCATTTTTATTATATAAAGAACATCCAAAAAATTTATATTTTTCATGCAAAATTATAAAAATCAATAAAGTTGATCCCACAATTGTATTAATTATAGAATTTATTTTTAACAATTTTTTTTTATTTTTTAAATTGCATTTTTCTATATTTTTTGCTATTAATATAGATAAAGGGAAAAAACAAGGCAAAATATATGTTGGTAGTTTTCCTTTAGAAATACTAAAAAAACAAAATTGAACTATTATCCACAGTAAAAGATAAAATTCTATTTTTTTATTTTTTCTTGTGTTCCAAGCAAGATTTAACGTGCTAAATAAAAATCCAGACCAAGGCAAACATCCGATAATAAATATTGGAAAGTAATACCAAAAAGGAGATTTGTGTTGAGCATTTTCTCCAATAAACCTTTGTATATGCTCTATAAAAATAAAATATCTAATAAAATCTTTCTCTAAATAAGATATTTTGTAAATCCATGGGAAAATTATTAAAATAGAAATTAATAATGAAAAAAAACAATGAATTATAGTTTTATTAATATTTATTTTTGTTAAAAATAACCAAATAAAAATGCTAATGAAAGGAATTAATAAAGATATAAATCCTTTTGTTATAAAACCTATACCAATAGATATTCCGAGTATAATATAATTTTTTATTTTATATTTTTTAACTTTTGAAGTACTTGCTAACCAAAACGAAATCATAGATAAATTAATCCAAAAAGATATTATTGAATCTAATACAGAATATGTACCTATGATATATACTAATAAAATGGATAAAAATATTATTACTGAATTTAAAGATAAAATTTTATTTTTCCATATTTTTTTAGAAAATAAATAAATTAAATTAGCACTAAATAAAGTAAATAAAAAAGATCCAAATCTAACTGAAAAATTATTATGACCAAAAAAAAATTGACTTATGCTATTTATCCAATATCCAAAAATTGGTTTCTCAAAATATCTTATATCCAATAAATATGGAATACTCCAATTTTTATTTTGCAACATCTCTCTGCTAATTTCTGCATATCTAGTTTCATCTGGTTGCCATAAATCCCTATAGTTTAGTGGTATTAAATAATACAACAAAATAAATGCAATTATTGTTATTGAAAATTTAATTTTATTTATTTTATTATTTTTTGTTGATATGCAATCCATCCATCTCTTCCTGGTATTGTTTTATGATTTATTTTATATATTGGTATATTTTCAATTTCTTTAGGTATTAAATCTTTTAATCTGCAAAAATTAATTCCTTCGTTTATTGCTATGTTTAAAAACTCTTCGAATTCTTTTTTATATTTCATTCCTTCTATTTCAGCGTGAATAGTATATACAGAAAAATTTAATTGTGTTTTAATTAATTTTATAATAAAACTATTATATTTTTTAATCGTGGTTTTTATGTTAATAACTTCGTCAAACGTTGGAAGTGTCACTGGTATTTGCAAAGATCCAATTTTACCATCACCTAAATATGGAAAAAATAAATTGCTTCCTCTGCAGTCACTGTTATATGAAAAATTAAAATTATTTTTTAATGTACGTAATACATATTCGTTTGTTCTCCAGCCTGGAGAAGCAAAGCATGTAACTGGATATTTTATGATGTGTTGCAAAGCATTTTTACCTAGGTTTATATGTTTAATAATTTTTTTTTTACTGAACATATTTATCCAAGTTTGCCAAGAAAAATGATCCCATGCATGCAATCCGATTTCATGGTCTTTTGATGCAGATTTTATTTCATTTTTACATATTTTACCTATATTTTTACCTTTTCCTATAAATCCAGATCTTAATATGTTTAACCCATAAATTTTAAAAGGATTTATTCTAAACATTTTAAATAAAAATTTTGGTTTTATTAATCTCCAAAAATGTCTTCCCATATTATCAGGGCCAACAGTAAAAAAAAAAGTTGCTTTTATTTTTTTTTTGTTTAAAATTTCCCATAGGTTAGGTACACCTAACTTAGTCCCCATTAAAGTATCTACGTCAATTCTTATTGCAACATATTTTTTTTTTTCATATTAATGTAGTTATGATGTATTATTATTAATAAAAAAATTTATTATTTTTCTTAAAGTAATTCTTATTTTAGTTTTTGGTGTCCAATTTAATAATTTTTTAGCAATATCAATATTTGGTTTTCTACGATCTATATCTTGATAGCCTTCTCCATAATAATTTGTTCCACTTAACATATTAAAACCAGAAAATTTTGGAAAATTATAATTTCTATTATTAGAATAAATAATATTTATTATAATTTTCGTTAATTGCATTATTGTATATTCATTATGAGGATTTCCTATATTAATAATTTTTTTATTACATTTATTATTTTTATTTTTTATTATTTCGAACAAAGCTTCTATTCCATCATCAATATCTGTAAAGCATCTTTTTTGATTTCCATTATTAACAATAGTAACAGGAAGTCCATTAATTAAATTAAAAATAATTTGAGTTGTAACTCTTGCGTTTTGTTTTTCAGCTATTTTAAAATCATCTAAGCCTGGTCCTATCCAATTAAAAGGTCTAAATATGGTAAAATTTAAATTATTTTTTACACCATAAGCCCATATTATTCTATCCAACAGTTGTTTTGAAGAAGAGTAAATCCATCTTTGATTTTTTATAGCACCTGTAACTAAATTTGAATTTTCTTCGTCAAAATAATCATCTTTGCACATTCCATATACTTCTGATGTAGAAGGAAATATTATCCTTTTTTTATATTTTACGCAATAACGTATAATTTTCAAATTTTCTTCAAAATCAATTTTAAAAACTTTTAATGGATTTTTTATATACTGCATTGGTCTAGCTATAGCAATTAAAGGCAAAATAATATCGCATTTTTTTATCTTTTTCTTTACCCAGTTATAATATTGTTTTATATCTCCTTTGATAAAACAAAATTTTTCGTTTCCTATAAAGCTTTTAACTAAATTATTTTTTATATCTATACCGTATATTTTGTAATTATTATATTTCAATAATAAATTTGTAATATGATATCCAATGAATCCATTAACTCCTAGTATTAATATTTTTTTTAAATTTTTAAAAGATTTTATATTTTTAATAATTAGTTTTTTTCCTTTAATTCTTGATATATTTTCAATATTTCTTTTGTTAAGAATATTACATTCTGTGTATTGAGCAGATAAAATTTCTAATGATTTTTTTTTGCAAGATATAATTAATGGATTAAAATTTAATATTGTTCCAGGAGTTTTATAACTTTCAAAACTTATTTTTGATTTCCAAATAATTATTTTTTTATCAAATAAATAACTAAATGCTCCAGGCCAGGGTTTTGTTAAAGCTCTTATTAAATTATATATATTATTAGCCGATTGATTCCAATCTATTAATCCATCTTTTGGATATCTTTTATGAAAATAACTAGAAAAATCATCTGTACAATCAATTTCATTTATTTTATTTTTTAAAATCATAGGTAATGTTTTATTCAAAATATACATAGATGCATAACATAATTTTTTATATAAAGATTTGGAGGTATCTTTTTCTTCTATCTTTATTGAGTATTGAGACAATATAGATCCATGATCTATTTTTTTTGTCATTCTATGTAATGTAACTCCTGTTGTTTTTTCTCCATTTATTAAAACCCAATTCAAAGGAGAGCATCCTCTATATTTTGGCAACAATGATCCGTGTAAATTAAATGATCCTAATTTTGGTATTTTTAAAATATCTTCGCTTAAAATCTTTCTATAATAAAAAGAAAAAATTATATCTGGTTTTAATTTTGATAAATAGTCAATCCATTTTAAATTATTTATATTTTTTGGATAAAATACTGGTATTTTATGTTTTAAAGATTTTTTCTTTACAGAACTAAAAAATATTTTTTCAGAAGCATGATCATCTATATGAGTTATAACACTTAAAACTTTAAATCCAAGCTTTATCAAACAAGATAACCCTATATATCCAATTTCATGATAAGCAAAAACAATTACTTTCATGTAACATCCTTTTTTTTAGAAAAATTATTTTTAATAATTTTATTTATATAATAAATAGAATTTTTTTTAGCTTTGACAAAAAAGATATCAATAAGTATTTTTAATATTATTATTATAAATGATTTTATTAAGAATAAAGTTATTATAATTGGGATAAATAATATTTTATAAAAAATATTTAATTTTATTTTAAGAAAAAAAATAAAAAAAAATACTATTGACATTAAAACAGCCAAAAATATTAATATAATAAAAATATTGAACATTTTGTTTTTTTTTATTAAATTAAAAGAAATACAAAAGAATAAATCATATATTAATTTAATTAATTTAATAAGATTATATTTAGAACACCCAAATTCTCTTTCATAATGTAACACTGGTATTTCAATTATATTTTTAGATAATGTATTTGCTAAAATTGGAATAAAAATATTTTTTTTGTTATATTCTAAAATAGAATTTATTATATTTCTATTGTAAGCACGAAGCATACATCCATAATCTTTCATGCTTTTTCCAATAACTATTTGAATTATAATATTAATTAATCTAGAGCTAATTTTTCTGAACCAATTATCTTTTCTATTCTGTCTAAAAGTTCCTATTACATCATATCCTTTTTCAGCATTTAAAATTAACTTAGGAATTTCTTCTGGAGGATTTTGTAAATCTGCATCCATAGTAATAACTAGGTCTCCACTAGAATGCTTAAATCCAGCCATAATTGCAGAGTGTTGCCCATAATTTTTTTTTAAAAAAATTGCTACTATTTTGCTATTTTGTTTTAAAGCTTCTTTTTCTAAAATATTTATAGATTTATCGTTACTTCCATCATCTATTATTATTATTTCATATTTTATTTTTAATTTAGAACAAGTATTAACAGTACGTTTAATTAGTTCAATTAAACTATCTTGTTCGTTGTATACAGGTATTATTATTGATAATTTTTTAAAATTTAACATAAATATATTTAATATTTAAAAATTTTTAAACTTCATTAAAACAAAAATCATTTTTTATAAAATATAACACACCATATATAAGTATTAAAAATTTTTTAAATGTTTCATTTTATATTTTTTAATTTTCTATTTTATAATTAATAATATTATTAAAAATATTTAAATATAAAATTTATTAATTTTAATATTTTATAAAATATATATTTTATACTTATAAAAGCTTTTTACAAAAATATTTAATTATGTTATTTTCATAATAAACATTAATTATAAATTATATTATTAATAATATGTTTTATGTATAAATAAATTAAATAAAAATTTTTAAATAAAAATTCAATATTTATTTTTATCAAATAAAATATTTGTACTTGCTTTACTTTTAATATAATTATTTATTTTAATTTTTGGAGATATATATTTATGAGTAAAAAAAAAGAAACCGATTCATATTTATCGTCTGATATAAAAAAATCTAAAGATTTTAAAATAATATCAAATTTATTAAAAATCAATGATGCCGTTATTGTTTCTCATTATTATACTACTCCTGATATACAAGCTATTACTGAGGCCACAGGAGGAAAAGTAGCAGATTCTTTAGAAATGGCAAAGTTTGGGAAAAATCATAAAGCAAAAACTTTATTAGTTGCTGGAGTAAGATTTATGGGTGAAACTGCTAAAATTTTAAATCCAGAAAAAATAGTTTTAATGCCTACGTTAAAAGCAGAATGTTCTTTAGACTTAAGCTGTCCAGAAAAAGAGTTTAATAAATTTTGTGATAATCATCCAGATAGAACTATAGTTGTATATGCAAATACATCAGCTGCTATAAAAGCAAGAGCTCATTGGATAGTTACATCTAGTATAGCAATTGATCTTATTGATTATTTAGATAGACTTGGTGAAAAAATAATATGGGCTCCAGATAAACATTTAGGCAGATACATTCAAAAACAAACTGGAGCAGATATATTAATATGGAATGGAACTTGTATAGTTCATGATGAATTTAAATCACAATCATTATTAAATATGAAAAAAATTTATCCAAAATCTGCTATATTAGCTCATCCTGAGTCTCCGGAAAACGTTCTGAATTTAGCAGATTTTATAGGATCTACAAGTCAATTAATACAAGCTGCTAAATCAATAAATCAAAAAACGATCATTATTGCTACTGATAAAGGAATTTTTTTTAAAATGCAACAAGCTTGTCCAGATAAAATACTAATAGAAGCTCCAACATCAGGAGAAGGATTAACGTGTTTAAGTTGTGCAAGGTGTCCATGGATGAAAATGAATAATATAAATAGGATTATAAAAAGTTTAACTAATAAAAAAAAACATAATGAAATAAATATACCACATGATCTACAAAAAAAGGCGCTAAAACCATTAATGCGAATGTTAAAATTTTCACAAAAAGTAATTTAATTCTAAACATATTTAAACATGAATATAAATTTGTAAAAAATTTAACTATTTTATTTATTTTTAAATTTAATTAAATTTAAATAAAATTTAATACAAAATAATAAATTTAAAAAATTAATATATAATTATTTTTTATATAAAAATAAATTTTATATTAATTTAATTATAAATAATTATGAACAATTTAGAAAAAAAATTTTTATATGTATTAAGCATAATATTTTCATTTCGTATGTTTGGAGTTTTTATGATATTGCCTGTTTTGAGTAATTATGGAATGTCATTTAATGGAGCTAATTCTTTTTTAATAGGTATATCTATTGGGATTTATGGAGTAACTCAATCAATATTTCAAATTCCATTCGGATTACTTTCAGATAAATATGGAAGAAAAAATATAATAATAATTGGTTTTTTATTAATAATAATAGGAAGTTTTATATGTGGAATATTCAATAATATATGGATAATAATATTAGGACGTGCAATACAAGGAATGGGTGCGATTTCTTCTGTAATTATGGCTTTAATAACAGATTTAACTAGTGAAAAAAATAGAATAAAATCTATGGCTTTTATTGGTTCTAGCTTTGGAATAACATTTGCTTTGTCTATTATATTTGGGCCAATTTTAGCTATAAATTTTGGAATAAAAAGTATATTTTGGATTACATTATTTTTGTCTATTTTAAGCATTTTTTTGATTTTATTTATAATTCCAAGTTCAAATAAAACAAACAATAAAAATATAAAAACATTTAAAAATGCATTTACAAGTATTTTTAATAATAAATTTATTATGTATATTAATTTAAGTATTTTTTTTCTACATTCTATTTTAATTTCTAATTTTATAGTATTTCCGTTTTTAATTTCTAATGCAGGATGTTCTTTGAAAAACCACTGGAAGGTATACTTTTTAAGCATTTTGATTTCTTTATTAATATTATCAATATTATTTAGTTTTTTTAAATTTAATTATTCAAAGAACATTAATAAAAAATTATATTTTTTTATTTCTATGTTATTAATTTCAGAAATATTTTTACTATTCAATAGTAAAAATATATATATTTCTTATATTGGAATTCAGATGTTTTTTTTAGGATTTAGTGCATTAGAAGTTATATTACCAGCATGTATTAGTAAAATAGCACCTTTAAAATATAAAGGAACTGCAATGGGAATATATTCTACTAGTCAATTTTTTGGAGTAGCTTTTGGAGGGTTAATAGGAGGATTATTATTTTATAATAAAAATGATTTTTTAGTATTTTTATTTTTAATATTAATTATTTTAATTTGGATATATATTACTTTTTCATACAAAAATAATTTTTAATTATATAAAAATATATGTATTTAATTTTTAAAAAAATTTAAAAAGTTAATTTGAAATTTGATGAAAAAAATAAGCATTTATTTAACATTCATAATAAACAATAAAATTTATTTGTTATTAATTAATTTATAAAAATTATTATATATAAGAATTTTAAAATAAATATTTTTATATAAATTATAAATAGTTTTTACATAAATCACTTTTATTTATTATTTATATTTTAATAAAAATTAGTACATAAAAATATTTTTTGTAAATATTTTTTTTTCTCATATAATGAATAATAAAATTAATATTTTTACAAAAATTAATTTAATACTAAAATTTATATGTATTATTCAATATATTTATTTTTGAAAATATTTTACTTTAAGTTAAAATATACATAATATTTATTTTTATATAAAATTTTAAATATAAAATATGCAAATTCAAGAAATTTCAAATTTAAAAAAAGAAATAAAAATTATTATTTCTTATTATGAGGTTGAATTAGAAGTAGATAAAAAACTTAAAATAATGCAAAAAAAAATTTGTATTAATGGTTTTAGAAAAGGCAAAGTTCCTAAATTAATTTTGAAAAATAAATATGAAGCTCATATATATGAAGATACAATTAAAGAATTAATGAAAAAAAAATTTTCAGAATATATTTTAAATAAAAAAATTATAATTTTAGGAGAAATAAATTATAAAGTAAAAATAGATAATAAAAACAAAAATTATAATTTATATATAAAATTTTCATATTATAATAAATTAAAATTTAATAATTTAGATAAAATTATAATAAAACAACCTATATTAAAAATAGAAAATGAAGATATAGATTTTTTTATTAATACTATAATTGAAGAAAATTGTGATTGGAATATAAGCGATTCAAGCATTTTAAAACAAAATAGAGTTACTATAAGTATAGAAGAAATATGCAAAAACAAAAAACCTAATAAAGTAATTTCAAATTTAATTTTTATAACAGGAAAAAATATAATTTGTAATTATATTGAAGATAATCTTTTAGATAAGAAATCTGGAGAATATATTATTTTACCTTTATTTTTAAATAAACAAAAAAATATTGTAAAATATAATAAATTATCATTAAACTATATAATAAAAATAAAAAAAGTAGAAAAAAAAGTATTACATAATTTTAATTCAAAATTTTTTAAAAAGATTGGAATAGAAGGAATTTCTTCTTATGAAGAATTTAAAATTTTAATTAAAAAGAATATATTTATTCAATCAGAATATTTGTCTAAAATGTATATAAAAAATCAAATAGTAAAAAAATTTTTTTTATATAACAAAATTAATATTCCTAGCATATTGTTCGAGAATGAAATAAAAAATTTTTTAAGTACAAATTTAAATTGTAATTTAAATGATTTTTCTAAAATAAATGTTTTATCATTACTTCATAGTAGCATTAAAAATAAATTAATTAATAAAACTAAACACAGAATGTTTTTTGGAGAATTTTTTTTACATAAAAAAATAAGAAAAAATAATATAAATGAAAAATATTTGGTAGAAAAAACATTAGAAGAAAATAAAATTCCTAAAAAATTTTGGAAAAAATATAAAAATAATAAAAATTTTACAAAAAAAATAATAAATTCTAATTTAGAAAATAATATAATTAAATATATTCTCTCTAAATCTGTAAATAAAGAAAAAAAAATAAATTTAAAAAACCTTATTAAAAATTTAGAAAATTATAAATAAAATAAATAAAAAATTTTAAAAAATTGATATAATAAAATAATTTTTTTTTGAAATTTTTATACTTAATTTTTTCTAATATCACATCTAATATATAATAATTTTAAAATATAAAAATGAATTTAATTCCAACAGTTGTAGAAAAAAATGCTAGAGGTGAAAGATCTTATGACATTTTTTCACGCCTATTAAAAGAACGTATAATTTTTGTAACTGGAAAAATAGAAGATTATATGGCAAATTTGATTATTGCTCAAATGATATTTTTAGAATCAGAAGATCCAGAAAAAGATATATTTTTATATATCAATTCTCCAGGAGGAGTTGTAACATCTGGAATGTCTATTTATGACACTATGCAATTTATAAAGTGCGAAGTTAGTACATTATGTATAGGGCAGTCATCCTCTATGGCAGCTTTAATACTAGCATCTGGAGAAAAAGGAAAAAGATTTTCTTTGCCTAATGCTAGAATAATGATTCATCAACCTTTAGGCGGATCTCAAGGGCAAGCGACTGATATTGCAATACATACTACAGAAATTTTAAAAATAAAAAAATGCATGATTGAATTATTATCAAAACATACAGGACAGTCTGCAGAAATAATTTCTAAAGATACAGAAAGAGATAGATTTTTTTCCGGATCAGAAGCTGTTATTTACGGGTTAATTGATAAAGTAATAACATGTCGTAAATAATATTTTAATTTAAAAAATTAAATATTAAATTAATTTTTATTAAAAATTGATCTTAACTTATCATATAAATTAATATTTAATAGAGAGTTATTAATGATAGATAATCGTAAAAATGTTTCCAATAAATTTCTTTGCTGCTCTTTCTGCGGAAAAAATCAAAATGAAGTAAAAAAATTAATTGCTGGAATGTCAGTATATATTTGCGACGAATGTGTAATTTTATGCAACAATATAGTACAAGAAGAAAAAAAACAATTAGAATTTTCTTTATATGAAAATATGTATTTACCTAAACCATGTGAAATATTCAACTATTTAAACAGTTATGTTATCGGGCAAGAAACAGCAAAAAAGATATTATCTGTATCAGTATACAATCATTATAAAAAGCTAAAAAACCTAAAATCTAATAATAAAGTTGAATTAGGTAAAAGTAACGTATTGTTAATAGGACCAACTGGAAGTGGAAAAACTCTTTTAGCAGAAACTTTAGCTAGATTTCTTAAAGTTCCATTTATAATATCAGATGCAACTACGCTAACAGAAGCTGGATATGTAGGAGAAGATGTCGAGAATGTAATACAAAGATTGCTTAATAAATGTGATTTTGATATTAAGAAAGCACAACATGGTATTATATATATAGATGAAATTGATAAAATATCAAGAAAATCAGACAATCCATCTATAACAAGAGATGTTTCGGGTGAAGGTGTACAACAAGCTTTATTAAAATTAATTGAAGGTACAATTTCAGCTGTTCCTAAAAAAGGAGGTAGAAAACATCCTCAACAAGAATTTTTTCATGTAGATACTACTAACATTTTATTTATTTGCGGAGGAGCATTTTCTGGTCTCAATAAAATAATTGAACAAAGGGTTTTAGTAAAAAACAGTATAGGATTTAATGTCGATATAAATAATAAGTTAAATATAAATAATAAAAAAAATTTTTTATCACAAGTACAGCCAGAAGATTTGATTAAATTTGGATTAATACCAGAGTTTGTAGGTAGATTACCAATTATATCAGTATTAAAAGAATTAAATATATCAGAATTGATTGAAATTTTAATACAACCAAAAAATGCATTGGTCAAACAATATAAATTATTATTTAATTTAGAAGGAGTAGAATTAGAATTTAATGAAAATGCACTCATTTCTATAGCAAAAGAATCTCTTCATAAAAAAACTGGTGCTCGCGGATTAAGATCAATTATAGAACATATTTTGCTGGATACTATGTATTCTCTTCCTTCTAAGAAGAATGTTCAAAAAATAGTTATTAATGATGGAGTAATTTTAAGAAAAGAAAAACCATTATTTATTTTCAATTAAAAATAAATAATAATGAATTAAATAAATAAAAATTTTTAAAATATAAAAATTTTTATTTTTATTTTAAATACTAATTTAGCAAATAAATTACAAATTTGGAATTCGCTAATTCTTTATATTAAATAATTATTATATTATTAATGTTATAAATAAATAATAAAATAAATTAAGAGAGACTTATTATGAATCCTGAGCACTCCCAACAAATAGATATTCCAGTACTTCCTTTAAGAGATGTTGTCGTATATCCTCATATGGTCGTACCTCTTTTTGTAGGAAGAGAAAAATCAATTCGATGTCTCGAAATTTCTATGGATAAAGATAAAAAAATTATGTTGATTGCTCAAAAAGAAGCATCAAAAGATGAACCAAATATAGATGATCTTTTTTTAGTAGGAACTATTTCTTCAATTTTGCAAATGTTAAAGCTTCCTGATGGTACAGTAAAAGTGTTAGTAGAAGGTATTTCTAGAGCTCGTATTATTTCTTTAAAAAACAATGGAGATTATTTTACTGCAGAAGCTAATTATTTTAATACAACATCAGTTAATGAACAAGAACAAGAGGTTTTAATAAGAGCTACTATAAATCAATTTGAAAATTATATTAAATTAAATAAAAAAATTCCAACAGAAGTTTTGTCATCTTTGAGTTCTATCAATGATGCAGCTAGGTTAGCAGATACTATAGCTTCCCATATGCCTTTAAAACTATCTGGAAAACAAGCAGTTTTAGAAATGATATCTGTTGCAGAAAGATTAGAATATTTAATGGCTATGATGGAATCAGAAATGGATCTTTTGCAAATAGAGAAAAGAATAAGAAATAGAGTAAAAAAGCAAATGGAAAAAAGTCAAAGAGAATATTATTTAAATGAACAAATAAAAGCAATACAAAAAGAACTAGGAGAAATGGAAGATAATCCAGACGAACATGAATCTTTAAAAAGAAAAATTGAATTATCTAAAATGCCAAAAGAAGTAAAGAAAAAAGCAGATTCTGAATTGCAAAAATTAAAAATGATGTCTCCTATGTCAGCAGAAGCAACTGTTGTACGTGGATATATAGATTGGATGATCTCCGTTCCATGGCACAATAGAAGTAAAATAAAAAAAAATCTATCAATTGCTCAAAAAATATTAGATAAAGACCATTATGGATTAAAAAAAGTTAAAGATCGTATATTAGAATACTTGGCTGTTCAAAGCAGGGTTTTAAAGATAAAAGGTCCAATTTTATGTTTAATGGGACCACCTGGTGTAGGAAAAACTTCTTTAGGTCAATCCATAGCAAAAGCCACGGGAAGAAAATATATAAGAATGGCTTTAGGAGGTATGAGAGATGAAGCGGAAATTCGCGGACATAGAAGAACTTATATAGGTTCTATGCCAGGTAAAATAATACAAAAGATGTCTAAAGTAGGAGTAAAAAATCCATTATTTTTGCTTGATGAAATTGATAAAATGTCTACAGATATGAGAGGTGATCCTGCATCAGCCTTGTTAGAAGTGTTAGATCCAGAGCAAAATATTGCATTTAATGATCATTATTTGGAAGTGGATTATGATTTATCAGACGTCATGTTTGTTGCGACTTCCAACTCGATGAGGATACCAGCTCCACTTCTAGATCGCATGGAAGTAATTAGATTATCTAGTTATACCGAAGATGAAAAATTAAATATTGCTAGAAAACATCTTTTTCCTAAACAGGTAAATAGAAATGCTTTAAAAGAAAATGAAATTTACGTTGAAGATAATGCTCTGATGGGGATAATTCGTTATTATACTAGAGAAGCAGGAGTAAGAAATTTAGAAAGAGAAATTTCGAAACTATGTAGAAAATCTGTAAAGATTATACTAATGAACAAAAACATAAATAGAATAAAAATAAATAAAAAAAATTTAAAAGATTTTCTCGGCGTTAAAAAATTTGATTATGGAAAAGCAGAAATAGAAAATAAAATAGGACAAGTAATAGGTTTAGCATGGACTGAGGTAGGAGGTGATTTATTAACTATAGAAACTGCTTGCGTGCCTGGAAAAGGCAAATTAATTTACACAGGATCTTTGGGAGAAGTAATGCAAGAATCTATACAAGCAGCTTTGACAGTTGTCAGGTCTAGAGCGAATAAACTAGGAATAAAATCAGATTTTTATGAAAAAAACGATATACATGTTCATGTTCCAGAAGGTTCTACTCCTAAAGACGGTCCCAGCGCTGGAATAGCTATGTGTACTGCTTTGGTTTCATGTTTAACAAAAAATCCAGTAAATTCAAGCTTAGCAATGACAGGAGAAATAACTTTAAGAGGACAAATTTTACCAATTGGAGGGTTAAAAGAAAAGCTTCTTGCTGCTCATAGAGGAGGTATTAAAACAGTTTTAATTCCTTATGAAAATAAAAGAAATTTAGAAAATATGCCAGAAAATGTAATTAAAGAACTTAATATTCATCCAGTAAAAATTATTGATGAAGTGTTTAATATATCTTTGCAAGATTCTATTTTCTAAATAAATATAGTATTTTTAATTAAATATTTGAATAAATGTTATAAAATTATTTTATTGATATGATTATCAAAAAAAAATTATTATTTAAACCAAAAAAAATTATATACAAATTTATTTTGATTTTCTTAATTTTATCTTTGTTTTTAACAGGATTAGGAACATATTTTTCAGGAAATAATGAAAGTTACATTATCAAAATAAATAACGAAAAAATTTCTTATGATAAATTTCAACAAAATATGATGAATTTTAAAATAAATAATAATATAAATGACAATTTAGATATAAATGAACACAAATTAAATTTTTTTAAAAATCAAGTGTTATTAAAAATAATAGAAAACACTTTATTAAAGCAATATGCAAAAAAAATTAATTTAATTATTACAGAAGAAAAGATAAAAAAAACAATATACGAAATTTCAGAGTTTAATTCTGAAATAGGTTTTGATTTAAATAAATTAAAATCGTTATTAAGTGATATAGGATTATCGTTAGATAGTTTTATTAAAGAAATTTATGATCAATTATTGATAAATGAAATAATTAATATAATTGATATAACTTCATTTTTACTTCCTTATGAAATAGAAAATATTCTATTGCAGTACTTACAAGAACGACATATAAAACTTGCAACTTTTGATAAAACACAAGAAATAAATATTAACTCTGTTTCTGATTCTGAAGCTGAAGCAGAATATAAATTAAATAGTCATAAGTATGTAACTCCTAAAAAATTCAATATAAATTATTTGAAAATAAATATTAATGATATAAAAAATAAAGATAAAATAATAGCGAAATCAAAAGAAGTACAAGAGTGGTACTTGAAAAATATTAAAAAATTTACTTTACCGGAAAAAAAAAGATATAGTATTATTCAATTTGATTCTGAAAAAGAAGCAATATTTTATCTAAATAAAATAAAAAATGAAAAAGATTTTTTTGAAATAGCTAAGAACAAATCAAAAGATATTTTCTCTAGTGTTAATAATGGAGATATAGGGTGGATACAAGAAGATTTTATAATAGAAGAAATTAAAATCGCAAATTTAAAAAATAAAAATGAAATATCTAAAATAATTAAATCATCTTCTGGTTATTTAATAATAATGTTGACAGAAATAATTCCAAAAGTCGAACAAGATTTAAAATATTTTTATAAAGAAATAGAAAATTACATCAAAGAAGAAAAATCAATAAAAATTTTTAATAATTACATAGAAAAAATAAAAATTTTAGCGAAAGATAACAAATATAGTTTTAATGATTTAAAAAATGATTTTAGAAATTATTATATAAATAATACAGGATGGATAGATGAAAAAAATATTATAAATATTTTTAATTCTTTTGAAATAGATCAAGAAAAGTTAAATATTAATAACATTAATAAATGTAATTTTAATATAAAATTAGATCAATTTCATATTAAAAACGATGAATTTTTAGTTTTTTGTATAAATGATTTTTTAGACAAAAAAATAATTTCTTTTTCAGAAGTAAAAGATCAAATAAAAAAACAAGTATTACATGATAAATTTATATTACAATCTAAAATAAAATTAAAAAATGCTATTATTGAGCTAGAATCCAAAAATAGTCCCAATATAGAAGAAGTTATGAAAAAATTTGGATTAATTTTTTTAGAAAAAAAAACATTAGATTTATTTGACGATAAATCAGATGAAAAGTTAAAATATTTAATATTTAATATGAAAGAACCAAATTATAAAAAAAAATCATACGAAATATTTATAGATAATGAAAAAATTTTATTAGTAATATTAGACAAAATAACTCAAAAAAGAATTAATAGTGTAGATAAAAATATATTAATAAATCAATTAAAAAATAAAAATTCTAAATTAGATATTGATGCTTTGTTGAATAATTTAAAAAACAAATCAAAAATAAAATCTAAATATTTAGATAAAATCTAATATTGTTTTTATATATTTTTTTTATAATCTATAGATATAAGAATGCTAATAGCAGTTATAATTACAATAGAAAATAAAAAAATTTTTCTTCCCCATATGATATTAAAATTTTCTTCTGAAGACTTAAATCCTTTTATTGCTATAAAAATCCATATAAGTCCAAAAAATATAGAAAAAAATAAATAATTATTTCCAGTGTATCCTGCAAAAAATAACATTATTGTAGAAATAAAAAATGCAATAATATAAATTATTATATTTATTTTTGTTTTAAAAGATCCTTTTTTTATTGGAAAAATAGGAATAGATGCAATCTTATAATCATTGTATCTTACGAGCCCAATAGCATAAGAATGAGGTATTTGCCAAAAACTAAAAATACATAATAAAATAAAAGCTCCAATATCAAAATGTTCTTTTACAGAACAATATCCTATTATAGGAGGTGTTGCTCCAGACAAACTTCCAATTATAGTACTATATACTGATTTTCTTTTCATTAACAAACTGTAAATAAATACATAAATAAAAAAGCCTAACATAGAAATAAAAATTGTTAAAAAATTAGTTTTTAAGAATAATAAAAAACTCAAAATTAATAATATTAATGCATATATATATGCAATATTAGAAGAAATTAAACCAATTGCTATGGCTCTATTTTTAGTACGTTGCATTTTTATATCTATATCTTTATCTATACAATTATTAAATATAGAAGCTGATGCAATTAAAATTGCAGTAGCTGAAATAGTAAAAATAAATAAGTTTACATTTATATCTCCTTGAGAGGCTAATAAAAATCCTCCTATAGTAGATATAATATTGCCAAATATAATACCTGGTTTAATTATCTGAATAAATTTTATTATCATAAAATATTTATATTTATTTTAATTAAATTTATTACATTAAATTATGATGCAAATGATTCATAATCCAAATAGATCCAAAAATTAAAATAAAAATTATTAAGATAGTAAATGTTAATGATATTAATTTCCAATTAATTCTGCTATTATCAAAAATATTTAAGAAAAATGTAAATTGTATTATTGCTTGAGAAAAAGCACATATGATTATCAAATTATAAATTAATTCATTATATAAATTCCATTTATTTATTATTAATAAAAATGGAATACATGTAAAAAAAAAAGATAAAATATATCCTATAAAATAGGATTTATTATTTTTACATATAGATAAAGTTTTATTTTTAGATAACATTTTCATTTTATTATTCCTAATAAATATATTACATTAAAAACAAAAATCCATATTATTTCCAAAAAATACCAAAACAAACTTAATAACTTTAATCTTATTTTATTTATTTTATCACATCCGTAAAAATAAATTTGTATCATTATAACAATCATCCATATTATTCCAGAAATTACATGAACACCATGAGTTCCTACTATAGTAAAGAAAATAGATAGAAAAGCGCTACGATCTGGTCCATAATTTTTACAAATCAATGAATAAAATTCACTAATCTCTATATTAATAAATATAATTCCAAGTATAACTGTAATAAATAACCATATGTTTGTTTTAATTTTATTGTTTTTTTTAATTGAAAATGATGCAATACTGCATGTCATGCTGCTAGACAATAAAATTATAGTTTCTAAAAATACTAAAGGTATTTCAAATATTTCCTTTCCAGAAGGACCATTTGCTACATTATCTTTTAATACAAAATAAGTGGCAAATAGAGTTGCAAATAAAATGCAATCACTCATTAAATATACCCAAAATCCTAAAATTTTTGTTTTTTCGTGATTATTGCTTTCATTATTATGAAATATCTTTTTAGAAGAAGAAACTGTATGAGTTGTCATAATAAAATACCTAATAATTATTTATTAATATTTTTACTTTCAATTTCGTGTATAGTTTTTATAGATATGTAATAATCTATATCTTTTTTAAAACTATAAAATATCCATGTAATAATAGATCCTGCAATTCCTAGCAAAGACATCCACCAAATATGCCAAACCATTGAAAATCCAAATATTAATGCAAATCCAGATATAAAAATTCCTGCACTAGTATTTTTAGGCATATGAATAGGAGAATAACTAAAAATTTTTTGTTTATTATTTTTATTATTCTTAATAAACCAAAATGAATCTAAAACTTTATAAGCGTTTGGAATTTTTGCAAAGTTATATACAGGAGGAGGAGAAGGAATAGACCATTCTAACGTTCTTCCATTCCAAGGGTCTCCAGTATGATCTTTATTTTTTGATTTATTTTTTACGCTCACCAAAATTTGTATAACTTGACAAACAACTCCTAATGAAATTAAAAATGTTCCAAAAGCTGCAATAGATAAAGGGATATGGTATATTTTATCTATATTTTGGCTCAATCTTCTAGTCATCCCCATAAACCCTAAAAAATACAAAGGCATAAATGCTATATAAAAACCAACAATCCATAACCAAAATGCTCTTTTCCCCCACATTTCATCTAGCTTAAATCCAAATGCTTTAGGAAACCAATACGTCATTCCGGCAAAACATCCAAATACTACACCTCCTATAATTACATTGTGAAAATGACCTATTAAAAATAAGCTATTATGTAATACAAAATCTGCTCCTGGAACTGATAATAAAACTCCTGTCATGCCTCCTATAGAAAAAGTGATAATAAATCCTATTGTCCAAAGCATAGATGAATGAAATTTTATTCTTCCATGATACATAGTAAATATCCAATTAAATACTTTTACCCCAGTTGGGATGGCTATAATCATAGTCATAATTCCAAAAAATGCATTTACATTAGATCCAGATCCCATTGTAAAAAAGTGATGCAACCATACACAAAAAGATAACAAAGTAATTGCAATTGTTGCAAAAACTAAAGATTTATATCCAAACAAACTTTTTTTTGAAAAAGTTGCAACTACTTCGGAAAATATACCAAAAACAGGTAAAACTAATATATAAACTTCAGGATGCCCCCAAGCCCAAAATAAATTTATATACATCATCATATTTCCACCCATATCATTTGTAAAAAAATGGGTGTTTAAATATCTATCTAAAGTTAATAAAAAAATGGTTACAGTCAAGATCGGAAAAGCTGCTATAATTAAAATATTAGTGCAAAAAGAAGTCCATGTAAATACTGGCATTTTCATCATAGGCATATTTGGAGCTCTCATTTTTAAAATGGTAGCGAAAAAATTAATTCCAGTTAATGTTGTTCCAATACCAGATATTTGAATACTCCAAATCCAATAATCTACCCCAACTCCTGGGCTATATGTAATTTCTGATAAAGGAGGGTATGCAGCCCATCCTGTCTGTGCAAATTCTCCTATTCCTAATGATAAATTAATCAATACAACTCCAACCATAAACAACCAAAAACTCAAAGAATTTAAAAAAGGAAACGCTACATCTCTTGCTCCAATTTGTAATGGCACTATCAAATTCATTAGTCCTACTATGAAAGGAGTAGCCATAAATATGATCATAATTACTCCATGAGCAGTAATTATTTGGTCATAATGGTGAGGAGTGAGAAATCCTTCATTCCCAGAAGATGCAATAGCTTGATGAGATCTCATCATTATAGCATCTGCAAATCCACGTATCATCATAACAAATGCCATTATTATATACATAATTCCAATTTTTTTATGATCTACTGAAGTAAACCATTCATTCCATAAATAATTCCATTTTTTATAATATGTAATTGATATAATTAATCCCAAACTTATTAAAAAAACAACAATTAATGTACCCATAATTATAGGTTCATTATAAGGAATTGCATCAAAATTTAGTTTACCAAACATAATTTTTTTGTCCTTTGTAAATTTGCATAATTTATTTTTATGTTTTTAAAAAATTAATTTTATTATTTAAACTTTTTTATTACATCATAGAATAGATTTGATTTTACTGTAGAAAAATATTCAACATGATTATTTATGCTAGGTTTAGAAATTTTTTCATAATCTTTGATATTTTTTATTTCTTTTGAGGAAGATTTTACTTTTTTTATCCAATCGTAAAATTCATTTTTATTTGACAAAGATATTGCAGAAAATTTCATATCTGAAAATCCCTTTCCGCTGAAATTAGAAGAAATTCCTTTATATTTTCCAGAATGATTAGATATAAGATGCAATATAGAATCCATCCCAGCCATTGCATAAATTTGACTTCCTAACTGAGGAATGAAAAAAGAATTCATAACTGAATTAGAAGTAATATTAAATTTTACAGGCACATCTTTAGGAAACGCAATTTCATTAATAGTTGCGATGTTGTATTCTGGATAAATAAAAAGCCACTTCCAATCTAAAGAAATTACCTGTATATTTACGGGTTTATTTGTTGAAATAATTTCATTTTTTGGATCTAAAATTTTAGTTGTATTCCAAGTTATATTAGCCAAAAATATAATAGCAAATATAGGTATGCTCCATATAGCAAATTCAATTTTATTAGAATGAGACCAATTAGGTTTATAAATAGCATTTTTATTAGACTTCCTATATTTAATTACAAATATTAAAGTCATTAAAATTACTGGAATTACTATACATAACATAATACAAATTGCTATAAGTATTAGTTTTTTTTCCTCTATACCAATATTTCCTTTAGGATTCATAATAACTAAATTATTACATCCACTTAAGAAAAATATAATACAAATAAATATAATTTTTTTAAATTTTTTTATATTTTTATTAAACATTTTTAAATAGCCTTGATAAAGTTCATATAGTGTTTTATTTTATTTTCTTTAAAAGAACAAAATTATCTTTTTTTTGGAACAAAATTAAAAACAATTTTTATTAAAAATTTAAATTTTGTAAAATTTATAAATTAACTTCGGTAAATTTTAATCACAATATATCTTGTTAAGACTAAAATTAAAAATTTTATTTTTAATAAATATATAACTTATATTACTTTGATAAATAAAATTAAATAAAAAATTTTATTTAATGTCACTTATTCAATGGATTATATGAAAATTACAGTTTTAGGATGTGGAGTAATAGGAAAAATTTGGATATCATATTTTTTAAAAAAAAAATACCAAGTTAAAGGTTGGTTGAGATTTAAAAAAAATTTTTTTGATTTTAACATTATATCTAGTTCTAAAAATAAATTTTCATATCAAGCAAGTTGTAATGACATTTTACATTTAAGAGATACAGATATATTATTAGTAACATTAAAATCTTTTCAATCTATAAAAGTTATAAAAAAATTTTTACCAAATTTAAAATTAAATTGTGCTATTGTAATAATAAATAATGGAATAATAGAATATAAAAAATTGAAAGATATAAAGCAGCCTTTGTTTTTGGGAATAACAACTCATGCTGGATATTCAATTAACAAAAATGTTTATCACGTTTTTTATGGAGAAACTTATATTGGTCCTGGAAACAAATCTCAGTATTTTTCTATAACAACAATAAATATTTTAAATCAAGTATTACCTAGAGTAATTTGGAAAAAAAATATTTTTTATTTTATTTGGATAAAATTATCTATAAATTGTATTATTAACCCACTTAGTGTTTTTTATAATTGCAAAAATGGAAATTTGCTAAAACATAAACATAAAATATTAATTTTGTGTAATGAGGTATCATGTTTAATGAAAAAAAAGGGTTACTCGATAAATAAAAATAATTTATATAATCATATATTATATGTAATTTTTTCTACGAAAGATAATTTTTCATCTATGCTTCAAGATATAAAAAATCTTAAAAGATCTGAAATTGATCAAATAAATGGTGTGATAATAAATGAAAGCAAAAATTTCAATATTAATGTGCCGTTAAATAAAAGATTGTTTAATTTTGTAAAAAATAAAGAAAGATCTTTAATTAAAGTATATGATTGATTTTTTTTTTTGTAAAAAAACTTTAACTTTCTTAAATCCTTTCTCATATAAATATATTAATTGTAATTTACTCATCATTCCATTATTACAATATAATATATAAGATTTATTTTTATCTAAACTAGAAAAATTTTTATGTAATTTAAAATAAGGTATTGATCTAACTAAAAAATTTTTTATTTTTATAGGATCGTTTTTTTGATCTTCCGGATGTCTTATATCTAAAATAATATCTGTTTTTTTTATTTTAGATATATTTTTAATTTCTTTTATAAATATCATTAAATTTAATTTTTAATTAAAATTTCATATAATTTTTTTTACATTAAATCATATATTTATTAAATATTTTTATTTTTAATTCTAACACAGAAATTAGTTTTAAGATTGTTAATAATTATAAATCAAATTAAATTTATATCAAATTATTTTTTAATAAAATTTATTAATAAAAACATGTATTTTATTTTTGATAAAAAATTTTTTATGTGTTTATAATAAAAAAATATTAATGTTTTTAAAAAAGTTTAATTTTTTTAATGAATAATTTTTTATTATCTTTAACAAAGATTCAGAATCATATTAATTTAATTTTAAAAAAATATTTAAATATTTTTTCTAAAAAAAATATGAATTTAACTTTAGCTATGAAATACGCATTATTAAATGGCGGTAAGAGATTGAGAGCATTTCTAGTATATTGCATAGGAAAAATGCTTAACGTTTCTTCAAATAATTTAGATTGTATAGCGGCTTCAATAGAATGCATTCATGCATATTCATTAATTCATGACGATTTGCCATCTATGGATAATGATAGATTTCGTAGAGGTCGTGAATCTTGTCATGTAAAATTTAATGAATACATCGCTATATTAGCTGGAGATTCATTGCAATCTTTAGCTTTTAATATATTATCTACTGTAAATATGCCAGATGTATCTGTAAATAATAGAATGAAAATGATTTCTATACTTTCATATGCATCTGGAGCTAAAGGAATGTGTTTAGGACAATCTTTAGATTTAGAAAATCAAGGATCATTGATATCTATTAAACAATTGGAAGAAATTTATAAATACAAAACAAGCTTTTTAATTTATGCTGCAACTAGAATGACAATACTATCTAGTAATATAAAAAATAAAAAAATATTAATAAATTTAATAAAATATTCTAAATCAATAGGTTTAGCGTTTCAAATTCAAGATGATATTTTAAATGTAATTGGATCAAAAAAAATTACTGGAAAATGTCAAGGATCGGATAAAAAATTAAATAAAAATACTTATTCAAGTTTAATTGGAATAAAATTATCTAAAGAAAAAGCATTTAATTTATATAAAAAATCATTATCTTATTTAGAATATATTAATGAATTAGGTTATAATACTGAATCACTAATAAAATTAGCGCATTATATTATAATAAGAAATAAGTAATAAAATAATTTTTCCAAAAAAATGAATAATTCAAAAAACAAAAATGAAATAAAATTTTCAATTTTAAAAAAAATAAATAACCCTATTGAATTAAGAAAATTGCCAAAAAAAAAACTTATATTCCTTTGTGAAGAATTAAGAGAATTTTTAATCGATAGTGTTAGTAGTTCTAGCGGTCATTTTGCATCAGGTCTAGGAGTAATAGAGCTTACAGTAGCTTTACATTATATATACAATACTCCTTTTGATTATTTAGTTTGGGACGTTGGACATCAAGCATATCCACATAAAATAATTACTGGCAGGAGAGACCAAATAAGAAGCATAAGAAAAAAAAATGGATTACATCCATTTCCATTTAGAGAAGAAAGTGAATATGATATATTATCCGTAGGACATTCTTCTACTTCTATCAGCGCTAGTTTAGGAATGTCGATTTCTGCTAGAAAAGAAGGCATGGGACGCAAAGTAGTTTCTGTAATTGGAGATGGAGCGATAACTTCCGGAATGGCTTTTGAAGCTATGAATCATGCTGGAGATATTAAATCAGATTTATTAATAGTTTTGAATGATAATGAGATGTCAATATCCGAAAATGTTGGAGCTTTAAACAAATATTCTAATAATTTTATATCAAAAAAAATATTTCCTTTCTTAAAGAAGAATGGAGAAAAATTACTAAATAAGATACCTAGATTTAAAAAAATTATAGAAATTTTAGAAAATAAAATTAACAATTATTTTTCTCCTAAGTATTTATTCGAAGAATTAGGATTTAATTATTCTGGCCCATATAATGGGCACGATGTTTTGCTTTTATCTAATATATTGAAAAAATTAAGGCTTAAAAAAGGACCAAATATTTTACATGTAATTACAAAAAAAGGAATGGGATATGCTCCTGCTGAAAAAGATCCGATCGGTTGGCATGCAGTTCCAAAATTTAATCTACAAATCGGAATTCCTCCTAAAAAACAAAATTCTTTAAATACTTATTCTTCAATATTTGGAAAATGGTTATGCGATACAGCAAAAAAAGACAAAAAATTAATCGCTATAACTCCAGCTATGAGAGAAGGATCAGGTTTAGTTAATTTTTCTAAAATGTATCCTAATCAGTATTTTGATGTTGCTATTGCAGAACAACATGCTGTAACTTTTGCTGCAGGATTAGCTATTGGAGGATATAAACCAATTGTAGCAATTTATTCTACTTTCTTGCAACGCGCCTATGATCAAATTATTCATGATATTGCTATTCAAAAATTACCAGTGTTATTTGCAATTGATAGAGCTGGAATAGTTGGTCCAGATGGACCTACTCACCAAGGTTTTTTAGATTTATCATATTTAAGGTGTATTCCAAACATGATTATAATGACTCCTAGTGATGAAAATGAATGCAGACTAATGCTTCATACAGGATACCAACAACTAGGTCCAAGCGCTGTTAGATACCCAAGAGGATATGGCATAGGAGTAAAATTTAGCAATCTTTATAAAATTCCATTAGGCAAAGGCATTGTATTGAGAAAAGGGAAAAAAATAGCTATTTTAAATTTTGGAGTGTTATTAATACAAGCTAATATAGTAGCCAAAGAACTGGATGCAACTTTAGTAGATATGAGATTTGTAAAACCTCTTGATAACTTATTGTTAATACGTATGGCAAAAACACATAAAGCTTTAATTACTATAGAAGAAAATGTAATAATGGGAGGAGCTGGAAGTGCAGTTAATGAATTTATAATGTACAATAAATTGCTTGTACCTGTTCTTAACATTGGAATACCTGATAATTTTGTTTCTCATGGAAGTCAAACGGAAGTAAGATCTTCTTTGGGGTTAGACAGTATTGGAATTAAGGAAAAAATAAAAAATTGGTTAAATTTTTTAGTTTGATATAAAAACATTAATTTTAAATATAAATTTTATCTTAATAAAAGAAAAATTTTTGCTTCTCCTCTTACTATATTTAAAGCTATTACTGATGGTTTAGAATTTAATGCTTTTTTTAATTGATCTAAATTTTGTACTCTTTCTCTGTTAATTCCTATAATTATATCGTTTTTTTTCAAACCTATAACATAAGCAGGAGAATCTTTTATTACATCTTCTACTTTTACACCTAAAGTCCCATCTTTTAATGATCCATTAGATAATGATACTCCCTGCAATGAAGGTATTGATATATCTTCTAACGTATAAATATTAGATTTATCATCCAATGTTACAGATATATTTTTTGGTTTTCCATTTCTCAATATGCCAAGAGAAATTGTTTTGCCAGGAGCAGTAATTCCAACTTTTACTCTTAATTCTGCAAAACTTTTTATAGATTTTCCATTTACTGATAAAATTATATCTCCAGCTTT
Source organism: Wigglesworthia glossinidia endosymbiont of Glossina brevipalpis (assembly GCA_000008885.1). Lineage (GTDB taxonomy): Bacteria > Pseudomonadota > Gammaproteobacteria > Enterobacterales > Enterobacteriaceae > Wigglesworthia > Wigglesworthia glossinidia_A. The sequence goes on along the minus strand of BA000021.3, from coordinate 168,705 downwards.
CATTCCAGCTTTGGAAGCTGCAGAATTTGGTATAACTTCACTTACAAAAGCACCCCTTTGTGCATCTATATTAAATGCTTTAGCTATATCATATGTAAGCTCTGTTCCTTTTATTCCTAGTTGTCCTCTTTTTACTTTTCCATGTTCTATTATTTGTTGACATAAATTTTTTACTATATTGCTTGGAATGGCAAATCCAATTCCAATGTTTCCTCCTCCAGGAGCTAAAATAGCAGTATTAATTCCTATTAATTCTCCATTTAAATTAACTAAAGCTCCTCCTGAATTTCCTCTATTTATAGAAGCATCTGTTTGTATAAAATTTTCTAAACCTTCTAGATTTAATCCACTTCTGCCTAAGGCAGATACTATTCCAGAAGTTACAGTCTGTCCTAATCCAAATGGATTACCTATTGCAATTGCAAAATCTCCTACTTTTAAATTATCTGAATCAGCAATTTGAATTGCTATTAGATTTTTGTTGATAGGAATTTGCAATAAAGCTAAATCTGTTTGATCATCCTTTCCAATTAATTTTGCAACAAATTCTCTATTATCATTTAATTGAATTTTTATTTTATCAGCTCCATTTATAACATGATTGTTTGTAATGACATATCCATTTATAGCATCTATTATTACTCCAGACCCTAATCCTTCAAATGGTTTTATTCCATTACTACCAAATGGTAGGTCTGGCCCAAAAAAATATTTAAACTCTTTTGGTAAAACAAATCTTTTGATTGGCTGACTACCTTCAACATGAACGCTCACTACTGCAGGAAGAACTTTAGTTAACATAGGAGCCAAACTTGGCATTATTTGCTCTTTGTTTTCTCCATAAAAAAATGCTTTTGCGTCTTTGTTAAAAATAAAGTTTAAAGTCAATATTAATATTATTAATATTTTAAATAAAAAAATTTTTTTCATTTTTTTCTTATTTTATTTTTATAAAATTAAAATACTTTAATTTATATTGAAAATATTTATTATGGAATATAATTTATCAAAATTTTTTAAATTATTTTTTTATTTTATTTAATATAATTTTATCATTTTTTATTGGATAATCTCTTGGTTGAGTTTTTTCGAAAAAAAATTCATTTTCATTTTTAATATAATTTTTTTTGCTTTTTTTATATATAAAAAATTTGTAACCTTTATATATATGATTATATAAATTATGATAATCAGAAGTTAGCTTTTCTAATAATTCCATACTTTTAAATAGATGATCTTTTATTTCTTTTTTATATTCTATAAATTCTTCTTTACTTTCTTCTAGGTTTTTTTTTATTTTATTTTGATTTCTTATCGTTTTATTTCCATATCTCATAATAATTAATCCAATAATTAATCCTAATATAAATCCAATAAAAACATATTGTAACATATCTTTTGTTCCTTAATATTATTAATGATAAAAAATAAGTTGTATTTATTAAATATTTTTTTAAAATAATATAATATCCTATTTATATAGTAATTTATCAATTCAATTTTATATAAAAATTTTTATTTAAATTAAATACAGAAAATTATTAATATGAATTCTTTATTGAACATATATAAAAATAAAATAATTGAAAAAAAATATAATCATGATGATGCGCAAATAAATTTAATTAAATGTTTAGATAATACATATAAAGTTTTTTTGCACGATAAATATCTTTTGAAAAACATATTTATTAGATTTTTAAATAAAACTTTTAATAAAAAAAATTTTTTTGAATTAAACAAATATAATTTATATATATGGGGAGGAGTGGGAAGAGGAAAAACTTGGATTATGGATTTATTTTATCAAAATTTACCTACTAAAAGAAAAATGAGATTTCATTTTCATCATTTTATGATTGATATTCATAGAAAAATGAATAATTTAAGCGGTAATCCAAATCCTTTAAAAATTATTTCTAATAATATAAAAAAAAAATTGGATATAATATGTTTTGACGAATTTTTTATTCATGATATAGCAAATGCAATGCTTTTTAGCAGAATTATAAAATACTTTTTAAAATTTAAAATTATATTAATAATTACATCAAATATTCCTCCTAATGATTTATATAAAAATGGACTACAAAGATCTCGATTTATTTCTACTATAAAATTAATTAATAAAAATTATACTATTTTTAATTTAGATTCAGGAATAGATTATAGATTAAAAAATTCTACTTTTTTGAAAATTTGGATAAGTCCTATTTCTTTTAAAACAAAAAAAATTTTTTTAAAACTTTTAGGAATTAAAAAATATGTAAAGAAGAACTATAATATTTTAATTAATAATAGATTAATAAAATCTTTAAGAATAGTAAATAAAAAAATACCTGTTTTTGATTTCAAAGATCTATGCATAAAACCTCTTGATCAAAGTGATTATTTTATTTTATCTAAAAAATTTAATATTATTTTCATATATAATGTATCTCAAATAAATGAATATCAAGAAGATGTAGGAAAAAGATTTTTATTTTTAGTAGACTCTTTATATGATAATAAAGTAAAACTAGTTGTTCTTTCATCTGTTGTTATATCAAATATATATGTTGGAAAATTATTAAAATTTGAATACAAAAGATGTATTTCTAGACTTCATGAAATGCAAAGCAAAAAATATTTTTTATCTTCCAATTTAAGTTAAGAAATAATTCGACTTTAATAAAAAATTTATTTATAATTTTAGATATAAAAATAATATAAATTAATTTTAAATTAAAAATATAAAATATGAAAACTTTTATGCTAAAAAAAAATATTGCAAGACAAAATTGGCATATTTTTGATGCAAAAAATAAAATTTTAGGAAGATTCTCTACAAAATTAGCAAGTATCTTAAAAGGAAAGAACGATATAACATATACTCCTCATGTTGATTCTGGAAATTATGTTATAGTAATTAATTCTAAAAAAATAAAAATCACTGGGAAAAAATTAAAAAATAAATTTTATTATCATCACACAGGGTATAGCGGAGGAATAAAAAAAATAAGCTTAGAAAATATGATAAAAAATAATTCAGAACTAGTGATATATAAATCTGTAAAAGGTATGCTTCCAAAAGGAAGTTTAGGAAGAGTTATGATAAAAAAATTAAAAATTTTTTCTGGAGAAAGTCATAACCATGAAGCTCAAAAACCAAAAAAACTTTTAACATGATCAATTCTGGTAATAATATTTATGAACGAACAATATTACAGCACTGGAAGAAGAAAAACAGCTTCTGCTCGTGTTTTTATAAAAATTGGAAAAGGAAAAATAAAAATCAATTATATTGATATAAAAAAATATTTTAATCAAAAAACGTATATAACTTTAATTAAAAAACCATTAGAAATAATCAATATGACTGATAAATTAGATATATTTATAACAGTAAAAGGCGGTGGAATATCAGGTCAAGCTGGAGCTATTAGACATGGGATAGCAAGAGCTTTAATAAAATATGATTCAAGTTTAAAAACAACTCTTAGAGATTCAGGTTTTATTACTAGAGATTCAAGATGTGTAGAAAGAAAAAAAGTTGGATTTAAAAAAGCTAGACGTCGTCCTCAGTTTTCTAAAAGATAAGAGTTTTTAATAAAAAATTATAAAAGGTATTTTATCTGAAAGATATAATATGGATGTATCATGCATTATATTTAGCAAATAAAGCAAAAAAATTTGGAGAAATTCCAATAGGATCTGTAGTCATACTAAAAGATAATATAATAGGAGAAGGATGGAATCAATCCATAAAAAAAAATGATCCTAGTGCACATGCGGAAATATTAGCTTTAAGAAGCGCCGGAAAAAATATAAATAATTACAGATTACTTAATACAGAAATATATACTACTATAGAACCTTGTATTATGTGCATTGGAGCAATTATTAATGCAAGAGTTAGTCGTTTAATTTTTGGCGCTAGAAAAACAAAAAAAATAAATTTTTTTACTAAAGATTTATTAAATAATTGTAATTTAAATCATAAAATTTCATTAACAGAAGGAATTTTAGAAGAAAATTGTAAAAAAATAATAAATAAGTTCTTTTCTAAAATTAGAAAAAAAAATAAAAATAAGTTTTTGTGTTTTTAATATAAAAATTAATATTTTTTATATTTTATAAAAAATTTTAGGAAATTTTAAAACAATGAAAATATTAACAGGAAAAAAAACAAATTCTGTTCTTTATTTAGAAAAAATAATAATTAGTTTTAAAAAATTAAAAATTTATTTAAATTTTATAAATTGCGAATATATATATTTTATATCTCATAAAAAAAATTTTTTTAAAAATACGTTTGTCAAAATTAATAAACTCCTAAAATCTAGAAACTTTGTTTTACCAAATAAAGAAATAAGTTATTTTATAATAATACCTAGGCTTGGAACTTTATCATCTTGGTCTACAAAAATAATAAGTATTATAAAAAATTGTGGATTAAATGATATAAATAAAATTGAAAGAGGAATAATACTTTATTATCATTCTAAAAATAATATTTCAGAAGAATTAAAAAATTTTTTAAACAAATTAAATGATAAAAATTCAAAATTTATTTGCAAAGATATAAAAGAAGCGATAAAAATTTTTAAAAATGAAGAAACACCAAACAAATTAAAAAAAATAAAAATATTAGAATTAGGAAAATATGCTTTAGAAAAAGCAAATATTGATTTAAACTTATCATTAAATAAAACAGAAATTGAATATTTATTCAATGTATTTAAAAATCTAAAAAGAAATCCTAGTGATGCAGAATTATATATATTTTCTCAAGCTAATTCTGAACATTGTAGGCATAAAATATTTAATGCAAAATGGATCATAGATAATAAAATTAAAAAATATTCTTTGTTATCAATGATAAAAAAAACTACAAAAAAAACTCCAAAAAATGTTATATCTGCTTATTTTGATAATTCAGCTATAATTTCAGGAAACTGTTATGGTAAATTTTTTTCAAATCCATATACTAAAAAATATAATTTTTACCAAAAAAAAAATAATATTTTAATTAAAGTAGAAACTCATAATTATCCAACTGCTTTATCACCATTTTCAGGGTCTTCTACAGGAGCTGGTGGGGATATAAGGGATCAAGGATCTACTGGGTGTGGATCAATTCCAAAAGTTGGATTGTCTGGTTTTTCTGTATCTAATCTTTTTATTCCGAAATATCATCAACCATGGGAAGAGAGTTTTGGTTACCCAAAAAATATTTGCACAGCATTAAAAATAATTTTAGAAGCTCCTTTAGGAGCATCTTCATTTAACAACGAATTTGGAAGACCAAGTCTACTTGGGTATTTTAGAACATATGAAAAAAAAATTAATACTAAAAATAGTTTTGAAATAAGAGGTTATCATAAACCAATTATGCTATCTGGAGGTTTTGGATCAATAAGTGAAATACATGTAAATAAAAAAAATATAAATCCAGAAGATAAGATAATAGTATTAGGAAATTTAGGAATGAACGTTGGAATAGGAGGAGCATCTTCTTCTTCTGTTAAAAATTATTTAAACGTAGAATCTCCTTTTATTCAGTCCGGAAATCCAGAAATACAAAGAAGATGTCAAGAAGTCATTAATAGATGTTGCGAATTAGAAGAAGAAAATCCAATTTTATTTATACATGATGTCGGAGCAGGTGGCTTATCTAATTCAATATTAGAAATATTACACCATGGAAAATGTGGAGGTGTTGTATTTTTAAGAGAAATATTAATTGGAAATAATAAAATGAGCCCATTAGAAATATTATGCAACGAATCTCAAGAACGTTATGTTTTAATTTTATCTAAATCTAAAATAAAAATTTTTAATTCTATATGTAAAAGGGAAAACGCTCAATATTATATTGTAGGAAAAATTACAAATTCTTTAAATTTGAAAATTTATGATAGTTATTTTAAAAATAAAGTTGTAGATTTACCTGTAAATATTTTTTTTAATAAATCTCAAATAAAAAAAATAAGAAAAAAATCTAAAAATGTTTGCCATATAAAAAAAATTCCAATAAATAAAAAAAATATTAATTTAACTGACGCAATTAATAGAGTGTTACATCTTCCGTCTGTATCAGATAAGAATTTTTTAATTACTATAGGAGATCGTAGTATTACTGGGTCAGTGGTAAAAGATCAAATGGTAGGACCTTGGCAAATACCAGTATCAGATTGTGCAGTTACTACTTCAAGCTTTGATAGCTACTTTGGAGAAGCTATATCTATAGGGGAAAGATCTCCAGCTTCATTAATAGATTTTAACGCATCTTCTAGATTATCTTTAGGAGAAGCTATTACTAATATTTCAAGCATGTATGTTAATTCATTAAAAAACATAAAGCTTTCAGCAAATTGGATGATTGATTCTAGCAATAATCATGATACTTTTAAATTATACAAAGCAGTAGAAAATTTAGGCAAAAAAACATGCCCTGAACTGGATCTAAGTATTGTAGTTGGAAAAGATTCTATGTTTATGAAAACAGAATGGTTAGAAAAAAAAAATAAAATTTCTATTATTTCACCTCCATCATTAATAATAACAGCATGTTCTCCGATAGAAGACGTTAGATTAAATGTAACTCCTCAATTAAAATCTGATATAGATAATATTATTCTTTTTATTGATCTTGGAGATTTTAATCAATCATTGGGTGGAACAGCTTTATCTCAAGTATACCAACAAATTGGAGATAATGTAGCTGATTTAAGAGATACAAAAAAATTTAAGATGTTTTTTTATATTTTTCAAAAACTAATTAAGTCAAATAAAATAATTGCGTATCATGATAGATCAGATGGAGGTTTATTAGTTACTATTTTAGAAATGGCTTTTGCAGGTCATTGTTCTATAAATATAAATTTAAGTAAACTAGGAAATGATATAATAAAAATATTATTTAATGAAGAATTAGGAGTAGTTATACAAATAAAAAAAAATGATTATAATAATGTATTTAGCATTTTTAAAAGTTTCGGTTTAAATGATTATATATATAATATAGGATATTCTTATATAGGAGATCAGTTTTCTTTAACTTATAAAAACAAAATTTTATACGAAAACAGCATAACTACTTTGCGTTTATGGTGGTCAGAAACTACCTGGAACATTCAAAGATTGAGAGACGATCCAAAAAGCGCTAACCAAGAACATGAGGTCAGAGGAGATTTTAATAATCCAGGCCTTGATACTTGTTTAAGCTTTGATTATGAAAACGACACTTCTTTTCCTTTTTTTATAACTGGAAAATACCCAAAAGTTGCAATTTTAAGAGAACAAGGAACAAATGCATATTTGGAGATGGCTCATGCCTTTTACAAAGCCGGATTTCAACCAATAGATATTCATATGAATGATTTGCGTTATAGTAAAAATAATATATTAAAAGAATTCTCAGTTTTAGTTGCATGCGGTGGTTTTTCATATGGAGACGTATTGAACGGAGGTTATGGATGGGCTAAAACAATTTTATTAAATAATAAATTAAGAGATATGTTCGAATCATTTTTTAATGATAAAAATACTTTATCATTTGGAGTATGCAATGGATGTCAAATGATGTCATATTTAAGAGAAATAATTCCAGGATCGAAATTTTGGCCTAAATTCGTAAAAAATAAATCAAATAGATTTGAATCTAGAATTGTATTAGTAGAAGTTATGAATAGCCCATCTTTATTATTTCAAGGAATGAAAGGATCTTATATTCCAATATCTGTCGCCCATAGCTTAGGAAGAGTAGAATTTAAAAAACATTTTCACTTAAATAAATTAGAAAACTCAAAACTAGTAGTTTTAAAATATGTAGATAATTATCGCATGACTACAGAAGTATATCCATATAATCCAAATGGATCTAAAAACGGCATTACTGCAATTACTAATTCTGACGGTAGAATAACAATATCTATGCCTCATCCAGAAAGACATGTTAGAATGGTAAATTGTTCTTGGATATCTAATTATTCTAGTGAATATAGTCCATGGATTAAGGTTTTTAAAAACGCTAGAAAACAAATAGGATAAATTTTATTTTATACAATTAATATACGGCTGGTATTTGTTTTTCCAATAGTCCCCATGACATCTCCTTGAGTAATTACTACAAAATCTCCAGAGAATAAAAATTTTTTTTCTTTAAGCAAATTAATAGCAGAATCAGCAGCTGAAATTCCTTTTTCATTATTTTTAAAATAAACAGGAGTAACCCCTCTATATAAAGCTGTTAAATTTAAAGTATGTTCATGTTTTGAAAGAGCAAAAATTGGTAATCCAGAACTTATACGAGACATAATTAATGGAGTTTTACCAGATTCTGTAAGAGAAATTATAGCTTTTATCATATTTAAATGATTTGCAATATACATTGCAGATACCGCCATTGATTCTTCTACGGTTTTAAATTTAATGTTTAATCTATTCTTCAAAGAATTAATATTAGAAATTTTTTCAGCTCCTATGCATACATTAGACATAGATTCTACAGTTTCTACTGGATATTTTCCAATAGCTGTTTCTGCTGATAACATAACTGCATCTGTGCCATCCAATACTGCATTAGCAACATCCATAACTTCTGCTCTGGTTGGCATAGGGTTATAAACCATGGATTCCATCATTTGAGTTGCAGTAATTACCGCACGATTTAAATCTCTAGCTCTTTGTATTAATTTTTTTTGCACTCCTACTAATTCTGGATCTCCAATTTCTATTCCCAAATCTCCTCTAGCTACCATAATAGCATCTGATTCTGTTATTATTTCATCTATAATATCATTATTTGCTACCGCTTCTGCTCTTTCTATTTTTGAAATAATTTTTGCATGACTTTCTACATTATTTAATAAATTTCTTGCATATTTTAAGTCTTTTCCTGTTCTAGGAAAAGAAACAGCTAAATAATCTATTCCTATTTTAGCTGCGCAAATAATATCTTTTTTGTCTTTTTCTGTCAAAGAATTAGCCGATAAACCTCCTCCTAATTTATTAATACCTTTATTATTATATAAATATCCTCCTATATATACAGTTGTAAAAATTTTTTTATTTACAATTTTTTTGACTTTTAGCTGTATCCTTCCGTCATCTAATAATAAAACATCTCCTGGAAATACATCTTTTGGAAGATATTTATAATCAATTCCAACACTTTCAACTGTTCCAAGATCCTTGCTTAATGATGCATCTAGTATGAATTGATCTCCTGGTGATAAAAATACTTTGCCTGTCATAAAAGTAGATATTCTTATTTTTGGTCCTTGTAAATCTCCTAAAATAGCAATATTTTTACCTAGTTTATGAGAAATGTTTCTCACTTGTTTTGTTCTTCTTGCATGATCGTAAAAATTTCCATGAGAAAAATTCATACGAACCATATTAGCTCCAGCTAATATCATTTTTTCTAAATTATTATTTAAATCTGTTGATGGTCCTAATGTAGCAACTATTTTTGTTCTTCTTATTATTCTATGCATAAAACTATATTCCTGTTTTATTTATTTTAAATTTTTTTTAAAAATTATTTATTTTAATGTAAATTTATTTTTAAAAGTATATAATTTAATATAATTAATTTTATTTATATATATTTATTAAAATATAAAATATTATTTATTAATAATAATTTTTTAATTTACAATGTTAATATATTTTAAAATTTATTGTTTATATAATTTTTTTAATTTGAATTAAACTTAATACAAATAAAATAATTGATATATTTTCTTTTGATTATGTAAGTTATACAAGATAATATAAAAATCTATTTTATATTAAAGTGTAAATTTCATGTTATATTTAAATTTATTTCAAGAATTAGGTTTATATACAGCTTGTATGCTATGTATAGCAATACTATTTGTATTGCTATATGAATTTATAAATGGATTCCATGATACAGCTAATGCTGTAGTTACAGTGATTTACACAAAGGCTTTACCTCCTAATTTAGCGGTTATTTTTTCTGGTTTTTTTAATTTTTTAGGAGTAATTTTAGGAGGTTTGAGTGTAGCTTATACAATAGTACATTTATTACCATCTAGTTTATTATTAAATACAAGTTCTATAAATGGATTAAAAATGATGTTTTCTATATTATTAGCTGCAATAATGTGGAATTTTGGAACATGGTATTTTAGACTTCCTGTGTCTAGTTCTCACACCCTAATAGGGGCAATTATAGGAGTTGGTTTATCAAGCCAAATATTTACAAATACATCAATAAATCAAAACCTAAATATTTCAAAATTGTATGAAGTTTTTTTTTCTTTAATAATTTCACCTATTATAGGGTTTCTGATTTCAGGAACATTTATAATTATTTTACGTAAAATTTGGAAAGATAAAAAAATAAATAAAAAAATTCATTTCACTCCATCTGAAACAGAAAAAATTTATGGAAATAAAAAACCTCCTTTTTGGATAAGAGTTTCTTTAATTTTTTCTGCTGCAAGTATTAGTTTTTCACATGGAGCAAATGATGGACAAAAAGGAATTGGATTAATTATGTTGATTTTAATAGGTGTATTTCCTGCTGGATTTGTTATCAATATGGATACTAATTCATATAATATAAATACATCAAGAAATGCAATAAATAATGTATATGAATATTTTTCTAAAAATAAAAATATTTTGTTTAATCTGATAGAAAATAAAGAAGAAAAAAAATTTCTTAAAGAAAAAAAAATAAATGATTTGAACAGTTTTATTCCAAATAAATATAAAAACAAATTTTGCATTTCAGAAAATATTGAAGATACTTTTTGTAAAAGCGTTAATGTCTTTATTATAATAAAATATACTTCTGATTTACTTTCAGAAAAAGATAACTTTTATCAATTAAGCTCAGATCAAAGATTTTATTTGAGGAAACTAATACTGTATATATCAGATATTATTAATGAAACTATTCATTTACCAAATATATCAAATGAAGATAAAAAATTTTTAAAAAATTTAAATAAAGATATTATATATATAGTAGAATATTCACCTATTTGGATAACTATTATAATAGCTTTATCTTTGGCTTGCGGAACAATAATATCTTGGAAGAGAGTTGCACAAACTATTGGAGAAAAAATAGGCAAAAGAGAAATGACTTATGCGCAAAGCTTATCAGCTCAATTTACTTCTGCGCTATCTATTGGTATAGCCAGTTATACTGGAATGCCAGTATCTACTACTCATGTTTTATCTTCCGCCGTTGCAGGGGCAGTTTTAACAGATCATGGAGAAATACAATGGAAAACTGTAAAAAATATATTAATGGCTTGGATTTTAACTCTTCCAATTACTATGGTTTTGTCTGGTATTTTATATATATCGATATATAAAATTTAAAATAAAGAAAATAAATACTGTAATTTAGTTTTTAAAAACTCTATATTTATATTTTAAATTTTTATAAAAAATATGGTAATTAAATTTAATTTTGATCAAGAAAAATGCAGAAAATATTTAATTAAATTGCCTAAAATAAATCAAAATCCTGAACAAATAATAACAATATATAATCCAAAAGATTTTTTTGATAGGCTTATAAAAAGTATATCTAAAGCAAAAAAATTTATTTATTTAGTAGCTTTATATTTAGAAAAAGACCAAAGTGGAAATAAATTATTAAAAGAAATATATAAAGCAAAAAATAAAAATCCTAATTTAGAAGTAACAATTATAGTAGATTTAAATAGATCTAAAAGAAGATCATTTGGAGAAGATAAAGGATTAACAAATTCTGATTGGTATTTAAAAATAGCTAAAACTTATAAACATATTAATGTTCCAATATATGGAATTCCATTGAGCATTAATGAGGCCCTAGGAGTTTTGCATTTAAAAGGTTTTATAATAGATGATCATGTATTTTATAGTGGAGCTAGCATTAATAATGCATATTTAAATAAATTTATTCAATACAGATATGACAGATATCATATAATTTATAATAGATTATTAGCAAATTCAATGTTAAATTTTATAAAAACTAAATTGTTAGCAAAACAATCAGTTAGACTGAATACTATATATTCTATAATAAATAAAAAAAATTTTTTCATAAATAGAAATTCAAGAGCTATAAGGAAGAATTTAAAATCTAGTAAATATATTTATATAAGTGAAAATTGTAATAATAAATTATCTATCACTCCAATATTAGGGCTTGGAAAAAAAAGTTTATTAAACTCAGTAATTCATAATTTAGTATGTTCTACATATTCTAAAATGATTTTATGCACTCCATATTTTAATTTGTTTTCTTTGTTGATTAAAGATATATCAAATATTTTGAAAATAAATAAAAGTGTAGAAATAATAGTAGGAGATAAAATTTCTAATGATTTTTATATTCCAGATAATATTAAATTTAATATTACTGGAATTATTCCTTATTTATATGAAATAAATTTAAGGCGCTTTATGAAAAAAAATCAAAAATATATAGATAATGGAAATTTAACAATAAAAATATGGAAAAATAACAATAATAGTTTTCATATAAAAGGAATATGGATAGATAAAAAATGGATTCTTTTAACTGGAAATAATTTTAATTCTAGATCTTGGTATTTAGACTTAGAGAATGCAATTTTAATTCATGATCCAAAACAAGAAATAAAAAACCAATTTGACAAAGAATTGATCAAAATAAACAAGCATACTACTTGTATTAAGCATTTTAAAGAAGTTGAAAATATTTCCAATTATCCGAGCAAAATTAGAAAAATTATACGTAATATAAACATAGTGCAAATAGATCGTTTGATTAAAAAAATTTTATAAAATTAATTCTTTTTAATTTTATACAAACTTATTTATAAATATAAATTTTTTTTAAATATTTAAATCCATATTTATTTAACAAAGGACATATTTTTTTAAAATATCTATTATTTTTAGTATAATAAACAGTTTGATGTTTAATTTTATTTTTTTTTATATAATTTTCAGAAATCAACATAATTGATTTATTTAACAATATTTTTTTAGAATCAATAAATTTTGTTCCTATTGGAAAAATTTTTTTAAATTCATAATAAAAAAATAATAAGTGCGTGCATCCTAATATTATTGTATCTGGAATATTTTTATTTAATAAAATAGGTTTTAGAATATTTTTTATTTTATTTAAATGAATTATTTTGCCTCTCATTTTTTCTTCAGACAACTTTATTAATTCATTTGCATCTAAAGTAATTAATTTAATTTTATTTAAACTTTTAAAATTAAAAAAATTACTTAACACATAATTTATGGTAATTTTTGTTGCTAATAATCCTATAATATTATTTTTTGTGATATTTACAGATTCATTAATATCTGGTTTTATCCCTATTACTGGACTTATAAAAAATTTTTTTAAATATGATAACGCTATACTGCTAGCAGTATTGCAAGCAACAATTGTTAAATCAAATTTATACAAATTATGCATATATATAATAATATTAGTTACTCTATCAAAAATAAAATTTTTATATTTATTCCCGTAAGGAAATCCTTCGTTGTCAAGAACATATATATAATTTGCATGTGGTATATATTTTCTAATTTCTGAATAAAAATATAATCCTCCTATTCCAGAATCAAAAATTAAAATCTGCAATTTATTTTTCATAATATTAATTTAAATTAAATACTTTTAAAGAAAACTTTTAACACTGAAACAGTTTTATTGATTAAAATTAAATAATAATATATCATTTAAGTTTATTATTATACAAATTTAAAAAATTTTAACAATCAAAAGCCGAAGTGGCGAAATTTGGTAAACGCAATTGACTCAAAATCAATCGTCTAAAGACTTGCCGGTTCAATTCCGGCCTTCGGCAAGTTTTTCTATAAATAAAAAGTTCATAGAATATTGTTAGCTATATCCATTGCAAAATATGTTATTATTGCACTAGCTCCAGCCCTTTTTATTGATCCAATGGATTCCATGATCATATTTCTTTCATTAAAAATACCTGCTTTAGAAGATAATTTAATCATTGAATATTCACCGCTTACTTGATATCCTATTAAAGGTAAATATGTTTTATTTTTTATATCTCTGATTATATCTAAAAAATTAATAGCTGGTTTTATTATTAAAACGTCAGATCCTTCTTTTACGTCGATTAAAGATTCTCTTATTGCTTCTTTTCTGTTCATAGGATTAACTTGATAAGTTTTTCTATCCCCTTTCAAATTAGAATATGTAGCATCTCTAAATGGATTATATAGTTCTGAATGAAATTTAGTAGAATAAGACATTATTCCAGTATCACATAAACCTGATTTATCTAGAGCCGATCTAATTGCTTTAACCTGACCATCCATAGAAGAAGATGGAGCAACAAAATCTGCTCCTGAGCTAGCAGCTATTATTGATTGTCTTTCTAGATTTAATAAAGTTTGATCATTATCAACTTTTTTATTATTAATTATTCCACAATGCCCATGAATTGTATATTCACAAAAACACATATCTGATATAATAATTATTTCTGGAACAGTATTTTTGCATATACGCAATATTCTAGATATTAGACCATTATTGTTCCATGTGTCACTTCCATTTTCATCTAAATTATGAGATATTCCAAATGTTATTATGGAATTAATTCCAGATTTAGCATATTTTTCAAGCTCATAAGCTAATAATTTTTCTGGAATTCTAAATACTCCTGGCATAGAAGAAATTGGTTTCATAAAATCAATATCTTCTTCTACAAAAATAGGTAATATAAGATCTTTTAATGTAACTTCAGTTTCTTGAAACAAGTTTCTAACACTTTTTTTGCTTCTTAATCTTCTTAATCTTATAAATTTATTTAAATATTTCATTAAAATTTTCCTAAAATATTATATTTTTATTAGCATAATATAAAAAAACATATATATTTATATATTAAAATATTTAAAATTATTTTAAACAAATATTTAAAAAAAAATTTATTTTGTAATTAATAATTAAATTAAACAAATATATTATAAATATTTAAAATTATATTAATATTATTAATATAATTTTAACAAAAGTTCATTATATTAATTTTATTTTTACACATATAAAAATGATATATAAAATTATTAACTTTATTTTATCAAAAAAAGATCATGAAGAAAAAAAGGATTTATTATTAAAAATAATGAAGTTTTTTAATAAAACTCCTTTAAACTTTTTAATAAAAAACAAATTTCCTAATAATAATATTTCTTGTATGGGTTTAAATTTTAAGAATATATTAGGATTAGCTGCTGGATTAGATAAAAATGGAGATTATATAAAATTATTTTCTGACATTGGTTTTGGATTCATTGAGTTAGGAACTGTTACTCTGAAGCCACAACATGGAGAAAAAAAACCTCGTTTGTTTTGCTTTCCAAATGTATATGGAATTATTAATAGAATGGGATTTAATAATAATGGGATAGAAAATTTAATAGAAAATATAAAAAACGAAAAAAATGTAAAAAGTATATTAGGCATAAATATTGGTAAAAACAAAGATACATTAATAGAAAAAGCAAAAGATGATTATTTAATTTGCATAAATAAAGCTTATTATTATTCAGATTATATATCTATAAATATTTCATCTCCAAATACAAAAGATTTAAGAAAACTCCAATTTGGAGAATTATTTTCTGATTTATTAAAATCAATAAAAGAAGAACAAAATAAATTAAATAAAATTTATAATAAATACGTTCCTATTTTAATAAAGATATCACCTGACATTAATAACTCAGAAATAATTCAAATTTCAGATTGTTTATTGTCTTATAATATAGATGGCGTAATTGCTACCAATACAACTGTTAATAAAGATATTATTATGCGTTGCTGTAATAATTGCGAAAAAGGTGGATTAAGCGGTGCTCCTTTAAATGAAAATAGCACAAGAATAATAAAAAAATTAAGCAAAGAACTAAAAGGGAAAATACCTATTATTGGTTCAGGTGGAATAATTTCCGTGAAATCAGCCAAAGAAAAAATAAAAGCTGGTGCTTCATTAATTCAAATATATTCTGGATTAGTTTTTTTTGGATTAAAAATAATTAAAAAATTAATTAAATCTTTTTAGTTATTTATTAATTCAAAAATTTAATTAATTAAAAATATTATTAAATTTTAATGATTTAAAATTTTTTTATGAAAATAAGTAAAATATTTTTAATGTCTAGCGTAATGACATTTATATCTAGAGTTTTTGGATTTATAAGAGATGTTGTTATTGCATCAATTTTTGGAACAGGAATTTATACAGATTCATTTTTTGTTTCTTTTAGAATTCCAAATCTTTTAAGAAGAATATTTGCAGAAGGAGCATTTTCTCAAATATTTATACCTATTCTTGTTAAATATAGAAATAATTTAGGAGACGAAAAAGCTAAAATTTTTGCTTCTTGCATATTTAAATGGCTTTCTTTATTTTTAATATTAATAACAATGGTAGGAATAATTATATCTCCAGAAATAGTAATGTTAATTGCTCCTGGATTTATCAATAATACCGATCAATTTGTTTTAACAGTTTCTTTATTAAGGATTTTATTTCCATATATAATATTAATTTCATTATCATCTTTATTAACATCTATTTTAAATTCTTGGAATTATTTTTTTATTTCTTTTTTGTCTCCAGTTTTTTTGAACATTAGTATAATTTTTTTTTCTTTATATATAGTCCCATTATTAAATAATAATAGTATAATAGCTTTGTCTTGGGCGGTTTTAATAGGAGGATCTGTACAACTTTTTTCTCATTTTTTATATTTAAGATATATTGGAATAAAAATAAATAATTTTCAATTATATCAACCTGATATTAAAAAAATTTTTATATTAATACTTCCTGCTGTTTTCGGAGCTTCTGTCAATCAATTGTTAATTTCAATAAATACAGCTATTTCTTCTTTTTTATCTCCTGGATCTATTTCTTGGATGTATTATGCAGATCGTATAGTTGAATTTCCAATAGGAATATTTGGAGCTTCAATTACTGGGATATTGTTGCCATTATTATCTGAGTCTGTATATAAAAATCAAAAAAAAAAATATTCTGATATTTTACATTGGAGTATTAAAATTTGCTTTTTTCTTATTTTGCCTTCTTCTTTGATATTGTTATATTTGTCGAAACCTTTAGTTATTACATTATTTAAATATAAAAATTTTTCTAATTTTGATGTATTTATGACTCAGAAATCTTTAATAGGATATTCAATTGGATTAACAGGATTAATTCTAGTTAAAATTTTTACTTTATCTTTTTACTCTATTCAAAATTTTAAAACACCTATTTATATTGCAATTATAAGCATTATTATATCTCAATTTATGAATTTAATACTTGTTAAATATTTTCAACATGCGGGATTATCTTTATCAATTGGAATTACTTCTTATATTAATGCTTTTTTATTGTACTTAAATATTAAAAAAAGATTATTTTTAATAAAAAAATTTAATATAAAAAAATTTTTTATGCAATTATTATTTGGATTAACAATTATGTTTTTAACAATTTTTTATTTATCTTGTTTTATAAAAAATTGGGAATATGGAAATATTTTTTTCAGATTATTTCGCATATGCTGTATTATTTTTATAAGTGTGACTATGTATTTTTTTTCTTTGTTTTTAATAGGTTTCAATTTTAAAAAAATATTTAATATATCACATTATAAAAATTAATTATTTATTAATAAATTATATTTACATTTTTTCTACCATTGGAATTCCCAATAATTCTAAACCAACTTTTAAGGTGCGAGATGTCAATATAGACAAAAATAAACGACTATTTTTCACAGATTCTTCTTTGGTTTTAATAATAGAACAGTTTTCATAAAAAACAGAAAATGTTTTAGATAAATCATATAGATAATTGCATAAAATATGAGGAGTTCCCAATTTTGATACATCATTTATAATTTCTTCAAACTGGAGCAAACATATAGATAAATCTATTTCTTCTTCTTTTTTTAATAAGAATTTTACATTGTTTTTATTTTTTAGTTTATTTTTTTTTATCAAAGAAATTACTCTTGTGTAAGCATATTGTATATAAGGAGCAGTATTTCCATTAAAACTTAGTATGTTGTCCCAATTAAATATATAGTCAGTTTCTCTATTTTTTGAAAGTTCAAAATATTTTATAGATCCAATCCCTATTGCTTGTGATAAAGATTCAATTTCATCTATGCTTGTATTTGGATTTTTTTTTATTATTAATTTTTTTGCTTTTTCTTTTGATTTTTTTAATAAATCTGATAGTTTAATTGTATCTCCAGATCTTGTTTTAAATGGAGTTTTATCTTTTTTCAAAACCATTCCAAATTTATGATGTTCTAGTTTTACAAAATTTGGTATATATTTAGCTTTTCTTACAATATCAAAAACTTGTAATAAATGTTGTGATTGTCTAGAGTCTGTATAATAAATAATTTTTTGCGCTTTAAAGAAATCATATCTATATTTTATGCATGCTATATCAATGACAGAATATAAATAAGTTCCATTTCTTTTTTTTAAAATTACTCCCATAGATTTGCCTTGTTTGTTTTTAAAATTATTTAAAATTACCATAATATTTCCAGATTTATTTATCGCTAAATTTTTTTTTGGTAGGTCAGAAATTATATAAGGCACAAAGTCATTATATAAACTTTCTCCCATAATATGGGTTTTATTTAATTTAATATTAAGTTGATCATATATTTTTTGATTATTTTCAATTGACAAATTTGTAATTTTTTTCCATATATTAATGCAATCTTTTTCTTTTTTTTGTAATTTTAAAGTAAAAAATTGAGATTTTTTTTTAAATTCTAAATCTTTGTCATATTTTTTCTTAGCATTTATATAATAATTTTCTAAATCTGTACATGTTATCTCAGAAAATTTAAGATTTTGTTTTTCATTAAAATATGCTAGCAACATTCCGAATTGATTTCCCCAATCTCCAATATGATTTGCACGTATTACTTTATGACCTAATAATTCTAATATTAGAGAAATTGAATCTCCTATTATTGTTGATCTCATATGTCCGACGTGCATTTCTTTTCCTATGTTTGGAGAAGAATAATCTATTATTATAGTTTTTTTTTTTAGTTTAGAAATACCTAGTTTATTAGAATGATATATTTTTAATAAATTGTCTTCTATCCAAGATTTTTTTAAAAAAATATTTATGTATCCTGGTTTGACAAATTCTATTTTTTCTGAAACATTAATTAATTTCATATTAATTATAGGGAGTATTTTATTTAATAATTCATTTAAATTTATTTTATTTTTATTTAAAATAGAAAAAATTCCATCTATTTGATAGTTTCCAAATTTTTTAAATTTAGTTTTTTTTATTTTTAAATTTCTTAGGTCTAAATTAGATGGTTTTAATGCATTTTTAACATTTTTTAATAAAATATTTTTAATATTCATATATTCCTTAATAATTTATTATTTCAATTTAAGATTAATATAATTTTATATAATTAAAATTGATTAATTAATTTTTTTAATTAAATTAAATTAATTTAATATATTTTTTAACAAAAAAAATATAAAATATTTGTATTTTAATTTAATTAAAAGTAATTATTATAATTAATTTTCAAAAATTTTTAAATATAAATATAAAATTTATATTTTAAATAAAATATATTTAATTTTTTTATAAAAAATTTATTTAATATAAAATATATAAAATTAAGTAAGAGGTTTATTAATGTTGATTAATATTCATTTTTTTTATAAAATGCTAAATTTTTTTATTAAATATTTTTTAAAAATAAAAAGTTTTCCTGTTTCTTTTTTGCAAAAAAATAATTATAAAAAAAACATTATATATATTTTACAATATGATTCAATAATAGATATATTAATATTAAGATCTCAATGTTTAAAATACAATCTTCCAGATCCATTATGTAAGATAAAAATGAATGACATTTATATAAAGAGGTGCATATTTATAAATAATACGAATTACATTTTTTCTTTCTTTAGAAAGAAATATTTTAATATTAAAGATATTTTTTATATATTTTCTTTGTTAAAAAATAAAAAATCTTTTTCAAATATTAATTTCATACCAGTATATATTTTTTTTGGAAAATATTCTGATAAAAAAAATTTATTAAATGTAAGAATAGTAAATAAAATATTTAATTTTTTTAAAAAAATTACTTTATTAATCGTATTGGGAAGGAATTTATCTATAATTTTTTCAAAATCTATATCTATAAATTATATAATATATAAATTTAGAAAAGATAAAAATTTTTTGAAAAAATTAATTCGTTTATTAAATATTAGATTATTAAGATCTAAATTTGTATTGATTGGTCCTTTTTTAAATAAAAAAAAATATATTTTTAATAAAATTTTAAACTCTTCAGAAGTAAAGAAAATTTTAACAAATAGATCTAAAAATTCAATTTTAAAATTAAAAAAAAATATAAATTCTGGATTTATAATAATGAGAGAAGCCTTCTCTAGTTATTCTTATAAAGCTATATATTTGGCTAATAAAGTATTAAAGAAAATATTTAAGTATGCATACAAAGATATATTTGTATACAACATTAAAAATGTGCAAAATTTGTCAAATAAAAGATATGTTGTTATATATATACCATGTCATCGTAGTCATATGGACTACTTGATATTATCATATGTATTATATAATAGTGGTATTTCTCCTCCTCATATAGCAGCAGGAATTAATTTAAATTTTTGGCCAATAGGAACTACCCTAAAATTATTAGGAGCTTTTTTTATTAGACGTTCATTCAAAGGGAATAGATTGTATTTTTCTATAATTCAAGAATATCTTAATGAACTATTTATAAGAGGAAATTCTGTAGAATATTTTATTGAAGGAGGAAGATCTAGAACCGGAAAGTTATTGTATCCACAAACTGGAATGCTAATAATGACTTTGCGTACATGTTTAAATAAAAGTAATTTATCAATAGTAATCATACCTACTTATATTGGATATGAAAATATAATAGAAATAAAATCTTATGAAAAAGAAATATTAGGATTTAAGAAAAAAAAAGAAAATATGATTCAAATCTTGCAAGGAATAAATAAATTAAATAATTTAGGTTCTGTATGCATTAATTTTGGATGCCCAATTATACTGAATAATTGGTTAAAAAAGAACAAGCATTATATTAAATACTTTGACAAAGATAAACAGTCAAGTTTGTTATCTAAGCTTAGTAATAAATTATCTTTCCAAATTATGGAAGGGATTAATAGTACAACTGTTATAAATATAGTGGATATATGTTCTATTATTTTGATTTCATCTCCAAATTTTTCATTAACTCGTTATCAATTTTTTTTACAATTAGATCTTTATTGTAAAATATTTAAACATGTTCCTTATTCTTCTGATATTATTTTGCCTAAAAATATTAATAAAAATTTTTTACTCAATGAAATTATTAATAAATTTAGTTTTTCTGTAAAAAAAGCAGGAAATAAGTCAAATGATATAATTTTTATCTCTAAAAATAATATAATTAAAATATTCTATCATAGTAATATGATAAAGCATTTATTGATTTTACCTTCATTGATATCAAATATTATTTTTATATACAAAAACATTAATTTTTTAACTTTAAATAAAATAATTAATATGATATATCCTTTTTTAAAAAAGGAATTATTTGTTAAATTTGATAAAGAAGAAATATTATATATTGTTAATAAAATAGTTTTTGTTTTGCAAAAGCAAAATTTATTAATAGTAAATGATTCAAATTTTATTTTTATTAGTGAAAAAATAAATAGTATAAAATTATTAGCTTTTCATTCAAGACCCTTTTTAAGGAAATTAATGGTAATATTTTGCATATTAAAAATTGAAAATAATTATAATAAATCATTTTTAATTAAAAAAAGCATTTCTATAATTAGAAAAATCATGAAAGAAGATGATCTAACTCTATTAGAAAATATAGATAGAAAGAATTTTTCAGTTCTTGTAGATGTTTTATATGCAGAAAAATATATAAGAAATAATAATAACATGATAAATTTAGAAAAAGAAAAAATAAAAATAATATTAAAAATTTTAAAAAATTTAATTTAATTATTTAGTTTATTGAATTATCTAGTTTCTAGAATAATTCCCAAAAATATTATAACTCCAATTATGTTATTACTATAGAAAGATATTAAAAATTTTTTTGTATTTCTAGATGAAATAAAATTATTTTGAATATAAAAAATAGTAATAGAAATTAACAAACTAAAATCAAAAAAAAATCCTAATTTTTCTTTATATTTAACAAGTATTAACATAAAAATCATTATAAATTGTAATATTATTACAAATAAATTAATTTTTTTTTTAAAAAAAGTTGCTGTGGAATAAATTCCATTGGAAATATCATCTTTTTTATCTGCTAGAGCATATTGTGTGTCATATGCCACAGTCCAAGATAAATTTGAAAAAAATAAAAACCAACATGTTGAATTAAAATTAATTTTAGTTACTGAATATACCATCAAGATTGATAAACTAAAAGAAACTCCTAAAAATAATTGAGGAAAACTGCTATATCTTTTTATAGTAGGATAAATACACATTAAAATTAATGCTATTAAAGAAATAAAAAAAGATTTTTTATTATTTAATAAAATAACTAAAAAAAAAGATAAAGTTATAAAGATTAAGAAAATAAAAATCGCTTCTGTGATATCTATATTTTTTTTAATTAAAGGCCTGTTTTTTGTTCTTTTTGTTTTTTTGTCTATTTTATGATCAATACAATCATTTATTATACATCCTGCTGTTCTTGTAAAAAAAACAGCAAAAGTAAAAAGTATAATATGTTTAAGAATTGGTTGTCCGTTTGTTGAAATCCATAAAGACCATAAAGTTGGCCATAATAATAAAAAAAATCCAGATAAATTATTTAATCTCATTAAATAAAATATATCTTTAGCTTTATTAAATATTTTTATTTTTATATTTATTTCCTTGATAATAAAGTGTCTTGATTTAAAAAATCTAAATATAAATAAAATCTATATGAATAATTTTCAATTTAAAAGCATGTTTCTGTATTGATTTTATTTTTACCAAAATATCTAAATTTTTATTAAATTTTAAACAAATTTTGCTAGAATAAAATTTTTTTAAGCATTGTAAATTAAAAATAATATTTTGATCTAATTCTATAGGTATTGACGGTTTTCCTTTTCCATATATTATAGCAGGTATTTTTTTTTCAACTCTTCTTATTCTTCTGCTAAATTTTTTACCAATTTTACATCTGTTTTCAGCTAAAATAATAATCATTATTTTGTTCTCTTTAAACAAAAATAAAAACTTTAATAAACATATCAAATATTTATAATAATTTTATAAATTAATAAAACATTCTAGGTGATGACGGACTTGAACCGTCGACCCCCTCCTTGTAAGGGAGGTGCTCTACCAGCTGAGCTAATCACCTAAATAATATATAATAAACTATAATAAAAAAAATCTCAATTTCTTTTTAAGAAAGTTGTTTTATAATAAAAATTTAACTTATATTGTTTAATTACTTTATTTAATAAAGAGGATTAACTAAAAATGACAGTAAGAACAAGATTTGCTCCTAGCCCTACAGGTGAATTACATTTAGGAAGTATAAGAACTGCATTATATTCTTGGTTATTTGCTAGAAAAAACAATGGAGAATTTATTTTAAGGATAGAAGATACAGATGAAGAAAGAATTAAAAAAATTTCTATTAATAATATTATTGAAACAATGAAATTATTAGGTTTAAACTGGGACCATGGTCCATATTTTCAGACAAAAAAATTAGAAAAATATAATATAATAGCAAAAGAAATGATATATTCTGGAATAGCTTATAAATGTTATTGTTCTAAAAATAGAATAAATAATTTACGTATTATGCAAATAAATAAAGGAGAAAAACCAAAATATGATGGATTTTGTAGAAATATAGAAGAAAAAAACATTAAAAATAAAAGATTTGTAGTTAGATTTTCTAATCCTAAAAATGGTTACGTTATTTTTAATGATTTAATTAGAGGAACTTTAAAATTTAAAAATTCAGAGTTAGATGATTTAATTATTTTAAGAAGCAATAAAATTCCAACATATAATTTTTGTTCTGTAATTGATGATCACGATATGAATATATCACATGTTATAAGAGGAGAAGATCATATTAATAACACTCCAAGGCAAATTAATATTTTTAAAGCATTAAAAATAAAATGTCCAAAATATGCTCATATTTCTATGATATTAGATAAAGATAGAAAAAAACTTTCTAAAAAAAATCAATCTACTGATGTTATGAAATACATTAAAAATGGATTTTTACCAGAAGCTTTACTAAATTATTTAGTCAGATTAGGATGGTCTTATGGAAATCAAGAAATTTTCAATATTGATGAAATGAAAAAGTTGTTTAACTTAAAATCCGTAGGAAAATCTAGTTGTATATTTGATATCAATAAATTACTTTGGATTAATCAATATTATATTCAAAAACTTTCAGACTATGATATATCATCGCAAATAAAAAAATTTTTCAATAAAAAAGAAATTGATTTTAATCAAGGGCCTAAAATAGAAAATTTGATAAAAATTTTTAAAAAAAAGAGCAGGACTTTAAAAGAAATATTCAATCAAATTTTATTTTTTTATGAAGACTTTTCTAAAGTGAACTTTGATTTAATAAAAAAATATTTTACTATAGATACAAATGTTCATTTAAAAATTTTTTGTAAGAAATTAGAAAAAACAAGTCTGTGGTCTGTTGAAGAAATTAAAAATACTTTTTTTTGTACAATAAAAGAACTAAATTTTAATATAAAAAAAATAGCCATGCCAATTCGAATAATTCTTTCTGGAAGTGAGCATTCTCCATCTATATATAGTATTATTTATTCTTGTGGAAAACTTCAAACAATAAAAAAAATAAAAATAGCTATAAAATTTATTAATGATAATAAAAAAAAATTAAATTTATAATTTAATGGGGCTATAGTTTAATTGGTAGAATTTTTACATGGCATGTAAAGGATTGCGGTTCGATTCCGCATAGCTCCAAATTAATTTTAAAATAATTATGATATTAAATTTTAAATCCGAAATAGTAACTTCTTTTAAAGAGAATTGCTATATTATATGGTCTTCTAATAATAGAAATGCAATATTATGTGATCCGGGTGGAGATCCAAAAAAAATTGAAAATTCAGTTAAAAAACTTAATGTATTAATAAAAAAAATAATAATTACCCACGGACATATAGATCATGTAGGTGCAGCTTTTATTTTGTCTAAATTATATAAAGTTCCTATTTTAGGACCACATATATTTGATAATTTTTTAATAGAAAATCTTTCTCATCAATCATATATGTTTAATGTTTTTCCTGAAATAAAATCGTTTAAGCCAAATGTTTGGGTTAATGATGGAGACATAATTAAATTAGATTCACATGAATTTAAAGTTATACATTGTCCTGGACATTCTCCAGGACATGTAGCTTTTTGGAATAAAAATCAAAATATATTACTAAGTGGAGATATTTTATTTAACAATGGTATTGGAAGAATTGATCTCCCAGGAGGAGATAAAAATAAAATTATTGGATCTATAAAAAATAAAATACTAAAACTATGCAAAAAAAACATCATGTTACTACCTGGCCATGGAGAAAGTTTTTTTGTTAATCCAAAAAATATAAATGTTCTTTTAAAAAATTTATAAAAATCAATTATTTAAAACACAATTAATTGATCTACACACCTCATAAATATTTTTATTTGTTATTGCTGCGAAATTTAATCTTCCAGAATCAATAACATATATTCTAAAATTATTTCTAAGATCCATTACATTTTTTCTATTTAATCCAATAAAAGAAAACATTCCATGCTGATTTTTAATAAAATTGAAATTTTTTTTATTATTTATTTTAAATAATGTATCTGCAAATAAAGATCTTATTTGTTTAATTCTATTTCTCATTTCATTTAATTCAGATTTCCATAAATTAAATAAATCTTTTTTAGAGAAAATTACATTTATAATATTTGCTCCATGAGCTGGAGGATTAGAGTAATTTACACGTATAATAGATCTTAATTGACTGAAAACATTACTGGCATGTTTTTTGTTTTTTGTTATAAAATTGCATGTCCCAACTCTTTCATTATACAAACTAAAATTTTTAGAAAATGAATTGCAAACTACAAATTCATTAATATATTTTAAAAAAATTTTTATACCAAATACATCATCTTTTAATCCATTGGAAAAACCTTGATATGCAGAATCAAATATTGGAATCCATTTTTTATTTCTAGAAATTTTAGCTAATTCTAACCATTGTTCAAAACTAGGATCTATTCCTGTTGGATTATGACAAGAGCTGTGAAAAATAACAGCAGAGTCATCTTTAATATTTTCTAAGCATTTTTTCATATTATAAAAATCTAATTGATTTTTTTCCTTATTAAAATAAGGATATTTATGTACTTTAAATCCGGCAAATGAAAATAACTTTTCATGATTAGGCCAACTTGGATCACTGATCCAAATTTTACGTATTTTTGTATGTCTAATTAAAAACTCTGCAGCAATTTTTAAAGCAGAAGTTCCTCCTGGGCATTGTACTGAAGCAATAAAATCATTTAACTCAGATAAATTTTCTTTGCCAAAAATTAAACTTTTTGAATGTTGTATAAATGATTCTAGTCCTTCAATATTTAAATAATTTTTTGTTTTTTCTGATTCTATTAAAATATTTTCTGCTTTTTTTACACTATCTAATATAGGAGTGTTACCTTTTATATCTTTATAAACTCCAATTCCTAAATTTATTAAACCATCTCTTTTATCATTTTTAATAATATCGATCATTCCTAATACTGGATCTAAAGGAGAAAGCTCTGTTAATTCAAACATAAAAATACCTTAAAATTTTTAACTTTAAATTTTTTATCACAGGGGTAGAGAGACTTGAACTCTCAACCTCCGGTTTTGGAGACCAGCGCTCTTCCGAGTTGAGCTATACCCCTAAATTTTTCGGTGCGGACGGGGCTCGAACCCGTGACCCCCGGCGTGACAGGCCGATATTCTATCCAACTGAACTACCGCACCTTGTTTAATTTAAGAAAAATTTTATTATTATAAATTTTCCTGACAATCTCCTACTCTCACATAAGGAAACCTCACACTACCATCGGAACTACGACATTTCACTTCTGAGTTCGGTATGGATTCAGGTGGTTCTATCGCGATAATATTGTCAGGAAAAGTATAGCTTATGGAAAATTTATTTAAATATTTAAAAAACAACTTAAGCGTTACAAGGTTAAGCCTCACGGGTCATTAGTATCGGTTAGCTTAACACTTCACAGTGCTTACACATCCGACCTATCAACGTCATAGTCTTTAACGTCCCTTTAGGAAACATATAGTTTCTGGGAAGACTTATCTTAAGGGAAGCTTCCCGCTTAGATGCTTTCAGCGGTTATCTCGTCCATACGTAGCTACCGGGCAATGCCATTGGCATGACAACCCGAACACCATAGGTATGTCCACTCCGGTCCTCTCGTACTAGGAGCAGCTCCTTTCAGTCTTCCAGCGCCCACGGCAGATAGGGACCGAACTGTCTCACGACGTTCTAAACCCAGCTCGCGTACCACTTTAAATGGCGAACAGCCATACCCTTGGGACCTACTTCAGCCCCAGGATGTGATGAGCCGACATCGAGGTGCCAAACACCGCCGTCGATATGAGCTCTTGGGCGGTATTAGCCTGTTATCCCCGGAGTACCTTTTATCCGTTGAGCGATGGCTCTTCCATTCGGAACCACCGGATCACTAAGACCTGCTTTCGCATCTGCTCGAATTGTCACTCTCGCAGTTAAGCTAGCTTATGCCTTTGCACTAAACTCACGATGTCCGACCGTGATTAGCTAACCTTTGTACTCCTCCGTTACTCTTTGGGAGGAGACCGCCCCAGTCAAACTACCCACCAGACACTGTCTTCGATCCGGTTTACGGATCAGAGTTAGAGCACTAAACACTTAAGGGTGGTATTTCAAGGATGGCTCCATATAAACTGGCGATTATATTTCTTAGCCTCCCACCTATCCTACACATAAATATCCAACGCTCAGTGCCAAGCTATAGTAAAGGTTCACGGGGTCTTTCCGTCTTGCCGCGGGTACACCGCATCTTCACGGCGAATTCAATTTCACTGAGTCCCAGGTGGAGACAGTCTGGCCATCATTACGCCATTCGTGCAGGTCGGAACTTACCCGACAAGGAATTTCGCTACCTTAGGACCGTTATAGTTACGGCCGCCGTTTACCGGGGCTTCGATCAAAAGCTTCACTTTTAAAAACAAAAGATAACTTCATCAATTAACCTTCCGGCACCGGGCAGGCGTCACACCGTATACTTCCACTTTCGTGTTTGCACAGTGCTGTGTTTTTAATAAACAGTTGCAGCCAGCTGGTATCTTCGGCTGACTTTGGCTAAAAAGGCTAGCTTTTTCACCACATGTCAGCGTGCCTTCTCCCGAAGTTACGGCACCATTTTGCCTAGTTCCTTCACCTGAGTTCTCTCAAACGCCTTAGTATTCTCTACCTAACTACCTGTGTCGGTTTGAGGTACGATTAAATATA
>BA000021.3:0-135000 GCA_000008885.1 Wigglesworthia glossinidia endosymbiont of Glossina brevipalpis | reverse complement strand
ACCTGCAAACCATAAAGATAATGCGCACAAAAAAGTTAATGCTACATAAATCAACCACAAAATTTTAGCAGTTTCTGCTATTCTAGGTTGCATTTTATTATCCTTTAATGGTCCTGGCATTTCAGCTTTATATAACTGCATACCTCCAGTTCCTAAAATAGGCAAAATTGCTAATGCTAACACAATTATTCCCATTCCTCCGAACCATTGAAGCATTTGTCTATAAAATAAAATAGATTGAGGTAATTTATCTAAATTAAATAAAATAGTTGCTCCTGTTGTTGTTAACCCGGAAAATGATTCAAAAAAAGCATTAGTTATAGATAAGTTAGGATACTTTAAAAATAAAAACGGCAACGCTCCCACGCTTCCTAAAACTATCCAAAATAAAACTACTATAAGAAATCCTTCTCTAGTTTGAAGTTCATTTTTTTCTTTAAAATTAGGAGCCCAAAATAAAAATCCTATTATTTGAGCGCAAATAAATGTTTTTATAAAAGCTATTCCAGTATCTTCTTTGTAAATAATTGATACCAAACTTGGAACTATCATTGTTACAGAAAAGATTATTAGCAATAATCCAACGATACGACATATAGTGCGAAAATGCATTTGATATGATCCTTTTTAGTTATCACACGATTTAGTGTATCTGTTGTTATATAAATTTTTAAATAATTTATATTTAAATAAATATTTATTAATTTTTAATATTTAAAGATAAAATTAATAAAAACAATAATTTTTTTAAAATTATTGTTTTTATTAATTTAAATAAGTATATTATTTTATATAAGATAATTTTTTAAAAAATTTATTTATAAAATAAATTTTTATTTTATGATTTTAGTTATTAATATTATTTTTAATAAATTTTAAAAAATATTTTTTAAAATTTATTAAAAATAATATTATTATAAATTAATTAAAAATTTCAATTAAAATATATATAAAATTAAAATATATTTAAATCATCCCATATTAAATCAATTTTGTCTTTTATTATTTTATCCATTTTTATAGGAACTCCCCAATTTCTTGTGGTTTCTCCAGGCCATTTATTTGTAGCATCTATTCCTATTTTAGATCCTAAATTCTTTTTCTCAGAAGCAAAATCTAAATAATCTATTGGTGTATTTTTTATTAACAATGTGTCTCTATATGGATCCACTCTGGTTGATATAGACCACATTATATCTTTCCAGTTTCTTATATCAATATCATCGTCGCAAACTATAATAAATTTAGTATACATAAATTGTCGTAAAATAGACCATATTCCCATCATAATTTGATTCGCATGACCTAAATATTGCTTTTTAATACTAACGACAGAAATACGATAAGAACAACATTCTGGTGGTAAATAAAAATCTATTATTTCTGGAAACTGTTTCTGTAATATTGGTATAAACAGTTCATTTAATGCCATTCCTATAACAGAAGGTTCATCTATTGGCTTTCCTGTATAAGTAGAATGATACAATGAATCTTTTCTTTTTGTAATATGAGTGATATTTAAAATAGGAAATCTTTCAATTTCATTGTAATAACCAGTATGATCTCCATATGGACCTTCTTCAGCAATTTTATCGTCTAAATATCCTTCTAATATTATTTCAGAATAAGCTGGAACTTCTAAATCAGATGAAATGCACTTTATTACTTCTGTTTTGTTTTTTCTTAGAAGACCAGCAAATGAATATTCTGATAAATTATCTGGAATTGGTGTTACTGCGGAGAGAATAGTAGCAGGATCAGCACCTAAAGCTATTGCTACAGGAAATTTATCTTCATATGCTTTTTTAGAATTTTTCCAAGACAAAAAATCCAACGCTCCTCCTCTATGAGGAAGCCATCTCATAATGATTTTATTTTTTTCAATTACTTGTTGTCTATATACTCCAATGTTTTGTCTTTTTTTATATGGACCTTTTGTTATAGTTAACCCCCAAGTTATTAATGGGCCGATATCATTAGGCCAGCATTTCATAATTGGAATACTCGTTAAATCTACATCTGATCCAGAAAAAATTTCTTCTTGACATGGTGCGTTATTTACTTTTTTAGTAAACATGTGTAACATTGCTTTAAATTTTGGAGCTATATTTAAAATATCTTTAATATTTTTAGGAGCTTCTGGAGTTTTTAAAAAAGAAATTATTTTCCCTAGTTTTCTTATATATTTTATATCTTTACCTCCCATTGCCATTGCTACTCTCTCGGTTGTTCCAAATAAGTTGCATAACAAAGGCATTTTATATCCTTTAGGATTTTCAAAAATCAAAGCTGGTCCTTCTTTATTTATAGTTCTATGTGATATTTCCGTTATTTCTAAATTTGGACTTATAGGGACAAAGATTCTTTTTATTTTTTTATGTTTTTCTAAAATTTTAATAAAACTACGTAAACAAACATACTTCATTTAATTTTGTATCCTTGGATATATGTTATAAAAATAAAAAATAAATTTATTTATTTTTAAAAATTTATAAAAATTTTTTACTAAATTTATAAAAATTTTTAATTTTTAATTAATTTTCATAAAAATTTATATAGAAATAAATAAAACTTAATTATTAAAAAAAATAAAATTCAATATTATTAAAAATTTTTAAATATTAAAACTTCAAATATAAACAACATTTTAAATATTAATTTTATATTATATCACGTCAAATCCTATTTAAAAATTTCCAACTAAATATAAACAAAATTACGCTTGTGAAAACAAGAATATTAAATAAAATCTGATTAATATTTTCGTTCATAAAAAGAAATAAACTAAATAAAATAATTGTTGTTCCTAATAAAAATAAAAAAATAGATTTACATAAAATCAAAATATTAATTTTTTCTTTTTTTTTAATTTTTTTTTCTCTTTCTTCATAAAAAGAATTTTTAAATAATTTTTTTCCATCAAAATTTATTGCTAATAAAATAGCATTTTCTTTTAATATAGATAATATTTTTAAAAATCTTGTTTCATTTTTTATCCAATTTTCCAAAAATGGTTTTGCTGTTTTCCATAAATTTAATTCTGGATATAATTGTTTTCCAATTCCTTCTATATAAAATAGAGTCTTTTGCAATAATATTAGTTGAGGTTGAATGTTAATTTTAAAATCTTTTGTAGAAGAAAAAAAAGCTAGTAATATTTTGCCAAAATAAATATCAGATAATGATTTTTCAAAAATAGGCTCACAAACAACTCTTATTGAAGATTCTAAATCATTAACATTGGTTTTTTTATCAACCCATCCTGAGTCAATATGTAGCTTTGCTATTTTTCTGTAGTCTCTGTTAAAAAAAGCAACAAAATTTTCTGCTAAAAAATATTTATCTAATTTTGTTAATCTTCCAATTATGCTGCAATCTATTCCTATATATTTAGGATCGTCAGGATTTTCGTAACTTACAAATATATTTCCAGGATGCATGTCTCCATGAAAAAAATTATCTCTAAATACTTGAGTAAAAAATATCTTTACTCCTCTTTCAGCGAGCAATTTCATGTTTACATTATTTTTTTTTAAATCAAATATATTACTTATTTTTATTCCATTGATTTTTTCTGATATCATTACATTTTCATTACAATAATTAATATATACTTTTGGTATATATAGCATATTACTTTCTTTGAAATTACGTCTTAACTGAATAGTATGCACAGCTTCATATAACAAATTAGTTTCATTTAATATTATTTTTTTATATTCTATAATAATATCAATCAATCTTAAATTTTTTCCATATTTAAATATTTTAGATAAAAATTTGGCTAATACCAACATTAATTTAATATCAGATTTAATTTTTTTTATTATTCCAGGTCTAATGACCTTTACTACTACTCTTTTGCCATTTTTTAATTTTGCAGTATAAACTTGAGCTATAGATGCTGAAGCTATAGGAGATTTATTAAAATTGTTAAATATTTTTTCAATTTTATTATTCATAGAATTTTCAATACATCTAATAGCAATTTTAGAGTCAAAAGGAGTAACTTCGTTTTGTAAATTTTGTAATTGTTTTATTATATCTTTTTTAAAGATATCATTTCTAGTTGACAGCATTTGCCCAAATTTAATCCATATTGGTCCTAATTTTTCAATAGCTAATATTAATCTTTTAGAAAATTCTATGTTTTTATTTTTATTTGGAATCCAAAAAATAATTTTTCTAAAAAAATGAAAAATGAAATACTTCTTAGGAATTATTTCATCTAAACCATAATTTAAAATTATTTTTATTATTATGTATGCTCTTGCAATCTTATTAAATATCATATTTTTATAAAATTTTTATTTTTTTTTAATTTTTTAAAAAATAAATTTTATTAACTTTTTTAAAATATTTTGCATTAAAATTATTTAAAAAATAATTGTTAAAATAAATTTTTAATTTAAACAAATTAATTTATTATTTATCAAATAAATTATTTAATTTTAAAATTTATAACATCTATGTATAGCAACTATTCCACCGCTTATATTAATATATTCAGAATTACAAAATTCAGATTCTGATAATATTTTATTTAATTTCTTTTGACTGGGGTGTATTTTGATAGATTCTACTAGATATTTATAACTATAATAATTTCCTGATATTATATTTCCCATTTTAGGAATGCAATAAAAAGAATATATATCATATATTTTTTTTAAAAATTCAAACAATGGTTTAGAAAATTCTAAAATAAGCAATTTTCCTCCTGGTTTTAATACATTAAATATAGAACTTATTGCTTTTTTTTTTCTGTAAAATTACGAAATCCAAATGAAACTATTACGCTATCAAAAATATTTTTTTTAAAAGGCAAATATTCAGAATTTGCTTGTATATAAAAAATATTTCTTATTGTTCCGCTGTTTCTTATTTTTTTTCTGCATATTTTTAGCATTTTTCTGTTAATATCTAAAGACACTATAAATCCTTTTTTATTAATTAATTTAGATAATCTTTTTGTTATATCTCCAGT
Organism: Wigglesworthia glossinidia endosymbiont of Glossina brevipalpis; assembly: GCA_000008885.1. GTDB lineage: Bacteria > Pseudomonadota > Gammaproteobacteria > Enterobacterales > Enterobacteriaceae > Wigglesworthia > Wigglesworthia glossinidia_A. The sequence continues at coordinate 130,013 of BA000021.3, read as the reverse complement.
TCCGCTAGCTAAATCTAAAATTTTTTGGTCAGGATTAGTACTGTTACAATATACCAATATGTTTTTCCATATTCTATGAACTCCAAAAGACATAATATCATTCATTAAATCGTATTTATAAGATACATTGTTAAATATATCTTCTATCATAGAATTTTTTTTTGATTTTTTTACATAAGAGAAGCCAAAATCAGTCATTTTTTCCTTAATTTTCATATTTATGACCTTTTTTATTAAATTAAATTTATTTAAAATTAAATAATAATTTTTTTAAATTGTATCAAATAATATATTTCTTTTTTTAAAAAGAAAAGTATTATAATAATATTTATGATTTTTTAAAAAATAAAACTTTGACATTTTTAGATATAAATGAAAGAATATAAATAATAAAAAATTCCTCTGTAGTTCAGTTGGTAGAACGGCGGACTGTTAATCCGTATGTCACTGGTTCGAATCCAGTCAGAGGAGAAATTAATTTTTTATTTAAAATATGTTTAATTTAAATTAATTTTTAAAAAAGTAAAAATTAGTTTTTTTTGCATAGATCTTTATAAAATAAAATTTTTAAAAATTTTATTATATAAAAAATAAAATTATAAAAAAATACTTCATAAAAATTAAATAAAATTTTTTTGTATAAAGCAATAAAAATATTTACTTATCTTTTAAAATTGTGATTCTTGGAAAAGATCTATGAACAAAAGTTTAGAAGAAATAAACAATACTGTGCCAATCCCTGATAGGAAAGATAGTAAATTAAAAAAATTAATTGCTTTTTCTGGTCCAGGAGCTTTAGTAGCAGTTGGTTATATGGATCCAGGAAATTGGATTACTTCAATACAAGGTGGATCATTATATGGATACCTTTTGTTGTCAGTTATATTGCTATCTAGCTTAATAGCAATGTTGTTGCAAAGCATGTGCGCTAAGCTTGGAATAGTTACAGGAATGGATTTAGCTCAATCTACAAAAAACTTAGTTGGAAAAAAAATTTCTTTTATTCTATGGATAATATCAGAATTAGCAATTATAGCAACAGAAATAGCTGAAGTAATAGGAAGCGCTATTGCATTAAATCTTTTAATGAAAATTCCTTTAATAATTGGAGTAGCGATTACAGTTTTAGATGTATTTTTATTATTAATATTATTAAAATATGGAATAAGAACTATAGAAGCTTTAGTTTTTGTTTTAATTTCAACCATATTTTGCATTTTTTTATATGAAGTAGCTTTAGCTAATCCAAATATAAATAGTATTATATATTCTTTCATTCCTAGTAAGGATATTTTAACAGCGCATGTAGAACAAGGAGAATCAGCTTTTTTTATAGCTTTAGGTATAGTAGGCGCTACAGTTATGCCTCACAATTTATATTTACATTCTTCTATTGTGCAATCAAGAAGATATAATCGTAAAGATAAAAATGCATTAAAAGAAGCAATTAAATACGCAAAAATAGATTCTAACATACAGTTAAGTTTTTCTTTTTTTATTAATTGCTTGATTCTTATTTTAGGTTCTGCTTTATTTTTTGGAAAAAATCCAGAAGATATTGGAAGATTTACTCAACTATATGACGCATTACAAGATAATTCTATGGTAGGAACAATTGCTAGTTCTAGTCTTGCGACATTATTTGCATTAGCATTACTTTTTTCCGGTCAAAATGCTACAATAACTGGTACTCTAACTGGACAAATAGTAATGGAAGGATTCATAAATTTAAAATTATCAATATGGAAACGTAGAATTATTACTAGATTGATAGCTATAACACCAGTTATAATTTGCGTATATTTCTGGGATGGAAAAGAAGATTTAGTTGAAAAATTATTAGTATACACTCAAATTTTTTTAAGCCTGTCTCTTCCTGTATCAATGGTTCCTTTGCTATATTTAACATCTTCTAAAAAAATTATGGGAAAATTTGTTAATTGTATATCCGCTTCAGCAGTAGGATGGCTATCTACTGGTGTTTTAATAATTTTGAACTCTCAGTTAATATTAGAAACAATAAAATCAAGCTTTTGAAAAATATTATTTTATTTTAATTAAATTGTAATTTAGGCATAATATATTCCACTTTGTATAAAAAATCAGTTCTATCTGATCCGGATAATTTTGATTCATTAGGAATTTTTATAGTTAAAGGGTTAACTGCTTGACGGTTAATCCATATTTCAAAATGTAAGTGAGGACCAGTTGATCTTCCAGTATTTCCTGATATGCCAATTTTATTGCCTCTATATACTTTTTGACCTGCTTTTACTAAAGATTTTTTTAAATGCATGTATCTTGTTATATATTGATGACCGTGTTTAATTACGATATAATTTCCAGCAAACTTATCATATTTTGTCAAAATTACAGTTCCATCTCCAACAGAAAAAATAGATGTTCCTAAAGGGACAGCAAAATCTACTCCACGATGAGGAGAAATTTTACCAGTGATAGGATTTAATCTATACATATTGAAGTAAGAAGATATATGGAAATTACTATATACAGGATATCTGATAAAATTATGAGATAAACTAAACCCGTTTAAATCATAAAATTTATTATCGTGAGCTCTAAAAGCAAAATAATCTTTTCCATTAGTTTGAAATCTTATAGCTATTAATTTACTTTGCTCTTGTTTTTCTTTTATTATTTCTCTTGAAAAGAATCCTATAAATTTATCTCCTTTATGTAATTTCTTAAAATTTATTTGCCATTGCAACGCTTGCATTACAGAAGCAATTTCATTTGAAGTAAAACCTGCAGAATAAGCACTTTTTAAAAAGCTGCCTTTTAAATATCCTTGTAATTTTACATTGTGCCAAGTTCCAGAAATGTTATAAATTTTTTCATTAAATAAACCTTTTTCTATTTTTTCATATGTTCTTTCTTCTTTTAAAGATACATGCCAAATTAATTTTTCAAGATTTCCTGACTCGCTAGTTATCCATGATAGAGATTGTCCTATCTTTAAATTTTTTAAATTTTTATATTGCTTTGCTAAATTAGATATATCTGTAATATTTACTCCATATTGTATTAATATGCTAATTAATGTATCTCCATTAGAAATAATATAATCATTTATTTGATTATTTTTTTTAATTATGTCTTCTTCAATTAAAGAATTATCTTTTATAGGTATATTTTCTTGATCTAAAGGTTCGCTGTTCAAAGGAGATGAATTAAATAAATTAGAATCAGGAAAAGATAAATTATTATCAATTATATCTTGTGAATGATTTTTAGAAAAAAAATTAGCACGAAATGATGCAACAAAAATTGTCGTTATAATTAAAATTTCTAATATTAATAAATGATTTTTAGGTAAATTCCTTAAAATAGAAATAAAAAATTGAAATATTTGTTGCACTAACTGTTTTTCCCTTATTTTTTATTATGTAAATAATGTTTATAATTATTTTTATTTTTACCAATGTTTTAACTAATTAATATAAATAAAAAATAAATTTATTTATTAAAATAATTTTTTTATAAAAATAAATAGTATTATAATGAATATTTTAAATAAATTTTAATTTATTTATGGAAAATATAGTCAATTTAAAAAATATTTTTGTTTTTTATGGAAAAAAAAAGATACTAAATAATATTTCTTTTAAAATATCTCATGGAAAAATTATTACAATATTAGGTCCTAATGGTTCTGGAAAATCAACTTTAGCTAGAGTAATTTTAGGGTTAATTTTACCTAGTCATGGTAAATTAATAAAGCATAAAAAATTACGTATGAGTTACGTTCCTCAAAAAATTTTTTTTGACATTAATATTCCAATTACAGTAGAGAAATTTATGAATTTAAATTCTTTTTTTAAAAAGAATAATGTTCATAAATTTTTACAAAAAGTAAATGCTGAACATTTGTTAAAAAAGTCTATACATAATTTATCTGGAGGAGAAATACAAAAAGTTCTTTTAGCTAGATCTCTTTTAAACAAACCTCATTTAATCGTTCTAGATGAACCAACGCAAGGATTAGATATTAATGGACAAAATATACTATACGATTTAATCACTAAAATTCATGGAATTTTATCATGCTCTATTATTATTATATCACATGATTTACATATAGTAATGGCCAAAACAGACGAAGTAATTTGTTTAAATCGTTCTATTTTATGCTATGGAACTCCAAAAAAGATATCTGATCATCCTAGTTTTATTGAAATGTTTGGATGCTATAACGAAAAAAAAAGAGCTATATACAAACATAATCATTAATTATAATAAAAAATTAAAAAGGAATAAAAAATGATTGAAATATTCATTTTTGGATGGATTGCAGGAATTTTATTATCTTTAGCGATTGGACCGTTGGGATCATTTTTAATATGGAGAAAAATGTCTTATTTTGGAGATACATTATCTCATTCTTCTTTGTTAGGAATTTCCATTGGATTTGTTTTTAAAATAGATCCAGTTTATTCTGTGATGATTACCATGTTTTTTATAACTTTGATTATAACATATATAGAACGTGTATATCAATTTTCTATTGATATAATATTAAATATAATTTCTAATACAGCATTATCTTTGGGTTTGGTTATTTCTAGCTTAATAGAAGAATTTCGTACAGACTTAGTTCATTATTTATTTGGAGATTTATTAAAAGTAAATTTGAATGATATTATAATGATAAGTATAATAATATCTATAATAATTTTAATCATTTTATGGAACTGGAATTCTTTACTTTTAGTTTCTATTAATTCAGAACTATCATACATCGATGGAATAAATATATTTAAAATTAAATTAATATTAATGATTATTATATCTTTAACTATTGGATTAACAATGAAATTTATAGGAGCTCTTACAACTGTAGCTTTATTCATAATACCAGCAGCAACTGCAAGGCCTTACTCCAAATCTCCAGAAAAAATGTCAATATATGCAACATTATTTAGTATATCATCTATCACTTTTGGTTTATTTTTTTCTGTTATATATAACATACCTTCCGGACCATCAGTTATATTATGTTCAACTATTTTTTTCTTTATTAGTTTATTTACAAAAAATAAAGATTTTTATTTTAAGTAAAATTAAATTATTTGATAGTTAAAAAATATAATTTTAAAAAATTTTATCTTTATTATTAATTAAATAATGATGAGTTATTGCTACTGCTAAAGCATCAGATGTGTCAATTCCAATTGATTTAGACAAATTTAAAATACTACATACTTTATTTTTTACTTGTAATTTTTTAGCTTTTCCATCTCCAACTAAAATTTTTTTTATTTTTTTAGATGCATATTCAAAAATCAATATGTCTAAATTTATTGCAGCTAAAGTAGCTGCGCAACTAGCTTGTCCCAATTTTAATACTGATGATGGATTTTTAGAAAAAAAAATTTGTTCTATAACAAAATATTTAGGTTTAAATTTATTAATAATATTTTTAATACAAATATAAATTATTTTTAATCTTTTTTTAAAATCATGTTTTTTTAAAAAAATTGAACCACTTTTTATGTGTTTTAATGTATTTTTTTCACTTTTAATTATACCATATCCTGTAACATATGATCCTGGATCTATTCCAATTATAATCGACATGTTTATTTTTTAATTTTTAATAAAATTTTAAATTTTTTAATATAAACAAAACAGTTTATGATTCAACTAGGAGATCCAGTCATTAAATCATAAGCAGAAGTAGTTTTTGGAAAAGCAATAACATTTCTTATGTTATTAGTTTTACTAATTAACATAACTATACGGTCTAGACCGAATGCAAAACCTGCATGAGGTGGAGCTCCGTACTTTAAAGCGTTTAAAAAGAATCCAAAATTTTTATTTTGAGTTTCCTCTGCAATACCTAAAACATCAAAAATAATTTTTTGTATTTCGTATTTATGAATCCGAGAAGATCCACTTCCTATTTCTACTCCATTAATTACTAAATCGTAAGAATTTGACACAAAAGAAAGAGGATTTTTAAAAATTTTTGATTTATTAAAATTTTTAGGAGATGTAAATGGATGATGAACTGATACCAATTTTTTTTCTTTTGTTTTAAATAAAGGAAAATTTACAATCCAAACTGGTTTCCAAGATTCAATATCAGTAATATTAAATTCTAAACCTATTTTTATTCTTAACTTTCCAGCAATTTCATAAACGCAATCTTTGCGTGAAGCTATTAAAATTATTTTATTTTTATTTTTTATTAAATTTAATAAGTTATCAACAATATTACTGTCATTACATATTATTTCTTCAAAGAAAGAAAATTCATACTTATTAATATCTTCAACATAAGCCAAAAAAACATCTTTTTTTATATAATATTTTAAATAATTTGTATATTTTTTTAATTTATCAAAATTTAATTTTACTTTTAATGGCAATATTATTGCTAATATTTTATATTTAGATAATGCAATTTTATTTCTTTCATTTATTTTAAATAAATTTGTTACGTTGATTAATTCTAAAGAGTTTCTTAGGTCTGGCTTATCTGAGCCAAATCTGATAATAGAATCATTGTAAGTAATTATTGGAAAATTATTTAATTCAAAATTAAAAAATTTTATCCATAATTTTTTTATTAAAATTTCAATTAAATCTCTTACTTTTTCTCCATTATCAAAAGAAATTTCGCAATCTACTTGAGTAAATTCTGGTTGACGATCGGATCTTAAATCTTCGTCTCTAAAACATTTAGCTATCTGATAATATTTATCAATTCCAGAAATCATTAATATTTGTTTAAATAATTGTGGAGATTGAGGTAAAGAATAAAACATTCCAGGATGTATTCTACTATGGACAAGATAATCTCTAGCTCCTTCTGTAGTAGAATGAGAAAGAATAGGAGTTTCTATATCAATAAACTTTCTTTTTTCCATTACTTTGCGTATATAGTTTGTTATTTTTGAACGTAACTTTAATATTTTAAACAACTTAGAACGACGAATATAAAGATATCTAAATTTTAAATATTTTTCTTCTGAATTTTTATAGTTAAAATCTATAGGCAAAGGATCAGATATATTGATTATATTTAAATTTGTAGCTTTAACTTCTACTTCTTGAGGCTCTTTTGAAAGAGATTTTATTTTTTTTATTTTAACTATTCCGGTAATTTGCACACAAGATTCATTTTTTAATTTTTTTGATTCATTTATATGAATGTTTTTATCAAAACATTCGAAACATATTTGTATAATTCCTGTATGATCTCTAAAATCTATAAATAATAATTTTCCACAATCTCTTATATTTTCTACCCATCCACATAAAGTTACTATTTTTCCAACATGAGATTTATTTATTTGATAGCAGTATATATTTCTCATTTAAAGCCTTTTAGATATTAAAATTAAATAATAAATTTATATTAAAAAATATTTATTTAAATTAAATATATTAATAATATAGTAAAATACAAATAATATGGAGCTGGCGGGATTTGAACCCGCGTCCGAAACTTCAATTCTATTGATACTACATGTTTATTCTTTCTTAAATATTTTTAGTTCTACAGAAAGAAGTGTGAACTAAAAATTATCTTGTATTATTTTAGCGTAGGAACGTACAAGCCCGTTCATATCGCGATCTCTAATTTTGACTTCTATTGATACATCTAGAGATAATATATCTAAGAAGGAGCCTAAGATTTTATTCTAATTAAGCTGCTAATAGAGCAGGCTCGTTGTACTTATGTTTTGCAATTATCAATTTGAGGTTTTACGAGTCCACCTCTGCTCGACATGCATCTTTAGTTTTGTTTATTTCGTCGAATCCATAATCAGCCCCAATTTATTTTAATAAATTTTATTCTTTTTGAATAAACGTGATTTTTTTATTTCCCATTCTCTTTTTTTTATTTCTAGCCTTTTATCTATTTTCTTCTTTCCTTTAGCTATTCCTATTTTTAATTTTGCTTTATGATATTTCCAATACAATGATATAACTACTATACTATATCCTTTGATTTTTACATATCCAAAAAGAGAATTTATTTCATGTTTATGTAATAATAATTGTATATTTCTTTCTTTTTCATAAATAAAATTCATATTATTATTTGTATTTGATTGAAATACAGCTCCAGTTAAATATGCAGAAGAAGATTTTAAAGTAACATAGCTAGTACTAATGCTTATATTATTGCTTCTTAAAGATTTAACTTCCCAACCTTTAAGGCTTAATCCAGCTTCCATTTCTTTTTTAATATATGTATTATATTTTGCACGTTTATTTCTGGAAATAATTAAAAAATTTTTTTCTGTATTTTTTTTTTTCATTTTAAGTATAAAAATACTCTATAAACTTTATTTCAATTTAAATATGTTAATCAAAAGGAGATTTTATGACTTACATAATACGTTGCATAAATTTACCATATGAAAAAAAACAAATTTTTGAAATAGTTAATAACGTAGATAGATATTCTAAATTTCTTCCTTGGTGTACTTTTAGTAAAGTTTTAAAAAAACATAATAATATATTAATTTGTGAAACACAATGTTCTTTTTTAGGAATTAAAGAATCATTTATTACTAAAAATACTATTTCAAAAAATACTAAAATTGTAATAAATTTGATTTCTGGATCTTTTAATTATTTTTTAGCAACATGGAATTTTTATTCTTTAAGCAAAAATACTAGTCAAATTAAATTTGAATTAACATGTGAATCAAAATATAAACATATAAATATTGCCACTAAATTTTTTTTAAAAAAATATATTAATAATGTTATTTACTTTTTTTTAGAAGAAGCTAAAAAAATAAATATAAAAAAGTTTTAATAAAAATTTAATAATTAATTATTTTATTTTTTTAAAAAATTTTTTTGACCATCCTAATTTTTTTCTTAAAACATTAAAGTAATTATAATTATTTGAATGAATAAGTTTTAAGAATTTTTTGCTTTTTTTGATTACAATTTCATTATTCCTATAAACTTTAAAAGGTGATGTGCCATCGCAGCTTATAGACAAATTTAATATTTTTTTAGAAAATTTTATTTTTATTTTGCTTTTTGCACTGATTACTAAAGGTCTGGAATATAATCCATGAGGAAACATAGGAATTATGATTATTGCATTTAATAAAGGCATTAATATTGGACCTCCCGCAGATAAAGAATAAGCCGTTGAGCCTGTAGGAGTAGATATTATTAATCCATCAGCTCTTTGAAAAAAAGAAAAAACATCATCAATGTATACTTTAAATTCAATCATTTTAGCTACATTATTTGAATGTACTACTACTTCATTAAGTATATGTTTTTTGCTTTTTATATTATTTTTGATAGTTATTACATTTAATAAAAATCTTTTTTCTTCATAAAAATTTCCATTTAATATATAATTTAAAGTTGATAAAGCTGATTTTGGATTTAAATCAGTTAAAAATCCTAAATTTCCTGTATTTATTCCTATAACTTTAATAGGATAATTAGATAAAATTTTTGCTATACGCAACATGCTTCCATCTCCTCCTATTATTATTGCTAAATCTGCTTTTTCTCCTATATCAAAAGTACTACCAGATATTACATTATTTAAATTTAAAGCTTGCGCTATATTATTCTCTAAAATTACTGAATAACCTTTTTTTATTAACCAATTATATAAATTATTATATATAGATAATTGTTCTAAACATAATCTATACCCAATTATTCCAATAATGCAAAAAACATAATTCATATCAATTACCTTGAAATATTAGTTTATGTTATGATTTATTTATTACATTTAATATAAGTTTATTTATTTATATAAAATAAAAAAATTTAGATAAATATTAATATTGGAGACATTTAAAATGAAAGAAAAAAATTCAAACAAGATAAATGAAGATAAATTAAATAAAAAAAGCGAAGTAAAAAATAAAAAAGAAGAAGAAATAATAAATAATAAAAAACAAACAACAGAAAAAAAAATAAATTTAAACAAAAATAATATATCAGATGAAATTATACCAGAAAAAATAAATTTTAATGATCAAAAAAATATTATAGAAAATCTAAAAAAAAATTTATCAAAAGAGAAAAAATCTAAACATGATCTTATTTTAAGAAATCAAGCTGAAATGGAAAATTTAATGAAACGCACTCAGGCAAATATAGAAAAATCTTATAAGTTTGCGTTAGAAAAATTTTCTATAGCTTTGTTACCAATAATAGATAACTTAGAACGTACAAAAAATCTTCTTGAAAAAGAAAATGAAAAAAATAAAAATATAAATCCTATTGAAGAAGGAATAAATCTAACTTTAAAGGAGTTTATAAAAGTTATTCATTCTTTTGGAATAAAAGAAATAGATAAAAAAAACATACCTTTTGATCCTAAAATACATGAAGCAATGACAGTGATAGATGACAAAAACAAAAAAACAAACCAAGTGGTTGAAATTATGCAAAAAGGATATATTTTAAACGGAAGATTGTTAAGACCAGCAATGGTAGTTGTATCTAAATAAATTAATTTTTTATTGTTTTTAAAAAACTTATGTAAAAATAAAATTTTTATATAAAAATAAAATAAAAATATTAAAAAGACGGCTTTGTGCCGTCTTTTTAATAAAATTAATTTTTTCATTATTTATTAAATATATACTGAGCTAAATCTAATACTTTGCTAGAATACCCGCTTTCATTATCATACCAAGATATTATTTTCATAAAAGTTTTATTTAATTCTATTCCTGCTTTTGAATCAAAAACAGATGTTAAAAATTCTCCATTAAAATCAGAAGATACTACATTATCTTCTGTATACCCTAAAATACCATTAAATTTATTTTTAGATTCATATTTTATTGCATTACAAACTTCTTTATAAGAAGTTTCTTTTTTGAATTTTACAGTAAGATCTACTACAGATACATTTGTTGTAGGAACTCTAAAAGAGGTTCCTGTTATTTTGCCGTTCAAATCAGGAATTATTTTCCCCACAGAATCTGCAGCTCCAGTTGAAGTTGGAATAATATTATTTAAGCAACTTCTTCCTATTCTAAATGCTTGAAGAGATCTTCCATCTACAGTGTTTTGAGTGGAAGTAACAGAATGCACTGTTGTCATTAGAGCTTCTTGTATTCCAAAATAATCATTTAATACTTTTGCTATTGGAGCAAGACAATTAGTAGTACATGATGCATTTGAAATAATTTTTTCCCCGTTATATAAATTATTGTTAACTCCCATTACAAACATTGGAATATTATCTTTTGGTGGAGCAGTTATTATAACTTTTTTTGCTCCAGATATAATATGATTTTCAGATGCTTTTTTAGTTAAACTTAATCCAGTAGCTTCAATAACTATATCTATGTTTAACTTTTTCCAAGGTAAATTACTAGGATCCTTTTCTGAAAAACAATATATTTTTTTATCTTCAATTTGAATAAAATTTTCTTTAATATATATTTTTTTTAAAAATTTTCCATGGGTTGAGTCAAATCTTAACATATAAGATATTTCATTAATACTACATAAATCATTAATAGCAACAATATTAAAATTATTTCTTGTTTGAGCTATTCTAAAAATCATACGACCAATTCTGCCAAATCCGTTTAATGCTATATTTAAAGTCATAGTATCACCAATGATTTATTGTTTGTGTAAACATAATGTACTGGTACATAAACAAAAACTTTCTTATACGTCAAGTATTAATTTTAAAAATTTTTATTAAAAATTAAAATATTATTATATTTTGGGATAACAAGACAGACAAATAGCATAGCAATTCTTAGGATCATTTAATGTTAAGTTTGTGAATAATTTTAATTTAACTTGATCAAAAATATTTTTTTCCATTATATCTGGAATAATATAATTTAAATATAATTTTATAATATTTATTAAATTTGTATTTTTATATATAAAATCAATTATGCTAGGTTCAGGATCATTCCATTTTATATCATAATCAGATAAATTAGATAATTCAGCAGCTTTTATTATAGCATCATCAAAATCTCCAAGTTTATCTACCAATCCTTTTTTCAAAGCATCAGTACCTATCCATACATGTCCTTGTCCTATTTTATCTACTTCTTTTATTGTTTTGTTTCTTGATTTTGATACTAATGATAAAAAATTATAATATCCATTTTCTATTATAAGTTTCATTTTTTCTAAAAATTCTGAAGGTAATTTTTTTGCAATATTAATATTTGCTAAAGGTGATGTAGATACTCCATCAGAATATATACCTATGCTTTCTAATGTACTTTCTATTGTATTTATAATACCAAATATGCCAATAGAACCGGTTAGTGTATCTGGATTGGATATAATATAATTAGCTGGAGTTGATATCCAATATCCTCCAGAAGCCGCAATTCCTCCCATTGACACAACTACTGGTTTTCCCATGTTTTTAGTAGCATCAAGCTCAGATCTAATAATTTCAGACGCATTGACACTTCCTCCCGGGCTATTAATTCTTACAACTAAAGATTTAATATTTGGATCTAGTCTAGCCTGTTTTATTTGGTAAGCAATAAAATCCCCGCTTGAAAATCCAGGTTTATCTGGACCATTAATAATTACGCCATTAGCAAATATAACCGCTATTTCTCCTTTATTTGAAAATTTTAATTTGTCTTGATAATTATAAATACTAATTTTATTAAATGATTTTTCGTTTTTATTCCATCCGAATATTTTTATCATTTCTTTTTCAATTTCAGGATTAGATTCTATTTTATCAACTAAATTATTTTTTAATGCAAATTCAGCGGTATTTCCCTTAACAATTTTTAATTTTTCTAAAATTTCTTTAACATTAGGAAAAATTTCTTCTATTTTTATGTTTCTATTAATAGAAATTACATTTAAATAACTCCTCCATAGTTTTTGGATCCATCTTTTATCATCTTCTTTGGCTTCATCTGACATATTATCTCTTAATACAGGTTCTACTGCAGATTTATAATTTCCTACACGAAATACATGTGTATTTATTTTTAATTTTTTTAAAAAAGTTTTATAATAAAAATTATTAGTTGATATTCCATGTAAATCCACCATACCTTGTGGGTTAAGGTAAATTATATTAGAATAGCTTGCTAAAAAATATTGAGCTTGAGAATAATTATCCCCAATAGAATATATTGGTTTACCAGTTTTTTTAAATTCTTTTAATGCTTTTCCTATATATTGTAATGAAGTTTGATCTGATCCAGCAAAATCTTTTAAATACAAAACTAAACCAGTTATATTATTATCATCTTTTGCTTTACGTATAGCATATACTATATCAAATAAGGAGTTTTCTTGAAGCTTGTTGCTAGAACTTCCAATTAATTCTCTGCTTAATTGTTTAAATTTACTACTTGAAGATGGTTTATCTACTATTATTCCAATTATATCTATAAATAGAGCTCCCTTTTTATTTTCATTAATAGGGTTATTTGTTTGAAAATATAAAATTAAAATGCAGAATATAATCAATATTAATAATAAGTTTAAAACAAGCCTTCTTGTGAAATTAAGTACATTCCATATCCATTTTAATGGATCTAAAAATATCTTACAAAATGCCTTCATAAAAACTCCAATAAAAAATATAAGAATTAAATTCTAATTTAGAATATATAAATATATGTAATACTTTTATAAAAAGTAAAAATATTTTTAAGTATTTTATAAATTAATAAATTTATGATATTAAATTGCTTTTATTTTTTAAATATAAAAACAAAACATTAAATATTATTTTTATAATTAAACAATTTATTAATAATTATTTATTTTAAAAAATAAAATAAAATAGATATTAAAATTAAAATGATTTAATTAAAAATAATTTTAAATTTTGTTTATTTTTATATTAATAAAATATTCTTGATAAAATTTAATATATTTTAGTTAGAAATATAAATTTAAATTAAATTATTAATTTAATTAATTAATTTTTATATTGTAAAATAATTTTATTTTTAAATAACAAAAAATTATATAAAAATTTTTAAAAATTATTTTATTATTAATCATCTCTTGTAGAAAACTCTGTATATATAGCTTTTAAAATATCTATAGGAGTGATTAATCCTTGTATAATTCCTGATTTATCAGAAACAAATATAACATTTTCATTTATTTTATTGATTTTATTTAATAATTTTAATATATTATTTGTTTCTTTTACTATAAAAAAAGAATTTAATTTTGCTAAATATTTTATTTGTTCCATATTTTTTGCATACAAAAAATCTTTAATGTTTATTATTCCAATAATATTATCTATGTCTCCATTACAAACAGGAAGTACCCTAAAATAAAATTTAGATAAATTTTTTTTTGATTTTTCAATTGAATCTTTTGTATTTATCCATACAATATTTTTTCTTAAAGTCATAATGCTATACAAAGATCTAGCGCATAACGACAAAATACCAGCAACCATATTACGTTCTTCTTCAGAAGACTTAATAGGCCTATATGATATATCTTCATAAAAATTATTATTTTCTTTATAATTTACTCCTCCCCCCATTAATTTTACTATAGCTTCTGCTGCACGCTCTCTGATTGATTTTATAGATTGATTTTTTATTAAATTTTTACGAGATATTTGATTAAATAACTCTATTAATATAGAAAATACAATAGCAGTATATAAATAACTTTTTGGTATATGATAGTTAAATCCTTCTGCTATTAAACTGAATCCTATTAATAATAAAAAACTTAAACACAAAACTACTACAGATTTATGCTTATTTATAAATTTTGTTAGAATGGAAGAAGATATTAACATTATAAATAAAGACAATATTACTGCTGTGATCATAATAAATAAATTATTTACCATTCCTACAGCTGTGATGATAGCATCCAAAGAAAATACCGCATCTAAAACAACAATTTGTACTATCATTATCCAAAAACTAGTGTAAACTTTATTATTATCATTTTGAATTTCTTTTTGTTCTAATCTTTCATGAAGTTCAGTAACCGACTTAAATATTAAAAATAATCCTCCAGATATCAAAACTAAATCTCTACCAGAAAAAATAATATTGCTTATTTTTATTAAAGGATATGTCAATGTAACTATCCATGATATTAGTGACAACAATCCTATTCTTATAATTAGTGCTATCACTAAACCTATCATTCTTGCTTTTTCTCTGTCTTTAGGAGGTAGTTTATTAGATAGAATAGCAATAAATATTAGATTATCAATTCCAAGGACAATTTCTAAAATGACCAAAGTTAATAACCCAGCCCATTCTGAAGGACTTGTCCAAAATGTCATTTTATAAAACTCCGATATAATTCTTAACTTTATTCATTAATGAAAATTAATTTAAAATAATTTATATTTTATTAATTAATGTAATCATGTTGTCATATAAATGAAAAATTTGTTATGCAATTTATGCACTTATTATTTTTATTTTATTTTTGTTTAATTTAATTAAATTTAAAAAATAATCAATTTAATTAATAAATTTTATTTTTTCATATATTTTTCTTGAATTAATGCTTGTATTCTTTTATCTATAGGTGGATGAGACATAAAAATTTCATTAAATGATTTTTTTCCATTAATGCAAAAAGCTAATAATTCTTTTCCAACATTAGGCTCACAAGTATTTTTTATTTTTTGTAAAGCAGCTATCATATTATTTTTACCAACTATTTCAGCTGATCCTGCATCAGCGTAAAATTCTCGTTTTCTAGAAAACCAAAAAGTAATAATACTAGCTAAAATTCCAAATACTACTTCTAAAGCCATAGAAATAAAAAAATATGACCATGAATTTTCAGATTCATATGAATTTTCATCTTCTTTGTTTGTAGAAAATAAATTTACTATAAATTTAGAAATAACTCGAGATAAGAATATAACAAATGTATTTACTACGCCTTGAATAAGTGTCATTGTTATCATATCTCCGTTGGAAATATGACTAATTTCATGAGCTAAAACTGCTTCTGCTTCTTTTTTGCTCATATTATTCAACAAACCAGTACTAACTGCAATTAATGCAGAATTTTTTTTTGGGCCTGTAGCAAAAGCATTAATATCTTCAGCGTCGTAAATAGCTATATCTGGAGTTCCAATATTTGCTTTTTGTGATTGCAACTTTATTGTATTAAACAACCAATTTTCAATATCATTTTTTGGATTTTTTATAATTTTTGCATTTACTGAATTTATTGCTATATACTTAGATAATAATAAAGATATTATAGATCCACCAAAACCAAAAACTCCAGACATTATTATTAATCCAAATGAGCTAGATGATTTAATTCCAGTAATAAATAATATTATTCCAAATATTATCATTACAGATAAATTAGTCAGTATAAAAAGTAAAATACGCATCATAAAATAACCTCATATAATTTATTTATAAAAAACTAATTAATCTAAATTTTGTTCAAAACAAAAAACAATAATTGTTAATTATTTGCATAAACTAAAAGATATTTCAAATAAACTAAAAGTATTTACATTATATTAAAATAATTTAATAATATTAAAATATTATAAAATATACAACATAATATTTTTATTTAAAAAAATTGTTTTTAATAATTTATTTAATATTTTTTATAAAATACATTTTAACATTTTAAAATTTTTTTAAAAAATAAAATTTTTGTTTTATTATTTATTCGTTTAAAATAAAATAATTAATTTAAATTGATTGAATTTAAAAAAAATAAAATTAGTTTAATTAATTATAAATTAAATAATAATTGATTTTACTAAAAAATAAAAAATGAACAAAAAAAAGAAAGTAATAATAGCTATTTCTGGTGGAGTAGATTCTTCAGTTTCTGCATGGTTTTTAAAAAAAAGTGGATACCATGTAGAAGGTGTTTTTATGAAAAATTGGGAAGAAATTAATTCTAGCATTAAATGTACATTCAAAAAAGACCTAAAAGATGCTCAAATAGTATGCGATCAAATTGGAATTAATATTAATATAGTAAATTTTTCTGAACAATATTGGAATAAAGTTTTTAAAATCTTTCTCAGAGAGTATAAAATAGGAAATACTCCTAACCCAGATATATTATGCAATAAAGAAATAAAATTTAAATATTTTTTAAATTTTGCTATAAAAGAAATGCAAGCTGATTATATAGCAACAGGACACTATGTAAGAAAAATAAATTTTAACGGTAAAAGCCAATTATTTTCTGCATTTGACTTAAAAAAAGATCAAAGTTATTTTTTACATCAAATAAATTACAAAGAACTTTCTAAATGTATATTCCCTATTGGAAATATTTTAAAGTCAAAAGTCAGATATATCGCTTCCAAATTGAATTTGATTACATCAAAAAAAAGAGATTCTACAGGAATTTGTTTTATTGGAAACAAAAATTTTAATAAATTTATTAAAAATTATTTGCATGACGATCCAGGATTGATTTTTTCTACAGAAAAAAAGCAAATTGGAACTCATAAAGGATTAATGTATTATACAATAGGACAAAGAAAAGGATTAAATATTAAAAAAATATATTATAATTGCCATGATCCATGGTATGTAGTAGATAAAAAAATAGATAAAAATTATTTAATAGTATCTCAAGGAAAAAATAATCCATATCTAATGTCTACAAGCATAATTATCATAGAAACTAATTGGATAGATCAAATTTATTTAAAAAATCCTATTAAATGCATGGTAAAAACCAGATATCGCCAAAATAGCACTTTATGCTTAGTTATACCTATAGATAAAAAATCTATAGAAGTAATATTTTATAAACCAATTTCTTCTGTCGCTCCTGGACAATATGCTGTTTTTTATTTGTTAGATAGATGTTTAGGAGGAGGAATAATAAAAAGTAGAAAATTAGTCATTGACAAATGATTTAAAACTTTAATTTTTTAAATTAAAAATTTTTATTAATAAGTAATTTTTTTTTGCAAAAAAATTTTTTTATCAGTATATTTAAAATTATTTTTTTTTAGGCCATTTTATATGAAATTATCTCATTTAACTGCAATTTCTCCTGTAGATGGTAGATATTTTGAATATGTTAAATCACTTAGAAATATTTTTAGCGAATTTAGTTTGTTAAAATATAGATTAATTATTGAAATAGAATGGTTTAAAAAAATCTCTGAATGTGAAAAAATTAATGATATTGAACCTCTAATTTCTGAAGAAAAAATTTTTTTAAATAACATTTTAAATAATTTTAGCTTGAAAGATGCTATAGAAATAAAAAATATTGAGCGTAAAACTAATCATGATATTAAAGCAGTAGAGTATTTTTTAAAGAAAAAATTTTCTTTAATGAAAAGTTTAGATGAAAAAAAAGAATTTATACATTTTGCATGTACATCTGAAGATATAAATAATCTTTCATATGCTTTGATGATAATCAAAACAAGAAATGAAATAATAATTCCAATTTGGTATAAAATAATTAAAAATATTGTTTCTTTTTCTAAAAAATATAAAAATTTTCCAATAATATCTAGAACTCACGGTCAGCCTGCAACTCCATCTACATTAGGAAAAGAATTTTGTAACTTTTCTTATAGATTGATAAGACAATTTAATCAATTAAAAAAAATTAAAATTCTTGGTAAAATAAATGGAACTGTTGGAAATTATAATGCTCATTTTATTTCTTACCCTAATGTTGATTGGATTAATTTTAGCAAAGAATTTGTAAATAGTCTTGGAATAGAACTAAATTTGTTTACTACTCAGATTGAGCCTCATGATTATATATCAGAAATATTGCATTGTTTTTCTAGATTTAATAATATTTTAATAAATTTTAACAGAGACATATGGGGGTATTTATCTATTAATTTTTTTAAGAACAAATATAATAAAGGTAAAATTGGATCTTCTGTTATGCCTCACAAAATAAATCCAATAGATTTTGAAAATTCTGAAGGAAATTTAGAATTATCTAATGCTATTTTAAATCATTTATCTAATAAATTATCAATATCTAGATGGCAAAGAGATTTGACTGATTCTACTTCTTTAAGAAATATAGGATTAGCGATAAGCTATTCTTTTATTGCATATAAAAAATTTTTAAATGGAATTTCAAATTTAGAAATTAATAAATTTAATATAAAATCTGATTTAAGATCTCATTGGGAAGTTCTTTCAGAACCTATCCAAACTTTGATGCGCAGGAATAAAATTAAAAATTCTTATGAGTTAGTAAAAGATTTTTTAATCAAAAAAGATCTAGATCCTGAAACTTTGAAAAGTTTTGTAGAAAATTTGAAAATTAAAAATAGTGATAAAAATATTTTAAAAAATATTACACCTGAAAAATATATTGGTTTATCAACTTTGTTAGTTGATTGTATAGAAAAATATTTTAATAATATCGATAAATAAAATTATTAAAATAAATAATTTTTATGATATTAGTGATTTAATATAATTACTATTAATTATTTTTATTGCAGAAAATAAACTTGAAATACATATTAATGTAAAAGAAAAACAAAATATAAAAAAAATATCAATATAAAATATTTTTATTGGAACAAAATCAATAAAATAAACTTTATTAGATATTATTTTAAAATTAAATAAATTTTCTATTTTTTTTATTATTAAATTAAAATTATTTGATAATATCAATCCAAATATTACTCCTATAGTAGATCCTATAGATCCATAAAATATACCATTACATAAAAATATATTATATATAAAACTTTTCTTTGCTCCTAATGTATATAGCATTGCAATATCTTTTTTTTTTCTTTTTACCAAAGCAGTTGTGATTATAATAATGCTAGAAGAAGAAATTAAAATCATTAAAAACATAGATAAATAAACAATAATTCTAATTTTATTTATATCTTTATACATATAACCGTATTTTGAAATCCATGTTTCAATTTTAATTTGTTCTTTTTCATTTGTTTTTTTTATTTCTTTTATTATTTTCTCTAAATTAAAAATATTTTTTACATTTATACTAATACCATCTATTTCATTTTCTCTATAAAGATATTTTTGCGCAGAAGATAAAGAAACAACTGCAAACTGGTAATCTAATTGACTAAAAAAAGAAATAATATCAACTACATTTAATTCAATTGTTCTAGGTAATAAAAATTTATTATTTAAATTATTAGATATAATAATTGATAATTTATCTCCTATATTTAAATTTAATTTTTTAGCTATTCCTGATCCTATAACCACTGAGTTATTATTTTTATTTAATTTATATAAAATATTTTTATTTTTTTCATATAAAAAATATTTATATTTATCAAAATCATGATCGTCAATAGCTCTTACAAAAATTACTTCTAGCTTTTTTTTATTTTGAACTAATCCAGAAAAATCTAAATAAGAATAATTAGAAATTACTCCAGAAATATTATTAATTTTTTTTTTATATTTTCCAAATTAATTTGGTTTTTATTTAAAAAATTAACTTCTATATGAGGGATGATATTTAAAATTTTATTTTTTAATTCACTTTCAAATCCATTTACTACACCTAAAGATAATATACTAAAAGTTACGCTTAAAGCAATTCCAAATACCAACGAATAAAAAACAAAATAAGTCATATTTTCTTTTTTTAATCCTTTATTAAAAATAAAGGCAATCCTAAAAGATAATAAAAAATTAAAAAAAATTTTTTTATAAATTTTTTTTGTATAATTTTCCATTTTTAATCTCTAATGTTTTATCTAATTTTTTTGCTAATTTAATATTATGAGTAACAACTAAAAATGCAGTTTTTTTTTCTACATTAACTTTTTTTAACAAACAAAAAAATTTTTTAGAAGATGTATTATCTAAATTTCCTGTAGGTTCATCTGCAAAAACTATTTTTGGATTATTTATTAAAGATCTTGCAATTGCTGCTCTTTGCCTTTCTCCTCCAGAAATTTCACTAGGTTTATGGTTTATTCTATTTTTTAATCCAACTTCTAATAATAATTTATAAGCTAAATTTTTAGCATGTTTTACACTAAAATTTCCAATCAAAGCTGGCATAGCTACATTCTCCAATACAGAAAAGTCTGTAAGAAGATGATGAAACTGATAAATAAATCCAAAATTTTTATTTCTTAAATAAGAACGATCTGAAGAAGATAATTTATTTATTTCTTTTCCTTTGAACGTTATTTTTCCTGTAGTAGGATTATCTAATCCGCTAAGTAAATATAATAAAGTACTTTTCCCCGATCCAGAATCTCCAATTATTGATATAGTTTCTGAATTATAAATAGATAGATTAATATTATTTAATATAATAATTTTTTTTTTATTTGTTTTGTATGTTTTTGTAACATTTTTACATTTTAATAAAACCATATTATTCATATTTAAGAGTTTTTGAAGAATTAATCATAACAGCTTTATAAGAAGGGTATATTATAGAAATAATAGTAAAAATAATAAAAAATAAGTTAATTTTAAATATATAAAAATAATTTATTTTTGGAAAAAAAATAAAGTCATTAATAATGTTTAATTTAAACAAAATATTGTTTAAATTTGAAGAAATAAATACTCCTAATATAGTTCCTATTATTGTTCCAATAATACTTATTAAAGAACCATAAATAATAAAAGTAAAAAATATACTAATTTTATTAAAACCATAAGTTTTAAGAATAGCAATTTCTTTCTTTTTTTGTATAATTTCTATAGAAATAGATATGAATATATTAAATATTGATAATATTATTATCAAGCTCAAAAATAAAAACATAACATTTTTTTCTATATTGATAGCATTAAATAAATCTCCTTTGTCTTCTCTCCAATCTTTGTAATTATAATTACCAGGAAAACAAGAGATAATGCAAGATTTATTTATTTCTAATGGATGTTTTAACCATAATCTCCAATTATATTTATATTCAAAATTATTTTTCATAATTTTTTTTAGATCTTTTTTATTCATCAATATTTGGTATTGATCTACTTCGCTGTTTGTATGAAATATATCAATTACTGTAAAAACTCTTTGAGTTGGAACAGGTCCTAATATAGTAAAATTATTTTTTTCTATAAAAATCATTCTTATTTTGCTATTTTTGTATACATTTAAAGATTTTGCTAATTCGTATCCCAATATTATTCCATATTGATCTGGTAATAATTTTTCTATTTTTTTTTTTCCTATACTATTCAAAAATTGATCTTCATCTTCTATATTTACTCCAAAAACATTTCCATAATTTAAGTTATAATTACTTTGTATAATAACATTAGTCGATATAAATTCAGATACTTGGTTAATTTCACTACAATTTTTATTTAATTCATATTTAATTCTATTTTTTTTTTCATAAAAATTATCATTGCTATATAAAATTACATGAGGTATAAATTTTAACATATACTTTTCTAAATCTAACTCGAATCCTTGTATAACAGAAGTAATTAATATTAATGAAGAAGTTCCAATTACTATACTTAAAAAAGATATCCAAGAAGTAAATTTATTATATTTATTAAATGAGTTACATATAATGTATCTTATACCTATATACAAAAAAACTGGTTTATACATTTTATAAAAGTATTGAATTTTATTTAAATATCTATATTGTAAAATCTATTAATATTTAATTTAAAAAAATTTAAATAATTTTGAATAAAATTAATTTATTTTTTTAATTAAATATTAATATATAAAATATCAAATATTTTAACAAAAGTTTATATTTTTATCATTTATTTGTTTTAATAAATTAATTTATTTTAAAATATATTTGTTAAATTTTTATATTAAAAATAAAAAATAAATAAAAATTATATTAATGAATATTACAAAAAATATAGATGTTAAAAATTTTTCTTCAGATATTGAATTTATATCTGGAGATTTTATTATTCATATTGATCATGGTATAGGAAAATATATAGGTACTAAGTTTATAGAAACAAGTGGAATAAAAAATGAATACATGGTTATTCAATATGCTGAAAATGATATTTTGTACTTGCCTTTTACTTCTTTGCATTTAATAAGTAAATATAAAAAAAATAATTATGATTCCAATCTAATAATTTTAGATAAACTTGGATCTGATACTTGGAAAAAATATAGCAAAAAAATAATAAAAAAAATAAATGATATAGCAGTTGAAATATTAGACAATGCATCTGAAAGATTGTCTAAAAAAGGATTTTCTTTTGAATTAAAATTCAATAAATATAAATTATTTTGCAATGAATGCAATTTTGATCTAACTCAAGATCAAAATAAAGCTATTCTAGAAGTTATAGATGATATGAAAAAAAGTTCAGTCATGAATAGATTGATATGTGGAGATGTAGGGTTTGGAAAAACAGAAATTGCTATGAGAGCTGCATTTATAGCTATTCAAAACAAGAAACAAGTATCTTTATTAACTCCCACGACTCTTCTATCTCAACAACATTTTGATAACTTCAAATTAAGATTTAAAAAATGGCCTATAAAAATTTCAATTTTATCTAGATTTTTAAATAAAAAAGAACAAAACAAAGTAATAAAAATGATTTTAATTGGAGAAATAGACATTCTTATAGGAACTCATAGAATTTTACAAAAGGATATTATTTGGAAAGATTTAGGATTATTAATTATAGATGAAGAACATAGATTTGGAGTTTCTCAAAAAGAATGTATAAAAACTGTAAGAACTGGAGTTGATGTATTGTCTCTTACAGCCACACCTATACCAAGAACATTAAATATGGCAATGAATGGATTACGTGATTTATCCATAATATCGACTCCTCCAAAATATCGTCTACCTGTAAAAACTTTTATTTATGAATATAACAAAGATATTATAAAAAAAGCTATTAAAAATGAATTATCTAGAAAAGGTCAAATATATTATTTACATAATAACATTTCAACTATAAATGAAACTTCAAAAATCTTAAAAAAAATAGCGCCAAAAGTTAGAATAAAAATAAGTCATTCGAAAATGTGCAAAAATCTATTAAAAAAAACAATGCAAGATTTTAAAGAAAATAAATTTGATATGTTAGTATGTACTTCAATAATTGAAACCGGAATTGATATTGCCAATGCAAATACAATAATAATAGAAAAAGCAAATCAATTTGGATTGGCTCAACTCAATCAACTTAGAGGAAGAGTAGGAAGATCTTTTAGGCAAGCGTATGCTTATTTATTTACTTCTAAATCAAATTCATTAAATGAAAATTCTAAAAAAAGATTAGAAGCAATTTCTTCTATAAATAAATTAGGATCTGGATTTTCTTTATCAATAAATGATTTAGAAATAAGAGGATCTGGAGAACTATTAGGATCTAAACAAAGTGGAAAAATTAATTCTATTGGAATATCTTTATATAATAAACTTTTAAAAAAATCTATAAAATTAATTAAATCTGGAAAAGAGCTATCTCTTGAAACAATAAAAGAAAACTTTACAGAAGTTAATTTAAATATTCCAGCTTTTATTCCTGATTCATATATTCCAGATGTTTCTATACGTTTGTTTTATTATAAAAAATTTTTTAGTGAAACTAAATCAGAAATTAATAATTTAAAAAATATAATAACAAGTAAATTCGGAAAACTTCCAAAATCTGTATGTTATTTGATCGAAATAGCTTATATAAGACAAAAAGCCAATTTTATTGGTATAAAAATAATAAATATAAATTTTAAAGGAGGTTTTGTTGAATTTAATAAAAACAATTCAATTAATTACGAATCTTTTATAAGACTATTAAAAAATTATCCTAAAATATATAAAATAATTTCACAAACAAAATTAAGAATTAAATATTTAACTAAAAGTCATGAAGAAAAGATCGATTATATAAAAAATTTCTTAAATTATATTAAATAAAAATTCATTATTATTAATGTAATTTAAGTTTGGGGCTAATGATATTTTCTATACCTGTAGATAAAATCATTAAACTAGTTTTCAAGCATCCATTAACTGATATCTGGTGCATACGATATAACATAACATATGCTAATTTAGCAATTATTCCTTCTATAAAAATAGAATTTTTTGTCATATTTCCCATAAAACTTCCAACTGTTTTGAATTTAGATAAAGATATTAAAGATCCATAGTCTTTATATACATAATCATTTAATTTTTTATTTTTTATTAAAAATAAAATGTTTAAATAAACGCATCTAGCCATTTGATGAGCAGCTTGAGCTCTAGGTGGTACATATTCTCCTGTTTTTAATAAAAAACAAGAACAATCACCTATTGCAAAAATTTTTTCATCTAAAGTAGTTTGCAATGTTTTTTTTACTATAAATTGATTAATATTATTTGTTTCTAAATCAATTGATGAATTAAACTTTTGAGATTTTATTCCTGCCGCCCATACCATGATATCTGATTCAATATAACTACCGTTATTAGTAAATAAACCATTAGCATCACATTTTATAATTGCAGTATTTGTTATTATTTTTATTCCTATTTTTTTTAATTCTGAATCAACAATATTTGAAATTCTTTTTGGAAGAGATGATAAAATTCTTTCTCCCATTTCTATTAATGTAATTTCAATTAAGTTTTTATTTAATCCTTGAAATCCATATTTGTATAACTCTTCAATAGAATTAATCAATTCAGCTGATAATTCTACTCCAGTAGCTCCTCCTCCAACTATAGATATATTACTTTTTTTATTTTCATCAGGTTTGATAGAAATTTTTAAAAATAAGTTAAACATTTTTTTATGAAATTTTTTAGCTTGATATATATTATCTATAAAATTACAATTTTCTTTTACTCCAGGTATATTAAAATAATTAGATTTACTTCCCACAGATATTACAAGAATGTCATAATTTATTTCTCTTTTGCATAAAACTTGTTTTCCATTTTCGTCAAATATATCATCTAATATTATTATTTTTCTATTTCTATCTATTCCTATCATTTTCCCTATGCAGAATTCAAAATAATTACTTCTAGCATGTGATATATAACTAATATAATTAGTACCTTCGTTTAATGAACCAGAAGCAAATTTATGAAGCCATGGTTTCCATAAGTGTATATAGTTATTATCAACTAATATTATTTTTGCTAATTTTTTTTTTCCTAAATTATTACCTAATTTGGTTACTAATTCTAAACCTCCAGCTCCACCTCCAACTATAATAATTTTTTTTAAATTTTTATTTTTATTCAAAATAACCTCTTAAAATATTTTTATTAATAAAATAGTTTATTTTTTATAAAATTATTTATTTAAAAAATACTTAAATAATTTTAAAATTTAATTTTATCATAATATACATCCAAGATTTTTCCCGCCTAATAAATGCATATGTAAATGATAAATTTCTTGACCTCCATCTTTATTACAATTTACTATTAATCTATATCCTGCATGATTTATTTTTTCTTTTTTAGCAATTTTTGCAGATGCAATAAACAAATGACCCAACATTGTAGCATGTTGTTCTTTTATGTCGTTTACTGTACGTATCACATCATTTGTGACAATAATGATATGAATTGGAGCTTTAGGATTGATATCTCTAAATGCAGTTACATACTTATTTTTATATAAAATTTCTGCTGGATATTCATTATTAATAATTTTTGTAAAAATATTATCTTTCAATTTAACATCCTTAAATTTTTAAAATTTATTAATAATTATAAATTAATTTTCAATATTTATTGAAATATTTGAAAATAAATTTTTAAAATTATTTGAAGTAATTTTAGAAAATTGTTCTAAATTTATTTTTTTTATTTTTGAAATACATTTAGCAATAAAAAATAAATAAGAAGGTTGATTTTTTTTCCCCCTATAAGGAACTGGGGTTAAATAAGGAGAATCAGTTTCTATTAGAATTCTATCAAGTGGTACATATTTTACAGATTCTCTTATTAATTCCGCATTATTAAAGGTCACAATACCAGAAAAGGAAATATAACATCCTATATCTAAAAACATTTTTGCTATATTTTTATCTTCTGTAAAACAATGTATTATACATCCAGATTGATAAATATTTTTTTCCTTTAAGATTTTGAATGATTCTTTTGCTGAATTTCTAGTATGTACTATAATAGGTTTTTTTAATTTTTTACTAATATTGATATGATCTATAAATACTTTTTTTTGAATATATATATTTTTTTTTCCATGTGAAAAATCTAAACCAGTTTCTCCTATAGCTACAACATAGTTTTTATCAGAAAGATTTTTTAAAACATTAAAATTATATTTTTCATCAATATATAAAGGATGTACTCCACAAGACATTAAAACATTTTTTCTATTATTCAATGTTTTCTTCATACTAAAAAATCCATCAATAGAAATACATACTGAAAGTATTAATTTTACATTTTTTTTTTCTGCATTACATATTACATCATCAATATTATTTTTTGATTTATTATTATCAATTAACAAATCAAGATGACAATGAGAATCAATTAAAAACATTATTTATTTCCACTTTTTATTATAGTTTCATGCAAGTCTAATATATTTTTTATTAAAAATATTTCTTTGTTAATTCTTGGTATTTCTTTTTTTAATTTTTTAAAATTTAACAAGAACTTCCACTGTTCATATAAATATTCAGAAGAAAAATTTTTAGATATGTTTTTTATAAGATAAAAACAATCATAATTAATTATATTAAACATAATATTGCTATTATATTTTATAGTGTCTAAGATTAGAGATCTTAATATTAAAAAAAACATATCAATTTTTTTAAAATATTCTAATAAAGAAAATGCAATTTCTTTTTTTAAAAATATATTGTTTAAAGTAAATATTAATTTTTTTCTTTCTTTCCAAAAGTTAGATAAAATTATTTTATTAGCTATAACTGGAGACCAGTTGCATAGTTTTAAAGAAATAATAACTTTTTTTGAATTTACATCATGACCTTTTTTTTCTAACCACTTTAGACTGTCTTTTTTATTTATTATAACTTTCCAGATTTGAGATCTGCTTATAATTGAAGGCAAAATACAATAAATATTTTTACATCCTAATATAAAATATGTTTTTATCGTAGGTTCTTCCAATGTTTTCAATAATGCATGAGATGCTTGGTTAGTTAGTTTCTCTAGATTTTCTATTAAAATTACCTTACCTTTATTTAGATGAGAATTTAATAATAAATTTTTGCAAATAAAACGAACATCATCTATTCCTATTGTATTTTTCAAATAATTTTTAGTTAAAATATTAAAAAAATCTGGATGTGAATTTTCTTTAATAAAATTACAACTTTTACAATTATTACAACTAATAAAATTATTAGGTTTTAAACATAGAATTCTTTTTACAATATAAAGATATAGATTTTTTATTCCACATCCTGTATTACTTTGTATTAAAATAACAGAAGATGTATTTGATCTTATATAATAAGATATAATTTCTCTATATGGTTTTACAAGCCATTCGTATAACATGTTTTAAATTTGTTTTTTCAACCATTTTAATAATTGGTGTTTGATTTCTTTATTTACTAATTCTAAAGATTTGCTTGCATCTATTGTTATAATTTTTTCATTTTTAGAAGCTAATTCTTTGTATTTTTTTCTTGTTCTATCAAAAAAGGAAATAGGTTCAACTTCTATTCTATCTAAAGCGTTTTTTATATCATGAGAATGATTTCTTTTTATTTTATTTACTTTATCTCTAATTTGAGCTCTTACGGTTGCCCTTGCTCTAATCCTAGCTAATCCCATTATAGGTGGAATATCTAAATAAAAAGTTAAATCTGGATAAAAATCTCTCAAAAAAACTTCTCTTAACATTTTTAATATTTTTGTATCTATTTTTCTTCCTCCTCCTTGATATGCTAATGAAGATAAATCATGACGATCTCCTACTACCCAAGATCCATTTTCAAGAGCTGGTTTTATTACACTTTCTACTAATTGTATTCTAGCTGCATATATCATTAATAATTCTGCATTATCAGTAATTTTTTCATAACCTACTCCTTCCTTTATTAAAGTTCTTAGTGATTCAGCTAATGGGGTGCCTCCAGGTTCTCTTGTGAAAATAACATTTTTTATTCCTTGCTTATTTAATAAATTAACTATTTTTGAAATCGCATTAGTTTTTCCAGATCCTTCTAAACCTTCTATTACTATAAACTTACTTTTTATCATTAAATTGTACCTTTTTATTTATATATTGTTTTATTGCTTTTTTATGATTATTAAAGTTTTCGCTAAATATATGACTGCCGTAACCATTAGATACAAAATAAAAATAATTACTTTTTTTTGGATGAGCAGCTGCATAAATAGATTCAAAACCAGGCATTGATATTGGAGTAGGAGGCAGTCCATTAATAATATATGTGTTGTATTTAGTAGGTATAGTCAAATCATTATGATTAATTGTTTTTTTATTTCTTAAACCATACATAACAGTTGGATCAGATTGCAATTTCATTTTGTTTTTTAATCTATTTACAAAGACAGAAGCTACAATTGCACGTTCTTTTTTTATTGATGTTTCTTTTTCGATAATCGAAGCCATAATTAATAATGATTGAGAATTTTTATATGGCAAATCATATTCTCTGTTGTCCCATATTTTTTCTAAAATAACATCCATATTTCTTTTTGCTCTTTTTAATATTTCACTAGCTTTAGTATTTTTTACATACAAATAAGTATCTGGATATAAACTTCCTTCTAGTGGAAATTTGTATTTATACCCTAATTTTTCTGATAAATTGTATATATTTACATTTATTAGGTCTTGCTCTATATATGGAGAATTTTTTAATATAATTAAACAATCTTGCAATGTTGATCCTTCAAAAAAAGTAATAGAAAATTGTTTTTCTTTTCCTAACACAAAAATATTTAAAGCGTCTTTAATATTATATTCTGTTTTTAAAAAATAAGTTCCTGCCTTTATGTATTTATATTTAGGATATAATTTAATTAACCATGGCAATAAGTATAAATGATTATTAAATGTTTTTTCTTCCATTAAATTTTTCAAATCTAATATTGTGCTACCTTTCTTTATTGTAATTAATGCATTATTATTTATGTGCAAAGATTCTCTTTCAAAAATAAATAGTCTAAAAAAAAAAATAGGTATTAATATTAATAAATATAATATTTTATTTATTTTTTTTTTCATTTTATATTTTGATCTAATACAATATAAATAATAAGACATTGAATATATTAATAAATTTGAAAATAAATAAAAAAATTTTTAAAAAAATTATTATTTTTTATTTATTTTTAAGAAATGAAAATATTGGCGGTCCTTAGACCGCCTAACTATTTTATTTTTTACTTTCTTTAATAAAATCAATAGCTGCTTGAACTGTAGTAATTTTTTCTGCTTCTTCGTCTGGTATCTCTGTGTCAAACTCTTCTTCTAACGCCATAACTAATTCCACTGTGTCTAAAGAGTCAGCTCCAAGATCATCCACGAAAGATGCATTATTTGTTACTTCTTCTTTTTTAACTCCTAACTGCTCTGCAATAATAGATTTAACGCTTTCTTCGATAGTGCTCATGTCATTCATTTTCCTATCAAATTCGACAATAATATATTATTAATGATTATTTTATAATATATTATAAAAGATTAAAATAAATAAAATTAATTAAGTTTAATTTTATTATTTAAAATAAATTTGTATAAATTTTATTTCATATATATTCCGCCATTAACGTGCATAGTTTCTCCGGTAATATAAGATGATAAATCAGAAGCAAAAAAAATAACTGCATTTGCTACGTCTTTTGTAGATCCAAATCTGTTTACTGGTATATTAGATAATATATTTTTTTTGTTATTTTCAGATAAAGATTTTGTCATATCTGTTTTAATAAATCCCGGAGATACCATATTAACCGTAATTCCTTTTTTTGCAACTTCTCTAGCCAAAGATTTGGTGAATCCTGTTAATCCAGATTTAGACGCAGAATAATTTGTTTGACCTATATTACCTGTGAATCCAGATACTGATCCAATGTTAATAATTCTTCCGTATCTTTTTTTTATCATTCCTTTTATAACTATTTTAGATATTATAAAAACAGATATAAGATTTATATTTATTACATGATTTAAACTATTTTCTTTCATTCTGATTAACAATTCATCTTTATTAGTTCCTGCATTGTTTATAAGTATATCTACATCTCCGAAATTTTTTTTTATTTTTTCTATGCATAATTTGATTGAATTTTTATCTAATAAATTTAATACAATTCCTTTTCCTTGCTTTTTTACATAATTGTTTATTATATCCACTCCTTCTTTAGAAGTAGATGTTCCAATAACAATAGAATTTCTTTTTAATAGTTCTTTTGCTATTGATTTTCCAATTCCTCTATTAGCTCCTGTCACTAATGAAATTTTTTTATTAAAATTCATAATTTATTATATCTTCCAGATTCTTTTATAATTATTTCAGGATGTTGTATTGATATTCCATATATATTTGTATTTTGTGAAAAACTTTTAAGCAATTTAGATAAAATATTTCCTGGCCCAACCTCTAAAAAAATTTTTATTTTTTTTTCTATTAAATACTTTATAGTATTATTCCATAATACTGGTTTATAAATTTGTTTTATTAAATTTTTTTTAATTTCTTTAGGATTTTTTTGAACTTTAACATTTAAACTGCTAATAACTTTAATTTTAGGAGTAAAAATTTTTATTTTATTCAAAGCATAAGAAAGTTTTTTTGATGCAGGCTTCATCAAAACTGAATGAGCAGGAACATTTACAGATAATAATTTTGCATATTTCGCTCCTAATTTTTTAGATTTTTTAATTACTTTTATAACTGAGTTTTTATATCCTGATATTATTATTTGCATGGGAGAATTAAAATTTGCTATTTCAACAAATTCATATATAGATATTCTTTTACAAATTTTATCTATTATAGTACAAGGCAATCCTATGATTGCAGCCATAGCACATTCTTTTTTTAAAGATTCTTGCATAAATTTACCGCGTAAAGATGTTATTTTTATTGCATCAGAAAAATTCAAGCTTTTTGCACAAACTAACGCAGAATACTCTCCTAAGCTATGTCCTGCCATGAATATAGGATTTATATTAGATAAAGAATTCCATACTTTCCAAATTGCAAAAGACGCAGTCAATATGGCTGGTTGTGTTATTTCTGTTTTATTTAAAATATTTAATGGACCTTCTTGTGCTAATTTCCATAAATCATATTTTAATATTTCTGAACTTTCTTCAAAAACTTCTTTGACTATAATAAAGGAATCTGAAAGTGATTTCAACATTCCAACAAATTGAGATCCTTGTCCTGGAAATACCATTGAAAAAAGTTTCATTATTTATTTTTTTTATTTAAAACTTTTTTTCCGCAATAAAATCCACTTTTTGTCAAACAATGACGAATGTGAATTTCTCCTGAAACTTTATCTACAGAAAATTTATGTATGTTTATTTTATCATGAGAACGCCTCATCCCTCTTTTAGATCTTGTAGGTTTATTTTTTTGTACAGCCATATATCTCCTTTGATTAAAAAATTTTTTATTAAAAAATTTATTTTAAAAATAAAATATTAAACATTATTTTTACATTTAATTTTTAAAAAAGTATTTTTATAAAAATTTCAGTAATTAAAAAAATTAATTATGTTATACACATTTTCTTATCAATTGTAAATATTTATACAATGATTCTTCTAAAGGAGCGTTTATGTTTATTGTTTTTGATGATATTGGATGTTTAAAACAAATATTAGAAGCATGCAAAAAAATTCTATTGATATTTTTTTTAAAAAATAAATTTTTTTTATTTTTTATATCATTATATAAATTATCACATACAATTGGATGATTTATATATTTAGAATGTACTCTAATTTGATGCATTCTTCCTGTTTTTGGAATGGCTTTTAACAAAGTAAAAGAATTGAATTTTTCTATTACTTTAAAATAAGTTTGAGAAATTTTGCCCCCAGGGGGAACCAATTATACCTTTTTGTTTTTTATATTTCAAACTTTTGTTTAAAAAAGACCTTTTTAACAAAGGAGCTGATACTAATATTTTTTTAAAAGTACATTTTCCATGTACTAAAATAATATAATCTTTATATATTTTATTATTTCTTAATTGATTATGTAGATCGCACAAAACAGAACGTTTTTTTGCTATTACTAATATACCAGAAGTTCCTCTATCTAATCTATGAACTAGTTCTAAAAAATTATATTTTAAATATATTTTTCTTAATATTTCTATAATTCCAATTTTTATTCCACTTCCTTTATGGACCGCTATTCCACTTGGTTTGTTTAATATTAAAATATATTTATCTTCATATAAGCGACATGAGTCAATATTAAAACTTAAATTTTTAAAATTATTTGTGTTTTCATTATTAAAATATTCAATTGGAGGTATCCTAACTATATCCAGATTTTTTATTTTGTATTTTGGTTTTTTTCTTTTTTTATTAATTCTTATTTCTCCTTTTCTTAACATCCTATAAATAGCCTTTTTAGGGATGTTTTTCATTTTTTTAATTAAAAAGTTATCTATTCTTTGATTAGATTCATCTTCTGATATTGAAATAAACTTTACTGATGATTTTAAAATTTTCATTTTCTAAAAACTATTATTATAATATATATATTATATGAAACTATTTGCTTTAAAAGAATATATAAAAAATTTATAAATTTATTTTATTTGATATAAAATATAATGATTTAAAATATATTTTAACATCAATTTATTTCATTATTTTATGTCTTAATAAAATAATAAATTTTAATCTAATACAATTAAAAATTATTAATTATCTTGTTTATTAAAAATTTAAACAAATTATTTTAAAAATTATGAGTAAAAAATAATTATAACAAAATTATGATACATTTTAGTTAATAAAATATTTTTCATATTACCTAAATTAATTTTTTGTAAATAAATAAAATGAGCAAAATATAATGAAAAGAATGCTAATTAATGCAACTCAACAAGAAGAATTAAGAATAGCTTTAGTAGATGGTCAAAAATTATATGATTTAGATATTGAAAACTTAAGATATATACAAAAAAAATCCAATATTTATAAAGGTAAAATTACTAGAATAGAACCTAGTTTAGAAGCAGTTTTTATAGATTATGGAGAAGAACGTCATGGATTTTTACCATTTAAAGAAATTGCAATAGAATATCTTTATAAAAACAACATTTATTATAACAAATCTAACATAAAAGATATTTTAAAAGAAAATCAAGAACTTATAGTTCAAATAGAAAAAGAAGCAAGAGGAAATAAAGGAGCTGCTCTTACTACATTTATTAGTCTTGCAGGAAGTTATTTAGTTTTAATGCCAAATAACCCTAAATCTGGAGGAATTTCTCGTCATATCGAGGGAGAAGATAGGACAGAACTTAAAGAAATATTGTATTCTTTAGAAATTCCAAACGGAATGGGTATTATTATAAGAACAGCTGGA
The DNA here is from genome assembly GCA_000008885.1 of Wigglesworthia glossinidia endosymbiont of Glossina brevipalpis. GTDB lineage: Bacteria > Pseudomonadota > Gammaproteobacteria > Enterobacterales > Enterobacteriaceae > Wigglesworthia > Wigglesworthia glossinidia_A. The sequence continues at coordinate 95,552 of BA000021.3, read as the reverse complement.
TTAGGAAAATCTATTAAAGATCTAAAATTAGATTTATCTTTTAGATTGAGTCATTGGGATAAAATAAAAAAAGCAGCGCAAAAAAAAAGAGCACCATGTCTAATTTATAGAGAAAGCGACGTTGTTTCTAGAGCATTTCGCGATTATTTAAGGCCGGATATAAAAGAAATTTTAATAGATAATCCTAAAATATTAGAATTATCTAAAGAATATATAATTTCATTAGGCCGTCCAGATTTTATTAAAAAAATAAAATTATACAGCGGGGAAGTTCCTTTATTTAGTCATTATCAAATAGAATCTCAAATTGAATCTGCTTTTCAACGTGAAGTTAAGTTGCCTTCTGGAGGATCTATTTTTATTGATAATACAGAGGCATTAACAGCTATAGATATAAATTCTGCTAAATCCACTAGAGGAATAGATATTTCTGAAACTGCTTTTAATACCAATCTAGAAGCGGTTCATGAAATTTCTATACAATTAAGGCTAAGAGATTTAGGAGGATTAATTGTAATTGATTTTATAGATATGAATACTTCAAAACACCAAAGAGAAGTAGAAAAATTATTAAAAGAACTAGCAAAACAAGATCGTGCTAGAATACAAATAGGACAAATATCTAAATTTGGTTTATTAGAGTTATCTAGACAAAGAATGAGTCATTCTTTAAGAGAATCTAGTCATTATATTTGTCCTAGATGCAATGGAACTGGAACTATAAGAGACAAAGAATCTCTTTCTTTATCAATTTTAAGATTAATAGAAGAAGAATCTATTAAAGATAATACATATAAAGTTTATACTATTGTTCCAGTTGATATTGCATCTTACTTATTAAATGAAAAAAGAGATGCAGTAAGTGCAATAGAAAAAAGAAAACAAGGCGTAAGAACAGTTATCATTCCAAATGATAAAATGAAAACTCCAAATTATTTAGTTTTAAGAGTAAAAATAGGAGAACAATCAAACATACCAAGTTATTTAATACCAAAAATTTATGAATCAGATTGTATAAATATTCCTAATGGATCTTTTTATGATAAAAAGTGCTACGATAATCAAAATTTATTTTTTAATGAATTAAAATATACAGAAAAAAATAGTTCTTTATATTTTTATAAATCGCAAAGTAAAAAAACAAACTTTAATAATTTAGTTAAATATCAAAATTTATTTAAACGTTTAATTTATAATTTAAAAAATTTATTATATATTTTAAAAAATCAGAAAAATTTTGATAAAAAAAATAATATTTTTATATCAGAAAATTTTTCTTGTGATTCTTCGAAAGATATTTTTAATAAAAAAATTTTTAAAGAAAAAAATATTGAAAACAAAAATTATTTAAATGATAAAAAAATAAAAAATATAAAAAAATTTTCAGAAAATAATAATGATTCATTTTTTTATTGTTCTTCTTATGAAGAATCTAATAAATTAAAAATAAAAAAAAATAATTCAAAATTTACTCATATTAATTATAATAATAAATTTTTTTCTCAAAATAAAAATTTAAATTCTATTATAAGGGAAAATTTAAACGAAAAAAATATTAAATTAATTAGTAATACAAAAAATAATAATATTATTTTTAATAAAAATAAAAAACATCTTGTTTTTACTAATAAAATTAGACGTATTCCTAAATATTTAAGATTAGTATGTAGCAAAAAAAAATATCAAAACAAATCAAATAACTTTTTAATAAAAAAAATATCTTATAAAAATAAAAATTCCAACGTAGAGAAAAATAAAATAATTAACAAAAATAATATAAACAAAGCTAAAATTATTAAGAAAGTTCAAATAAAAAAAAAACAAAAAATAATATAGAAAAATTTATATTTATAGTATTTTATAAAATTATTTTTTATAATATATTTATATAAACAAATAAATTGGTAATTTTATAGATAAAATATAAATAATAATTTAATAAAAATGTTATTAAAAATAATAAAGCCAGATGATTTTCACATACATCTCAGAGAAAAAGAAATACTAAAAAAAATTCTTCCTTATACTAGTCAATTTTTTGGAAGAGCATTAGTAATGCCTAATTTAAATCAACCAATTATAAATTCTCATTTTGCAAGTGTTTATAAAAAAGAAATATGTTCTTTTATTCCTAAATTACATAAATTTAATCCATTAATGACTTTATATTTAACTGAAAATTGCGATAAAAAGATGTTAGTTGATGGATTTTTAAATAAAATTTTCATTGCAGCTAAAATGTATATATCAAATACTACTACTAATTCTGAAAAAGGAATAAAAAATTTTGAAAATATATTTCATATATTAGAAATTATGCAAAAAATAGGAATGATTTTATCAGTTCATGGAGAAATAAGCGATGAAAAAACAGATATATTCGACAGAGAAGCTAAATTTATAGAAAAAGTAATGATTCCAATACGTAAAAATTTTCCTAAATTAAAAATTGTTTTTGAACATATTTCTACAAAAATAGCTGTGGAATATGTAATATCAGAAGATTCATTATTAGGAGCAACTATAACTCCACATCATTTAATGTTTAATTATAATGATATGTTATCAAATAAAATAAAACCACATTTATATTGTTTTCCAATTTTAAAAAAAAAAATAGATCAATTTGCCTTACATAAGGCTATATCTGGAAATTGTAATAGATTTTTTCTTGGAACTGATAGTGCTCCTCATGTTTTGAAAAACAAAGAATCTAGCATGGGATTCGCAGGAATATTTAATTCTCCAATTGCTCTTGAAATGTATGCTACAGTTTTTGACAATCTTAATATTTTAAATAAATTAGAAAATTTTTGTTCTATAAATGGAGCTAATTTCTATAATTTACCGATCAATAAAGAACACATTACTTTTTTTAAAGAAACTTTTTATCCTAATAAAAAACAAATTATTAAAATAAATAAAAATAATTATCTATCTCCAATTTTCTTCGAGAAAAAATTAAATTGGAAAATAAAATTAAAAGAATATTAACATTCTATAAATTTTTTATTTAACAAATTGTTCTAATTTCTATCAAAAAATTTTTCTTTAAATTACAAATACATTTTTCCAAAATAGAATTTATTTCTAAATTAGTCATATTATAATTTTTATTTTGTAAAGTTAATCTAATAGATATGCTTTTATGTCCTTTTTTTATTTCTTTTCCTTGATAAATATCAAATATATTAATATTAATTAATTCTTTTTTGATACTATCTTTACATATTTTTATTACTTCTATAATAGGAATTTTATTTGAAATGACAATAGAAATATCTCTATAATTAAAAGGAATATCTGAAATATTATAAATTTTAGGAACGTAAAAATTTTTTATATTATCCCATAATAATTCAAATACGAAAATTCTATTTTTTATATCAAGTTTATTTTGTATATTAGGATTAATTTCTCCTATTATACCAACATATTTTTTCTTAAAAAAAATTTTTGAATTTTTACCTGGATGAAATTCTTTATTTTTACATGTTTTAAATTCAAAATCGCTTGAATTTCCGTTTAAATATAATAAAGTCTCTACGTCACCTTTTATGTCAAAAAAATCTATCTCCCTTTGCTTAGAATACCAAGATTCTACATTTTTAAAACCAGAAACTGCTCCTGATATAAAAAAACTTTGTTTAATTCCTAACTTATATTTTTTATTTTTCGAAAAACAAAATCCACTTTCAAATATTTTTATATATTTTGTTTGTCTATTTTGATTATATAAAATTGTTTGAATAAAATTAGTAAAAAATGATAATCTTAATACAGACATTTCAGTAGAAATTGGATTAATAATAGGTACAGGAATTTTATTTGGATGTATAATGTTTTGTATATTTTTATCAACAAAAGTATATGAAATAATTTCTTGATATCCTCTATTTGTTAATAATTTCTTTGCATTATTTAATGTATTTATATTATATTTACAATTATTATATTTTATTTTCTTGTAACTTAAATCAATAGGTATTTTTTCGAATCCATAAAAACGAGATATATCGCTTATTAAATCTTCTTCTATTTTTACATTGCACATTCTCCAACTTGGAACACTAACTTTCCAATAATTTTTGATAAATTCATATTTATATCCTAATAATAAAAGTATATTTTCTATTAATTTTTTTGAAATAAAAAATCCTAATATTTCATATAATTTTTTTTTGTAAAGCTTTATTAAAATTTTTTTCGGTAAAAATTTATTATTAATATAATTAATAATTTTACCTGGACTTCCACAGCAAAAACGTAATATTAATTCTGTAGCTCGATTTATAGCTAAATGCTGTATATTTGGATCAATCATGTTTCTTTCATTTCTATAAGCTAAATCAGAATTTATGCAATATTTAACAGAATTTCCAAATAAAAATTTAGATCTGTATAAAACAGATGAAATAATAATATTTATGGTAGTTTTTGAATCAATTCTTGCAGAATAACCTAACAATATTCCAGCTATTTCTATTATAGAATTTTTATCAGAAACAACTAATGTGTTTTTTTGAATTATAATTTTTTTATTTTTTGAAATCATCATTGATTCTTTTTCTTTAGAAAATCTTACTGTAATATTTCCTGATATCTTATCTGCGTCAAAAATTTTAATTGTTTGTCCAGTTTCTATAAATACATAATTTATGATATCTATAATAATATTTTTTGGTTTAAATCCAGATCTTCTTATTCTTTCAGAAATCCATATTGGAGTATTAACATTTAGATTTATATATTTTATTTTTCTTGTTAAATACTTAGGGCACGCTTCTGGTTCATTTATTTTTATTTTAAATCCATAATCTTTTGTTGAATTAATTTTATTTATTAATTTATTTTCTAATAATTCATTATATTCTGAAGAAATGGCTCTAGATAATCCAATAATGTTTAAACAATCACATCTATTATGTGAAACTTTTATACAAATAATATTGTCATTAAGAAAAAAATAATTTTTGATATCTTCGCCAATGATTGCGTTTTTATCTAAAACAATAATATCTTTAGATGTTTCTTTTAATCCAAAAATTTTTAACTGATCATAAGTACAAAAAATTCCACATGATTCATATCCATATAAAAATTTTTTTTCTACTATTGTTCTATTAGGTAATATAGATCCATTTACGGCTACTGCTATTTTTTTATTTATTAAGCTTTTATCATAATCTGAAATTACATTAATAATATTTTTATTATTAATTTTAATTAAAAAGATTTTTAATTTTTTACATTTTGGATGTTGTTTGCACGAAATAACTTTTCCTATTTTAATTCCAGAAAATTTCATAGAAACCGGAATAATTTTTTCCACTTCTAGCCCTATTTTGGTAATTCTATTAATAATTTCATTTAAATCTAAATTTATACTTAAATATTCCCTCAACCAAATTTCGCTTAAATTCATATATTCTCGCTTATTTAAATTGTTTTAAAAAACGTAAATTATTAATAAATAACGGTCTAACATCAGATAATTTATAATATAACATTGCTAATCTTTCAATTCCGATACCAAATGCCATTCCAGAATATTTATTTCTATCTATTTTTAGATTGTGTAATATTTTAGGATGCACAATTCCGCATCCTAATATTTCTATCCATTTTCCATCTTCGTTCATTATGTCTATTTCTGCAGAAGGTTCTGTAAATGGAAAATATGATGGTCTAAATCTTATTTTTATTTTTTTACCTAATAAACTATAACAAAAATCATACAAGATGGATTTTACTATTGATATTCCAATGCATTCATCTATCATTAATCCTTCTAGTTGATGGAACATTGGAGTATGTGTTTTATCATGATCATTTCTATATACTTTGCCTGATGATATAATTTTTAGAGGAGGCTTTTTAGATTCCATAACTTTAATTTGTATTCCAGAAGTTTGTGTTCTTAAAAGACAATTTTCATTAATCCAAAATGTATCATGTTCTGTTCTAGAAGGATGATTTTCTGGAATATTTAATGCATCAAAATTGTAATATATGTTTTCCACTTCATGTCCATGAACTATAGAAAAACCTAAAGAACAAAAAAATTTTTCCGAATATCTAATTATATTAGATATTGGATGAAAAGATCCATTACAAACATCCCTTCCTGGAAGTGATATATCAATTTTCTCTTTAAAAATTTTTATTTTTATTTCTTTGTTTTTTATTTTTTGTTTTTTTTTAAAATAAATATATTTTATTTTTTTATATGCTTTTTTTAGCATGTCTTTTTTTATAAAATCTTCGTATGGAAATAATATATTTAACAATTTATTTTTTTTAGAAAAAAATCCATTTTTACCAATCCAATATATACGAATCAATTCCAGTTCTTTTATATTTTTACAATTTTTTATTTCTATCAGAGCTTGATTGATAATAAATTTTATATTTAATTTTTCTAAATGATAAGACATTATTTATTCCTTATTTAAAATAATTATCATAAAATTTTTATAATTTATAAAAATACTTAAAAAAATAAAAGCCTCTATAAAAAGAGGCAATTAATATAAATATAATTTGCAACAAGTGTTTAAAATAAAATATTTAATCAAGATATACTTTTCACTTTTTTTATTAATTCTGAAAATGCTTCTTTGTTTAGAACAGCCAAATCTGACAAAATTTTTCTATCTATAAAAATAGATAATTTTTTTATTTTATACATAAAACAGCTATAAGATAAACCATGCTTTCTAACCGCAGAATTAATTCTGCATATCCAAATTTTTCTAAATGTTCTTTTTTTATTTTTTCTATCTCTATAAGCATATTGACCTGCTTTTATAAAAGCTTGAAAAGCTATTCTGTATGATCTGGATCTGGCTCCATAATATCCTTTTGTTTTTTTCAATATTTTTTTATGACGAAATTTTGACGATACGCCTCGTTTTATACGAGTCATATTACCTCCAAAAATTATAAATAATAAAATTAAAAAAATTTAATTTATTTGTATGGTAAACATCTTAATATTAGTTTTTTATCACCTTTTGTTGCAAAAGATTTTATTCTTAATTTTCTTTTACGTTTAGTAGATTTTTTTGTTAAAATATGCCTCAGATTTGATTTTTTATATTTAAATTTATTACATGAAGCCGTTTTTTTAAATCTTTTGCACACGCTACGAATATTCTTTATTTTTAACACAGAAATACCTCTTCCGATAAAATATTAAACAATAAAAATATAAATTAAATTTTAATATTAAATAAAATTTACATTTATTAATATTTTTATTATTTTTTTGGAACAAGAATTAGAGTCATTTGTCTACCTTCGATTTTATTAGGAAACGATTCAATGGAAGAAATTTCTTTTAGATCTGAACAGATTCTATTTAACATATTTATTCCTATTTTTTTATGCACCATTTCTCTACCACGAAATCTAAGACTAATTTTTACTTTTTTACCATTTTCTAAAAACCTAGTTAAATTTCTCAGTTTTACTTTATAATCTCCAGTATCTGTATTTGGTCTAAATTTTATTTCTTTTGTATTTATGATCTTTTGTTTTCTTTTTTGTTCTTTATTGGATTTATTTTTTTCGTACAAAAACTTTCCATAATTCATTATCTTACATACTGGAGGGTTTGAATTTGGACTAATTTCTACTAAATCCATTTCTAATTCTAAAGATTTAAAAATAGCTTCTTTTATAGGAACAATTCCAAGTTGAACTCCATTAATTCCAGTTAATCTAACTGTTTTAGCTTTGATTTCTTCATTAATTTTATGCAATCTTATAGAATAAAATTTTTTTCCAGTTTTAATATTTATCTCCTTTGTATTAAGTTTTTTTTTGTTTAATTTCTTCGTATATAACATTATAGAATTTTTCTAAGCTAGAGTATTTTAATTGTTTTCCGTATTTATTTCTTACTGATATCGAATTAGATTCCATTTCTTTTTTTCCACAGATTATTATATATGGGATAAAACGTAAAGTATATTCTCTTATTTTAAAACTTATTTTTTCATTTCTTAAATCTGAAATTATACGAATTTTTTTCTGTAAAAAAAATTTAGTTATTTTTTTAACGTAATCTATTTGATCAACTGAAACATTTATTACTCCAACTTGGATTGGAGAAATCCATAAAGGATATTTTCCTGAAAATTCTTCTGTAATAATACCTATAAATCTTTCCATTGATCCTAAAATCGCTCTATGTATTATTACTGGGTTTGTTTTTTCATTTTTATTATTAATATAATAAGCTTGCAATTTATTTGCAAGACATAAATCAAGCTGTATAGTTCCACACTGCCATTTTCTATTTAAAGAATCTAATAAAGTAAATTCAATTTTTGGGCCATAAAATGCCCCTTCATTTAAATCAATTTTGAATAAAATTTTGTTCTTTTTTAAAGAAAGCTCTAATTGTTTTTCTGCAAAATCCCATATTTCATCGCTTCCTATTCTATTTTCTGGTCTAGTTGATAATTTAACTAATATTTTTTTAAAACCAAAACATGAATATACTTCGTATATCATTTTGATACAGCTACTTACTTCTGAAAGTATTTGATCATGCATGCAAAATATGTGAGCGTCATCTTGAGTAAAATTCCTAATTCTCATTAATCCATGTAATGATCCAGACGGTTCATTTCTATGGCAACTTCCGAATTCAGATATTCTGAAAGGTAATTCTTTGTAAGATCTTATTTTTTTTTTAAAAATTAAAACATGAGCAGGACAATTCATAGGTTTAATACAATATTGTTTATTTTCTGAATTAGTATGAAACATATAATTTTTGTAATTATCTAAATGCCCACTTAATCTCCATAAATCATGATCTATTATGCATGGAGTTTTAACTTCTTGATAATAAAACTTTTTCAATTTTTTTCTTATAAATTTTTCTAAAATTCTAAATATTATCCATCCATTATGATGCCAAAAAACCATTCCTGGAGAATTTTCGTATATATGAAATAAATCCAGTTTTTTACCTATTTTTCTATGATCTCTATGTTCTAATTCTTTTATATTTTTAATAAAATTTTTTAATTTACTATTAGAATCCCATGATGTTACATATATTCTTTGAAGCATTTTATTTTTTTTATTTCCCTTCCAGTATGCTCCTGAAATTTTTTGTATTTTAAAAAACATGCAAAATTTTATATTTGGCACATGAGGCAAAGTACATAAATCAACATATTGTTCTTGATGATAAATATATAAACTTGAATTTTTAGAAATATTGTCTTCTAAAATTTTTATTTTATAAATTTCGTTTAAATTTTTAAACATTTCATATGCTTTACCCCAAGTTACATTAATTTTATTTATTTTGAAGTTTATTTTTAATAATTGATGCATTTTTTTTTCTATTAATTTTAAATCATTTTTTGATAATTTATGATTTAAGTCTATATCATAATAAAATCCATTTTCTGTTATATTATTTGTAGCCATTTTAGAAGTTGGCCATAACTGTTTTATGGCGTATCCTAATAAATGAGAACAAGAACATCTAATTATTCTTATTCCAATTTTATTTTCAGGTTTTACTAGTTCTAGAGATCCATCATAATTTATTATTTCTGATACATCTAATAATTTTCCATTAATTTTTGCGGCTATACAATTTTCAGATAAATTTTTATCAAATTTTTTTATAATTTCTATTATTGAAATTGGATAATTAAACAAAATTTCTTTGTTATTAAAATTTATAATTGGCATATAATTCCTGATATAAAAATCTATATTAATATTTTTAAAAATTTTATTATAAATAATACAACAATATAATATTGTATTTATTTAAAATAAATGTAAAAATAAAATATTAAATATGTTTTTAATTATTAAAAAACAATAAATAATTAATTTTTATTATTAAATAAAAAAATTTTTATTATTAAATGCTATTTAAGTATAAAAATTTATACAAATATAATATAAAACTTTAAAGTTCATTAAATAAAAAATCAAAATAAAATATTTTTATTATAACATATATGTTAAATTTATTTATTAAATATAAAAATTTTTACAAATTATGAAACTTTTGATTAAAAAAAATTTAGAAAAAATACAAAATAAAATATATAATTTGTCTAAATATTATAATAGAAATCCAAAAAATATAAATTTATTGTTAGCAAGTAAATCTAGATCTGTGTATGAAATAAAATTTGCAAATGAATACAATCAAAATAATTTTGGAGAAAATTACGTTCAAGAAGCAATAAAAAAAATAGTTTGGTTTAAAAAAAACCATCCAAAAAATAATTTAATTTGGCATATGATAGGACAAATACAATCTAATAAATCTAAATTAATAGCAAAATATTTTGATTGGTGTCATACTATAAATAATATTAAAATTTCTAAAAAATTAAATAATTATCGTAAAATAAAAAAAAAACCTTTAAAAGTATTAATTCAAATTAATATAAACGAAGAAAAAAATAGATACGGATCTTCTTTGAAAGAATTTGACAATATATACGAATTTATTTTTCAAAAATGCAATAATCTTATGCTAAAGGGGATTATGATATTTCCGATCATAACTGATGATTTAAACAAAAAAATATATAATTTTAACATCATAATTGATAAATTTAATACATTAAAAAATAAGAATTCTAACTTTAACGTATTATCTTTTGGAACAACTAGTGATATAGATCATGCAATTAAAATAGGAAGTACTTTATTAAGAATAGGAAAAGGAATTTTTGAAAATAAAAAATAATTTTTCAAAAAAGGAAAATATAATGAAAATTTTTAAAAAAATAACTTTTATTGGTTCAGGAAAAATAGCAGAATCTATGATAATAGGATTAATAAATAGCAAATATCCATCTGACTGTATTTTTGTGTGTTCCCCAGATGAAAAAAGCAGATCTGCTATATCAGAAAGATACTTAGTAAAAAATTTTAAAGAAAATTTAATTGGATCAAACATAGGGGAAATTATAGTTTTAGCTGTAAAACCTAATATAATACCTATAGTTTGTGAAGAAATAAAAAATTTAACAAATATAGAAAATAAATTAATTATATCCGTTGCAGCAGGAATAAATATTAACAGTATTAAAAAATATTTAAACAACAAAAAAGCGCTAATCGCAAGGGCAATGCCAAATACACCAGTTCTTGTAAGAGAAGGAGTTATAGGATTATATGCAAAAAAAGATATTAGAACAATACATGAAAAAACAATAGAACAGATATTTAATAGAATAGGAAAAATATTTTGGTTATCTCAAGAAAAAGAAATAAATTATATCATATCTGCATCTTCAAGCGCTACTGCATATTTTTTTCTTATGATGGACGCAATGAAGAATACAGCAGAAAATATAGGTATAAATAAATCTTACTCTAGAGAGGTAATTTTACAAACTGCAAAAGGTGCAATAGTTCTTGCTGAACATTTTTCTGAAATATCTTTTAATACTTTAAAAAAACATATAACTTCAAAGAAAGGAACAACTGAAGCGGCATTAAATTCATTTAAAAAAAATAATTTTAGAAAAATTGTAGAAATATCTATGAAAGCAGCTGTATCTAGAGCAAAAGAAATATCTATAGATGTAGATAAAGTTTAATTAAATATATTTTATATTTATTTTAAAATTAATAAAATTTTTATGTAATATAAAATTTATATTTAATAAGTTTGTTATCATTTAAATATATATGAAAAAAATTATTTTAGCTACTTCAAATAAAAATAAAATTATTGAATTTAAAAAAATCTTATCTGAATTAAATATCAATACAATTTCTCAAAAAGATCTTGGTATATGCAGCATTGAAGAAAATAAATCAACTTTTTTAGAAAATGCATTAATAAAAGCAAGAAATGCTTCTAAATATGGATTTCCAGCTTTGTCTGATGATTCTGGATTAATTATAAAAACATTAAATGGAGAACCAGGAGTGTATTCATCAAGATTTTCAGGAAATCAATCTAATGACATAAAAAATATAAATATGGTTTTAAAAAAAATGCTTCCATTTAAAAAAATGGATAGACAAGCTTGCATGCATTGTGTATTAATTTATATAAGAAATCCAAATGATCCAATTCCAATAATTTCAAGTGGAACGATTTATGGGAAAATTTCTAATTCAATTTCTAAAATAAATTTTGGATTTGGATATGATTCGATATTTTTTTTACCAAAAAAGAAAAAAACTATCTCTGAATTAACTTTGGAAGAAAAAATAAAAATATCACATAGAGGAATAGCTATGAAAAAAATGATAAAATTTTTGAAAAATGAAAAGTATTAATTCTAGAACTAGTTTATATATTAATATTCCATGGATATTTCAAAAAAAATTTTTTAAAAACATGCTTCCTTGCGAATTTGAAAAATTAGTATCATTTTATATAAAAAATACGTTGAATGATTTAGAAATAGATAAAAATTTTTCTAAAAATAAAAAAATTAATACTTTATTTATAGGAGGAAATGTCAATGTTATAAGTGAAAATAATATAAAAACATTGTTTTTTGGAATAAAAAACAAGTTAAATTTTAAAGAAAATATGGAATTTACAATAGAAATTAATACTAAATTAGATTTAGAAAAAAAAATTTTTTTATATAAAAAAATCGGTATAAATAGAATTTCTATTGAAAAAAATATTTTTTGTAAAAAAACTTCAATAAGTAAAAGCATAAATAACTATATAAATGAAATATCTAAAATAGTTTCAATATGTTTAAGAGTCAATATAAAAAATATAAATGTAGATTTACCCTTTTTCTATGAATATCAAACAAATGATGAAATATTACATAACATTGAAAAAATTTTTTTATTAAAAGTCCCTCATCAAACTTGTTACCAACATAACTGTAATTTTATATTTAAAAATAAAAAAATGGTTGAAAAAAAAACAAAAATAAAAAAAATTTATAATGAAATTCAAAACTTATTTAAATTTTTTGGTTTTCATCAGTACGAAATATGCTCATATGCACTTCCTGGATTTGAATGTTTGCATAATTTAAATTATTTTCAATTTGGTGATTATTTTGGAATTGGATGTGGATCGCATGGAAAATTTACTTTAAAAAAAAAGTAATAAGAACAGAAAAATATTATCATTTAAATGATTATTTAAAAAACAATTATATTAAAAAATATTATATTTACAACAAACAAGATTTAATTTTAGATTTTTTTATGCATTATTTTAGACTAAATCAACCTATTTCTAAAACTTTGTTTAAAGAAAAAACAAAAGTAAATTTAAAAAACATAAAACCATATATAAATTTAGCTATAAAAAAAAAATACATTAAAGAAAATAAAAAGTATTGGAAAGTTACAAAAAACGGAAGATTTTATTTTGATGATTTAATAGAAATATTTATGAATGTTTTATTTTTTATATGTATAAATTAATTAAAAATTTTTTTAAAAATCAAATTATGAGCAATTTAATTTTAACAAGTCAAATTATAAGTAATTCTAATCTTATATTTATATTTTAAAACAATAAATATTATTATCAATAAATGATAATAAAATAAAATTTATTTTTTAATATAAAATTATTTATTAAATATAATATTTGTTGATATATAAAAATATATTAAAAATAAATAATATAAAATATAAAAATTTTAAAATATAAATTATATTTATATTTATGCATTAAATATTAAATTATTTATTAAATGAATATTTATAATTTTATAAATTATAAAAATTTTTTTAAATTAAATATAAAAATAAAAAATAAATTAAATTTTATAAAAATTTTATTTTTTAATTTATTTTTATATTTAATAAATATTAAATTTATATTATTATCTTAATATATAAAATTTATATTATTAATTTTTAATGTTAAAATTATCTTTAATTAAAAAAATTACAAATAATATGATTTTTTGAATCATATTTAAAAATATAAACATTTTTAATAAATTTAAAAATAAAATTTAATCAAAGATAATTTGTAAAAATATTATTTTATATAATATTTTTATTTTTACAAAAGATTTTAAAAAATTAAATGAATTTATATTTATAAATAATTAAATTTTTACATTAAAGGTAAATTATGAAAAGAAATATTTTTTGTCATTTTATGAAAAATTTTCATGAAAGATTAGATTTTCCTCCATATCCAGGAAGTATAGGTAAAAAAATTTATAAAAATATTTCTAAAAAAGCTTGGGAAATTTGGAAAAACCATCAAACAATATTAATTAACGAAAAACAATTAAATATGTTAAATAAAAAAGATAGAAAAACAATAGAAATTGAAATGATTAATTTTTTATTTAAAAATAAATAAAAATAGCAATTATTTAATTTATTATAATAATATATCATATTTCACATTTTAAAATATAAATATTTTATTTTATTTAAAGTTTTTATGAAAAAAATATCTTTTTTATTTATTGTTATTTTTTTACAAACATCATGTTCTAATAGTCATAATAATATAAATCAAAATAAACTAATAAATAAAAATAGCTTAAACATAATTGTGAAAAATATTATTTCAGATTCTGAAAACACTTGGAATGATAATAAAATATTTATGATTGAACACTCTAAAGTTTATAATTATAATAATAAAAATATTACATTAATTAATATTGATTTTACTTTTAAAAAAATAGTTATTGAAACTGATTTCAAAAAAGATCCAAAAAATTACTTACGTCAAGCAATTATAATTGCTTTGTTATTAAATAATGATTTTTCTGATTTCGATCAGAACAATAAATATAATATTTTACAAAGAAAAGAACCTTTATTGTATGGACAAGTAGTAGATAATTATGGAGTCTATATTAGACATAAATGGCGTGCAAATAAGTTTGCAAATTATCTATTGAAAACAAATCTAAAAACATATAAAAATAATAAAAAACAAATTTGGTCTGTTTCAATACCATTGAAATTTAATCGTTCAGACAAAAGAGCAAATAAATATTTAAATTTTATTTATAAATCTTCAAAAAGATATAATGTAGATAAATCTTTAATTTTAGCTATAATAGAAGCAGAATCTAATTTTAATCCGCATGCTATAAGTAATTCTAACGCTTTAGGATTAATGCAAATAGTGCAACATACCGCAGGAAAAGATGTTTTTAAAATGAGAGGAAAACTTGGATATCCTAGTAAAAATGCTTTATTAAACCCAGAAAAAAACATAGATATTGGAACTGCATATTTATCTTTACTTAGAGATAATTACTTAAGCTCTATTTTGAATCCTATCTCAAAAAGATATGCGATGATAGCCTCTTACCATGGAGGTGTATCTGCAATGTTAACTACTTTTTCAAGTAATCAAATAAAAGCTTTTCATATTATAAATAATTTATCTCCGGAAGAAGTTTATAGATTAATATATAAAAAACATCCATCTATAGAATCTCGAAGATATTTATTTAAGGTATATAATTTACAAAAAGCTTATTGCAAATAATTGTTAATAATTTTTTAATATTTGCTTTTAATAAATTAAATTTATTTATATACTAAATGATGTACCACAGCTACATGTAGTTTTTGCATTAGGATTGATCACAAAAAAACAAGATTCTAATAATTCTTCTTTATAATCAACCACTCCTCCTATTAAATATTGCAAGCTAATTGAATCAATTACAATTTCTACGTCTAAAAATAAAATCAAATGATCTTCTTTATTTATTTTTTCATCTAATATAAAATTGTACTGAAATCCGTTGCATCCTCCTCCTGAAATATATATTCTGAATTTTTTATTTTTATTTTTCTCTTCTTTTAGCAGGTTTTTTATTTTATTTTTTGCTAAATCTGTTAATTTTAAATTAAATAATTTATTATTTTCCATTTAACTTTATATTAAATATTTTACAATTAAATTAATATTTTTTTTAATAAAACTTGTAATTTTGATAAAATGTTTTTAAAAAAATTTACTTTTATTTTAAAAAATTATATAAATAAAATAAAAATTTTTAATGAAATATAAATAACAATATGATTAAAAATAGTATCACAAATAAATTATATGTTGAAGCAAAAAAAATTATTCCAGGAGGAGTAAACTCTCCAGCACGTTCTTTTTATTTTGTGAAAGAAATACCTGTAATAGCTAAAAGATCAAAAGGACCTTATATATTTGACGTGGATAACAACAAGTACATAGATTATATATGTTCTTGGGGAGCATCTATATTAGGGCATAATAATTATTATATTACATCTAAAATAATAGAATATTCCAAAAAAGGATTAAATTTTGGATTATTAACTGAAATAGAAATAAAAATAGCAAGATTAATATCAAAATATATTCCATCTATTGAAATGATAAGAATGGTAAATTCAGGAACAGAAGCTACCATGAGTGCTATAAGATTAGCTCGTTCATATACTAAAAAAAATAAAATAATAAAATTTGATGGATGCTACCATGGGCACGCAGATTTTTTATTAGCAAATTCTAATTTAGACCCATATGATTTATTTTCTAGCAATCCAATTTCTAGCGGAATACCAAAAAATATATTAAAAGATACTTTAATTTGTCCATATAATGATTATGAATCAATAGAAAAAATATTTGACCTTTATCCAAATAAAATTGCATGTATTATTGTAGAGCCAATAGCTGGAAATATGGGTTGTGTTCTTCCAGAAAAAAATTTCTTATATAAACTAAGAATGTTATGTAATAAATTTAATTCATTATTGATAATGGATGAAATAATAACTGGATTTAGAATATCTTTAGGAGGAGCTCAATCTTATTATAATATATATCCAGATATTACATGTCTTGGCAAAATTATCGGAGGAGGTCTTCCGATAGGAGCGTTTGGAGGTAAAAAAAGAATTATGAATCATGTTTCTCCTTCTGGTTCAGTTTATCAAGCAGGTACTTTTTCCGGGAATCCAATATCTATGATTTCAGGATACGCTTGTTTAAAATTATTAAAATCACCGGATTTATATAATAAATTAAATAAAAAAACAGAATATTTAGTAAATGAACTAAGATCATCTGCTTGTGATAATAAAATACCTGTAGTAATAAATTCTTTAGGAAGCATGTTTAGTATTTTTTTTACTAATTTAGATAAAATAAAATGTTACAAAGACGTTTCTTCATGCAATTATAAAAAATTTATATTATTTTTTAATGAAATTAAAAAATTAGGAATACTTTTTTCTCCTTCTTTATTTGAATCAAATTTCATTACTTTAATGCATAAAAAGAAAGACTTAGAAAAAACAATTGATTCTGCAAATAAAGTTTTTAAAATTTTAAAAAATAAAGTATAACTAAAAATTCTATGATTCTACTGCAAAACGAATTTTTTTCATTGCATTTTTTTCTAATTGCCTTATTCTTTCTGCAGAAATTCCATATTTTTTCGCAAGCTCTTTAAGAGTGCTTTTATTATCATATCTAAGCCATCTAGAACGTATAATCTCTTGACTTCTTAAATCTAAATTAGACAATGCAGCAGATAATTTATCAGTTGCATGAATATCCCAATTATCTTCTTCTATAGTATCTGCAAAATCAGAAGTTTTATCTTTTAAGTATAAAATAGCATTATTTTTATGCTTATCTTCTTCTGAATTAAAATCAAATGCCATATCCTTAGCAGACATTCTAGATTCCATTTCTCTTACATCTTTACTAGTTACCCCTAGAGATTTTGCTAACATATCTACTTCGTATTGGTTAAACCAGCCTAATTTTTTTTTAGCTTTTCTTAAATTAAAAAACAATTTTCTTTGAGCCTTTGTGGTAGCAACTTTTACTATTCTCCAATTTCTTAAAACATATTCATGTATTTCTGCTTTAATCCAATGAACTGCAAAAGATACTAATCTAACTCCAATTGCTGGATTAAATCTTTTTACTGCTTTCATAAGACCAACATTTCCTTCTTGGATTAAATCTGCTCTCTGGAGTCCATATCCAGAATAATTCCGCGATATATGTACTACAAATCTTAAATGAGATAATATTAATTTTTTAGCAGCTAATAAATCTCCGTTATAATGCAACCTTTCTGTTAATATTTTTTCTTCTTCTATGCTTAACATAGAATATGAATTAGCTTTTTTTATGTAAGATTCTAAACTACTCTGATTTACACAGGTTAAAATGTTTATTTTTTTCATTTATTTCCTTAAATGTGAAAATTATATAAAATTAATCAATTAAATTTAAAATTTTATAAAAATATACTATATATTATGTATTTAAATTTTTATATTTATAAAATATTATATATTAATATAGTATAAATTATATTTTAA
The DNA here is from genome assembly GCA_000008885.1 of Wigglesworthia glossinidia endosymbiont of Glossina brevipalpis. Classification (GTDB taxonomy): domain Bacteria; phylum Pseudomonadota; class Gammaproteobacteria; order Enterobacterales; family Enterobacteriaceae; genus Wigglesworthia; species Wigglesworthia glossinidia_A. Next base: position 77,237 of record BA000021.3, on the reverse strand, counting down.
GTACAAAAATTAATTCAATTTATATCAGAAAATAAAGCTTGAACAAAATCATAAGATTTAAATTTATATATATCATTATTATCTTTTCCAGTACCTATATACCTTATAGGAATATTGAATTGATCAGCAATAGCTATAATTATTCCTCCTTTAGACGTACCATCTAATTTAGTTAGAGTTATACCACTAATTTTAATTGCATTATTAAAAAATTCTACTTGATTAAGTGTGTTTTGCCCAGTATTAGCGTCTATAATTAACATGGATTCATGTGGAGCTGAAGGGTCTAATTTTTTTATTACTTTAACTATTTTTTTCAATTCTTCCATTAAATGGAATTTATTATGCAATCTACCAGCTGTATCTATAATAAGAACATCAGCATTGTTTTTCTTTGCATTTTTAATAGCTGTAAAAATTATTGATGAAGCATCAGATTTTTTATAATCACATATTACTGGTATTTTGTTATTTTTTCCTAATATTTCTAATTGATCTATTGCTCCAGCTCTAAAAGTGTCTCCTGCTACTACCATAACTTTTTTTCCTTCGGATTTATATTTTTTAGCAATTTTAATAATTGTAGTTGTTTTTCCTACTCCATTTACTCCCACTATTAAAATTATAAAAGGAAATTTTTCTGTTATTAGTAAAGGTTCTTGCGCATTTAACAACATATGAGATATTTTTTCTTTTAAATGTTCATACATGTTTTCTGAATTTTTTATTTTTTTATTTTTATTTAAAAAATTTAATTCATTTATTATTTTTTGAGTAGTTTTTACTCCTATATCTGAAGTTAATAAATGTGTTTCGATTTCTTCAAATAACTTTTCATCTATTTTTTTTGATTTAAATATATTTATTAATTTTTTACTAAAATATTTACGACTATTAATTAAATTTATTTTTAGATTTGAAATCATTTTATTATTTAATTTTTTTAAAAAATTTGATTGTTTTTTTTTTGTTTTTTCTTCTATTTTCATACACATATATTATTTATTTTTAAAATTATAATATTAGAAAAATTTTTAATTATTTTCAATTTGAAACTTATTTTTAATTCATATATTATATTTTATTATCAAATAATATATATATAAAAATTTAATTTATAATGATTTTTTTAAAAAAAAAATTATATAAAAATAAAATAAGTATTATTGGAGGAAAATGGAAAAATAAAAAGTTTATTTTATCTAAAAGAATATACTTACGTCCTACTTTAGGATATATAAGAGAAACATTATTTAATTGGTTAGAACCTTTTGTTGAAAATGCTTACTGTTTAGATTGTTTTTCTGGAACTGGCATGTTAGGAAGCGAAGCACTATCAAGAAAGGCAAAATATGTTGTATTTTTAGATAAAAATATAGAATTAAACAATATTTTGAGTCAAAATTTAAAACATTTAAAATGTAACAATTATTATATCATAAATACAAATACAATAAAATGGCTAAATAATCCCAAATTATCTTTTGATATAGTTTTTATAGATCCTCCTTATATAAACATAAAAATAGTTAATACAGTTATAAATTTTTTAGAAAAAAATTTTTTTTTAAAAAAAAAATCTTGGATATATATAGAAATAAATAAAAAAAACTTAGATCCAATCGTCCCTAATAATTGGATGATTTATAGAAAAAAAAATACTAAAAATATTTCTTATTATCTATATGAAAGAAATAATTAAAAATGTTTACATAATTTGTTTTAATATAAAAATTTTAATTTAAAAAACTAAATAAATTTAATTTTTAAAAATTAAATTTATTTTTTTATTAATTATTTTTATTTATGAAATTAATAGATTTCATAAATTTTTTATGTTCATGAATCTCTTCTTCGTTGGCGTATATTACTATAGGTTTAATTATTTTATTATACTTTTTATTTTTTTTAAAATTATTGAAATTATTTTTTATTTTCTTGTTAATGAAGTTATTATTTTTTTTTTTTGAAAAATTTATAGGTATTTGGCCTCCAGTCATTAATAAATATACGTTAGAAAGAATTTCTGCATCTAACAAAGCTCCATGTAATATTCTTTTAGTAGTATCAATTCCGTATCTATCTGATAACGCGTCTAAATTATTTCTTTTGCCTGGAAATATATTTCTTGCTAACTTTAAAGTATCTATTACTGAACAGTAATAATTAATGTTATTTAAATTTTTATTACATAACTGAATTTCATTATTTATAAATCCTATATCAAAAACAGAATTGTGAATAATTAACTCAGATCCTTTTATAAAATTAATAAATTTTTCCATTATTTCTTCAAAAGTAGGTTGAAAAAATAAAAATTCATCACTAATTCCATGTATCTTAAATGCTTCTATTTCTACTAAACGATCTGGTTTTAAATAAGTATGGAAACATCTTCCAGTCAATCTTCTATTGATCATTTCTATTGCACCAATTTCAATAATTCTATGACCATAATAATGAGGTCCGTTTTTATTCATTCCAGTTGTTTCAGTATCCAAAACAATTTGTCTTTCAGTATTAATTTTCATATATCAAAAGTATAGTTAAATATTTTTATAAATAGTAATATATTAATATGAAAAAGAAAATTAAAATATTTATAGATGGTGCTTGTTTAGGAAATCCTGGACCAGGAGGTTATGGAGTTATAATTTGCGGGAAAAAATTATATAAAGAAATTAGTAATGGATATTACTTAACTACAAATAATAGAATGGAAATAATGGCGGCTATTATTGCTTTAGAATCATTACATGATATGTATAATATAATTATTAATACAGATAGTAAATATTTAAAAAATGGAATAACTAAGTGGATTAAAGTTTGGAAGAATAATAAATGGAAAACAAATAATAACAAATCAGTTAAAAACATTGATTTATGGATTAAATTAGAATATTTATCAAAAAAACATTTTATAAATTGGAATTGGATCAAAGGGCATACAAACAACATAAAACATGATAGATGTGACTTTTTAGCTAAAATATCGGCTAAAAATCCAAATGCAATAGATAAAATTTATCAAAAAATTAAAAATTTTTAATAAAATTAAATTATTTTAATAAATTTAAATTTATATTATATAAGGGAAAAAATGAATCTTGTAAGTATTTCTATAAACGAAGATAATTATATTTGGTTATTATACAATAATGATAAAAATTGTATAATAGTTGATCCAGGAGAATTTATTTCAATACATAATATATGCAAGAAAAAAAAATTAACACCTGTTGCTATATTTTTAACGCATCATCATCATGACCACGTAGATGGCGTAGAAAGCTTAAAAACATATTTCAATACACCAGTTTATGGACCAAAAGAGACAATAAAATATGGCACAACAAAAATAGTAAAAGAAGGGGATGAAATTTTTTTATTAAATAAATGTTTTAAAGTTTTTGAACTACCTGGACATACATTAGGACATGTTGGTTTCTATAGTCCTCCATGGTTTTTTTGCGGAGATACTCTGTTTTCTGCAGGATGCGGAAGATTATTTGAAGGTAGCGCAAAAGATATGTATTTTTCAATTAAAAAAATAAATTCTTTGCCTCCAAACACTTTAATTTGTGCAGGACATGAATATACTCTGCAAAATTTAAATTTTGCGATTAGCGTTTTCCCAAAAAATACAATTTTATCTATGTATAAAAAAAAAGTTGAAAAGTTGAATTTTTACAAAAAACCTACTTTGCCTTCAGCTTTATACTTAGAACGTCAAATTAACATTTTTCTAAATCCATATAATTTTGAATTTAAAGGAGAATTAAAAAGACTTCTTCTTCAAGAAGAATGGGTTTTGTTTAAAAAACTTAGAGACATGAAAAATAATTTTATATATTAATTAAAAACTTTATTTATATAAAATATAAAAATTAATTATATTGATATTTAATAAAAAATTTTCTAATATCAAAAAGTAATTTATAAAAATTTATTTATACATAATATTTATTTTTTTAAATTTAAATATTATTAATAATGATTTTATTTAAAATCAACAAGTTATTATTTTAATAAATTGAAATTCATTATCAATAAATAAATAAATGTATTAAAATTTAAATTTATTTTTAATTAATTTAAATAAAATCGTAAATTTTAATGACTAATAATAAAAATTATATGAAATTTTTAAAATTTTATAATAAAAAAAATAAAATTAAAAAAATAAAAAATTGTAGTTATAAAAAGTTATTTTGCATGAATCATTATTTAAGAACTGGATCTAATAAAAGAAAAAAATTTTTAAAAAAACAATATATATCTACGATATCTGTAAAAAAAAGATTAAAATGTGCCTGGCCAAAATTAATAAATTGTTCGAATTTTATAATTAAAGATAAAAAAAATATACCATTAATAAAATCATATCCAAAAATAAATCGTACTAGCATTGCCCCAACCCCTTGGGTGATAGATTCTATTTTTTCTTTTTTAAAAAAATTTTTTTTTAAAAAACAAAATTCAAAAATTCTTTCTAAAAATAAAAAAAAGAAATATTTAGAAAAATGGGAAATAGTTGGAATAATAAGAAGATATGTATTTTTAATTTTAATTTTATCTCAAACATCAATAGCTACGTACAAATTAAATAGTATTTTACCATATAAAGATATTTCTTGGTCATACACTATATATTTATTTAACAAAAATATATTTTTAATAATTAAATATTTTTCACCATATATACTTCAAATATTTGTATTAATATTATTTTATATTTTATTTTTTTGGGTATCAGCTAGTTTTTGGACCGCATTTATGGGTTTTTATCAATTAATAACCAAGAAAGACGAATACAATATCTCCAATAAATCAATTGTAAAAGAAATAAAGAAAAATCATCGTACAGCAATATTAATGCCAATTTGTAATGAAGACGTAGAAAGAGTATTCGCTGGGTTAAGAGCAACATATGAATCAATTTTATCAACTGGAAAAATAAAATTTTTTGATATATATATTTTAAGCGATAGTTATAATACTGATATTTGCATGTCAGAACAAAAATCTTGGATTGATTTATGTTCTGAAACAGGGTTTATTGGAAATATTTTTTATAGAAGAAGAAACAGAAGGGTAAAACAAAAAAGTGGAAACATTGATGATTTTTGTCGTAGATGGGGTAAAAATTATTCTTACATGGTTATATTAGATGCAGATAGCATAATGAGTGGAAAATGTTTAGTAAAATTAGTTTCTCTTATGGAATCTAATCCAAGAGCTGGAATAATACAAAGTATACCAAAAGCTTCAGGAATGAATACTCTTTATGCTAGATATCATCAGTTTTCTACTAGAGTATACGGCCCTTTGTTCACAGCAGGAATGCATTTTTGGCAATTAGGAGAATCCCACTATTGGGGACATAATGCTATTATAAGAATAAAACCTTTTATAAAATATTGTGTTTTATCTCCTTTGCCTGGAAATGGAATATTTTCAGGTTCAATTTTATCTCATGATTTTGTAGAGGCTGCTTTAATGCGTAGAGCTGGATGGAGTGTATGGATCGCTTATGATATACCTGGAAGTTACGAAGAACCTCCTCCTAACTTATTAGATGAACTAAAAAGAGATAGAAGATGGTGTCATGGAAATTTGATGAATTTTAGATTATTTTTTATGAACGGACTTCATCCAGTGCATAGAGTTGTATTTTTAACAGGAGTAATGTCGTATTTATCCGCTCCGCTATGGTTTGCTTTTTTGATTTTATCAACAATATTGCAAATAATATATAACATTGAGTTTATGTGTTGTTTTAAAATAAATTCATATTTTTATATAATTCCTTACTTGCATTTAGAAGCATCAATAGGATTGTTTTTTATTACATTATTATTATTACTTTTGCCTAAATTTTTTAGTGTTATATTAATAATTTCTAAAAATTCTATCCAATATGGTGGAACTAGGTGTTTTATATTATCAATAATATTAGAAATTTTTTTATCTATGATGTTTTCCCCTATTAAAATGATGTTTCATACATTTTTTATTTTTAGAGCATTTTTTGGTTTTTCCTTATCATGGAAATCTCCGAAAAGAAGAGATTTTTCTACAAGCTGGAAAGAATCTATAAAAAGCCATATTGTTCAAGTAGTTATTGGATTAATATGGTCTTTTTTAATAATATTTTTTATGACTATAAAATCTTTATTTATATTTTTTCCAATTATTTTTTCATTAATCATATCTCCTTTAATTTCTGTTTATTCTAGTTACGTAAAAATTGGATTAATATTCAAAAACTTTGGATTATTATTAATCCCTGAAGAAAAATACCCTCCTAAAGAAATAATTAATACAAAAAAATATTTTAAAATAAATAAAAATAAATCTTTAAAAAATGGATTTTTTCAAGCTATTTTACACCCTGTATATAACGCACTTGCTGTTGCTATGGCAAGTTCAAGGCATAATTCATCTATTTTAATTGATTTAAATAGAAAAAAATTTTTAGATTTAATATTAATTAAAGGATTAAATAAATTAAATATGATTGAAAAATTAACTGTATTAAACGATCCAATAATTTTAACCAAATTGCATTTTATTTACTTATTGAATAATCAATAATAATTTGCATAAAAGATTAATATTTAATTATAAATATTAAAATATAAATTTAGGGAATAAAATAATGTCATGTAATATAATTAAAAAAATTTCAAATAAAAGATATTATTCAATAAATTACAAAAAAAAAACAAAAACTATATCTTTTTATAAATATTGTAAAATAGAAAATATTGATTGCATTCAAGAAAAATTATTTGAAATATGTAAAAAATTAGAAATATTAGGTAGAATATACATTTCTTACGAAGGAATTAATGCTCATATCAGCATTAAAAAACATAAAATAGAAGAATTAAAAATTTTTATAAAAAAAACATTTGATTATTTGACAGATATAAGATTTAACTTGTATTCAGATAATAAAAAACAACCTTTTAAAAAATTAAAAATAAAAAAAAAATTAAATATATTAAATTGTGGAATAAAAGATTGTTCTTTTGATATAAAAAACACAGGACATAAATTAACAGCTAATGATTTTAATGCTATTTTAATGAAAAATGATTTTATTTTAGTTGATATGAGAAATAGTTATGAGTACGAAATAGGTCATTTTGAAAATGCATTAAAAATTTCATCCAAAACATTTAGACAACAATTAAAATTACTAATAAATAATTTAAAATTTTATAAATCAAAAAATATAATCATGTATTGCACTGGAGGTATAAGATGTGAAGCTGCTAGCGCATGGATGATGCATAATGGATTTAAATATGTAAGTTTTTTAGATGGAGGAATTATAGAATATGTTAATTTTATAAAAAAAAATAATTATCCAATGAAATTTTTAGGAAAAATTTTTGTTTTTGATGATAGATTGTATGAAAAAGTTACTTCCGATGTATTATCTTTATGTCATCAGTGTAAAATTCAACCTTGTGACAATTACATAAATTGTAAAAATAAAAAATGCAATTCTCTTTTTATTCAATGTATTTATTGTAATAAAACATTAAACGAATTTTGTTCAAATTTTTGCAATGAATATTATCAATCAAAAAACTAATTTATTATTATTAAAATAATAACGGCTCGATATAAAATCGAGCCATATTTTTATTAATTATATTATCTTAATAAAGCTAAAATATTTTGAGGTACTGCATTTGCTTGGGCTAGAACGGCTGTTCCGGCTTGTTGTAAAATATTTGCACGATTCATATTGGATACTTCTGTTGCAAAATCTGCATCTAATATGTTAGATCTTGATTGAGTAAGATTTGCTATAGTGGTGCTTAAGCTGTTAATTACAGAACTTAATCTATTTTGAGTGGCTCCTAAAGATCCGCGTATATCATCTATTTTAGCAATTGCATTGTCTATTTCTTTCAATGGATCCATTGTTAAAAACATTGAAAAATTTAACTCTGATCCTTTTCTAATTTCACCTGAAGAATTAATAATTGCTTCTCTATAAACCTTTTCACCATCTTCTTCTGAAGAAATAAGGTAATTTTGTACACCGTCTTTGACGTAAGCTTTTATGCTTTCTCCGATCCCTAAGTATTTTTCGTCAACATCAATTGATATTTGAGCTTTTTTTGCAAGCTTAGGAGCTTCGTCTAATGTGGCAGGAGAAGATGAATCATAAGTTGCTACTCCATCTTTAGATATTTCCGATGCTTTATAATATTCATTTCCATTAACTTGCTTAAAAAAGTATTCTCCTTTTGATTCATATAGTTGACGTTGTACTTCGTTTTTAGTTGCAGAGCTAGAATCTACTGTGCTTTTTATTTCAATTCCAACTTTTACAGATTTTACATCGTCTTCTAAAATGTCAGAAGAATATAAAGAATCTGAATTAACATTAAAATTTTTTATTTTTAAAGCTTCTGTATTTAATTTAAACAAATTAATTCTTACTACTTGTCCGTCATTTGCTCCTATTTGCACTACTAGATCTTGATCTTCACTAAGAATTTTCATTCCATTAAATTCTGTTTGATCTGATAATCTATCAATTTCGCTTAAACGTTTTTTAATTTCATCTTGAATAGATTTTTTATCTGCTTTAGATACGGAAGCTGTAGATTTGATCTGTACAGTAAGTCTACGAATTGCGTGCATATTTTCATTAATTTCGTTTATAGCTCCCTCTGCAGTTTGAGATACTGCTATTCCATCATTAGCGTTTCTAGCAGCTTGTCCGAGTCCATTAATTAAAGAAGTAAATCTGTTACTAATAGCTTGTCCTGCTGCATCATCTTTAGAACTATTAATTCTCAATCCAGAAGATAGCCTTTGGATTGAAGTATTTAAATAGGACTGGGATTTATTAAGGTTATTCTGTGCAGTTATAGATAAAATATTAGTGTTAATCACATGAGACATGTAAAATGCTCCTTATTTTAATTTATTTCCAATTGAACTATTTATATTACGATAGGGATATCGGCCTATAATAGCAAAGCTTTAGGAAAATATAATAATTGATTAATTAAATTTGTTTTATATAAAAATTTTTTCATTTTTTAATCTTTAATAAAAATTAACCTATAAATAAAAATTAAACTGTTTTAAATTAAGGTATTGTATGAACGAAATATCTATGTTAGGAATAAGCTCTCAAGGAGCTACAGCAGAGCTAATAAAAAAAATAGAAGAAATAGAAACCCATAAAATAAATAATATAAAGCTAAAAGAAGATAAGATAAGTTATAAAATTAGTTCATGGGGGAAAATAAACTTTTTGTTACAAAATTTATCTGATAAATTAAATAATTTAGGAGAAAAATCTTTTTCCTTTCTCAAATCAAGCGATAATGAATGTTTTAAAGCAGTAAGTAATGATTTTTATGGATCTCATAAAATAAAAGTAATACAATTGGCTAAGAAGCATGTTTTATCGTTATCTGTACCTAAAAGTATGAATGAAATATTAGGCAATAAAGAACCGATAAGGTACATTAATATAATTCATGGAAAAGAAATAAAACCAGGATTAAAAAATAATACTGTTATAAAAATAAAAAGAAGTGAATCCTCATTAAGAGGAATAGAAAAAGCAATAAATCAATCCGGAGCTAAAATAAAAGCAGAGATAAAAAAAATAGGACTAAAAAACAAAAATAGATTAATATTAACCTCAAATATATTAGGAGAAGAAGGTAAAATTAATATACATGTTGAAGGAGATGAAAAACTAAATAGAATGCTATGTTTCCCTTATAACGAAAATGTTAATGAAAAATCTAAACTAGAATACAAAAAAGAAAATAAAAATTTTAACGAACCTAAATTAGAAGAAATACAAAGATCTGATAACTCTATAATAAAAGTAGATAATAATTTATATTATAGAAAAACAAATATTATAAGAGACGTATTAAAAAATGTTACTTTAAATTTAAAAAAAACATCAAAAGAATCTTCTAAAAACTTAGAAGACGGAGAAACTTTATCTTTCTACTTTAATAAAGAAAAATTTTTAAAATTTTTTAAAGATTTTGTAAAATCTTTTAATCTTTTTATTAATGAGTCAAATAAATTAAGAGAATTTGAGATAAATGAAAAATCTATTTCTCCTTATCAAAAGAGAAATGACAAATTGTTATACAACATTGGTCCTTTTATAGGAGATTATTTGCTAAATAATATAACAAATAAATTAAAATTTTTGATAAGAAAAAATTTTGATGATTATAAAAATAAAAATATAATCTTCATAGAAGATGTAGGTATTAAAATAAATCCTAAAAATGGAAATCTAATTTTAGATAACGATAAATTAATAAAAAATATGCAAAATAACTGGAAAAATTTAAGAAACTTTTTCTTAAAAAGTAATTTTATTAGTGATATTTCTAGCTTTATTGAAGATAATATATACAAAAAAGGAACGATAAATTCTAATAAAAGTATTATTAGCGAAATAAATAATCTTAATAAACAAAAGAAAATAATAAATAAAGAAATAGAAAAAAGCGAAATGTTATCATACAATAAAATAAATATGTACAAAGAACAATTTAAGAAATTAGATTTATTTATGAGTAAGACAGATTATATTAGAAAGCAATTAAGCGCTTTATTTTCTAATAATAAAAATTAAAAATTTTAATATATGGATATTTAAAATGTTTGAATTAGATGCTTTAAAAAAATATAATAATATAAATAAAGATTGTTTAGAAGAAAAAATACTATTTTCTAATCCATATGAATTGATCAAAATAATATTTGAAAATTTACATATTTCTTTAAAAAAATCTATATTTTGGATAGAAAATAAAAATATTCCAATGAAAGGTAGAGAAATTTCTAAATCAATTTCTATTATTGAATCAGGATTAATTCCTGCGTTAAATTCTAAAATAAATTCTTCTATAGTTGATGATTTAAAATTTATATACATGTACTCCATTAAGACTTTATTAGAAGCAAACATAGAAAATAATGTAGAAAAACTAAAACATGTAAATTGTATTATAAAAAATATTTCTAGCGCATGGAAAAAGATAAAAAAATAATGTAATTAAATTAATTAAAATTTTATTTTCTAATCAAATAGACATATTCATAATTTCTTGATAAGCACCTACAATTTTATTGTTTACTTGAATTCCAAAATTTAAAGAAATAGCTGATTTTTGCATTTCTATCATAACTTCGTTTATTCCAACATTTGACTTTCCAAGTAAAAATTCTTTTGATAAATTCTCCGAATTTATTATATTAGAGTTTATTTTTTTAATATTTTTTTCAAAAATATCTGAAAAAACAACACTTTGTTTGCTTAAATTTTCAATGTTTGAATCTTTAATAACATTCATATTTAATTTAATTTCATTGAATTTTTCTAAAATTTTATTTTGATTTGAATAAATATTCATTTTATTTCCTTTGCAAATAATTTTTAAAATATATTTAAAATTTTCAAAAGTATTATTTTCTTATGATAACTTATTAAATAATAACTAAATTGAAAAAATTAACGTTAAAAAAACTTGTTTTTTTTCCTATCAAAAAAATTTTTTTATGAAATAATTATTAAAATTTTCTAAACAAGAATTTTAAATATATAATTTATTTTTAGTTCTCTTCTTCTTTTAATTAATTTTACAACTTCAGGAATTGTTAATGAACGTTTTATCTGCAGGGATAAGGTCTAAACCTGCCGAATACTTAATAAGTGTTTTAAAAAAAATATTTTATAACCCAAAATATTTACTTTTATCTTTTGGAGTTATAGGGATAGCTTTATCTATAGTACTAATAACTTGGTTGCAATCTTCTAATTATCAAGTACTTTATACTAACATTAGTGATCAAGACAGTGGAGACATAATTTCAGAACTATCTACTTTAAACATTCCTTATAAATTTTCTAAAAACAATGGATCTATAATGGTTCCAGAAGATAAAATATATGAAACTAGGTTTTTGCTAGCTCAAAAAAATTTACCAAAAGGAGGATCAATTGGATTTGAGATATTGGATAATTCTAGTTTTGGAATTAGTCAATTTAACGAAAATATTAATTATCAAAGAGCTTTAGAAGGAGAAATAGCACGTACTATAGAAACAATAAATTCTATTAAATCTGCTCGTGTTCATATTGCAATTCCAAAAAGCTCAGTATTTATAAGAGATAATAAGCCATCCAGTGCTTCTATAACATTAGGTTTACATGCAGGAAGAACTTTAGATAAAAATGAGATTCAAGCAATTAGATGGTTAGTATCGGGAACAGTTCCAAATCTACCTGTAAGTAATATAGTTTTAGTTGATAATTATGGAAAACTATTAGCTTATCCAGATAATAACAACGACGATAAAAATATTACACAATTACAATATATTAAAGATATTGAGCTTGAGTATCGTAGAAGAATCGAAGAAATTCTTATTCCAATAGTAGGATTTAATAATGTAAAAGCTGAAGTTACTGCTCAAATAGATTTCACTAAAACAGAACAAACATCAGAAAAACACAAACCTAATACTAATCCGAATGAAATGTCTATAAGAAGTCAACAAATAACAGAAAATAATAATTTTTCACAAGTAGCAGAAGGAGTTCCTGGAGCGCTGAGCAATCAACCATCTCAAGTTTCATCTGCAAATATTGATGAAGAAAATGAAGAAATAGATAAAGACGCTGAAAGCGAAAAAGAAATTGATAAAAAAAATAATTCAAGTTCAAAAGTCGAGAAACCAAATAATGTTCAAAAAGAAAAAATTATAAATTATGAAATAGATCGTACTTTAACTCATAGCAAATTTTCTACAGGTATTTTAAAAAGATTATCTGTTGCAGTTGTTATAAATAAAAAAGAAGACCAAAAGGGCAATCAAATTAATTTTGAAGAAAAAGAAATGCAAGAAATAACTTCTTTAATTAAAGAAGTAATGGGATATTCAGAAGAAAGAAATGATACACTTGATGTTGTTAATGCAAATTTTGTAAATAAAAAAGATGAAATTTTCAATATACCTTTTTGGGAAAATATTAGAATACAAAATATCTTTATAAGCTTAATAAAATATATTTTGTCTTTTGCATTAATGTGGCTATTTATTAATAAATTTATTAAAATATGGAAAACAAGCGAACAAAATCAATTAAAAAATAAAATTGATAAAAAATCTTTTCAAGAAAAAAACAATTCAATTGTAAATGAAAAAAATAATGAAATAAATAAAAAAATTAATGAAGAAGAAAATATTTCTATATATACAGAAAACAGTATTAAAAAATTACAAGAAATTGCTGACAAACAACCAAAATTAGTTGCAAAAATTATAAGTCAGTGGATAAAAAAAGAACAAAATATATTATGAATGCAAACAAAAAAAGCGCAATTATTATGCTAGCTCTTGGAGAAAAAAGAGCTTCTTCAGTTTTTAAGCACCTAACTAACGAAGAGATAGAATTTATTAGTAAAAAAATAATCAAATTGGGTATTTATTCTAAATCTGATCTGAAATTAGTTTTAGATAATTTTCACAATGACGCAGAAAATTTTATTAGTCCGGAAATAGAATGTTATGATTATTTAAAGTTAACTTTAAGTAATGCGTTTGGAGAAGACAAAGCTATTCTAATTCTAGAAGATATTAATTTTAAAGGGTCTAAAAATTATAATGGAATAGACGCATTAAAAAATATGAGTTCAGATATTATTTTTTCTATCATAAAAGATGAACATCCACAAATAATATCTGTAACTTTGTCTTTGTTAAAAAGAAATATAGCAGCTGAAGTTTTATCTAAATTTGATGAAGATATTTGTAGAGATATAATAATAAGAATAGCAAATTTATCTAAATTAACTCCGTCTATAATGAAAGAATTAACACTATCATTAAATGATTTAATTTATAATAGCAGTACATATCAAGGAAATCAAGGAGGTATAAAACCAGCAGCAGATATATTAAATTACATGCAATCTAGACAAGAAAAAACTATTGAATCTATGAGGAAAATAGATAAAGATCTTACAGAAAAGATAGTTAAAAAAATGTTTATATTTGATAACTTACAATCTTTAGATGATCAAAGTTTGCAGCGTATATTAAGAGAAGTAGAGAATGATTCTTTAATAATTGCATTAAAAGGTTGCAAAAAAGAACTAATAGATAAATTATTAAATAATATGTCTCAACGTCAAGCAGAAATTTTAAGAGAAGATTTGAATTTAAGCAAACCAGTAAAAATATCACGAGTAGAGTCAGAAAGAAAAAAAATATTAGAAATAATAAGAAAATTATCTGATTCAGATGAAATATCAATAAATCAAGATGGAGAAAGCTATGTCTGATCACTTAAATAAATTTAATTGGTCAAAATTGACGCTAATAGATTTCGGAAAATCTTGTTCTAATAAATTAGAAATCAAAAAAAATATAAAAATTAAAGATGATAAAGAAAAACAACAAAAAGATGAAAATTTAAATTATGAAAAAATTGGTTTTGAGTCTGGATATAAAGAAGGAAAAGAAATTGGATACAAAAAAGGTTTTGAAAAAGGCTTGATAGAAATAAAAAATGAAAAGAAAAAAAAAATTTTACAAATAGAAAAATTTCTTGTTGAATTAAAGTCAAGTTTGATAGGATTAGATTCTGTTATCCCATCAAAAATCATGCAAATTGCAATAAAAATATCAGAAAAAATTATTAAGCAATCCCCATTATGCAATACTAAAGTTATTTTAAAAGAAACACAAAAATTATTACATAATAAAAATTTTTTAGGTAATAATTTGAGTATATATGTGCATCCGGACGACATAAATGTTTTAAAAAATAATTTAGGTGATACTTTAAAAGATCAAGGATGGCGAATTTTAGGAGATAGTCAATTACTTAGAGGTGGATTGCGAATTATGTCTGAAAATGGAGAGATAGATGCTACTCTTGAATCTAGATGGAAAAAAATTTGTCAAATTTTAAAAGAAGATAATACTACATGACTTTACAATTAAAAAGATGGATTGATAAAATAAATCATAAGGAAAGTTTAATTTATGATATTCCAGATTATTTTCAATATGGTAAATTAGTAAGAGCAACTGGAATGGTTATGGAAGCAATAGGACTGCAATTACCAATTGGATCTACATGTTTTATTGAAAAAAAAGAAGAAAATTCAATTACGAATATTGAATGTGAAGTTGTTGGATTTAATGGTCAAAATTTGTTTTTAATGCCTTTAGAAGGAGTAGATGGAATATGTCCAGGAGCAAGAGTACATTCTCAAGATTTATACAATAGTAAAATATCTACTAGACTATTACCAATTGGATATTCTTTGTTGGGAAGAGTTTTAAACAGCTCAGGAAAATTTTTAGATAAATTACCTGTTCCTAAAACATATAAAAAAAAATCTTTATATACAAAACCAATAAATCCTTTGTTGAGAGATCCTATAAAAAAAGTTTTAGACGTAGGGGTAAGAGCAATAAATGGATTATTAACAGTAGGAATAGGGCAAAGAATGGGTATTTTTTCTGGGTCTGGAGTAGGAAAAAGTATCCTTTTAGGAATGATGGCAAAATACACTAAAGCAGATATTATAGTGGTAGGCCTAATTGGAGAACGAGGAAGAGAAGTAAAAGATTTTATTGAAAATATTCTTGGAGAAAAAGGAATATCTAGATCTGTAGTAATAGCTGCTCCTGCAGATGTTTCGCCTATGTTGAGAATACAAGGAGCTATTTATGCAACTAGAATCGCAGAATATTTTAGAGATAAAGGCAAGCATGTGCTTTTAATAATGGATTCTTTAACTAGATATGCAATGGCTCAAAGGGAAATAAGTTTAGCAATAGGGGAACCTCCAGCAACAAAAGGGTATCCTCCTTCTGTATTTGCAAAATTATCAGAATTAGTAGAAAGAACAGGAAATGGAACAGATAATAAAGGATCAATCACAGCTTTTTACACTGTATTAACTGAAGGAGATGATCAACAAGATCCTATTGCAGATTCTTCTAGATCAATTTTAGACGGTCATATAGTTTTGTCTAGATTTTTATCAGAATCAGGTCATTATCCTTCTATAGATATAGAATCTTCTATAAGTAGAACTATGTCTAATATAGTAACAGAAAGTCATTTTAAGTGCGTACAAAAAGTAAAACAGTTAATTTCTAGTTATCAAAAAAATAGAGATTTATTATCAGTTGGAGCATATTCTTCTGGTAGCGATCCGATTTTAGATATAGCAATAAAAAATTATCCTAAAATAGAAAAGTATCTAAAACAGGATTTGAACCAAAGTTGTTCATATGAAGAATCATGCTTACAGTTAAATAATTTGTGCTCTAATAACTTTAACATATAAACATATGGTTACTTCAGAATTTACTATTAATATTTTAAATAAATATTCTAATTTATATTTTATTAAATCATCGTATAAATTGAAAAAAGCTAGATTTATATATCAATTAGAATTAGAAAAATTAAATAAAATAATATATTACGAAAGAGAATATAGAAATTTTTTGAAAAAAAAAATGAAAATAAGATCTATAGATATTAATGTTTGGACTAATTACCAATCTTTTATTACATGTTTATATAATTTAATAAATCATCATAAAGAACAAGTAAAAAAAAGTAAAATAAAATTAAATATAGAATTAAATAATTGGAAAAAAGAGAAAAAAAAATTAAATGCATTTGATATATTAAAAATTAGACATAAAATAAATAAACGTACTTTGAAAAATCGTATTTTACAAAAACAAATGGATGAAATATCTTCAAAAATGTACATAAGAGGCATTAAATCGTGATACTCATTGACGATGATAATTATCAAAATAATGTGAAAAATGAATTTCAATATAATAATAATTTATTTTTTGATTCAAATTTTTTAAATATTTTAAATAATATTTTAATTAAATCAGAAAATTTAAATTCAATTGATGAATTAAAATATAAAATAGAAACAATTTTTAAAAAAAATGAAATGGATAAAAATGCTCAAAACAAATTAGAAGGATATAAAGAGATAAATGATATATCTGATGATATTAAATATGATTTTTATGAATTCATTAAATTTATTGATAAATCAAAATTTTTTGATAAAAATATAAAAGAAAATAAAAAATTTAATTTTGATAAAAAAAATATTAATTTAAATAAAATTTTTGAATTTATAGAAAATATTTTTTTATTTAATGAAAAAAAAGTTTTTGAATTTGACAAATCTATAAATAAAAGTTTTTCATTAAATAATATCTTGATTGATAAAAAATTTACTGATAAAGATCTTGATTTAAAAAAAGATAAATTAGATTTTTTAACAGATGAAAAAAAATTTAATGACGTAAATAATAATTCTATTAAAGAAGAAAGTTTTTTTAAAAATTATTCAATAAATAAAAATATCAAATGTTCTGATTCTATTTTAGAAAAAAATACAGAAAAAAATGAATATTTTTATGATAATTTACAAATAAGCAAACATATTGATAGAGATTATAAAAACAAAGAAATTTCCAAGAATTATTCAGATAATATTGAATCTGATAAAATTTTAGTACAAAAATTAAGTGAAAAAATTTCTTTATTTAAAAATAAAGGAGTGTTTTATGCAAAATTAAAAGTTTATCCAGAGAATTTAGGCAATATAAAAATTTCTTTGAAATATGATTCAAATAAAATTAATATTTGTTTTTTTTTAGACAATTTAGAAATAAAAAATATTTTAGAAAATTCTATAAAAGATCTTAAAAAAACATTATTAGAAAATGGTATCATTTTGAATGAAACTAGTTTTAATAATTATGTTGATGTAAATTTAAATGATAATAAACAAAACAGTTTTTATGATTATAATCATAAAAAAAATTTATATTATATATATAATGAAAGTAATGATGAATTTTCTGAAAAAGAAAAAAATAAAGAAAAAAATATTTTTGACAAAAATAATATTTTAAATAAAAAAAATTATTCAAAATACACACAATATAACTTAAATAATTTACAAAAAATAATAGATATTTATGTATAAATTAATAACTATTTTTTAAAAATTTTTCAATTTTAAATATTTAGACATAGGAAACAATAAAGTGTTGAATAATAAAATTAATTTTATTAAAAACCCAATAGTAATAACAATTATTATTGGATTATTAATTGCAATAATTTCAGGAGTATTTTATTTCAAACCATGGGCAATTGAAGAAAAATCTATTCCTAATTCTCCGACAATAGAAAGCCCTCAATTAGAAAATTCTGTATCTAATATTTATTTTCCTTTAGATGCTTTTACTGTTAGTCTTCAACCAGAAGACGGAGAATATGGCAGTATGCTGTATATAGGATTAACTCTTAGATTAAAAAATGAATCAATTAAAGAATTACTAGAAAGTAAATTGCCTGAATTAAGAAACCAACTAATTTTATTGTTATCTCAACAGACTCCATCTTCTTTATCTTCTTCAGAAGGAAAAAATGTTTTGTTAAAAGAAATAAAAAAGGAACTAAACAAACAATCTATTGATGATCAAAATCCTATGGTTAATGATGTTTTTTTTAATTCATTTATTATAAGGTAATTTGATATGTCTAATAAAAATTATGATGTTGAAATAAATAATGAAAAAAAAAATAATTTTTCAGAAATTAGTAAAAATATTTTTTTAAATAAAAATAAATCAAAAGAATGCAATAAAAGTATTATAGAAAAATTAAACAATGTTAATCAAAAATTTACAGGATATATTAAAAAGGAAATAACAAATTATATAAAAGAACCTATAGATATAACTTCTAAAGAAATTTATACACAAAAGTATTGTGATTTTATAAAAGATTTTAATACATTGGTTAGTATAAATTTAATAAAAACTAATCTATTTAAAAATGATTTAGTTATCATTTTAACTACAGAATTTGTTTCTATAATTTTAGATATTTTTTTTGGAGGTACTGGAAATTCATTTGGTAGAAAAAATTTAAATGAATTTTCTATTTCAGAAAAAAGAATAATTGATATTTTAAACAAATTAATTATTAATTGTTATCAAAAGTCTTTAAAAGATAATATAAATTCTATAAATTTAGAGCTTGTAACATCAGATACATGTATTCAATTAATAAATTTTGATAAAAATGAAAAAATATTTATTTCTAAATTTAATTTTCATTATAAAAATTTAAAAATTAATTTTTTTATAATTTTTTCTACATTTTCTGTAGAAAACGAAAATTTATTTTATGAAAAAAAATTATCAAATAATAAAGAAAAAGAACAAAACAAATGGAAAAATAAACTTGTTAACGAAATTAAATCAAGTAAATTATTAATTCAAGTAAAATTTGCCGATTTATCTATTTGCGTTTCTGATCTTATTAATTTAAACAAAGGAGAAATTATTCCTATTGTAAAAACAAAAAAACTTACAGCATATGTTGATTGTATTCCTGTTTTTTCTGGTTCTTATGGTAGTTTGAATGGACACTATGCGTTACGTGTTGAAAATATAATAAATTCTTATATAAACAAAATAGATAAAGGATAAATAAATGAATGATATAAAAAAAGAACCAGAAAAAATTAAAAATGATTCAGTAGAAGATTTAAACAATGATGATGAAATAAAAGAATTAAAAGCAAATTCAGAAGAAATAAAAGAGATAGATTCATCAAAAATAAAAAATAAAAAATTATCTGAAGATATTAATCTAATTTTAGATATTCCTATTAAAATGACCATTGAGCTTGGAAGAACTAAAATGACTATTAGAGATCTTTTGCTCTTGAAAAGAGATTCTATTGTAACTTTAGATGGAGAAATAGGAGAACCACTAGATATTTTAATAAATGATTATCTTGTAGCAAGAGGAGAGGTTGTTGTTATGAAAGAAAGATATGGAATAAAAATTTTAGATATAATCACTCCGGAAGAACGCATAAGACGGCTAAACAGATGATTGAAAATTATATTTTTAAAAATTTTTCTGAAAAATTTTCTAACATTACAGTTATTTTAATTTTATTTTTTTGTATTATTTACTTTTTAATTAAATTAATTAAACATTTTGGATTTTTAAAAAAATTTAATAATAAGATTCCATTAATTGAAATTAAAAACAGTTTAATTTTAGGAGATAAAGGTAAAATTATAGTTGTTCAAGTAGGTCAAGATTGTATTTTATTAGGAATAACTCCTAATCATATTAATTATTTATGTACTTTATCTAATTTGAAAGATAAAAACATAAAAATTAAATCAAATAACATTAAAAATGTTATTTAAGGAAATTAAATGTATATTAATATTTTTTTTACTTTTTTTAGTTTAACAAAAAAATATTTTAAAAAAATTTTTGTTATTTTAATTTTAATATTATTTTATTTCCCTGTATATTCAGTTTCAGAAACAATACCTATTGATTCTCAAAAATTAAATTCTTTAGAAGATATCAAGTTATCTCTTCCAGTACAAACATTATTATTTTTAACATCTTTAACATTTATTCCTGCATTAATATTATTAATGTCAAGCTTTACTAGAATTATTATTGTTCTAAGTATACTAAGAAATGCTCTTGGCACTCCCACTGCTCCTCCTAATCAAATTTTAATAGGGTTATCTTTATGTTTAACTATTTTTATAATGTCTCCTGTTTTAGAAAAGATATATTATGATTCTTATCTCCCATTTTATCAAAACAAAATAAATTTACAAAAAGCAATTATATATGCAGAACAACCAATTAAAGAATTTATGATTTCTCAAACTAGAGAAAAAGATTTAGCTTTTTATTCTAAAATAAGCAAAACAAATGAAATAAATAGCCCAAAGGAAGTACCAATAAAAATTTTAATACCTGCATTCGTTACAAGCGAACTTAAAACAGCTTTTCAAATTGGATTTACATTATTTATCCCGTTTCTTATTATTGATATGGTAGTAGCAAGTATATTAATGGCTCTTGGAATGATGATGTTGCCTCCTACTACAGTATCTCTTCCTTTTAAGTTAATGTTATTTGTAATGGCAGATGGATGGCAAATATTATTGGGATCTTTAGTTCAAAGTTTTACAATAAATTAATTTTAAAAAATGACATCAGAAACAGTTATTTTATTAGGTTTTAATGCAATTAAAATGGCTATAAAAATTTCTGCTATTCCTTTATTAGCAGCAATGATTACTGGTTTAATAATTAGCATTTTACAAGCTTCAACTCAGATTAACGAAATGACATTATCTTTTATTCCAAAAATACTATCAGTTATAATTACTATATTAATTTTTGGATCATGGATGTTGCGTACATTTGTTGAATATATGGTATCTTTGTTAAATCAAATTCCTTTCATGTTAGGATCGTGAGTATGATTGATTTTTCCATTAATATTTTACTTGATTGGATAAATCAAAATATATGGGCAATAGCTCGTGTAAATGGATTGTTTATAAGTGCTCCGGTGTTTAACGAAAAAGTAATTCCAAGAAAAATTAAAATTTTAATTTCTGTTTTATTTTCTTTTCTTGTTTCTCAAGAATTACCTTTAAATAATATTAGTATTATATCAATAGAAGGTTTTTATGTTTTAATAATACAAATAATCATAGGATTTTTTATTGGTTTAATTTTACAATTATCTTTTTGTAGCATTAAATTTTCTGGAGAACTAATTGGTTTACAAATGGGTTTATCTTTTGCAGTTTTTTTTGATCACATAAGCGGGCCTAATTCCCCAATTATTTCTAGATTTTTTAATTTAATTTTAATTTTAATTTTTCTATCTTTTGATGCTCATCTAACTGTGTTAGATATATTGTTTAATAGTTTTAAATTAATTCCCATAGGAATTAATTTTAAATTCAATGACGAAATATTTTTTTCTATTATAAACTTTTCTGGAATAATTTTTGCTAACGGATTATTTTTATCCATTCCTTCAATTACTATGTTGTTGTCTTTGAATATTTTATTTGGTATTTTAAATAGATTTACTCCGCAATTTTCTATTTTTGTTATTGGGTTTTCTTTAACTTTACTAATAGGATTATTATCTATTTATATTATATTAAATAACTTTCAAAAACTATCTACAGATTTAATATTTAATACTTTTAAATACATATATAATTTTTTTTGAAATTTAATTCAAATTAAATTTATCTTAAATAATTAAACAAAGACATATTTTTCATTATTTGAAAAACTTCTATTGAAGAAGATACTACAGTTTTATACATTTGTATTTCTGATGCTATTTTGATTAATTCTGAATGATTTTGGCCTAACATATTTTGTGTAATCTCATTAATATGTTCTACGCTATTTTTTTCTGATTCTTCTAATCTTTCTAATTTATTTAGACAATTCCCAGATTCTGATTGTGCTAGAAAAACCTTATCTTCTGTTTTTTTAATTAAAATTTTTGTTTCATTAATTAATTTATTAGGAAATGAACTATTTAATTCTAATTCATTTTTATTTTCTCTTTTTTTTAAAGAATACTGTGTAAGTTCTTTAATCAAAGAATCCAATCTTTGGAATAAATTTTCTTCTTCATTTTTAATGAATATTTCTTTTCCTATATGCCCTAATTCTATACTCCAATTTTCTGAAATCAATAACTTATTTTTATATATACTTCCTTGATATTCATTGTTTTCTTTTTCAGAAAATGGAGTTTTATCAACATGATTTCCTGAAAAAATATAATTATTATTTAAATCTGTGCTATTAGCCAACATTATTAATTCATTTCTAAGACTTTTTAATTCTGAGATTAAAACAGATGGATCTCCTAAAGATTGTTGTATACTAATTACTTTTACTCCAATAATAGAAAGAGAATTGCTTATATTTTGCAAAACATTGCATTCTTTAGATAAAAAATTTTTTATATAATTTCTAGTTTGATTGAATCTATTTAATTTAGAAATATTTTTTTGATTTATAATAGAACTTGATAAACATTGTGGATTATCAGAAGATTTCATGATTCGTTTACCAGAACTAAGTCTAGATGTTAGTTCATGAAATTGAGAAGTATTATATAATATATTACTAATATAATTATTGTATAATAAACGTGTGCTCAAATTCATATAATATTTCCTCTAAATTAAAATTAATAATAGATTATTTTCTAACTACATTTAACAAAGAATCAAATAATGTAGATGCAACTTTAATTATTTGTGCATTAGCATGATAATATTGACGATAAAATTCTATTTGAACATATTCTTCGTCTAAATTAACTCCTATTTTATTTTCATAATTAGAAACAATATTATCAAATATTATTTTCTGATTATTTTCTATGCTTTGAATATTATTTGCAGTTTCTCCTACATATGATATAAACTTTGCATAATTTTCTGTAAAAGTTTCATTGTTAATTATTTTTTCATTTTGAATGTTTGCTAATTTTAAAGAGTTTTCATTATTATTTGTATTTTCATTTTTACTTGAATGAGCTATTTCTTTACCAGATATTAAATTTAATTTAATATCTTCAGATACATCTAATAAATGTCTAATTTGAATTCGATCTCCATCTTCAGGAGATCCATTTATATGCAAGTTAATTTTGTCAAAAATTATTTTATTGATTGAATTTTCATCTAATGATTGATAAGGTATTTCTGTTGTTTTTCCTTCTGATTTTTTTGTAATAAACCATTTATTTGATTGAAAAAATAATTCATAAATTGCTGGATGATTATTATCTTTTGTGTTTATATCATGTATTTCTAAATTTCCTTTATTTTCTAACCCTAATTTATTTTTAAAAGAACTATAAGAAAAAATATCTTGACCAATAGATTTATTAGAATCATAACCAGATTTATTAACTTCATTAAATCTTTTTGCTAAAGAAAATATTATAAAATTTATTTTTTCTTTTATAATTGGAATTTCTTTGTTATAAAACGAAATTAAACCACCAATTTCTCCGTTTTGTATTGAATCAGAATCAATTTGTATAAATTCTTTTTTAGAATTTTCATAAAACAAAGAAAAATCATTTTCAAAATATTTTTTGATTTTTAAATCATTAGATTGGTCTTTATCAACCAAAAAAAATCCATTTTCTAAAGCAACATTAACTGTACTTTTTTCATTAAAATTAACAGAAATTCCTATTTTTTTGCTTATTTCAGACAATAATTGATCCCTTTTATCCAATAAATCTAAAGATATTTTTTCATTTTTAGATTTTAATATTTCTTTATTAATACTAGATAATTGAGAAGTCAAAGAATTAATATCAGAAATATTTAATTTTATTTCATTATATATATTATTTTCAAGATCTTTTATTTCTTTTCCTATAAAATTAAAATGATTATTAAGAGATTTAAAATTCAAAAAAGCACTTTCTTTGTAAATTTCATTAAATGGCTCCTGAGAAATAAATTCTAAATCATCAAAAACATTATTAATTTCTCCCTCTAAAAATTTATTATTTTCACTAAAAAAATAATCTAAAAATTTTATTTTTTTATTTTTTTCAAAAGCATAATAAAATGAACTATTAGCATATCTCATTTTTTCGCTCATTAACTCATCTTGTATTCTGGTCAATCTATTATAATGAGCTCCATTTCCAATGTATCCTTCAGAAATTAATTTTCCTTCTGAAGCAGATAAAATAGCTTTTTCTTTGTGATAAGAAGAACTTGTAGAATTAGCAATATTTTTTCCAATAGTATCCAGTGCTATTTCTCCTGCTTTTAAAGCGTTTCCAGCAAGACGGTATAAATTAAACATATAAACCTTAGTGCTATTAAATAGTAAGTTAATAAAAACATTATAGGTAAATTAATAAAAAATTTGATTTTTGTTAAAAAAAATAAAATTATAGTTTATAATTTTTTTCTAAAAAACTTTTAAAACCTATACCTTTATCAGATATTTTGTCTGAAATGATTTGATCATAAATAGATTTATATAATTTAGATTGTTCATTTTCTAAAAAATCTTCAGAAATGATAGAAGATTTTGAACTTTTTAACATAAAATTTATAAAGAAACTTTCTATATGATTTGAAGAAAAATCTAAATTTAGTTTTTTTTTTTCATTTATATTGTCATTAAATAAATTTAAATTTTTATATGAGTAATTATCTATATCTTTCAAAATAAAAAAATTATCATTCATTTTAATTTATCTCCAATTTTGCGTTTAAACAACCAGCAGACTTCATAGATTCTAATATAGCCATTAAATCATTAGGCTTAGCTCCTATGCTATTTAAAGAAGAAATTACTTCATTTAAATTTGTACTTGAAGAAATTTCTTGCAATGAATCTCCCTGGTTTTTTATTAAAATTTCAGTTTCTGGAGTTACTACAGTGCTCCCTCCTCCCAATATAGTATTAGGTTGATTAACTTTTGTTCTTTTTTTAATTTCTACAGTAAGTTCTCCATGAGCAACTGCACAACTATTCAACATAACTTCTTTATTAATAACTACAGATCCTGTTCTAGAATTTATAACAATTATAGCATCAGATGGACCAATAATTATTGGTATGTTTTGAAGTCGTGCAATAAATTTAACTTTTTCTGATTTGTCATAGGAAGCCGATAATATTACATTAATAGTACGACTATCTGTAGGATATGCGCTTTTTTTTCCAAAATAAGTATTTATAGCATCACTAATTTGTTGAGCTAAAGAAAAATCATTATTATTTAATTGCAATGTAATTATTTCTCTTTTATCAAAATCAGTCTTTATTGATTTTTCTATAATCGCCCCTTCACTGATTCGTCCACCATTTAATTGATTAACTTGAGAAGTGTTTCCTCCAGATTGAGCTCCAAATCCAGATACTAAAATATTACCTTGGGCTAATGCATATATTTGATTATCTACTCCTTTTAAAGGAGTAATTAATAGAGTACCTCCTCTTAAACTTTTTGCGCTTCCTAAAGAAGAAACCATTACATCAATTTTTTGCCCAATTTTAACAAAAGGAGGTAATTTAGCAGTCACCATTACTGCGGCTATATTTTTAAGTTGCATGTTTATACCAGATGGAATAGACACACCTAATTGAGATAACATATTTCTCAAGCTTTGTATTGTAAATGGAGTTTGAGTTGTTTGATCTCCTGTCCCATCAAGTCCTACAACTAATCCATATCCAATTAAAACATTATCTCTTACTCCAACAATTGTTGTTAAATCTCTAATACGTTCTGCTTTACTAGCCGAATTAATTATAAATATCATAACAATTGATAATTTTATTAAAATATACTTCATATTTTATCCTTAAAACGGAAAGTAATTTAAGAAAAGTCTTTGTAGCCAATTCATTTTTTGAACTTCATTTATATATCCATCTCCAATATATTCTATTTTAGAATCAGATATTAAATTAGACATAACTTGGTTATTGTGATCAATTGTTTTTGGATTAACTATTCCATAAAATCTAATAGATTCTGTTCCTTGATTTATAGAAATTTTTTTTTCCCCAATAACTTTTAGATTACCATTTGTTAAAATGTCTATTACAGTTACAGTAATTGTTCCACTAAAAGTATTAGCCGCAGAAGATCCTCCTTTACCATTAAAGCCATTGTTGCTGTTTATGTCTGTAGATAATTGATCATTTCCAATAATTTTATTTATTATTTTAGGTAATGCATTCATTTCTAAATTAGCATTACTCTTTCTACTTGCATTTGATGAAGAACTTTTACTTGCGCTAACATTTTCTTGTAATAATACTGTTAATATATCTCCAATATTTTTAGGTCTTCTATCTTCGAAAAGAGGTTGATATCCATAATAAAGACTATTATCTTGCTGAAAAATAGATCCATTTATAAAATTTGAAGAAGGCGTGTTTGGAATTGTTGTAGTAGATCCTTCTATTAATGGTTTATGTCTTGTTACAGAACAACTACTTAATAAAAGTAAAAAAGCTATTGCAAAATAGCGCAAATAATGCATTTTATTACCTAATAATAAAATTATAAAATCAATTTAAATTTTTAATTTACAATTGTGATAAACGTTGTAACATTTGATCGGAAGTTGAAATTACTTTACTATTTAATTCATAAGCTCTTTGTGTTTGAATCATAGTAATTAATTCTTCTGCAATATTTACATTAGAATTTTCTACAAATTTTTGTTTTAAAGATCCTGCACCATTCATTCCTGGAGTATTATCTGCGGGAGATCCTGAAGATTGAGTTTCTTTGTATAAACTTTCTCCTGCACTTTCTAGTCCGGATGAATTAATAAAAGTAGATATTGTAAGTTGACCAACTTCTTGTGGTTGAGTTTGCCCTGGGACCATTACACTTACTATTCCATCTTTACTTATTGTTAAATTAGACGATCCATTAGGTATTGTGATAGATGGCTGAACAGGATATCCATTAGATGTTACTAACTGTCCATATTGATCAAGCTGAAACGATCCATTTCTAGTATACATATTTGTTCCATCTGACATTAATACTTGAAAAAATCCTGGCCCTTGTATTGCAATATCAGTTTCATTTCCTGTATTAGTAAGTCCACCTTGTAAATGTATTTTAATAGTAGCAGAAGAATTTACTCCAGTTCCTAATTGCAAACCTGATGGTAAAATAGTTTGTTCTGAAGATTTTGCTCCTGGTTGTCTAATTGTTTGATATAATAAATCTTCAAATATAGCTTTTTGTCTTTTAAATCCATTAGTAGATACATTAGAGATGTTATTTGAAATAACATCCATATTTATTTGTTGAGCCTCCAAACCAGTTTTAGCAATAGCTAAAGATCGAATCATAATTTCTCTCCAAATTTTAATTAATTGTTAGAATTTGATTTGATATTTTGGAATTTTCGCTTATATTACTAATTAATTTCATTTGCATTTCAAAATTTCTAGAATCATCTATTATTTTAATTATAGAATCAACAGCGCTAACATTACTTTCCTCAAATGCATTTGGAATCAACCTTATTGATTCGTCAGATTGTAATATTTTATTGTTTTTAGATATAAAAATTCCATTTTCGTTTAATTCTAAATCATTTAAATCTGATTTTGCTAATTTTAATTTTCCTACAGAAGTTATTGATTTTGAGCTTTCTCCTGGTCCAATAGCAGAAATTGTTCCATCACTACTTATTGTCAAATCTGATCCAGGTGTTACTTCTAACGCTCCATTTTCTGATCCAATAACTGGAAAATTTTTAATTGTTAATTTGCCTTCTTCATTTATTTTAATATGACCGTTTTTAGTATATCCTTCAGATCCATCTTCTAATTGTATTGCTAACCATCCTTCTCCTAATATAGCTACGTCTAAATTATTTCCGCTATAGTTTACATTTCCAGGATTTTTATTATGGGTTGATGTAGTTGCAGTTGGAAAAACTCTAGTAATAAAAGAATCTCCTCTTACTGTTATATATTTAGAAGATGGAATATGAAATTTAAAACCAGAAGTAGAAATGTTAGATAAATTGTTTGCATTAATGCTATGTCTATCAGCATATGATATTGCTGCGTTCATAGCTGTGTAAATTGCTTTATCCATATATATCCTTTTATTTCATGTTAACAAGAATTTGAAGAAGTTGATCTTGAGTTTTAATTGTTTGAGCATTAGATTGATAATTGCTTTGTTGAGTCATCATTTTAACTAATTCATTGCTAATATCTACATTAGATGATTCTAATTTTTGCCCAGATATTCTTCCAAAACTTCCTGTTTCTGACAATCCAATAATTGCAGGTCCAGATTCTGCACTTTCCAACCAACAATTTTCTCCATTAGGAGTTAGACCTAAGTTGTTTGTAAAGTTAGCCATTGCTATTTGAGCTATTAATTGAGTTTGTCCGTTGCTATAATTAGCAATTATTTTTCCTGAATCGCTAACATTATAATCATTAAATTTCCCTACACCATGCCCATTTATTTTTTGATAATTTATTTGATTATCTGAGCTGTATTGAGTCATCTCCTCTAAATTTATTTCTACTTTTAATGGATCGGATCCATCTAGGCTAGATCCATCAATACTAATATATTTATTGCTATTTTCTGATTTTTTTAAATTACCATTTTCATCAAATGAAATTAAAATAGGATTAGTTTTAATATTTTTACTGTCATCAACAATAGGTGATGTTTCATCGTATCCATGAACCATCCAATTTCCTTGAGCTTCTTGCTTTACAAAAAAAATTTTAATTACATGCTTTTTGCCTAAACTATCATATGCTTCTAATTGAGTAGTAAAATTATAACTTTTTGGATTCTTAATATTAAAAATTGAATTTTTAGGAACATCAACGTCAGATTTTAAATTTCCATGTATTTCCCCTTCTGTAGAAACAACTGGATTCATAGAAGTACTAGGAATAATAATATTTTCTATTGAAGATCCAGAGTCTATAGACGGAGGATTACCTCTTGCTTGGTATCCAGTAAGAAATTTATTTTGTAAATTTACAATTTGTCTATGAGAATTTAGCTTGAATTCTCCATTCCTTGTGAAATAAATTTTACCTCCTGAATCAGATAGTCTAAAAAAACCATTTCCAGAAATAGCCATATCAAGATTTTTTGATCCAGTAACCATAGATCCACTTGCAAAGTTTTGTGTTACATTTGATAATTGAGATCCTAAACCTACCATAGATCCTGAAAATATATCTGAAAATGATACGTAAGAAGATTTAAATCCTATAGTTTGAGAATTTGCAATATTATTTCCAATTACATCTAAAGCCTGTGCGGCTGAGTTAATTCCGTTTATTCCTTGAATAAAGCTCATAATTTAATTTTCAACCTTTAATTATATAAGTTATACTTAAAAAATAAATTTTTATTCTATTGATATTACTTCTGTAAAATCAATTAATTTTCCTCTACCTAAAGATAACTTAGAAGATCCATTTTTAAAAATTACATTATTAATTGTTTCTGATTTTAAAGATCGTATATCAGGACGATTTCCATCATTATTTATTGCTTCAAAGTTAACTTTGAATGTTTTTCTACTTTCTGGAAAATTTTCATTTATTGCAGGATTAGTATTAGCATTTTTTATATTTAATTTATAAACTCCTGATTTTAAATTTTTAAATTGTTCTTTATATATATTTCCTTCTAAATCTGTTAAAGTTAAAAATACGTTATCAGATTTTGTAGAAAGTTGAAATCCATAATTTGTATTTCCGTTAAATGAAATTATAGGATTTCCTTCAATCATAACTGTTTTACCTATCCAATTAGATAAATTTATATACTGCGAATTATTCATGGTTTGTTTTATTTCTTGGATTGATTTATTTAATTTCTCTATTCCTAATGCGGTATGCATTTGTGTCATTTGAGTAGTAAGATGATTATTATCAATAGGATGAGTTGGATCTTGATTTTTTATCTGTACTAATATCATTTTTAAGAAATTATCAGTTAAAGATTGTAAATTATTAGAATTATTTATTTCTTTGAATATATTTTTTTTTTCTATGTTTTCTTCAAAAAATTTTTCATTTTTTTTATTTTCTAATTCGTTAGAATATTTTTTAATATCATCTGTATTATCAATAAAAAACTTTTCTTGGAAAATGTTTCTTTTTTTTAAATTAATTTGATTTATATGATTATTCAAATTGATAGTATCTTTTTCTTTTGAAATATCTGATATAGGAATTTTCATTATTAAATAATTTTTATTAATTTTAATTTTTTAAAAAGTATAAATTTTTATTTTATTGGCCTAAAGTTAAAGTTTTTAATATCATTGATCTTGCAGTATTTATTACTTCAACATTTGCTTGATAACTTCTAGATGAAGATATAGTATTGATCATTTCTGATATCATATTTACATTAGAAGATTTTACATAACCTTTGCTATCAGCAAGTGGGTTTCCTGGATCATACAAAATTTTCCAAGGAGTTTTATCTTCAATTATTTTTTTTACTTTAACCCCGCCTATTTCTTGAGCAAAATTTGTATTAAGTTTAAATACAACTTGTTTAGATGAATATGGATTTCCATTATTGCTCAAACTTTCTGCATTCGCCATATTGCTTGCACTTACATTTAATCTGCAAGATTGAGCTATTAAAGCAGATCCAGAAATATCAAATATATTTAATAAAGACATAAATCACCCTTTATATAAAACAGACATCATGTTTTTTATTTGTCCATGAATAATTGATACACTAGTATGATATTTAATACTATTGTCTAAAAAATTAATTCTTTCAACATCCATATCTACTGTGTTGCCATCTGCGGATGCTTGTATAGGAACTCTATAAAGTAATTTTCCTAATGACGTGAATAAATTTTTTTTATTTATATGTTTTTTAGATGTTAATTTTAAATTTAAATTTCTTTTATTTTTATCCAATTCGTTAAAATTTTTTAGTAATTTTTTAAAATCGATATCTCTTGATTGATATTTGGGAGTATCTGCATTTGCAATATTTGATGAAATTATTGCTTGCCTATTTGCAAAAATGTTAGTTGCTGCTTTTTGAAAATTGAAATAATGATCTAATTTATCTAACATGTTTTTTTTTATAATTTATATATATTATTATGCTAATTGTTACAGCACGTTTTTAATAGATAAAATAACATTATATTTTTTGCTTATTTAAGCTTATTATTTTATTTATAATATTTATTTATTTAAATATAAAATATATAAAATTTATAATAATTTTTATGATAAAAAAAATTAAAAAATTATTTTTAATAATACAATTAAATTTATTAATTTCTTTTTGTGCTATATCTGAGGATTTAAATTCTTTTGTATCAAAAATAGAAAAGTTTTTGAATATACAACACGAAAATATAATATTCTATAAAGTTAATTTAATTTTTCCAAAAAATTTAGATAAGCTTTGTTCAAATCCAAAATTTATTCTAACAAATTATACTAAATTTTATGGAATATTAAACATTAAGGCAGAATGCAATGGAAAAGAACATTTACTTAAAATTTTTGTTAAGAGCTATACAGAATATTATGTAGCTTCTAAATTAATCAGATCAGGAACTATTATTTCAGAAAAGGATATAAAAATAGTTTACGGAAATACCAAAAATATACCTCAAAACATAATTTTATCTAATCAAAAAATTTCAGGAAAAATTTCTACTATATCTATAGGAATTG
Source organism: Wigglesworthia glossinidia endosymbiont of Glossina brevipalpis (assembly GCA_000008885.1). Taxonomy (GTDB): domain Bacteria; phylum Pseudomonadota; class Gammaproteobacteria; order Enterobacterales; family Enterobacteriaceae; genus Wigglesworthia; species Wigglesworthia glossinidia_A. The sequence goes on along the minus strand of BA000021.3, from coordinate 45,001 downwards.
GACAACCAATAACTACAAGTATGTTAAAATCACCTTGGATAATAAGACAGGGAGATAAAGTTCCAGTAATTTTTGTTGGAAATGGATTCACAATAAAATGTTTTGGAATTTCTATAAGGAATTATACAATTGAAGATATAGTGAAAGTAAAATTACCATCTGGAAAAATTTTTCAAGGAGTGCTTAATAAAAATGAAGCATTAGTTTTTTATATAAAATAATTTTTAATAAAAAATAATAAAATTAAATTTTTTTTTTTAAACCCCTAATAATCTAAAAAGTTTAAACATAATTAATTAATGTTAACGTATTAAATTATTAATAATAAAAATGAAAAAATAAAATAAAAATGAAAAATAAAAATTTTATAAAAATAGAAGAAGTATTAAACAAAATCTTATTAACATTGAATGAATTAGAAAAAACATTAAATTTAGAATTTAAATTATTATCTATAACTCCTTTGTCGTATTTAAAGATACAATCTATTACGGAAAATAAATATAAATTAATAAAAGAATCAAATTTTTTTGATAAAAAACGTATATATTTAGAAAGCGCATTAAAAATAAATTGTCCATACGAAGAACATGAAAATTTGAGATCGATATGGATTAAAATACAAAAAATAACAAAGATATTGTTTGAAAAGAACGAAAAAAATAATACGCAAATAAAATTGCAAATGCGTCATATTTTATCTATACAAAATATTTTGAAAAAATATCTATCTGAAGAAATAATTTACCGTGAAGACGGAAATACTTATAAATTTTTTAAAAAAAATTTTAAAATAAATGCTTAATTATTATTTTTAACAGCATTGCAACTTATAATAGAAGTAAACTTAATAGGTCGATCGTCAATTATTTCTAAATTAGACAATATAGTTAAATTTGGGAAAAAATGTTTTAAAAATTTTGACATCATACTCCTAATAACTGGATTTACTATTAATACAAATGGAGATTTAATTTTCTCTTGTTTTATTAATGCAGTTTTTATATTTTCTATAAGGTTATTTGAAATATTTGGTTCGATAGAGCCTCCACTTTGAAATGAAGTAATTAAAATTTTCTCTGATGATGGGTCTAGTCCAATAACATTAATTTCGTTTTTATAAACTTTTTTTGGAAATAAATTTTGAGTTATAGCTCTTCCTAATTTTTGTCTAACCAAGCTAGTAAGGGATTCTACGTCAGTTTGCTGAGGAGAATTTTCAGCTAAGCATTCGATTATAGATCTTATGTCTCTAATTGAGATTTTTTCTAAAAGCAAATTTTGTAAAACTTTATGAAAAGTTGTTAATGATAATATTTCTGGTATTAATCCATCTATTAATTTTGGAGTAATTTTTCTAGTATGTTCTAGTAGATTTTGGGCTTCTTGTCTTCCAAATATATCTCCAGCATATTTAATTAACATAGAATGAATATGAGTTGCTATTACAGTGCTTGAATCTACAACTGTATAACCTATAGTTATGGCTTGTTCTTTGTTAATTTTTTCAATCCATACAGCAGAAAGACCAAAAGCTGGTTCATTACAATAATTTCCATTAATCTTAATTTTAATGTTTCCTGGATTTATCGCCATTAATTTTTCTGGATGCACATCTCCAAATCCAATTTCCACTCCATTAAGAAAAATACAATAATGAATTGGAGAAATTTCTAGATTATCTCTTATATGAACTACTGGTGGCAAAAACCCCATTTCTCTTGCAAATTGTTTTCTAATACCTCTTATTCTTTTTATTAGTTCTCCGTTATTTTGAGAATCATCTACCATAGATATTAACTTATATCCTACTTCTAAACCTAGAACATCTTCTTGATGTACGTCATTCCATGTAGCTTCTTTATAGTTTTTTTCGTTTAATTTAAAATTATTATTATTTAAATTTTTAGAAATATTTTCATTTAATTCTTCATTATTTGATTTATTATATATTGTCCAAGTTATAAAAAATAATAAAGAAGAAAAAAATAAAAATACTATATTTGGCATTCCAGGTATTATTCCTAACATACCTATTATAAAAGCTGATAAAAAAGTTGCCTTTGAATTATTAAATAGTTGATTAACTATCTGTTCTCCTACGTCCTGGTTTGTACTTACCCTGGTAACGATAACTCCAGCTGCTGTAGATATGATTAATGCTGGTATTTGAGCTACAAGACCATCTCCTATTGTTAATACAGTGTAAGTTTTTCCAGCAATACTCAAATCCATATCATGTTGTATTACGCCAATTAATAAACCTCCTATTAAATTAATTATCATAATTAATATTCCTGCTACAGCATCACCTCTTACGAATTTACTAGCACCATCCATCGATCCATAAAAATCAGATTCTTGTGATACTTCTCTTCTTCTTTTTTTTGCTTCTTTTTCTCCTATTATTCCTGAATTTAAATCAGCATCAATTGCCATTTGCTTTCCAGGCATTCCATCTAAAATAAACCTTGCTCCTACTTCTGCTATACGTACAGCTCCTTTTGTAATTACCATAAAATTTATTATAACTAGCATAGAAAAAATAATAATTCCTACGGCAAAATTCCCACCTACTAAAAAATTTCCAAAAGCATCTATTATTTTACCTGCAGAAGAATTCCCATGATGTCCATTTAATAAAATTATTCTAGCCGATGCAACATTTAAAGCAAGTCTTAAAAGAGTCGAAAATAACAATATTGTTGGAAAAACTATAAAATCTAAAGTTTTTTTAGTAAACATTGAAATCAACAATATAATAATAGAAAACGATATATTAAATGCAAAAAGTAAATCTAAAATGAAAGGAGGAAGTGGCAAAATCATCATTGATAAGATCAAAAATATTATTATTGGTCCTGCAAGTATTTTGTATTTTGTATTTCCTAGTATATTTTCTAATGTATTTAATATTTTATTATTTTGATTCATCAACAATGTTCCGTTTTTTTCTTTTATTAATATAATTTGGAATTTTAATTCCAATAGGTTTTTTAGGAGGATTTCCTCCTAATTTTTTCCAATTTTTTAAGTTATAAACCCAAGTTAATATTTCTGCTACTGATTCATATAATTCTATAGGTATGTATTCTCCTATATTACAATATTTATATATTGCTCTTGCTAAAGGTGGAACTGCTATTATTGGGATAAATTTTTCTTGAGCTTTTTCTTTTATTTTAATTGCAATATTACCTGTTCCTTTTGCCAATAAAACTGGTGCTTTCATGTTCTTTTCGTATTTCAAACCGACAGCATAATTAGTTGGATTTACGATTATAACATCTGATTTTTCAACATTTTGCATCATACGCATATTATATATATGTCTTTGTTTTTTTCTTATGTAATGTTTTAATTGAGGATTTCCTTCATTTTCTTTGTTTTCATCCTGAACTTCTTTTTTAGACATTCTCAAATTTTTTTTAAATGTAAATAATTGAAATATAGAATCAAAAAACACAATTGGAATTGAACTTAAAATAATTACAAATACACATTTTGAAATTATTAATATGCAATTTTTAATTGCATTAGAATAATTGTTATCAGATAAATCAGAAATTTGAAATCTTGTATGCCATAGATAAAATATGCAAGAAAATAACATAAAAAAAAATTTAAATAAAGTTTTTGCCATTTCAATAAAAACATTTTTAGAAAATATACGAGAAATATTTTTATATGGATTTAATCTTGAAAAATCAATATTCAATGATTTTTTAGAAAAAACCCATCCTCCTAATAAACCCGAAGATATAATAGTGATAATCATAATTATAAAAATTATTGGGAAAATAATAAAAAAAAATTTTTTTGATATTAAATATATATTTACTAATATATAATTAATATGTTCATATAAATATAATTTAAAATTTAAATTTTTTTTCAGTTCAACTATTATTTTATCTAATAAATTATTTCCAGTAAACCATATCAAAATCCATCCAAATATTAATATGGAAAAAGAAGTTAATTCTCTAGATCTGGGTATGTTTCCTTTTGAACGTGCTTTCTTTAAACGATTAGGAGTTGGATCTTCTTGTTTTTCTAATTCATCTTTATTTGACATAAAATATTAAAAAATTTAATTTATATTAAAATTTTTAAAAAAATTAAGAAACTAATTTTTAATTATTTGTTTTTCTTTTATAAAATTTTGATTATTAGACTTGAGTTGAAAATCGTTTTTTCCAGTAAATGCTTGAGGAGCTGCTAATTTCCACAATTGAGAAGCTGGATCTTCATTGTTTTCTATAAATTCGCTATGACTTTCAGAGTTTTCCTTTTTTATTGCTTCTTCTTGTTGTTTAGTTAAAATAATAATGCTGATTCTTCTTTGTGAAGCATGATGATGATGTTTATTTACATCAGACATAGTATTAGCCATACCTATCACTCTTAATATTTTGTCATTCATCAACCCTCCTTCAATAAGCTCCCTTCTTGATGCATTTGCGCGATCTGCAGATAATTCCCAATTACTGTATCCTCTTTCTCCATTAATATATGGTTGATTATCTGTATGACCGGCTAAACTAATACGATTTGGTAATTCATTTAAAACAGGTGCTAATATTCTCATTATATATCTCATATATGGAGCAATTTCTTTTCCACCTGTCGTAAACATTGGGCGTTTTTTGCTATCAATTATTTCAATTCTTAGACCTTCATGCACCAAAGTTATTTTCATATTTGATTGAAAATCTCTTAATCTTGGATTATTCCTTAACATTTGCTGAAGATTATATCTTGTTTTGTTTAATCTCCTTATATCTTTTTGATGATTCAATTCGCGTTCTCTATTTTTAATATTATTAGTTTTATTGTCAATATTATCTCCTCCTTGTTTTGGCATAGGAATAGGACTAATGCTAGATTTAGAACTATTTTGAACTGAATCTTTCATTGGTATTCTGAAATAATCTGCAATTTGTTCTCTTTGTTGAGGAGTACTTGTACTAAGTAACCACATTACTAAAAAAAAGGCCATCATAGCAGTCATAAAATCTGCATAAGCAATCTTCCAGGAACCTCCGTGATGCCCAGAATGTTGAGATTTTTTCCATCTAATCAAAATCATTGGTGAATTTTTTTTCATGAATTTAAATCGTATTATTATTAGAAGACTCTAAGCTTGATTTTTTTACTTTTCTTATGTGTTCTTCTAACTCGTTAAATGATGGTCTTTCAGGAGAGTATAAAATTTTTCTTCCAAATTCAATTGCTATTTGAGGAGCATAACCGTTTATACTAGATAATAATGTAATTTTTATACATTGTAGCATTTTAATATGTTCGTCACTTTTTTGCTTTAACAAAGCTCCTAATGGCATTACGCATCCATATGCTAAAAGAATACCTAAAAAAGTTCCAACCATAGCATGAGCAATGAGCTCTCCTAGTTCTGCTGCAGGTCTATCTGCTGCAGCTAAAGCGTTTACTACACCCATAACAGCTGCTACTATTCCAAATGCTGGTAGAGCATCTCCAACTTGCAATAAACTTGTAATTGGAACTTCATGCTCTTGCTCGCAAGTTTCTATTTCTTCATTCATTAAGGCTTCTATTTCGTAAGAATTTAAGTTTCCACTTACCATAAGTCTAAAATAATCTACTATAAAATCTATGATTAAGTCATCTTCTATAAGAGCGGGATAGCTAGAAAAAATTTTGCTTTTTTTTGGGAAATCAATGTCTTTTTCTAAGCTAATCAGTCCTGATTGCCTACTTTTAGAAAGTAATCTATACATCAAAGTCATAACATCCATATACATATTTTTATTATACTTGGAAGAATGAAAAAGTTTTGGAAAAGCCTTTATAGTTGCAAAAATTGCTTTTCCATTATTTCCAACAATAAAAGCCCCAAGACCTGCACCTAATATAATTAACAACTCTACTGGTTGAAATAAAGCTCCAATTTGTCCTTCTGCTAATAAAAAACCACCAAACACAGAAATAAATACAACACAGTAACCAACTATAATTAACACAATAATCCCTTAGAAATAATTAATATTAAAATATGTCTTTTAATAAAAAGATCAATTTATTATGTATTTTATTTTAAAAATTATATTTTTAAATTTAAAAATTATATTTTAATCAAAGGCATACGAGATTATCGGCTTCAACACTAGAAAGTTTACGTTTTTTTACTGCTCTGGATGGTGGATGGCAAAAACTGCAAATAAAATTTTTTTTCGGATGAAAAGCATAAGTAACAAAAGCTCCACTGCATTTAACGCATCTAGTTTGTCCTAATAATTGGCTATCAATAAAACGTAATAATATCCAAGCTCTTGTTAAACCAAGTATAGGGTTTCCATTTTGACACCTTGGACATAATTCTAAATATAAATGATATGCTTTAATCATAGCTTCTATATTTGAAATATTTCCTGATTTAATTAAACATAAATAAGAATTGTAAAAAGCAGAAGAATGTATATTTTGTTCCCATGATAAAAACCAATCTGCAGAAAATGGAAGAAGACCTTTAGGAGCAGGTGTTCCTTTTACTTCTTTATACAACCTTAACAGTCTGCTTCTGCTTAGACATGTTTCATTTTCTAATATAGGCAATCTTGCTCCTAATGAAATTAATTCTGTAGCTAATTGTATATCTTTAGATTCTTGCATAATACTTTTTCTATACACTATTTTATTCCTTTAGGGCATGATTAGAATTTGATTTATGTGATCTGAGCAATTGAGTAGACAACATAATTCCAGTATGAACTTGTTGTAGTTCATCCACTCTAGATTCTCTTGTTAAACAATTAATTACTTTTTCATCATCTAATCTTAATAAGCAAATTAATTGATTAATTGCTCCTAACTTAATTAATTCAGATAAAGATAGTTTTGATATTTTATTTAAAGTATCTTCGCATACTCCAAGTCTGAAACTTGCTACTTTTTTATCTTGCTTTATCAATTCTTGTGCTAATAATAAATAAGATAAGTTTATTTCATGTATATTTTTTAGAATATTATCATTACTCATTTTAGTATTTCCTTTTAATTCTGATAAGATATATAATTATTTGATAAATTTTTTAAATTAATACTTTTTAAATATCAAGATAAAAATATAAATATTTTATAATATATTTATTATTTTTTTAAATAAAAATATAAAATTCATTTATTTTATTTATAATAATTTTAAATAATTTTTCTTTAAATTTAATTAATTCTTTATAATATTTATATTATTTATTTTATAAATATATTTATATTTTTTTCTTGAAAATAGAAATTTTCTGTAAAACATGTTTATTAATTTTTATAAGAAAATTGCTATTTTATTTACTGTTTAAAACTAAAATACTTAATATCTTAAAATAAATATTTCTATATTATTATTTAATAAATTATTTTAATAATATAAAATATTTTAATTTTTTAAATAAAAAGTTAATTAATAAAATTAATAAAAACTTATTCAAAAGTTCAATTTTATTAATTTTTTATAAGTTCTTTTTACTCATTAAAATAAATTTAAATTTTTATTTTTACATAAAAAGAATATTAAGTTTTGAATGGAATTCATAAATTTATTAAAAAAAATTATTTCATTTAATATATAATAAAAATTTAATTAAAAATAAGTTTAAATATATTTACTTAAAAATATATATGTATTTAGTAAAAAATCAATTATAATGATGAAAATATTTGCCTCCACATTTTGGAATTATATATATTTTTTTAAAAAATTCCAATTTATTTAAAATAAATTTTATTTACTAAATTAATAATAAAAATAAAAAAAATAATATTTATAAAATAAATTAAAAATATTTTATATTTCCAAGATTTTTAATTATTTTAATTGATTAGAATTTATAATAGATTCTGTTATGTTATTTGGAAGTTCATTATATCTTAAAAATTCCATAGAATACGATGCTCTTCCTTGAGTTTGAGACCTTAAGTCTGTAGCATATCCAAACATCTCAGATAAAGGAATTTTAGATATAATTATTTTTCCCATATTAATATCTTGCATACCATCTATTATTCCTCTTCTGCGATTTAAATCTCCAATTACATCGCCCATATATTCGTTTGGAGTTTCTACTTCAACTTTCATTATTGGTTCTAATAAAATTGGACTAGCTTTCATAAATGCAGATTTAAAAGCTATAGATGCAGCAATTTTAAATGCTATTTCTGAAGAATCTACTTCGTGGTAAGATCCATCAAAAACTGTAACGCAAACATCTACTATAGGGTATCCGGCTAAAACTCCATTACTTAATTGTTCTTGAATTCCTTTGTCTATTGCAGGAATAAATTCTTTTGGAATTGCACCACCTACAATTTTATTAATAAAAGTATAATTATTTTTATTTTTTGCAATGTTTGATTTATTTGGCTCAATTCTTAACCAAACATGTCCAAATTGCCCTCTTCCTCCAGATTGTCTAATAAATTTACCCTCTTCTTCTACACATGATTTAATTGTTTCTCTGTATGATACTTGAGGTTTTCCAACATTTGATCTAACATTAAATTCTCTATACATGCGGTCAATTAATATTTCTAAATGAAGCTCGCCCATACCAGAAATAATAGTTTGCCCAGATTCTTCATCACTTGACACTCTAAAAGAAGGATCTTCTTTAGCTAATCTATTCAATGCTGAACTCATTTTTTCTTGGTCCGATTTTGTTTTTGGTTCTACAGCAACAGAAATTACAGGCTCTGGAAATTCCATTTTTTCTAAAATTATTGGATGCAATGGATCACATAATGTATCTCCAGTTGTAACATCTTTTAATCCTATTGCTGCTGCAATATCTCCAGACCTTACTTCTTTTATTTCTTCTCTCTTATTTGCATGCATTTGAACTATTCTTCCGAATCGTTCTTGTTTATCTTTTGCAGAATTTAATACAGTATTCCCAGATCTAATTTTTCCAGAATATACTCTAAAAAAAGTTAAATTTCCTACAAATGGATCATTAGCTATTTTAAAAGCTAGCGCAGAAAATGGTTCGTTATCTTTAGGAAGGATGCTTTTTTTATAATTTTTTGATAAAAATTTATTTTTTTTCGAATATTTTATATCTTTTGGTGAAGGTAAATAATTTATTACTGTATCCAACATAGATTGGATTCCTTTATTTTTAAAGGCAGAACCACATGTTACTGGAATTATTTCGTTTTTCAATGATCTTATTCTTAATCCTTCTATAATATCTTGTTCTGTTAAATTTTTGTACAAGTATTTTTCTGTTAATTTTTCAGATGCTTCAGCTGAAGTTTCTAACAAAATATTTCTGTATGAATTAGATAATACCATAAGATCTTTTGGTATTTCTTTATATTCAAAAGTTATTCCTTGATCTATTTCACTCCAATAAATTGATTTCATTTTAATTAAATCAATTATTCCAACGAAATTATTTTCTTTTCCAATGGGTAACTGTATTGGTATTGGATTTGCATATAACTTATCCTTTATTTGATTAATTACATTGAAATAATTTGCTCCTGTTCTGTCCATTTTATTTATAAAGGCGATCCTAGGAACATTATATTTATTTGCTTGCCTCCATACTGTTTCAGATTGAGGTTGAACTCCTCCTACAGCACAGTACACCATTATTGCTCCATCGAGAATCCTCATAGATCTCTCTACTTCTATTGTAAAATCTACATGACCTGGAGTATCGATTATGTTAATACGATGTGAGCTAAATTGATTTGACATTCCAGACCAAAAACATGTTGTTGCTGCTGAAGTAATTGTTATTCCTCTTTCTTGCTCTTGAGCCATCCAATCCATAGTAGCAGATCCATGATGGACTTCTCCTAATTTATGATTCACACCAGTATAAAATAAAATCCTTTCAGTAGTAGTAGTCTTTCCAGCATCAATGTGTGCACTAATTCCAATATTTCTATAATTTACAATAGGTGTTAGTCGAGGCATATTAATTCACCAAAATTAATCAAAAATAAAATTTTTATTATTTATTTACCATCTGTAATGAGCAAAAGCTTTATTTGCTTCCGCCATACGATGAACTTCCTCTCTTTTTTTAACCGCAGTCCCTTTATTTTCTAATGCGTCTTCTATCTCTTTAGCTAAACGTAAAGACATAGATTTGTCTTTTCTTTTTCTTGCAGCTTCTATTATCCACCGCATTGCTAATGCGTTACGACGGCTAGATCTTACTTCTATTGGAACTTGATATGTAGATCCCCCAACTCTTCTAGATTTCACTTCTACTATTGGACGAACTTTTTCTAAAGCTAAATCAAATATAGTTAAATGATCTTTGTTTAATTTTTTTTTTAAGTTATTTAAAGCAGTATATATAATTTTTTCTGAAATAGACTTTTTCCCATTTACCATTAAAATATTAATAAATTTTGAAAGTATTTCTGAATTCCATTTAGGATCCGGAAGAATTGCTCTTTGATTTACCATTTTACGGCGAGGCATTTAAAACTCCAATTTTAATATTTTATTTTTTTAAATTTAAATTTATTTGTTTTTTATTTTTTTTACTCCATACTTAGATCTTGCTTTTTTTCTATTTTTTACTCCAGCACAATCCAAGGCTCCTCTTACAATATGATATCTTACTCCAGGCAAGTCTTTTACTCTCCCTCCTCTTATAAGAACGGAAGAGTGTTCTTGTAAATTATGACCTTCTCCTCCTATATAAGATGTTACTTCAAATCCATTAGTTAACCTAACTCTACATACTTTCCTTAAAGCAGAATTTGGTTTTTTAGGTGTAGTCGTATAAACTCTTATGCATACTCCACGTTTTTGTGGACACGAAGACAACGCTGGAACATTGGTTTTTATAATTTTATTAGAACGAGATTTTCTAACTAATTGATTAATAGTTACCATATAAATTATATTCCTTTAAAAATAAAAAATTATAAAAATACTTTAATACATTTTATATCATATATCAATCAACTACTAGTAAATTAATAAATTAAAACAAAAATTTTATATATATAATTATTTTATTTATAATTCTATTTATTTTAAGAAAATAATTGAAAATTTCAGATTTTATTTTAAAAATAAAATTTATTTTATTTTAAATATTAAATTTTTATAAATATACTTGTATAAATATATAATGTGCTTTTAATTTTATATTATTTATTAATTTAAATTAAATTTTTAATTTTACAAAAATTTAAAAAATTTTAAATTTTATTTAAATAAAATTTAATTAAATTTTTAATATTTATATTAAGTTTTTAATTATTTTGCAAATAAAAATTGTGTTTTTGAAATAACATAATTTTATTTTTTAATAAATTTTACAAATTAAAATTAATATCATTATTTTTATATATTTTATAAAAATTTTAATATAAATATAATTTTATTTTTATATTAATTTTATATATTTAAAATATAAATTTATTTAATATAATTAATTGTTATACAAAATACAGAATTTAATAATAATTTATTTAATTTAAATATATTAAATATATTATAAAATATAATTAATTTTAATAAAAATATTATATAAATAATTTTTTAAAAAAAATTTTATTTGTGTTTTAATTATAAAATAACTATAAATCTGTTATTTATTTTAAAATATTTAATATTAATAGTAATGTAAAATTAATTAATTTTTTTAATTTTATAATTAAAAGTTAAATTTCTTAACAAGTTCCAAGAAATTGTTAATATAGTAGGTCCAATAAAAATTCCAATCATTCCAAATGACAAAAAACCTCCTAAAATTCCAAAAATTATTAACAAATTGTGTAATTTTATTCCTATACTTTTAATTAAGATTTGTTTTAAAATATTATCTAAAGCAAATACTAAACATGACCATACAAATAATATTGTACTAAAAATATAATTTTCTTTATAATAGAACCATAAAATTATTGGTATAAATATAGGAAAAATTCCTAATTGAGTAATGCAAAAAATAAATATTAATATAATTAAAATTGATTTAAATGGAACATTAGATATAAATAAACCAATACTGCTTAATATGGTTTGTATTATGGATGCTAAAATAACGCTAACAAATACAGATCTAATAGATTTTTCGGCAAGAACAACTAATTCTTTTCCTTTAATATCATCTATATAATAAATAAAAATTTTAATAAATTTATTAATATAATTTCCTTTAAAATATAAAAATATACTAAACAAAACTGTTAATAAACAATTAAAAAATAAATTCCATATTAATGTTAAATTGGATAATATTATTTTAGTTATATGAGTTATATATGGTTCTAATTTTTCATAAAGCGATAAATTTTTTTCATAAATTAAAATATTAATAGTATTAAATAATTTATTTCCAATAATTGGAATTTTCTTTATTAATAATAAATTTGAAAATATATATTGATCAAATGTTATAATCAAAGATATCATTTTTGAAAAATTTTTAAAAAATGAAGTTGATACAATAAAAACAGGGAATATAAAAAAACAAATTAATAACATTTCCATTAATAAAATTGATAAAAAATATGAATTATATAAAAATTTTTTTATTCTTATGAATAAAGGCCAAGTTGAAATTACTATTATAGAAGCCCAGATAAAGCTTATAATGAATGGATTTAAAATCAAAAAACATCCATATAAAACAAAAAAAATAAAAATTAAATTTGTTATAATTTTAAATGAACTACTAAAAATAGTATTAAAATTCATAAAATATCCTTTTTACAAAAAAATTGTATTTTTGTATAAATTTTAAATTTATATAAATAAAATATTAATCTTAATATATCTTATTTAAGAATAAATATTAAAAATTTTTAAATATAAATTTATTAATTATAAATAATTTTATTTTTAATAAAAAAATAAAAAATATAATTATTTATTACAAATATAATTTTTATAAAATTATTTTATGTATTAAACATAATTTATATAAATTATGTTTTTATTTAACATGAGACAATAAATGAAAAATAATAAAAAAATTTCTTCAATAAGAATAGCAACAACCGGGGCAAATGGTAAAATGGGAAAACAAATAACCAGAACAGCTATAAATATTTCAAAAATTATTCATACTTCTTCCCTGGTAAGACATAAGTCTTCTTTTAAAAATTATGATATAGGAAAATTAGCTAATATTTTTCCTATTGGCGTGTTTACAAATGATAATATTAAAGATATATCAGATAAGTTTGATGTATTAATTGATTTTACATCAGTCAAGTCTAGCTTAGAATATTTAAATTTTTGTTATAAAAACAAAAAAAAAATGGTAATCGGAACTACTGGATTTAATGCAATGCAAAACAAATTAATTAAACATATGTCAAAAAAAATTGCAATATTTTATTCTGAAAATTTCAGTTTTGGAGCAAACATTATTTTCAGATTATTAAAAAATATATCTAGTATTGGAAATATTAAAAATATTGATATAGACATCATAGAATGTCATCATAAAGAAAAGTCTGATATTCCATCTGCAACTTCTATATTAATTAAAAAAAACATTTTAAAAAATTTAAAAATAAAAAAAAATATTAAAATATCTTCAATTAGATCAGGGAATATTATAGGAGAACATAAAATAATTTTTTCTTTTTTAGGAGAAAAAATAGAAATTACACATCAAGCATATAATAGAAAAATATTTGCTTTAGGAGCAATAAAAGCTGCAATTTGGTTATCTAATAAAAAAACTGGTTTGTTTAATATGTCTCATATTTTAAATAAACAAGCGAAAAATTTTAAAAGCAATTAATAATAAAATTATGGAGAATATTTTGTTAAATAAAGCTTTATTAATTTTAGAAGATGGAACAAAATTTTATGGAAATAGCATAGGGGCTAAAGGAACTAGCATAGGAGAAGTTATTTTTAACACCTCAATAACAGGTTATCAAGAAATAATTACAGATCCTTCATATTTCAATCAAATAGTAGCATTTACTTATCCTCATATAGGAAATATAGGAATTGAAATAAATAATAATGAATCTTCAAAAATCCAAGTAAAAGCAGTTATTTTATATCAAACTCATAATATAATTAGCGATTTTAGAAATAAACTATCTTTTTCAAGATTTCTTTTATTAAACAATATAATAGGAATTAGCGGAATAGATACAAGAAAATTAACTAGATTAATCAGAAAATCTGGAACACAATATGGATATGTTTCCTCAGAAGGAACAAATATAAATTTTAAAGAAATTAAAAGTAAAATAAAAATTTTTTTAGAAAAAAAAAATTTAGACCTAGTAAAACTAGTTACCACAAAAAGAAAAATTATATACAAAAAAAAATATATTGAAAAAAATTTTTTTTATAATATTGTAGCGTATGATTTTGGAATAAAATTTAGCATTATAAAAAATTTAATAAATCTAGGATGTCGTATTACACTTGTACCTGCAACTACTAAATCAAAATATGTTATATCATTAAATCCAGACGGAATTTTATTGTCTAATGGACCAGGTAATCCAGAAATCTATAAATATGCTATTCGTAACATTCAATGTTTACTTGAAACAAAAATTCCAATTTTTGGAATATGCCTTGGCCATCAATTATTAGCTATAGCTAATGGAGCAAAAATATTAAAGATGAAATTTGGTCATCATGGATCTAATCATCCAGTAAAAGACTTGGAAACAAACAAAATAATAATAACTTCTCAAAATCATGATTTCGCAATTGATAAATCTACATTATCAAAAAATATAATAATTACTCATATTTCTATGTTTGATCAAACTTTACAGGGGATTAAACTAATAAATAAACCAGTTTTTAGTTTTCAAGGACATCCAGAATCTTCTCCTGGTCCTAAAGATGCATTGTTTTTATTCAAAAATTTTATTAATCTTGTCAAAGATTATCGTTTAAATAAAAAATAGGAAATTAAAATGCCAAAAAGAAAAGATATAAAAAGCATTTTAATAATAGGATCAGGTCCAATTGTGATAGGACAAGCTTGTGAATTTGATTATTCTGGAACTCAAGCATGCAAAGCTTTAAAAGAAGAAGGTTATAAAATAATATTAATAAATTCTAATCCTTCTACTATTATGACTGATCCAGATATAGCAGATTCAACTTATATTGAACCTATAAATATAAAAATAATAGAAAAAATTATAAAAAAAGAAAAACCAAGCGCAATTTTACCTACTTTAGGAGGACAAATTGCTTTAAATTGTGCTTTAAAATTAGATGAATTAGGAATTTTAAAAAAATTTAATGTAGAAATGATAGGTGTTAACTCAGAATCTATCAAAAAAGCTGAAAATAGATATTTGTTTGTAAAATCAATGAATAATATTGGTCTTAAAACTGCTAAATCTGGAGTTGTTGAATCTACAGAAGAAGCTATAAAGTTAACAAGTAAAATAGGATTTCCATGCATTATAAGATCTTCATTTGAAATGGGAGGATCCAACAGTGGAATATTGTATAATAAAAAAGATTTAATATATTTTTTTTCTAAAATCAAAAAAAATTATTATGAAAAGATAAAATTCTCTATTGATGAATTTTTATTAGGGTGGAAAGAATACGAACTAGAAATTATTAGAGATAAAAAAGACAATTGTATAATTGTATGTTCTATAGAAAATATTGATCCTATAGGAGTTCATACTGGTGATTCTATTTCAGTATCTCCAATACAAACACTAAGCGACAAAGAATATCAAATAATGAGAAATGCAGCAATATCTATAATGAAAGAAATTGGAGTAAATTCTGGGGGGGCTAATGTTCAATTTGCAATACATCCAAAATCTAGAAAAATGATAATAATAGAAATGAACCCAAGAGTTTCTAGATCTTCTGCTTTAGCTTCTAAAGCCACAGGGTTTCCTATAGCTGAAATTTCCGCTAAATTATCTATAGGATATAATCTTGATGAATTAATGAATAAAGTTACAAACAATCAAATACCAATTTCTTTTGAACCAGTTATGGATTATGTGGTTACTAAAATACCAAGATTTAATTTTGAAAAATTTGTTGAATCAGATAATACATTAACAACTCAAATGAAATCTATAGGCGAAGTGATGGCTATAGGAAGAAATCAACAAGAATCTTTACAAAAAGCAATTAGAAGTTTAGAAATTAATATTTATGGATTTGATTCAATTGTTAATTTGAGCGATAAAAATGTAAAAAAAATAATTTACAAAAAGTTGATGAAATCAGATTCAAATAGATTATGGTATATAGCGGATGCGTTCAGAATTGGAATATCTATTGAAAGAATATCATATATTACAAAAATAGATTGTTGGTTTCTTTATCAAATTTATGAAATCGTAAAGTTAGAATATAAAGTTATAAAAAAAGGAATTAATAAATTAAACAAAGAATTTTTATTTTTTTTAAAACAAAAAGGATTTTCCGATATAAGGATAGCAAATTTATTAAATGTTAGTTATAAAAAATTAATAGAATTAAGACAATATTATAATATACACCCGGTATATAAAAGAATTGATACATGCTCAGGAGAATTTTCCACAAACACTTCTTATATGTATTCAACTTATTCAGACGAATGTGAATCAAATCCAAATAAAAAAAATAAAAAAATTATAATACTTGGAAGTGGTCCAAATCGTATTGGACAAGGAATTGAATTTGATTACTGTTGCGTTCAAGCTATAACTACTTTAAAACATAGTAAATACGAAGCAATAATTATTAATTGTAATCCGGAAACAGTATCAACAGATTACAACATATCAGATCGTTTATACTTTGAACCTATTACAATAGAAGATGTACTAGAAATAGTAAGAATAGAAAACCCTATTGGAGTAATCCTCCAATTTGGAGGACAAACTCCATTAAAATTATCTAATGAATTAAATTCATTTAAAATTCCAATTATTGGTACTCAATATAAATATATTAATTTAGCAGAAAATAGAGAAAAATTTAAAAAAATAATAAATAATATCGGATTAAATCAACCTAAAAGTTTTGTTTCAAAAAATATTAATTCTGTAATAAAACAAGCAGAAATGATAGGTTATCCAATTATAATTAGACCCTCCTATATTTTAGGAGGTAGATATATGAAAATAATATATAATAAAAAAGATTTAATGCTTTATTTTAAAAATAAAAAAAATATTTCAATAAATTTCCCAATATTATTAGATGAATTTTTAACAAATGCCATTGAAGTAGATGTTGATGCAATTTTTGACGGAAAAAATTTATTAATTTGTGGAATTATTGAGCACATTGAGCTTGCAGGAATTCACTCAGGTGATTCCACTTCTGTATTTCCACCGTTTTCTTTATCTAAAGAAATTCAAAGCTCTATTAAGGAACAAACAAAGAAAATTTCTCATGCTTTTAAAATAAAAGGATTTTTAAACATACAATTTGCAATTAAAAATAGAATGATTTATTTAATTGAAGTTAATCCTAGAGCTTCTAGAAGTATTCCTTTTATATCTAAAGCTACTGGAATATCTTTTACAAAGATAGCTATTTTATCTATGATAGGAAAATCCTTGTTGCATCAAAAAATTGTTCAAGAAAAATATCCTCCTTATTTTTCAGTTAAAGAATCAACTTTTCCATTTAATAAATTTCCAAAATGCAAAGGAGTATTAGGGCCAGAAATGTATTCTACTGGAGAAGTTATGGGAATAAGTAAATGTATATATACAGCTTTATCTAAAGCAATATTAGGCAGCAAATTGAATATAAACAAAATATTTTCTAAAAAAAAAGCATTTTTATTATTTTCTAGCAGATATAAAAAAAATTTTTTAACAATAATTAAATTTTTGTTAAAAAATAATTTTAAAATTGATACCACAGTTGATTTAGCTAAAATTTTAATAAATAATGGATTGCTATTTTCTGACATTAATAAAATATATGATAAAAATATAAATATAAAAAAACATATTATGCATGAAAAATATGACTATATAGTTTATTTTTATAATGAAAATGAATTTAATGAAAAAAAGAAATCTTTTTGGTCTTTTTCTTTAAACCAAAAAATATACTTTGATAGAAAATCTTATGAAGATTTTTTTATAATAAAAGCTTTAAGCATGGATCCAACTAAAGAAATATTATCTTTGCAAGAATTTCATAATAAAATTAATTTATTAAAAAATAAAATTATTTGATAAAATAATATGGATATAAGTTTAATTTGGGCTCAATCTAAAAATAAAGTAATAGGACATGATCAATATATTCCATGGAATTTACCGGAAGATATATCATGGTTTAAAAAAAATACTATAAATAAACCAGTTATTATGGGAAGAAAAACTTTTGAATCTATAAAAAAACCATTAGAGAATCGCATTAATATAGTATTAAGCAAAAACTTATATAGAAATGTAATGTCAAATTTAAAAATAGCTAAAAATCCAAAACAAGCATTATTTTTTGCTAAAAATTACAACGAAGTAATGATTATTGGAGGAAAACAAATTTATAAAATATTTTTGCCTAAAGCAACAAAACTTTACTTGACTGTTATTAATGCAGAAATTAATGGAAATATATTTTTTCCAAGATATAACAGAAAAAAATGGATTCTATCATTTGAGAAATATTTTAATAGTGATACAAAAAATAAATATAGTATGTATTTTAGAATTTTTAATAAAATTTAAAAAAATATTAATTTTTTTTAAAAATTAAATATTTTTATGTTTGTATTTTTTTATTTAGATTTTATTTTAAAAAATAATTTATTATCCCATTTTAATGCTGTTAATTCTCCTTTCCAACAACATCCTGTATCTAATCCATATATATTTTTTGGGGTCTTGTAATCTTTAATAGAAGACCAATGTCCAAAAACTATACTATAATTTTTTGTAATATTATTTTTAAATTTAAACCATGGTATTAAATGATTTGGAGATTTTTCTGGATGTTCTTTATGTAATAGGTCTATTTCTGTTTCAGATATACAGTAACGAATACGAGTTATAATATTTAATGTTAATCTCATTTTAATAATTTCTGGCAAATTATTTTTCCAGATGTTTTTATGTTCATTGTTTTTTATGTACATAAACTTTAAAAATTTTTTATAGTTTTTGCTTTTTAGTTCACATTCAACTTTTTTTGAATTTGTAATTAAATCGGACATATCCCATTTTGGAATAATGCCTGCATGAATCATGATTATTTTTTTTTGTTTATCTATTTTTAATAGTGGCTGTTTTCTTAGCCAGGAAATTAAAATTTTTAAATCTGGTGCATTTAAAATTTCTGTTAATTTATCTTCTTCTTTTATTTTTTTTATTTTTGCATATAATAAAAGCAAATTTATTTCATGATTACCTAATACAACAAATATATTTCTTTTAAGTTTGTATATTAATCTTAAAACTTTTAAAGAGTCTG
Organism: Wigglesworthia glossinidia endosymbiont of Glossina brevipalpis; assembly: GCA_000008885.1. GTDB lineage: Bacteria > Pseudomonadota > Gammaproteobacteria > Enterobacterales > Enterobacteriaceae > Wigglesworthia > Wigglesworthia glossinidia_A. The sequence goes on along the minus strand of BA000021.3, from coordinate 25,587 downwards.
GCCCACGACCAATAAAATCTCCAGCAATCCATATAATATCGTTTTTAAGGTTAAAATTAATTAAATCTAACATAGATTTAAATTCAGAATAACATCCATGAATATCTCCAATTAAATAATGAGACATTTTATTATAATTCCATTTTTATTTTAAAAATAAACTTAAATATTATTTTTTTATGATCATATTATTAGATAAATTACAATAATTTTCAATACTTAAATTTTCTGCTCTTAATTTTGGATTAATTTTATATAAAATAATTTGTTCGACGCTAAAATATTTTTTTAAACTATTTTTCAACATTTTTCTTCTTTGATTAAAAGCTGATTTTAATAAAACTTTCATTTTATCTATGTCACAAAAAGGAAATGGACACACTTTGTGGGGCCTCATTCTAATTAAAGATGATTGTACTTTTGGTATAGGTTTGAATGCGCAATTTGATATGTCAATTAATTTTTCTACATAAAAATAATATTGCATTATAACACTAATATATCCATAATGTTTATTATTTGGTCTCGCTAATATTCTTTGTGCAACTTCCTTTTGGATCACAAAATGCATATCAATTATTTTATTATAATTTTCTATAAAATTAAACATTAATGATACTGATATATTATAAGGCAAACTGCCAAATATCCTTACAGGGTCGCAAAAAGAAGAAAAAAATTTTTTTAAATTTAATTTCATAATATCAATATTTATTATATTTAAATTATTTTTTATATTTTTATTTTTATTCAAAAAATAAACTAAATTTTTATCTATTTCAATGGCAGTTATACTTTTAGATATTTTAGAAATAGGGATAGTCAAAGCTCCGAGCCCAGGCCCAATTTCTATAATTTTATCTTTGTATTTAGGATTTATAAAATTTATAATTTTTTTTATAATTTTTTTGTCTTTTAAAAAATTTTGACCTAATTTTTTTATTGGTTTATGCATTTTAAATATTTATTTTTTTATTGAGTTATCTTGACTTATATCAATTGCTAAAGAAATAGCTTTCTCCATACTTTTACTACTAATTTCATTTAAGTTTTTTATGTTTAAAGCAGTTCCATGATCCACCGATGTCCTAATAAAAGGCAAACCTAAAGTTATATTAACAGATTTTCTAAAACCGATGTATTTAATCATAGGTAGACCTTGATCATGGTACATGGCTAAAATAGCATCTGCATCTTTAAGATATTTTTGTTGAAAAATACTATCAGCTGAAATAGGACCTATTATTTTACATGGTAAATATTTTAATGATGATATTGCTGGTTGGATTATATTAATTTCTTCTGTTCCAATATGACCTGATTCTCCAGCATGAGGGTTCAGACCACATACATATATACATGGATTATTAATTTTAAATATGTTCCTTAATGAATTGAATATAACAATTAATTTTTTTCTAATTAAATTAAAATTAATGCATTTTGATATGTCTTTAATTGGTATATGATTTGTTGCTAATGCAATTCTTAACGAATTATACATTAACATCATTACAGGATTTTTGCATAAGCTAAATCCTGCTAAAAATTCTGTATGTCCAATAAATTTTATTCCGCTATCTTTTATAATCCCTTTGTGAACAGGTCCAGTAACTAATGCAGAAAATTCTTTATTTATACACCCTAAACATGCTCTAGTCAAAGTATTAATTACATAATAACTGTTATTTATGTTTAAAATTCCCCTTGTAACATTAGAATTTACTTTTATTGGAATTATTGTAAGTTCTCCCTTTTCCCTAACCTTAGGGGATAAATTTTTATTATAAAAATGTAATTTTAATTTTATTCCATGATCTTTTGCTCTTTTTACAAGAATATCGGGATCACAGCATATCACTAATTCTGATCTCCATATTTTTTGAGAAATCAAAACAACAAGATCAAATCCTATTCCTGCAGGTTCTCCTGGAGTTATGATAATACGAGATATTTTATTCATATTAAATTAATAACAAATTTTATTTATATATGAATTATTATATTCGTTTTCTAACCAATTATAAATTACTTCAGATAATTTTTTTTCAAATAAAATTTTATATGCATTTTCTTTATATATTTTGTATGTATTATCAACTATTTTTATGTTCATTAATTTAACTAAATGCCAACCTTGCAATGATCTTATTGGACCAGTTATTTCTCCTTTTTTTATTTTATTTATTTTATTTAATGTAAAATTATCAAATATTTTTTTATAATCATAATCTATTTCACCTCCTTGTAAGGCAGAATATAAATCTTCAGAATATTTTTTAGCAGCATTAGAAAAACTTATTTCTTTAGAAGATATTTGATTTTTTATTTGTTTCAAATAAAAATAAGTATTATTTTCATCTCTATTTTCTGATGGTATTAATAATATATGCTTTATTTTAATTTCTGTTTCTATTTTTTTATCATATTTTATATTTTTTATTTGAAATAAATGTAAATTTTTATTCAAAAAAAACAAACCAAAAATTTTTTTTCTTTTTTGTAAATCAAATAAAAAAATACGAAAATATTTTGGAAGTTTTATTAAATTATTCCATCCTATAAAATTTCCTAAAACAATTTTATTGTTTTTTAAATATTTAAAAATCAATTTTTCTGATAATTTATCATTTTTTAATAATTTAAACAAATTATTAACAATTTGTTTATATTCTATTATATTTTTTTTAGAAAAAATTTTTGGATTTTCTAATATATAATGATTAATATTTATTTTTATATTATTATTTTTTAAAAATAAAATTGTGCTTAAATAATTTATTTCTTTTTCACTAATATATATTTTTTTTTTCAATTTTTCATATTGAATGTTCCAATATAAAAAATTATTTGGTTCTAATTTTAATATTGATTTATCAGTTATTTCTTTTTTTTTTTTATTTAAATTAATATATTTTTCTAAAAAAATATTTTGATTAACATTAAATAACAAATCCGAAGAAAAGAATGTTTCATATTCATTTAATTTGTTTTTAATAACTTCATCAATAATTAATTTATTTAGTACTAAATTTTTAAGAGATTCGCTTTCACTATTAAAATAGTTTTCAAAGTTAAAATTTTTATCACTTATTATTCTTTCTACATCACTTTTTAAAATTACTTTTTTATTTACTATTGATATTATTTTATCTATTTCTTTAGAATAAGATTTATTAACGTTAAAAAATAAACAAAAAGATATAAAAAAAATTTTAAAGAGAAGTATATGTTTTAACACTAAATTTTTATTTAAATAAAAGTTATTTAAAATTTGAAAAATATAAATATTAATTTTTTTATAATAAAAATTTTTAGTTTTTATCATAAAATTTATTCACGTCTTGATTAAAACTTATACTAAATAAAAATTGTTTATTATTATTAACATAATTCACATTGCTTGGATTTAAATTTCTTTCATACGAAATCTTGTAATTTAAACAACACGAATTATATTCAATTCCAATTGAATTATAAAAATATTTATGGTATGTAACATTATAATTACTATATGCAAAAATATAAAAATTATTTTTTATTTTTGTATTAAAAAATAATCTAAATAATGATATATTTTTATTATTAATATCGTTTGATATTGATTTTTCATGATTAATATTTTTCATTAAATTTTTATCTATAAAATAATATTTTATATGATATTTTTGATAATCATTATTATATATTAAATTTATATTAAATTTTAATATCTTTTTAAGATTATCACAAATTTGAAAATTGTTATTAAATTTTAATCTATCATTAATTGATAAATTGCTTATTAAATACCAATTTTTAAAAATTAAATGGTTATTCTCTTTAAAATATAAAGAAGAATAAAATATCTTTCCAAAAGATACTTTTAATAATTCATCATTATAATTTTTTCTATAAATATAATTAGTAAATTTTATTGCAAGTTGATTTTTTGGATATATATACCCTATTTTATTATAAAATTTTTCTCTAAATAATCCAAAATAATCCATTTTTATAAAATAATAGTTACTTATTTCATTTTCTTTTTCATGCAAAAACGGACTAAATATATATTTAGCGTTTAATTCAAAAACCTGAAAAAAATTTTTAAAAGGTATTATATAATTATAAAAATTAATACTAGAGTTTATTTGAGGAAAATATTTATATTTAATATTGTAAAATGAATTATTATATTTATAATAGTTAGTCATTATAAATTTAATCTCATTATAAATAGATAATCTTGGATTTAAAAATAAAAAAGATAAAAAAGGTTCTATATTAATATGTAATATTTTTTTATCTTCTTCATAAGAAAATTTCCCAACAAAATTAAATTTAAAATTTTTATTTTTATTATCAAAATAAGAAAAATAAACATGAGGAAACTTGATATAATTAAAATTTTTATTATCAAAAATAATAAATTTTTTATATTCTAATTTTAATTTCCAGTTATTATAAAAATATTTTAAATTAAATTTTTCTAAAATTTCATTTTGCAAAAAATTTTTTTCTATATCAAACATTTTATTAAAAATAATAAAATTATTACTTTTTTTGTAGATATATAATATATCTAATTTTTTATTAAAAAAATAATTTTGTTTCAAATCTATAAACCAATTATTTTTATTTTTCTTGATATCAAATAATATATATAAATTTATTTTTTTTTTATCAAAATCACTTGAATAATAAATTTTATTATTTAATAAAATAGTACCATCACTATTATATTTAGGTATAAAATAAAAAAAATATTTATCAAAAAAAATTTTTTTATAATAAAAAGATAAAGATAATCCGTTATTATTTTTATATGATATTTTTGGTGAATAAAAAATATCATTATATTTTTCATATACCTTGAAAAAGGGTACATAAAAAATTGGAATATTTTTAAAATTTAATTTTGCATTCCATATTTTTATAATCTCATTTTTTCTATCATAAATTATTTTAGAACCTGTTATATTCCATGTATTGCATTTTTTTGAACATAAATTTAAAGATCCATTTTTTAAAATTACAAAATTGCCGTTATTTATTCCTTTAAAAGAATCAGCTTTTCCTGCAAAAGAATTATTAAAAAAATTATAATCTATATTATAGATCTCCACATCTTTTGTATTAATAAAAAATAATGCTTTTTCTCCTTTTACTACAAATTTTTTTTTAAAAGAGTATATAACGTTTCCATTTGCAAAAATAAATTTTTTTTTATTTCTTAAATTTATTTTAATATAATCTGAAGAAAAAAAATAATTTCCTTGGTAAATTTTTACATTTCCTGAAAACAAAAAATCACTTGGATATAAAAATTCTGATTTTTTAGAATAAATATAAAAAATTTTTTTATCAAAATTATTTAATTTATTTTCTTTTGTAATTGATTTAAATTTTAAATTATTATCATAATCTTTTACGCTAGATAATACATATGAATTATATGCCATAATAAAATAAAATATATAAATTCTACTAATTAATTTTTTCATAAAAAAATTTACTTTAAATATATTTATAATTATAAACTTTTATATTCTTATAATTTATTTTATAAAATAAATTAAACACATAACTTTATATATAAAAGTATTTTTATATTAAATAAATTAATTCTTATATATCTATATTAGAAACATTTAAGGCATTTTTTTTTATAAAAGATTTTCTTGGTTCTACCGAATCCCCCATAAGGGTAGAAAATAATTGATCTGCAACTATAGCATCTTTAATTGTAACCTGCATCATTGATCTACTTACAGGATTCATAGTAGTTTCCCATAACTGTTCTGGATTCATTTCTCCTAATCCTTTATACCTTTGTATAGTCATGCCTTGGCGAGATTCTTTCAATAACCAATTACATGCTTCTTCTATATTTTTTATATTATGACGATTATTTCCTTTTTTAACATATGCGTGTTTTTTAGATATATAGTCTATTTTATTTATCAAACAAACTATTGTCTTGTATTCTATAAGATTAATAAAATTTTTATTAATACAATACTTTTTTTTAATTCCATATAGTTCTTTTTTTAATAAAAATTTATAAAAACCAGAACAATCTTTGTCTATTATTTCAAAAGAATATTTAAATTTGTTTGAATTTAATTCATCAATATTTTTTTCTAAATTTAATAACCAAATTTTTAATTTTTCTTTGTTTAAAAAATGTTCTTTTTTTAATTCTGATTGATTCAAAGAATACATTAATAGTTCTTTCGGAGAAAATTCTGTTTCAGAAATAATTTTTTTTATATTTAAAAAATCGTATATTATATTTTTTAAAGACTTTCCAGATATAATTGAAGATTTAGAATTTAATTTTAATGATGCATTTTCTACAGATCTTTTTATTTGAAAATTCTCCATAGCATTATCATTCTTTATATATTTTTTGTTTTTTCCTATTTTTATTTTATATAATGGAGGTTGCGCGATGAATAAATATCCTCTATCTATTACTTCTGGCATTTGTCTATAAAAAAATGTTAATAAAAGAGTTCTTATATGAGATCCATCTATATCTGCGTCAGTCATAATAATAATACAATGATATCTTAGCTTATCTGGATTATATTCGTCTCTCCCTATTCCGCAACCCAAAGCTGTTATTAAAGTTCCAACTTCTTGTGAAGATAACATCTTATCAAAACGTGCTTTTTCTACATTTAAAATTTTACCTTTTAAAGGTAAAATAGCTTGATTTTTTCTATTCCTTCCTTGTTTAGCTGATCCCCCAGCTGAATCTCCTTCAACTAAATATAATTCACATAAAGATGGATTATTCTCTTGACAACTAGCTAATTTCCCTGGAATTCCTATAACATCTAATGCTCCTTTTTTTCTAGTCATTTCTCTTATTCGCTTTGCTGCTTCTCTAACTCGTGCTGCATCTAATATTTTATTAACAATAAATTTTGAATCTTTTGGATTTTCCAATAAAAAAATAAAAAACTGCTCATTTAACAATGATTCTACTGCTGTTTTTACTTCAGAAGATACCAATTTATCTTTCGTCTGTGAAGAAAATTTAGGATCTGGGACTTTAACCGAAATAATAGCAACTAATCCTTCTCTGGTATCATCACCAGTGGTAATTACTTTGGATTTTTTATTATATCCTTCTTTATCCATATATGAGTTAATAGTACGTGTAATTGCAGATCTAAATCCAATCAAATGTGAACCGCCATCTTTTTGAGAAATATTATTTGTAAAGCAATTAATATTTTCTTTAAATCCATCGTTCCATTGCAAAGCTATTTCTACTAAAATTTTATCTTTTTCTTTGATAAAATAAAACATATTAGAATGAATTGGATTTTTATTTTTATGTAAATATTTAACAAATTCTTTTATTCCGCCTTCATAATGAAAATGTTTATTTTTATTATTTTTTATATCTATTAAATATATAGAAATATTAGAATTTAAAAAAGATAGTTCCATTAATCTTTTAAATAAAATTTCATACTGGAATTCTATGTTTTTTTTGAAAATAGAAAGATTTGGCCAAAATCTTATTTTTGTTCCTGTTTTTCTACTTTTTCCTATTTTTTTTAAAGGAAAACATGGAGATCCAAAATTGTAGTTTTGATTATATTCTTTTCCATTTCTATATATTGTCAATTCTAGCTTTTCAGATAATGCATTAACTACAGAAATTCCTACACCATGTAAACCACCAGATACTTTATAAGAATCATTATCAAATTTTCCACCTGCATGTAACACTGTCATAATAACTTCCGCAGCAGAAATTCCTTCTTCTTCGTGTATGTCTACAGGAATACCTCTTCCGTCATCTTCTACAGAAATTGATTTGTCTTCATGTATAGTAACTATTATTTTTTTGCAAAAACCAGCTAGAGCTTCGTCAATAGAATTATCTACAACTTCGAATATCATATGATGCAAACCAGTTCCATCATCTGTATCTCCAATATACATACCTGGTCTTTTTTTTACTGCTTCTAAACCTTTTAATATTTTAATGCTTGAAGAAGTATAATTATGAGGCATTCAATAATCTCCTTTAATTATATATATTATTAATATAATTTTTATATTTAAAGTCTTTAAAAAAATTTTTTACTTAATAAATATTAAAAATTTTGTTTTTACAAACGCATAGGCATTATTATATGACTTGTATAATTATATATTTCATCTGCTAATATAATAGCAGAATAAGAATTTGTAACAAAAATTTTTACTCTTTTTGATTCAATTGTATTTAATGCATCTAATATATAATCAGAGTTGCAGCTAATTTCCATTTCTTTTCCAAGATATTCTGCTTCTAAATATTCTTCTGCTAACTCTTGATTAAAATTTTTTATATTTATTATTAATAAATTTTTTTTTAAATTTAAATTAATACATTTAGATTTATCAGAAATAACAGAAACACGTTTTAATGTATTCTTTAACATAAAACAATCTACTATCAATATATTCACATTAAAAGAGTTTTTTTTGAAAATTGCTTTATATTCTGGAAATTCTCCTTCTAATAATTTAGTTGTTAATATATATTTTTCTATGTTAATTCTAATATGTTTTTCTCCTATTACTAATTCAACAAAATCACTTTCCTGATTTAAAATACGTAATAAATTAAAAACCCCTGATCTAGGTATAATAAATATATATGCATCAGAAATATTTTTATCTATAAATATTTTAGATTTTGATAATCTATGACCATTAGTTGAAACAGATCTTATATTGTTTTTTTTTATTTCTAATAACATTCCATTTAAATATTGTCTTATATCTTGGTTTGCTATCGAAAAGTAAGTGGATTCAATTAATTTCTTTAATTTATTTTTTGATATTCTTATTTTTAATTTTTTTTCCCAATTATTTAAATTTGGAAAATTTTTATATGGCAGTGTACATAAAACAAATTTACTTTTTTTGCATAAAATAAATAATTTTTCATTTTTTAAAAAAAAATTTATACTAGATTCTTTTGGAAAACTTTTAACTATATCTAAAATTTTTTTTGTAGATACTGTTGTATTCCCAGGTTCAACGTCAGAAATTAATTTTATTTTTTTTGTTATTTCAGTTTCTAAATCTGTTCCTGTTATAAACATGCTTTTATTTCTTAATACTGTTATAAGTATATTTCCTATTATAGGAATAGATGTATTGTACTTAGATACTAAATATATTTGTTGTAAAGCAGATAATATATATTCTCTGTTTATGGAAAATTTCATTATTTTATAACTTAATATAATTAAAAAGTTTTTATATTAATAATATAGTTTAAAATATTCCTAATTAATATTAATTTTTTTAAAATATATTTCTTTAATTTAATTATATTAAATATAAATAAATAAATTAATTTCATGTTATTATTTATTAGAATTGGAATTGTATAAAAGGTTTAAAATATGTAGATTAATATTTTTTATTTAATAAAAATAAAATATAAATAATTTAAATCAAATATTTCTTTAAAAATATTAAACTTAATAAATAATATTTTTTTAAATCTTTTTATTTTAAGTGTTAAATAAGGATAAATAAAAATCATGAAACGTACTTTCCAACCATCTTTATTAAAACGTAAAAAAAATCATGGATTTCGTTTAAGAATGGCTACAAAATCTGGAAGAAAAATTCTATCACATAGAAGGCGTAAAAATAGATGTAAGTTAACAGTATCTGATAAATAAAATTTATGAAAAAAAAAATAATATTTTACCAAAAAAAATGAGAATAATTAAATCAAAAGAAATCTATTTGATTTTAAACAAGAACGATAAATTTAATAATGATTGGATAAATATTTTTTTTATGTCCAATATTTATGATTATCCTAGGATGGGATTTTTTTTTACTAAAAAAAAAATAAATTTTGCACATGATAGAAACAGAATAAAGAGATTAATTAAAGAAAGTTTTAGAATAAACCAAAAAAATTTAAAAAAAATAGATTTTTTAATAAATCCTACTAGAAAAATATTAATATTAAACAACAATTTAATTTATAAAAAGCTACAAAAAATATGGGAAAATCAATTCTATTTATAGCATCTCATTTTTAAATTTATATAATAAGATTTTATCAAATTTATTTAAGTCCCATATTAGGAGAGCCTTGTAGATTTAATATAACATGTTCAGAATATGCAATTAGATCAATAAAAAAAAATGGAATTTTAATAAGTTTTTATTTTATATTTAAAAGATTATTAAAATGCCACCCTTATGACTTAAAAACGGTTTTTTTAAAACCAATTATAATACTAAAAAATAAAATAAATCGTTGAGATAACTACATTATGGTCGTACAAAATAATTTTTTGTTTATTGCTTTTATTTTTGTAACATTTATGATGTTGGATGCTTGGCAATCAGAATCATATGATTATAAAAGTTTAGATAAAAATCATATAATAGAAAAAAAAAACATAGAAAATAAAAATATAAATAAAGAAGTTTTTTCAAGAGAAAATTATATAACTGTAATCACAGATCTTTTTATTTTAAAAATAAATACGTATGGAGGAGATATAGAAGAAGCTTCTTTACGCACTTATTTGTCAAATACAAAAAATAATTTACCTCTTAAAATTCTTGATCGTTCTAAAAATTTTATATATAAACTGAAAAGTGGATTTATAACTAAAAATGACCATGATATTAATAATTTAATACACATTCCTAATTTTATAAGTGATAAAAAATTATATATATTAGAAGATAATTCTGATTATCTTCAGGTTCCATTATTTTATAATGGAGAAAATGGATTAAAGTATGTAAAAAATTTTATTTTTAAAAAAAATAGCTTTTCATTAAAAATTAATTATTCAATAAAAAATACAAATAAAGATAAAATGGAAATGATGTTTTTTGGACAATTAGAACAGTCAATAAAAGATCAAGAAATTAATAATGGGTATAACTTTAATTTTCATACATATAGAGGAGCAGCTTATTCAAGTGATAATAATAAATACAAAAAGTATGATTTCAGCGAAATTTCTAATGATAAAAATTTAAATGTTATAACATCAAATGGATGGATTGCTATGCTACAACAATATTTTATTGTTGCTTGGATTCCAAAAATAGAAAATAAATATAAATTCTATACAAAAAATATTCCAAAAGATGAAAAAGTATCAATTGGATTCCAGTCTGAACTTTTTTCTATAGATCAAGAAGAAGAAAAAAATATAGAATCTACTTTATGGATAGGTCCAAAGCTTCAAGACAAAATGTATGAAGTAGATGCAAATCTTGGTTTAACAGTTGATTACGGTTGGTTATGGTTTATAGCACAACCATTGTTGCAACTTTTAAAATTTATATATAAATATATAAATAATTGGGGGATATCAATAATTATTATTACATTCATGGTTAGAGGAATCATGTTTCCTCTTACAAAAGCTCAATATACTTCAATGGCTAAAATGAGAATATTACAACCTAAAATTATTGAAATAAAAAACAAATTTAGCAATGACAAAAAAAGACAAAGTAAAGAAATGATGTCTTTATACAAAAAACAAAAAGTAAATCCACTAGGAGGATGTATGCCTTTAATTATACAGATGCCTATATTTTTAGCTTTATATTATATGCTATCTGGATCAGTGGAGTTAAGACATGCTCATTTTGTTTTATGGATAAATGATTTATCGTCTAAAGATCCATATTATATATTACCAATTATTATGGGAATTACTATGTTTTTGATACAAAAAATATCACCTTCAAGTATTTCTGATCCAGTTCAAAAAAAAATAGTTTCTTTCATGCCATTGATATTTACTATATTTTTTCTATGGTTTCCATCTGGATTAGTTTTATATTATATAATAAGTAATTTAGTTACTATTATTCAACAATATATAATATATAAAGATCTAAAAAAAGTAGGAATACTTATTTAAAATAATTTTATTTTAATATCAATAAAAATTTTTTTTAAAATACTTAATCAAAATATATGTTTAAAAAAGATAGTATTGTAGCAATTGCAACACCTCCAGGAAAAGGGGGAATAGGTATTATTAGAGTATCAGGAAATTTATCAGTTAAAATTGCAAAAATTTTTTTAAAAAGATTACCTAAAGAAAAACAAGCGGAATACATACCATTTTATAGTAAAAACGGAAACACATTAGATCAAGGAATAGCTTTGTTTTTTAAAAGTCCAAAATCCCTAACTGGAGAAGATGTATTAGAATTTCAAGCACATGGATCTCCTGTCGCATTAAATTTTTTATTACAAGAAATTTTATCTATAAAAGGAATGAGACTAGCAAAACCTGGAGAATTTTTAGAAAGAGCATTTATTAATGGTAAAATTGATCTAATACAAGCAGAAGCAATTTCTGATCTTATTAATTCTTGTTCTATTCAAGCTGCTAAATCTGCATTGATTTCAATAAGAGGGTATTTTTCTAAAAAAATTAATAATTTGATTTTATCTATAAAAAAATTAAGAATGAAAATAGAAGTAGACATAGACTTTTCAGAAGAAAATTTTAATAAAATTAGTATTGAGTGTATTAAACATGATTTAGAAAAAATAATATTGAATATTAATAAAATTCAATGCTCTTTTAACAGAGGAGCAATCTTGAAAGAAGGATCCAAAATAGTAATTATTGGAAAACCAAACTCTGGAAAATCTAGCATATTTAACATTTTATCAGGAAATAATAACGCTATTGTTACATCTATAGAAGGAACAACAAGAGATATTTTACACGAACATATTTATTTAGATAATATTCCATTACATATTTATGATACTGCAGGTTTGAGAAAAACTGATGATAAAATAGAAAAAATTGGAATACTAAGAGCTTTAAAAGAAATAAAAACATCTGATCATATTTTGTTAATTGTAGATAGCAACATAGATAAATCAAATGATATAAATTTAATTTGGCCAAAATTCAATTCAAATATAAAAAATAAAATTACTATCATTAGAAATAAAATTGATCTTAGCAAAGAAATTCCTGAAATTAAAATTTTTAAAAAAAATAATATAATTTCATTATCAGCTTATACTGGAGAAGGAGTAGACATTCTTATAAAATATTTAAAAGATTTAAATTGCCTTCTTCTAAACGAAGAAGGTTGTATATTAGCTAGAACTAGACACATATTAGAAATAAAAAAAGCTAAAAATAATATTTTAAATGCAAAAAAACTTTTAAATAAATATAATTTATCAGATTTTGTATCTGAAGAATTAAGAATAGCACAAAGTTGTTTAGAAAAGATTTTAGGAATAAATAATAACTCAAATGATTTTCTTAATGAAATTTTTTCTAATTTTTGTATAGGAAAATAGTATTTTTATTCTACAGTTACAGTTTTTGCTAAATTACGAGGATGATCTACATCTACATTTTTTTCTATTCCTATATAATAGGATAATAATTGCATTGGAACTATATAAGCCATAGGAACTAATAATTCTTCTACAAAAGGTAATTTTGTAATATTTACATTAGAAGATTTGGAAAAAAAAATACTTTTTTCTGAAAAAATATAAATCTGTCCTCCTCTAGATTTTATTTCTTCTATGTTAGATAATGTTTTTCTCAATAATTTATTCTTACAAACTAATACTATAACTGGAGTATTGGTGTCAATTAATGCTAAAGTACCATGCTTTAACTCTCCAGCAGCATAACCTTCTGCATGAATATAAGAAGTTTCTTTTAACTTTAAAGCAGCTTCTATAGCTATAGGATATAATTCTCCTCTTCCAATAATAATTACATTTTTTTTATTAGAAAAATTTTTTACTAATTTTTTAACAGAATTCTTTACGAGTAACATTTGCTCAATTCTATTGGGCAATATTTGTATTGCATTAAATATATCTGTTTGTGATTTTTCATTTATTTTTCTTATATAACATATGTGAGAAATTAACATCAATAATGCAGTAAGTTGTGTTGTAAAAGTTTTAGTTGAAGCAACGCTAATTTCTACTCCTGCATGCGTTAAAATAGAAATTTCTGATTCTCTAATTAAAGAAGATTCTGGTGTATTGCATATTGATATAGAAAAAACATAATTAAATTTTTTAATCAACCTTAATGCAGATAGTATATCTGCAGTTTCTCCAGATTGAGATAAAAAAATTAACAAACTATTTTTGCATATTACAATTTTTCTATAACAAAATTCAGATGCAATTTCTATATTGCAAGATAATCCTGCAAATTTTTCAAACCAATATTTAGATACCATTGCTGAATTATAAGAACTTCCGCAAGCAACTAATTTAATATGTTTTATATATTTTATAGTTTTGTTAAATTTACCCGATAATTCTGATAAATAAATATAATTTTTTTTTATTCTGTTTTTTAATGTATTTTTAATAGCTTTAGGTTGTTCAAATATTTCTTTTTTTAAAAAATGTTTAAAATTTCCTTTTTTATTTATATCTAAAGAAATTTTTGTTTGAACAGTATCTCTATTTATTTTGTTGTTAAATTTATCCCATATTCTAATTTTAGAATTAGTAATTTCTGCAATGTCTCCATTTTTTAAAAAAATAAAATTTTTTGATAAATTTAATAAAGCTAATTGATCAGATGCTATAGAATTTTCACAAATTCCTAGCCCTATGATTAATGGACTTCCAAAACATTCTGCTATTAATATATTTGGATTATTTGAATCCATAACGACTGTGCTATATATTCCAAACAACATTCTAGAAACTCTTTTTACAACTTCTGTCAAAGAGCCTCCATTTTTATTTTGTTCCCAATGAATTAAATGAGCAATAACTTCTGTATCGGTATCACTATTAAATTTATATTTGTATGATTTCAATTTGCTTCGCAAGTGTTCATGATTTTCTATTATTCCATTATGGACTACTGCTATATTTCCAGAAATATGAGGATGTGCGTTATTTTCTGTAGGAGGTCCATGAGTAGCCCATCTAGTATGTGCTACCCCTGTTTTCCCTAAAAAAGACATTTTTTTATTTAAAATTGCTTTTTCTAAAACATTTACTTTACCTACTTTTTTTATACATCTTAATTTATTATTATTATCTATAACAGCTAATCCAGATGAATCATAACCTCTATATTCAAGATGATTTAACCCTGTTAGCAAAAATTTTAAAATATTTCTTTGTGAAACTATACCTACTATCCCACACATTTACATCTTCCTAGATTAATTTTATAAATAAGATGTATAATATAAAAAATTAAGTTTATCTATAATCAATAATTTTTAAAAACTTTTATTCTAAATTAAATTATTTAATAAATAAAAATTAATTTGCCGATTATTAAAAAATAAAATTATATTATTTATTTCTTATTATTTAGAATTATTTTCTTTTCTTAAAATTGAAAATTGTCTAATTCTACTTATTATTTTATCTTTTCTATTTATATTTTTAGTTACTGTAGTTCCAGCTCCAACTACTGCTCCAGAATTAATTATTACTGGAGCTATCAACTCTGAATTAGCTCCTATAAAAACATTATTTTTAATTATAGTTTTATTTTTTTTCTTTCCATCAAAATTACATGTTATGGTTCCAGCTCCAATGTTTACATTTTTCCCTATATCTGAATCTCCTAAATAACTTAAATGACCTACTTTTGAATTTTTTCCAAAAATAGTATTTTTTATTTCAACAAAATTTCCTACATGAACATTTTTTTTTATTTTACTTTTTGAATGTATATGAGCAAAAGGTCCTATTACACTATTTGAATCTAAGCAAGCATCTTCTATTATAGAATACGGATGAATAATAACGTCATTATTAATAATTACATTTTTTAAAACACACCCATTTCCAATTTTTACTCTATCTCCTATTATAACACTTCCTTTCAATACTACATTTATATCAATAAAAATATCTTTTCCATGTTTTAATGTTCCTCTTAAATCAAATCTATTATAGTCAGATAAAGTTACTCCATTTAATAATAATTTTTTTGCTTGCTCTATTTGATATATTTTTTCTAATTTCATTAGTTGAAATCTATTATTTATTCCAAATATTTCAAAAACTTTTTCTGGTTGTACTGAATTTATTATATTACCTGATTTATATGCTATAGAAATAATATCTGTTAAATAAATTTCTTTGTCTTTATTTCTTTTATTTAATAATTTATTTAACCAAAATCTTAAATAATATCTATTTACAACCATAACTCCAGTATTTATTTCTCTAATATTTTTATCAATAGATAAAGCATCTTCATGTTCTATTATTTTTGATATTTTTCCGTTTTTTCTTATAATTCTTCCATATCCATCTGGAGAATCTATCACTGCTGTTAGTAGACTAATGTTAAAGCCAGAATGAGAATATAATAACTTTCTTAAAGTATTTATAGATATTAATGGAACATCTCCATATAAAATAAGTATTTTATCATTATCATTTCCAATTTCTTTAAAAATTACTTGTTGAACTGCATGGCCAGTACCATTTTGTTCTGATTGCAATGTCCAATTTAAAGAAAATCCTCTTGATATGATTTTTTTTCTTAATAGCTTTCCTTCATATCCATAAACTATGTTAATTTTTTTTGCTTTAAGATATAAAACTTTGTCAATAATATGTTGCAATATTGGTTTCCCAGCTAATTTGTGTAATACTTTTGGGATAGAAGTAAACATTCGCTTACCTTTACCAGCAGATAATATTATTATAAATAATTCTTGTAATAAAACATTCATTAATCTATATCTATTTAAAATAAAAAAGTAAAAATGAAATATATAAATATTTTAAAAAAAATAAAAATTATTAATTAATAAACAAAAATTTTATTTATTTAAATTTTATTATTATTAATTTATTATTTTAATAATATATTAAAAATAATTATTTAGTTTAAATGTAAAACATTAATAATTTTAATTAGATTATTTATTTGACAATTTACAAACACGTAATTTTGCTATAGCTTTAGATAGTTCAATTACTGCTCTAATATATTCATGTCTTTCTTTAGATTTCAAAATTAGCTCTTCTGCATTTTTTTTTGATTCTATTGCTTTTTTTTCGTCTATTTCTTTTCCTCTTATAGCAGTGTCTGCTAATACTGTTACTACATTTGAATTTATTTCTAATATTCCACCAGATAAATAAATATATTCCTCTATATTTTTAGAGGAAATAATATGGATTAATCCAGGTTTTATTTTAGTAATTAAAGGAGCGTGTCCTGGTAAGATGCCTAAATTTCCTTCTGATCCTGTTATGTTTGATTTTTTTACTAAATTTGAAAAAATAAAATTTTCTGCACTTATTACTGTTAGTTGATAAAATTTATTATTCATGATTCTTCTTTTTAAGAATAAAATTTTTTATATTTATCTAAAACATCTGAAATATTTCCTGTCATATAAAATGCTTGTTCTGGTATATAATCATATTCTCCATTTATAATGCTATTAAATCCATCAATAGTATCCTTTAAAGTAACATATTTGCCTGAAAATCCAGTAAAAATTTCTGCTACAAAAAAAGGTTGAGATAAAAAACGTTGAATTTTACGAGCTCTAGATACTAAAATTTTATCTTCTTCTGATAATTCATCTATTCCTAAAATAGCTATAATATCTTTTAAATCTTTGTAGCGTTGTAATATTGATTGTATTTTTCTAGCTACTAAATAATGATCTTCTCCTACTATTAATGGATCTAATTGTCTACTAGTAGAATCTAAAGGATCAATAGCAGGATAAATCCCTAAAGAAGCAATTTGACGACTTAACACTACAGTTGCATCTAAATGAACAAAAGTAGTTGCTGGAGAAGGATCTGTAAGATCATCAGCTGGAACATAAATAGCTTGTACAGAAGTAATTGATCCAGACTTGGTGGAAGTAATTCTTTCTTGTAAAATACCCATTTCTTCAGAAAGAGTAGGCTGATAACCCACTGCAGAAGGAATTCTTCCTAGAAGAGCAGATACTTCTGTTCCAGCTAAAGTATATCTATAAATATTATCAACAAAAAATAATACATCATTTCCTTCATCTCTGAATTTTTCAGCTAATGTCAATCCTGTTAGTGCTACTCTTAATCTATTTCCTGGTGGTTCGTTCATTTGACCATAAACTAAAGATACTTTATCTATTACATTGGAGGATATCATTTCATTATAAAAATCATTTCCTTCTCTAGTTCTTTCTCCAACCCCAGAAAAAACAGAATATCCTGAATGTTCAATAGCTATATTTCTAATTAATTCCATCATATTAACAGTTTTTCCAACTCCAGCTCCTCCAAACAATCCTATTTTTCCTCCTTTTGCGAAAGGACAAATTAAATCTATTATTTTAATTCCAGTTTCAAGTAGTTCATCTGAGCTAGAAATTTCGTTATAACTTGGAGATTTATTATGAATTGGTCTGTATTCACTTGATAAAATTTTTCCTTTTCTATCTATAGGATCTCCTAATACATTCATTATTCTTCCAAGAGTAGGTTTTCCTACAGGAACTTCTATTCCTTTATTTAAATTAAAAACTTTTAATCCTCTTTTTAATCCATCGGAGGATCCCATCAAAATACATCGTACTATCCCATCTCCTATTTGTTGCATTACTTCCATGATTAATTTTTTGTTTTTTATTTTTATCTCAAGAGCAAAATTTATTTTTGGAATGAAAGATATTTCAAATTTTACATCTATTACAGGTCCAATAATTTGGACTATTTTCCCAGTATCCATAATAAATCCTTATTTTTAAAAATTTTAATAAATATTATTAGAACCTGCAATAATTTCTGTTAGCTCTTTAGTTATATTAGACTGCCTTGCTTTATTATATATTAAACTTAATTCTTCTATTAAATTTTTACTATTATCCATAGCAGATTTCATAGCAACCATTCTAGCTGATTGTTCGCTAGATATATTTTCTACAATAGATTGATATATTAATGATTCTATATATCTTGGCAAAATTGATTCAAATAAAGAGCTAAA
Organism: Wigglesworthia glossinidia endosymbiont of Glossina brevipalpis; assembly: GCA_000008885.1. Taxonomy (GTDB): domain Bacteria; phylum Pseudomonadota; class Gammaproteobacteria; order Enterobacterales; family Enterobacteriaceae; genus Wigglesworthia; species Wigglesworthia glossinidia_A. The sequence goes on along the minus strand of BA000021.3, from coordinate 6,583 downwards.
ATCAGGTTCATATAAATAATTTAAATTTTTAAATTTGATTGATGATTTTTTAATACTTATAGGTAAAACTTTTTTAATATCAGGAACATAAGTCATGGTATTGATAAATTTATTGCTAATGATATAAATTTTATCAATAATATTAGAATCATATTCTTTTAACATTATTTGTACTGGCTTAATTAATTCTGATATTTTTGGAGTATCTCCAATTCCAGATATAGTTGATATTATTTCGTCTTCAAAAAAACGAAAAAAAGATATTGCTTTTGATCCAATCAATACTAATTTAGTGTTGATTTTTTTTTCTTTTGATTTATTTATTTCATATAATAATTTTTTAAATAAATTAATGTTTAAACTTCCAGCTAATCCACGATCAGTAGATACTACTATATATCCTATACATTTAATTTGTCTTTTTTTTAAATATGGATGTTTATATTTTATATTTTGAAAAAGCAATTTATTCAAAAGAAGTGATATTTTTTCATAATATGGTTTGGTAGAATTTAAAAGATTTTGAGATTTTTTCATTTTAATGGCAGAAATTTTCTCCATAGCACTAGTAATGCTTTGTGTTTTTTTTATTCCAATTATTTTTTGCCGTATATCTTTTATATTATACATATATAACCTTTATTTTTTAATATAAAAGTTCATAAATAAAATTTATATTTCTATTAAAAAAATTCAAAACTATCCATAATTTTTTTTAATTTTTTTATTACAAAATCGTCATAAATATATGATTTATTAATTTTTTCCATGTAATTAGAATATTTTTTTTCTGCATGTTTTAATAAACTATTTTCATATTTCTCAACTTCACTTGATTTAATTTTATCTAAGTATTTGTTTTGTACCGCAAATAGTAACAAAGCTTGTTTTGACAATGACATTGGAGAATATTGTTTTTGTTTTAATATTTCTATTATTTTTTCTCCATGTTGTAACTGTTTTTTTGTAGAATCATCTAAATCTGAAGAAAACTGAGCAAAAGATGAAAGTTCGTTATATTGAGCTAGAGACGTTCTTATATTTCCTGATAATTTTCTAATTATTTCAGTTTGAGCTGATCCTCCAACTCTAGACACTGAAATTCCAGGGTTAATGGCTGGTCTAATTCCTGAATTAAATAAATTAGATTCTAAAAAAATTTGTCCATCTGTAATTGAAATTAAATTGGTTGGAACAAAAGATGATATATCTCCTCCTTGAGTTTCAACTATAGGTAAGGCTGTTAATGACCCGCTTTTATTTTTAACTTTTCCTTTTGTGAAATTCTCAACATATATTTCATTTACTCTAGCTGATCTTTCTAACAAACGAGAATGCAGATAAAATATATCTCCTGGATAAGCTTCTCTCCCTGGAGGTCTCCTTAGTAATAAGGAAATTTGTCTATAAGCAATTGCTTGCTTAGAAAGATCATCGTATACAATTAAAGAATCTTCTCCTCTATCTCTAAAATATTCCCCCATAGTACATCCTGAATATGGAGCCAAATATTGCAAAACTGCAGAATCTGATGCAGTTGCGCATACTATTATTGTATTTGATAATGCATCATGCTCTTTTAATTTTTCTACTGTTTTTACTACTGTTGAAAATTTTTGTCCAATTGATACATAAATACATTTAATGTTGCTATCTTTCTGATTAATAATAGTATCAATTGCTAAAGAAGATTTTCCTGTTTGTCTATCACCTATTATTAGTTCTCTTTGTCCTTTTCCTATAGGAACCATAGAATCTATGGATTTATATCCTGTTTGTAATGGTTCATTTATAGATAATCTATCAATTACTCCTGGAGCTATAGTTTCTATTGGGGAAAAACAATCATGTAATATGTCTCCTTTTGAATCTAAAGGTTCTCCTAAAGCATTTAATACTCTTCCTAGCAAATTATTACCAGTAGGAACTTCAAGAATTCGACCAGTAGAATAAACCTTCATTCCTTCGGACAAATGAAAATAACTACCCATTACAACCGCGCCTACTATTTCTTTTTCTAAATTTAATGCAATAGCAAATGTTTTTTCTGGTAATTTAATCATTTCGTTTTGCATTATATTATTTAATCCATATATTTTAATTATTCCATCACTTATTGAAATAATTATTCCTTCATCTTGCATTTCACTCTCTGCATTAAATTTAGAAATTCTATATTTTATTAATTCACTAATTTCTGAAGAGCGCAATTGCATGTTTATTTCCTCTAAAATTATTATAAATACTCAGAAAATCTATATAATTTATTCTTTATGCTATTATCTATTAAGAAATTTTTAGATTTTATTATATAACCTCCTATTATTGATTTATCTATTTTTATATTTATTTTTATTTCTTTAAATATTAAACTTTTAATTTTTTTTTCTATTTTATTTAATATTTTTTTATCTAACTTATATTTTGAAATAATTGTGATATTTTCTATATTATTTTGATCATTTTTTAAATTAATAAATTGATTCAATATTTCAGGGAAAATAATCAACCTATTATTTTCTATTATAATTTTAACAAAATTATTAAAATAAACATCAAAATTATTTTTTATGCTTTCAAACAAGAAGTTTTTATTTTTTTTTAAAATAAAACTGCTTAATGAATAAATTTTTATATTTTTTAATATTTTGCATATTTCTTCTATCATATATATCCAATCATCTACTATATTATTTTCATTAGCAAATTTAAACGCAGCTTCTGCATAGGGACGAGATAGATATGATTTAATTTCATATATTGTCACTATTTATCCTTTAATTTTGTTTATTTTGGATATAGATCTTTCTATGATGTTATCACTTATTTTTTTATTTATAGATGACTCTATAATTTTTTCTACACTCATTACTATTATTTCAGATATTTTAGTTTTTAAATCTTCACACATTCTTTTTTTTTCGTCTAATATATCTAAACGACCTTGTGATATAATATGTTCTTTGATTTTTATTGCTTCTTTTTTTGCTTCTTCTATTAATAACTTTTTAGTTTCATTTGCTTCGTTGATAATATTTTTACATTTTATTTGCGCACTTTCTATTCGTTTTTTTGCTTTTTCTTTAGATATTTTTAGATTTAATTTTGCTTGTTTAGCTTCGTTCAACGCTTGTGCAATATTTTCTCTTCTCTTTTCTACTAATGAAATCAAATTTGGCCATATATATTTCATGCAAAAAAAAACAAATAAAAAAAATGCAATAGTTTGACCAAATATTGTAGCATTAATGTTCATGTATTCCTCTTTTTAAGATGCTGCAAATATTAAATACAACCCTAATCCTACAGAAATCATTGGTATTGCATCCACTAAACCCATTACAATAAAAAACTGAGTGCGCAATGTAGGAATTAAATCTGGCTGACGAGCAGCCCCTTCTAAAAATTTTCCTCCTAAAATTCCAATTCCTATAGCAGCTCCTATAGAAGCAAAACCCATAATTATGGCAGCTGAAATATATAAAAGATCTGCATTTATACTGTTCATGATTTCTCCTTAAATTGTATTTTTATCTGGTTTTTCTAAAGACATTTCTAAATATATAATTGTTAGTATCATAAAAATAAATGCTTGTAAAATAATAATTAAAATATGAAATATTGCCCATGGAACGCTTAAAATCCATTGCAGCCACCATGGCAAAAGCCCAGAAATTAAAATAAAAATCAACTCTCCAGAATAAATATTTCCAAATAACCTTAAACTTAGAGAAACAGGTTTTGACAATAAACTAATTAATTCAAGAACCAAATTAACTGGAATTAGTAAATAATTATTAAACGGTTGAAAAAAAAATTCTTTTAAAAAAACAACAATTCCTTTGTTTTTAATTCCAAAATACAAAATCAATAAAAAAACTCCTAATGACATAGACAAAGTAATATTAATATCAGATGATGGCACTATTCTTAATTCAGATATATTAAATATAAAATTAGCTATATATGGAACAAAATCTACAGGAATTAAATCCATTAAATTCATTAAAAATAACCAAACAAAAATAGTAAGAGAAAGAGGCGGAATAATTTTATTTGTATTATGACCAAAAATATCTTTCACGTTAGAATTAATAAATTCTACTAATATTTCTATTGACGCTTGTATTCTGCCTGGTGTTCCAATGGTAAATTTTTTTGATATATAATTAAAAAACAACAAAAAAATAATTCCAAGAAAAAAAGAAAAAAACAAAGAGTCTATATTTAAAAACCAAAAAGATGATGAATCATTTTCTTGTACTATTTTAAAAGTTCTAAGGTCTATTTGCAAATTTTTTAAATGATGTGATATATATTCTTTTGAACTTAATGATTGATTGTATATGGTCATAATTTATTATTAAAAATTAAAATTTAAAAAATATAATAAAAACCTAATTTTAAAAATTTATTATAATTTATAATTATCAAAAATAATACTTTAATTTTTATAAATTAATTATTTTTTATTTTATAATATTTATTATATTATTATTATATACATATAACTATTTATTTGTTATACATTAAGTTATTTTTTTTAAGCCATATCAAAATAATAGATATTGCTGCTGGAGTTATTCCGGATATTTTAATAGCTTGGCCTATAGAAGTTGGTTTAAAAATATTTAGTTTTTCTATAACTTCTTTTGATAATCCAGAAATTTTTTTGAAATTTATTTCATTTGGCAAAATGATGTTATCGTAGTACGTTTTTTTATTGATTTCTTTTTCTTGTCTTTTGATATATCCTGCATACTTTATTTGTATCTCAATCTGCTTTATTATTTCTTCATCTTTTAATTTTCTTTTTATAAAATTATAACATATCAAATCGTTATAAGTAATTTCTGGACGACGTAAAATTTCTTCAGCAGTAATAGATCCTGATTTATTAATATTTAAATTAATTTTATTTTTTTCTTCCTTATTAAATAAAATTTTAGTATTTTTTAGATTTTTTATTTCTTTGTATATTATATTTTTTTTATTATAAAAATTATTCCATCTATCATCTTCTATTATTCCCAATTTTCTTCCAATTTCTGTAAGACGTAAATCTGCATTATCTTCTCTGATAATTAATCTATGTTCAGATCTTGAAGTAAACATTCTATAAGGTTCTTTTGTTCCTAAAGTGCATAAATCATCAATTAAAACTCCCAAATAAGCTTGAGATCTTTTTGGAAACCAAAAACTACCATTTTTTAACATTAAAGCAGCATTTATTCCAGACAATAATCCTTGAGCTGCAGCTTCTTCGTAACCAGTAGTTCCATTAATTTGTCCTGCAAAAAATAAACCAGAAATTATTTTACTTTCTAATGTTAATTTTAAATCTCTAGGATCTAGAAAATCATATTCAATAGAATATCCTGGTCTAGTTATATTTGCGCTTTCCAATCCTTTTATTGATCTAATAATTTTTATTTGTAAATTTAATGGTAGGCTTGTAGATATTCCATTTGGATATATTTCATAATTATTTAATCCTTCTGGTTCTAAAAAAATTTGATGAGATTCTTTTTTGGAAAACCTAACAACTTTGTCTTCTATTGAAGGGCAGTATCTCGGGCCTATTCCTTTTATAGAACCATTATAAATTGGACTATGTTTTATATTATCTATAATAATATTATGAGTATTTTTGTTTGTATAAGTTATATAACATGGTAGTTGTTTTGGCCTTATACCAACAAACTTCATAAAAGAAAATTGAGGTATAGGGGTATCTCCATATTGTGATTCTAGTTTTGAAAAATTAACACTTTTTAAGTCTATTCTCGGAGGAGTTCCAGTTTTTAATCTATTGATTCTAAAACAGAACTTTTCTTTTAAAATTTGAGATAATTTTATAGAAGAAAATTCTCCAGATCTTCCAGAAACATACTGCTTATTTCCTATATGTATTTTACCATTTAGAAATGTTCCTGTAGTAATTATTACTATTTTGGATTTTATTATTAATCCTGCATTAGTTACAACACCTTTTATCTTATTTTTTTCCACTAAAATATCTATAACTTCTTGTTGTAATAAATATAAATTTTTTTGATTTGATAAAATTTTTTGAATTAATGAAGAATATAATTTTCTATCTATTTGAGCTCTTGTTGCGCGTACTGCTGGTCCTTTGCTAGAGTTTAATGTTCTAAATTGAATTCCTGAATTATCAGCAGCTATTCCCATTATTCCACCCATTGCATCAATCTCTTTAACTAAATGACCTTTTCCAATTCCTCCAATAGATGGATTACATGACATTTGTCCAATAGTATCTATATTTTGAGTTATTAACATAGTATTACATTTCATTTTTGCAGCTACTGCTGCAGCTTCTGTGCCTGCATGACCACCTCCAACAATTATAATATCTATTTCTTTATAACAAGAACACATATTGTTTTCACCTAGATAGATTTTTTAAATTTTTATAAAATTTATTTTATTTTTAATTTTTTAGTTAGAAATATTACAATTTTTATTTTAATAAAATAATTAAAATTTTTATCAAAAAATAATATATAATTTTTTATTATATTTTATTTTTAATAATAAAAACATATAAAAATATTGTTTC